>JBKQQP010000015.1:0-3495 GCA_052144335.1 Syntrophales bacterium
CTTCCTTGTTTATTCCAGTAAAGATTTTTTTATATATTTGTTTTTGGATTTGAAGGTATCTTCATAGGCGGTTATCCCCATCTTTTGTACTACATCTTACCCAACCCTTGTAATTAGAAAGTCGTATAAAACGCTTTTACCTTGCTTAATTGGGGTTAAGATGTTGACGGGGAGTTATGTATTCTGAAGTAGGAGGTCGCATAAGCGCCTCAATGGAAGAAAACGATAATCTCCCCGCCTATGTAATAATAGCTTATGCAGCCTTTTTTATCACCTGCCTTTTCATGGATTCGAAGTTGACTGTATATTCGCTGTCATCCCT
This sequence comes from Syntrophales bacterium, assembly GCA_052144335.1. Taxonomy (GTDB): domain Bacteria; phylum Desulfobacterota; class Syntrophia; order Syntrophales; family UBA2185; genus Fen-1135. The sequence continues at coordinate 323 of JBKQQP010000015.1, forward strand.
TACAATCGCATATATGATCCCCAAAAGCTTCCTGGAAACCGCCACGAGGGCCATCATCCGTTTCATCCCCCTATCGGTAAATCTTGTGTAATAATCATGCAGGATGCCATTCTTTCTTATGGTCTGGATCGCCGCATAATAGAGTATCTTCCGAAGCAGGCTCCTTCCTCTTTTTGAGATCCTCCTTCGTCCTTTCCATTTGCCGGAACTTATCTCGCAGATGTCAAGGCCGGCAAGTTTCATGATTTCTGGCTGTGTCCCGAATTTCTTAAAATCTCCGATCTCTCCGATGATACCTGCCACGGACACTACCCCAAGCCCTTTTATGGAAAGCAACTTTGAACTATAGGGTATCCTCCCAAGGGCTGTCTCCATCTCGCCCTCTATCTCTGCAACAAGGTTTCCCAGCATCTCCAATTGAACGAGGATATGCCTTATGTCCATGGAGAGACCCGAAACGCCTTCTCTGATGCCGATGGTATCCTTTGCAAGATTGATCAGCATATCTGCATGGTGCTCTCTAAACTTGCCCCTACTCTTCTTCCTCATTTCTTCGCCAAGTACATGCGTCTCCAAAACGCTTATGGCCTCCGGCGTCGGATATTTCTTGAGAAGGTAAAGAGGAGTCTTGCATTTTATGTCTCTTATCACTTTCTTGAACTCGGGAAACAACAGAAAGACCAATTGCTGTAACTGGTTCACAAGGGCAGTCCGTTCCCTTACATGCCTCTCCCGCGAGTTGTTCAACCTCCGTAAGTATGCCGCATCACCTTCCGGTATCACAATACTCAACGCGCGCCCCAATTTTATAATATCCGCTATCACACGCGGATCCTTGTCATCTGTCTTCAAAGGAGAATTATCATTTATCTCTTTTACCCTCTTTGTGTGCATAGGATTGACCTGTACCATCTTCACAGGCTTTTTTATCAGGTAATGAACGAGGGGTTCCCCATACGGGCCGGTTGATTCGTACCCGACAATCACCTCGTTGCACTTAAATCTGTTCTTGCTCGCCATAACCATGCCCCAGAACGTATCGAACCCCTCTCTGGTATTGTCAAACTTGAAGATCTTGCTGCTCCTCCCGTCAGGGGTGGTGCAATATCCCCTGTTCATCTCCATTCCTACATCTATCGCAACTATCAGTCTCCTACACTTCTAACTTTCCGTGTGTCTGCTCTCTTCAAAATATCCTCCTTGCCATTTTGCTGGAATAACCAAACTCGCATCAGAAGGATATCGATATTCCTAAAGCGATTCAATATCGAACTACAATATAGCAAGCTGAAGTCCACAAACTGCCTCTTTTGCTTTTCATTGTAGATTTGAAATGGTAATCGTGGTAATCACAACACATATGTAAAGTTACAGATTAAAATTCATAAACCTTTTAACATTGCGTGAGGGTACCGTGGGCTGATTACTGAAACCATTTATTCATTTAAGAGAACGCGGCAAACACATTGGAGTCATCATTAATACGGCTTCATTTAATCACATGAGATCGGAGGTAATTTGAAATGAGGTATTTTATTTGTGCATGCATCCTTTTGACTTTCCCGGTCGTTACACTGAATGCTTGTTCCAGTATTTCTTATTCAACCGTCAACGACGCAAAAGATCCTCGCGTAGATCATCAGGTAGCGGAAGTCGCTAAAGTCATAGAACAGTTCCACTTCGTTTCTGTCGGTAAACCGGGACCCGGTAACGCACCTGACCCTCTAAAGTATGGTCTTTATCGAGGAGCAGTTCCAATCGTTGGACAAATCGGACACCCGGCACAGTGGACATATCAGCTACAGGAGAAATTGGATAAAGGCGTAAAAATTCTTCATGATGAGCTCCATATCAAAACTATTCTCAACCTCGAAACAAATGGTAGGATAATAGAAACCGAACGTAAAGCCGCTGATAAAAACGGGGTTACATTCATATCTATGAAACTTCCGGATTCAATCTTTAAACCCTCGGATGAGCGCGTAAATCAAATCATAGCGATTCTCAAAGACCCGAGTTACTACCCCCTTTACGTCCATGATCGTGACGGCGAGGATCGTACTGGTTTCGTGATAGGCTTATACAGGCATCTCATAGAAGGTATGCCCGGCGAGCAGGCATATCAGGAGATGAAACAGCTCGGATTCCATTCAATGGACAAGACGCATTCTCAACTTGGACTCGACTGCTATTTCAGATCAGCTACCGGAATGTCTGCGCCAAGCAACTGTCAATTCGTGCTGACATCTGACCCGTATGAATTCGTCCAGTGAGCAGTCAACAGAAGTCGCTGAAAATGAAAATCGTGACAAGGTCTTTTATACATATAAATTTGCCGGACAACAAAAACCAGGTGGTATGGGTTCTGCGAAGGGAAACGGTACTATCACCGGAGGAACTGGGAAAGCCGCTGGAATACAGGGCAGTTTCGAAATGACTCGAACTGTTGTACGTTCATCTGTAGAAGGAATTGGACAAAATTATGTTAAATCAACGACTAAAATACACTGCCTTAAAGTGAATGCATAAATTGATGACCTTAAAGAAAGGCAGAATCAGAAATGGCGAGCCGATAGCTTAACGTGCTGAAAGCGGCCCTATAATGATGCGAAAAGCCTCTGATTCCTTAGGGTTAGAGGCTTTTTCTTTCAGAAAGGTTATCTTCCTGATAGGGGAAATCATTCAACTATCTATAATTGTAGGCTTTTCTGTTATATCATTACGGTATTATCAACACGTTAAGCTATCGGCTCGTCAGAAATGATCCTCCCTTTTCATTTTTTGCAGGTTTCAATCTGAACTCATCAGTTCCCAGACGATCTCGCCATTGAAGATAAGTAGCAACTGTGTTTCACGTCAAGTAGAATTTTAACAGCCTGATTCATTCCAACAGGTACCATTTTTGATCATTGTATTGAGGATAATCATAAGCTTCCTCATGCAGGCAGTAATGGCAACTTTGTGTTTCTTCCCAGAGCTGATCAACCTGTTATAAAAGGCTTTTATCTTGGGGTTGTGACAAATGCCTGATATGACACACATGTATAATACGGAACGGATTCTTGCCCTGCCGCCCCAGATGGTACGCTTGCCTTTGTATTTGCCACTATCCCGATTCAGAGGTGCAACTCCAACAAGGGCCGCTACCTGCCTTCGGTTCATTGTTCCAATCT
>JBKQQP010000016.1:0-114367 GCA_052144335.1 Syntrophales bacterium
GGGCTAGCACCCGCACTAGTCTGTTCACATCGACAAACTGGTAGACCGTAATTGTCTGCTTGCCGTCCTTGCTGATATAATCTCCCCCGCAGAACTCACTGCCCAGCCTCTTGCCCGTATCATGGGACTTGACGACGTCAAGGTTATAGTTGGTGGCAATATCGTTTATCACGACCGTCATGCTGTTGAGGATATCTGCCATCCTCCTGAGCTCCTCCTGGCGCACCTGCAGATTTCCGCGCATGTTGTTCAATTCGCCCGTCTCCGCCGTGAGCAGCCTGTAGACGGCCTCCGTAACTCCGCCTCGCTGACGTCCGGCTTCGATCTCCGCATTATAGGCGCCGATACGCCTGTTGTAGGCGCTAGAATTGTTCGCAAAGGCGGCGCTCTTGCTTTCGTATTCCGCCTTCATGTTCTCAAAACGAACCTTCATGTCATCGTATGTACTCTTAGTGGTCCCGATTGCGTAGTGGAGTTTTTTCAGTTTGTCCGCAGCTTCCTGCCTGTAGTCATAGACCAGATTGACCTCAATCTTGCCGTTAGGCTCCTCCCGAAAAAGCGCGCGTGCATACTGTTTTCCCCAGATTGAGGCAGCCTTCCCGGCCGCATCTGCAAACTCCTGGCGACTCAATCCGAACTTCGCATCTACCGTGCCTATGCGGTAGGTCAGCGGTTCATGGCAAGGTCGGGGCATGCGATAGTATACTATGACAACTGCGATCAGCGTTATGAGGAGGAAATAAACTCTCAGGCCGGCTTTCCCTGATGAGCCCGGTTTTCCAGGATGGCTGATTACAGATTTCATAAAGCATGCATTTGATGCTGCCGAGGGCGGTTGTCCAATAATTATCCCACGGATCCCCCACCGGATCCTTACCTGACTGCCATTGAAATGCATTATCTTGCGCACGGAGTATAATGGGAAACATAATGGGTGTCAATTACAAATGACCGCGCCTAGCGGCGCGCCGGTGGTTTTTCAGCATTCTCCGATGATAATAAGATGTCCGCCTTCCCTAGCGCTGCATTTACCACAAACGCCCCTATCGACTGATGCTTGACATAATCAACGGGGCGTCATATAGTAAATTAACTTTTAGAGCCGGTGTTTGTCCGAGTCCCATACCCAGAGCTTAAAAAGGGCGCTGGGTTTTTTAGGGCTTAAAGTGATTTCCTCAAAGCGGCACAGACTGCGCCGTATGAAGGCAGGTGGAATATGGCAAGGCAAAGTCAAAACAAGTTTATCAAGAGGCAAAAGGAACTTGAGCGCATGCGCAAGGCAAAAGAAAAGATGCTGAGGCGCCAAGGCAAGAAAGACAAGGTGATGGAGCATGATGAGGCGCCGGCATCGGGCGAGCCGGCAGATCAGCCCTGAACGCCGCGGGCGATTTAATGTCAGCAGTTTGGCAAATGCCCTCAAACGGTCACCGGTGCGACAGATATCTGATTCCTGTGAGGGTGATAGAGTCTGCTTCAAGTCTTCTGCACAGACAGCGGTATCTACGGATGAAAGCACTGTCTTCACTTATTCCCCTTTTATATAGCGAAAACAAGGCCGTATCCATTAATTAAAGAGCGAAAAATTTAAATATACAAAAGAAGAATAAACGAATATAATGCCCCAAATTAAATGAAGGAGATGTTATGAATATTTATGTAGGGAACTTGGCTTACACCGTTACGGAAGAAGATTTACGTCAGGCTTTTGGAGAATTCGGGCAGGTAGCGTCCGCGTCCATCATCAAGGACCAGTCCAGCGGCCATTCCAAGGGGTTCGGATTTGTTGAGATGCCGTCGACCGAGGAAGCGCAGGCGGCGATCAGCGGCCTCAATGGCAAAGAGGTGAAAGGACGGAAGCTGAACGTGAATGAGGCGCGTCCCCGCACTGAGGATCGCCGTGGCGGCGGCGGAAGACGTCCCGGCGGCAGACCGCGCTATTAAGAATTTCAATACTGCTATTAAAAGCTTTGAAAATTTCCCATCTTGTCATTTCTACCCTTCAGTTTACTCAGAGTAAACTTCGGGAGAAATCTTATTGACCGTTCATAAATCATAAGATTGACACGTCGCCGCCCCTTTGCATTGCACGGCGCTGCGGCTTACCATAGCGATGACACTACGCGGGTTTTCAAAGTTATCAAGTGTAAGAAAGGATATCGCGACTGCGCCAATCGCAGAACTGATCGGCACAAAAGTTCCACCCATTGCCTTAATTATTTCATGCCATGAATAAACGCCAAACTTTACTTATCTTTCTTTTGCCAATCATTTTCTCCATCGGTTTGCTTCTTACTTCCTGCAAGGAAGAGGGAGAAGTCATCTCCAAGCCGGACGAATACAGGCACATCTATGAAGCAAACGAAAATAAACTCCTTACAGCTATCGCACATGTACTCAGTGAGAAGGGCTTCGGATCTGTCGCGATAAATCAGGAGAAGAACGAGGTGGAATCGGGTTACCTGATTCAGGAGGACTGGAGGACCAAGAGCATAGCCCGTGTGAAACAGATCAACTGGAAGGAATGTGAACTTGTCCTCTCCGTCATCGCAGAGAAGAAGACGTCAACGGGCTGGGAGATGCGGAGGCTTCTAGGAGAAAAACAGTACGATACATTCTTCAACGCCATCGAACTTCAGCTTTATCAAGAGATGTATAAGGTCAAATAGGGCGGCAGCAGGCAAAGGCCGATTACTTGCGCCAATGCTTCCTGTTGTGTGTGTAAAATTGTTCAACGATGCGTTCCATTTCCTGGGGAGCGATAATCTTGCGATCGGTGAAGAAACTGCCGATGAGAGGCTGCAGCATTCTCTGTCTCGCAAGCAGGATGGTTCGCTGATAGCTGCTGATGTACCCGCAGCGAAGAGCGCATTCACAAAATTTCTCACCTCTGCGCCGCATAGATATAATCGCCAGGATGTCGTCCCGATCCAGCCAGTCCCATCGTAAAGCAATGTTGCCAACCATCGGCCGTTTGCTTTTTTGCCATACGATAGCCTCGATCAGGCTTTTCATCGAAATGATGCCGCTGTAATACAGAAACCGCCCAAGGAGAAGCTTTTTTCTCGGAAGCCCTCCCTGCCAGAGATGTTCACTCATTCCCTGATACCTGCTTCGATGTGCGCCGCTTCCCGTCCTTATATGCTCATGCGATTCATATGTGTTTTGTTTTCTTCTTACTGACTCATGTTCGTAGGATCGGTGGGCGGCATAGCCGCTATGCGGGTATCTCCAGGGGTATTCGAGAAATGTGTTTAGTTGATTGTAGGCAAGGTTTATTTCTCGGAAACGCTCTGCCAGGATTAAGGGCGATTCGGCAAGCGCTGTGGCACGGTCAGGGTGCGCCTCCAAAGCCCTCTTCCTGTATGCCCTCTTCAGACTGGAAGCCTTGAGGCAGTTCAGGAAATGTCTGGAAATATTTGCATCGGTGCCGAACAAGACAGTACAGGCCTTGTGAAGGTCTGATGATGTGGACGCCATTTTGTCCTGCATTAGTTCTCCCCGTTCGCCTGCTTCCGGATTCAATTGAGGATATTCCGATTAACCTGATTTATATTTATCATGGGCAACGCGAACTTCGCAAGAAAGAAAAAGGCGAGGAGGGTAAGTGGAGTGGCCTGCTAAATGACATCCTTCCCCTGATGAGCTGTAGCGATTGTAATGTCAACGAAAAGTTTGAGTGTCCTGTCTTTTTTTGTTTGATGCCGTGCCGGAACTGATGGAGAGACGGCTCTTGACTTATATCTTATCCGTTACTCGAGATCGGCAACGGGACTTCATGTGAATATATTTGGTATGGTAAAAGAGGTAGAGTAGGATAATATGCTTGCAACTTTGTTCGAAGTTGAAGCCGAAAGAGTTCTGGAGGTTCAGACGAATATATTGATGAATATTACTTTGTATTTCTAAGAACGCAATACGGGGGGAAAGCCGGTATTGCAAAATACACATCTGTCATATTAGTCATCAATCCAATATGTTATAACTAGTCTCCGATCCAGCTTGTGATGTATTCGCAAAGGGTGTCCGGCTTTTCGATCTCTGGCTCCTTAATGTTCCACTTGCCTTTCAAGCCAAGTTCGCCCGCAGTGAGTTCAAAGTGGCACATGGCGATGCCCATATCCAACCGCTGCAAATCAGCTATATTTAAAAGCCTGAAGGTAAAGCTCTTGCCGTACCCCTTGGTACGCTGCATATAGAAGTGCCACGAATTACCGTCTTTGAAAATTCTCCAGGGTTGCTTGTTTGAAGCGGAAGGCGCTATCCGCACCATTTCCAGCGGCGCTGCATAAGGACCCGCTTCATTAGGTGAGAGAGGAATGCCAAACTTCTCCCGGAAGAAAAGATTATCCCATGGTTTCCTGTTGTGTCCTCCCACAATCTGGCGGATCGTAACCCCCTCTTGCTCCTTCTTCAAAATATATCCGACAGAAGCTACGGCAGGCACAAGTTCGTTAGCAGTCGCAGAAATCTTTTTTGCAAAGCTGCTCCTGGTGAAACTGCCTCCCAGCCAGCAAGTGCCGAGCCCCATGTCCGTCGCAAAGAGAATTACGCGCTCCATCATGCAGCCAAAGTCTTCCAGGTTCTTTGAAGAAGGTCCCGCGGCGCCCACGATGAATCCCGATGCGCCCTTGATAAAGCCGTATGTGCCCAGTCCCTTCAGGGCCTTTCCATCCTGGTGTGTCGCTGCTATGAGTTTAAAGCGCACTGCCGCGCCGAATGGCCCTCTGCCGATTGCGGACAGGAAATCGGACAGGCGCTCCCCGTCTTCCTCCGCGATGGGCTTGTCAATATATGTCCGGCAGGAAAAGCGTTTCCGAATGATCTCTGTTACGGGTTTACTGTAAAGCATAATTAATTTCCATTCAACAGTACACTACATGCGGGACGCGGGCTCGCGCGCCGGCACAGTTACGAACATGCCGCCGACGCATAAGGCCGCAGCGAAAAGCATAACGCCGCGGTACCCCCAACCATGGGCAATGAGACCGCCGAGCAGCGGACCCACGGCATTACACAAATTAAGGGTGGACTGGAATATGCCCCCGGCAGTGCCCTTTTCTTTTCCGGCGCGCAATACGATCAACAGGGCGCCGACATAGAGGCATGACCAAGCCACTCCCAGGATCACCTGCACTATAACCAGGGCAAACCGGCTTGTGAAAAAAGCATATGCTAAAAACACGAAAACTGAAAGTACCTGACCCCAGAAGAAAGTCTTGAATTCGGAAAACCTCTCGAGCTGTCGCATTACTAAAAATTGCATGGCATAATTAATTCCCCAGAGAAGACCGACCCAAAAATGATCGAGGCCTATGGAGACCAGATACAACGGGAAAATTACCCAGACGGCGCTCGCCCCCAGATGACGGAGGAATACAGCAAAGTAAACCTTATAGTCGCGACGCATGACAAGCCACAGATTGGGAGGTTTGGAGAATTTATACGTAGGCATCTTTTGAAAGGCCAGGGAGATGAAAAAAGCCAGTAGGCAAAACAGAAAACTGAGCCAGAAAAGAAGTTCAATGTCGCCAACCATTGCTGCCGCGGCAGCGCCGAAAATCCATCCCAGGGACCCGTAGGAGCTGTATTTCCCCATATTGGCGCCGCATTCGAAGGCGTATGTGAGCGTTGCTGCAACGGCAATGCCAAGTGCAAAGCCTACTGCCGCCCGAACGACAATCAATGCCGTGACACTGTGCGCGAGGAGCTGGGCGACGAAAGCCACACTGCTTGTCAGAAGCCCCCACCGCACAAACAGAAGCCTTCCCAAGTGGTCGGACTTCCAGCCCGAAATGAGAGAAGAAAACAAGAACGCGACCCCATAGGCTGCACCCACAATGCCGACTTCAAAGTCGGACGCCCCCAATTCCACGCCGAGAAGGGGAACAAAGATAAATGAGCTCATCGTGGCGAAACTGAGAAAAAAATTAACGAGGCTTATGAGCCAACGGTAGGACTCGCCTCCCGGCTGATCTACCTTCTCTATAATATCTTGTTCAAGCATGATGATTCGTTATCGCATAGACACGGCTATCATATCAACTTCTGCAAAAACAGAAAAACCCCGGAAGGGCCTCCAGGGCTCATTTTCTTAATTTGCCGGGAATATATTATTTAATGCATAGCTCTCGCATCCTTTTTGTCCTAGTTGCGATCCCGTTTTGAAATTAATTAACGATCGTTTGCAGCGGCCGATGCCTTGCTTTTCGAGCGGGTCTTTTGCTCCTTCACGATGCGCATCGTTTCGGCGATCTCCTTGGGAGTGACACTCTTCCTGATCTTTTCCATCTTCTCCATGACCGCTTGAAAGCGCAGTCCTTCCGCCGCGCTTATCCACTCCAGGCCCAGCCTTTCGGTGCGGAGTCCCATCTTTTCCATCTTCTTCCAAATGCGCTTGATACGCCGCTCCGTCCACTGATTGGCGTTCATGTAGTGGCAGTCGCCGATGTGACATCCCGACACCAGCACTGCGGGCGCTCCTTTGGCAAAGGCGCGCCAGATGAACTTCTCGTGCACTCTACCGGAGCACATGGTCCGGATCAGGCGGGTGTTGGGTGGGTAGTGAAGCCTCGACACACCGGCAAAATCGGCGCCTGCATAGGAGCACCAGTTGCATGCAAAGACGGGTATCCTCTCCGCGGCATTCCCTTCGAGTACGGCATCGATCTGAGCCTCGATCTGCGCGTCTGTAAAATGGTTCATCGTAATGGCCATGGCGGGACATTCGGCCGCGCATGTGCCGCAGCCCGAACAGGCCGCTTCGGTAACTTCCGCTGCCGTCTTCGCCTTTGCGTCCACGCTGATGGCATTGTACGGGCACACCTTCGCACACAGGCCGCACGAGTTGCATAGATCGGGATCAACTGCCGCTGTGATCGCCGCCACGGTGAGCGAACCGGGATTCATGAGGCGCATGGCCCGGGCAGTCGCTGCGGAGGCCTGGGTGACGGAGTCTTTTATGTCCTTGGGACCTTCGGCGCAGCCGGCAAAGAATATCCCCCGTGTCGCTGAATCCACCGGCTGCAACTTCGGGTGGGCCTCCAGATAGAAGCCGTCCGATGTTGTCTGGAGGGCCAGCATCTCCTGAATAGCCTTCATGTCTGCCGGAGGTTCGAGGCCTACGGCGAGTACAACCATTTCCGTGTGGTGTCTCTCCAACTCATTTGTCGCCGTGTTTTCCACTGTCAGCACGAGATCCCGCGTTCGAGGGTCCTGCTCAATGTCACCGGGGAGGCCACGGATGTAACGGACACCCATACCCTTACTGCGTCGGAAGAGATCCTCAAACCCCTTGCCGAAGGCCCGGATGTCAATATAGAACACCTTCACCTCCATGTCCGGATAGTGTTCTTTGAGCATGATCGTGCTCTTCACAGTGTTCATGCAGCAGATATTCGAGCAGTAGGTCCGGCCCCGGCGCTGGGATCGGGAGCCCACGCATTGGACAAAAGCGACGGACTTGGGAACCTTGCTGTCCGTAAGGCGGATGACCTTGCCGCCCGTGGGCCCGCCGGCATTGATGAGCCGCTCGAGCTCCATGCTTGTCAGGACATTCTCATAACGTGTGTAGCCATACTCGTCAAGAATAGTCGGGTCATAGGCCTCCAGGCCGGTGGCTACGATGATTGTACCGACGTCGAATTCCAACTCCTCGTCGTTCATGTCAAAGTCGATGCAGCGCTTCTTGCATTTCTCGATGCACTTTCCGCAGATGATGGGATTGTGGCCCAGGCAGCGGGTGATATCCACGGCGTATGCCCCCGGCACTGCCTGCGGAAAAGGCGAGTAGATGGCCCGTCGGGTGCTCAGTCCCATGTTGAACTCATCGGGAATGATGACCGGGCAGACGTCAACGCAGTCACCGCATGCCGTGCACTCCTTCTCCTTCACGTACCTCGCCCTCTTCAGGATGCGCACATGAAAGTTGCCCACGAATCCCCTGATCTCTTTTACCTCACTCATCGTTAAAAGTGTAATGTTGGGATGCCGACCGGCATCCGTCATCTTGGGCCCGAGTATTCAGATGGAACAGTCCATGGTGGGAAATGTCTTGTCGAGCCGTGCCATGATGCCGCCGATGCTCGGCTGCTTCTCCACGAGTATCACCTTGTAGCCAGAGTCCGCAAGATCAAGCGCGGCCTGTATCCCCGCCACGCCGCCGCCTATAACCAAGGTGGAGGGTGCCACCGGGACATCCATTTCCGTCTGTGCGGCAAGCAGGCGGACCCTTGATACAGCGGAGCGCACCAAGTCCCTCGCTTTAATAGTAGCATTCTTGGCATCATGGCTGTGCACCCATGAACATTGCTCCCGGATGTTCGCCATCTCCATAAGGTAAGGGTTCAGCCCGGCTTCACTGACACACTGTCTGAACGTAGCCTCATGAAGCCGCGGTGAGCACGAGGCCACCACTACACGGTTGAGTCCGAATTCCTTTATGTCACTCTTAATCTGGTTCTGACCCGGTTCTGAGCACGTGTATCCCTGGTGCCGGCATATCACGACGTCCGCGAGCTTGCCCGCATATGCAGCTACTGCATCGCAATCGACAACGCCTGCGATATTCGATCCACACTGGCAGACATAGACGCCTATTCTGACTGTGTTATCCTGTTTTGATTCTTCCATTAATCATCCTCTTGATTCAAACCTCTGTACTAAGCGATCTGGTCGGCCAGAACGGAGACCAGATCCCGTATTTCCATTTGTATCTTTTTCCCCTGCATCAATGGATCGCGTATGGTGCAGGTGAGATGGATCATACATTTGGGACACGCCGTAACGAGCATGTCCGCGCCCGTTACACGCGCCTCCTCAAGCCTCTGCACCTGAATCTGCTTTGAGGAGGCATCACAATTGATGAAGCCGCAGTTGCCGCAGCACAACGCCCCTTTGCCCGAGTGTTCCATTTCCCGGAGCTCCATTTCCGGTATGAGGCCGAGCAACTCCCTCGGTCCAGAATAGCGGTTCAGCATGCGTCCAAGCCTGCACGGATCCTGAAAAGTGACTTTGCGCTTAAGCGGCCGGAAGGCCGTACTGCCGGGCTGCATTTCCCGTTGGAGGAGGTCGATCAGCAAAGTTACTCTGACGTCAAATCCCGGGATGATGCGCGGCATGTGTTCACTCAAGACCTGAAAACATTCAGGGCACGAGACGATGAGCTCCTTCACCCCGGCGTCCTTGAAGGATGCGTAGTTCAGCCGGCAGAGCGCTTCAAAATTTTCGATATCTCCGGACCAGAGCAGGTCGTGTCCGCAGCACTTTTCATTGGGTAGGAGAACCGGCTTGATGTCCAGGAAGTTGAGCAGCCGTATGCTGTCTCTGGCTATAGACAGCGTATCTACATCGATGCCGGCAAAGAAGACATTGAAATAGGGCGCGCACCCGGTAAAAAATGCGACTTCTCCTGACGAAGCGACTTTAATGCCTGGATCGAGCCAGTCGAGGCGGTTCTGCTTGAGGCGCGGAGCGGTCATCATCCTCATCCAGGAATGGATGGCGCCGTCGTGGGCGCGGTAGCCCTTCAAGCCTTTAGTTTCAGCCAGCAGTGTGCGCATTTCCAGGATGAAACGATTGAAGTCCACGCCCGACGGGCAGCGTTCACGGCATACGCCGCAAGTCAGGCATTCCCATACCGAATTTTCGATATAGGCATCATCCTCGCGCTCGGAGATCACTTTGTGCACCAATAATCTGGGGGAGTATTCCTTTCCTGATAGCTTTCGCGGGCACGAAGCTGTACACTTGCCGCACTCCAGGCACTGATACAGTGACATATCTATGATCATCTGATCGATCTTTGGATCGTTCAACTCTTCAACTCCTCCAGTTTGCGGCCGCTCTTCGACATAAGGGGACCCAGAGCCCCTACCTCTTCCGTGAAATTCCACAAAGTCCGAACCAGCTCTTCTTTTTCATGGGCGCCGAAGGTGCGCTCCACCAGCCGTTTCTGGCGTATGCCGAGAAGGTGAAGTATCCTGCGGACGCGGTGCACATTTTCATGGCCCACCTCAGGCCCCGGGCCATAGCGGCAATCCTCGTCCGTGCATTCCAGGAGTATTACGCCGTCTGCGCCAAACTCAAAGGCCCTCAGGATCAGCGCCTGATTGATGCGTCCGATGCACATCACCCGTATCAGGTGAAAGTTCGCAGGCATGTTCATCCCCGTCATCCCCGCTGCGTTGTAGCAGGCAAAAGGGCTCCAGTTGCAGCATATGCCCAGGATGCGGACAGGTTCCATATCACAACTCCCTGACCAGTGCGCCCGCGACGATCTCTTCAAGGAGACGATTGGTAAAGTAGGGCATGTCCATGGCAGTCACCGGACAGCGACCCACACAGCCGCCGCACCCGACACAATTGTAGCGCAACACTTCCGCCGTATAAAAGCCGCGCTCATTGGCGACAAGCCTGACGGCGTCAAAAGGACATATCTCCACGCAACGGCCGCAGCCGCGGCATCGCTTCCTGTCCACCTTGGGACTGAGCTCATGGTCTTTCAAAAAGGCCTCTGCCGCGGTAGTTGCCACGTGTGCAGCCAGGGCAGCACCCGCCTGGAAAGCAGTCACTCTCTTGAGCGTCCTGGGCATTACCCGGTAGACGCCGATCTGGGGGCTGTGAAAAAATTTAAAGTTGTAGCGATAAAATTTCTTGAGGCCGAACATCCCCACGGGAATTGCCAGAGGGAGGACATTCATATCGGCAAGACACACTATGTCCGCATGGAAATTCTTGCGGACGCCATTCTCACGCACCGCCACCGTAAAATCACCCAAGTGTCCCTTGATTCCTTCGATGAGAGCTTCCTTTACGTGCGTGATAGAAGCCCCGGCGATCATGCTGACAGGTCTTTTGCGGATCTCCGCGGGCACTTTCTGGTCATCCTTGAGACTGCAACGATGGACCAGACGCACCTTGAATCCCTGCATGTTCAAATTGAGGGCGGTGCTCAGACCCAGTTCCGAACCACCCAGAATCAGTATCCGATTTCCAATCTTGGTTGTGCTCTGGCGGAGCGGCCCCATGACCCGGGCGCGAATGAAGGCCTCCCTGAAAAAATTACGCATTCTTTCAACAAGCATCTCTTCTGATGCGTCCGGAGAGCCAAGGTGATCCCTGATGTTGATTGTCTCAAACCGGCAGCGGTCAAGGCGGTGCCTCTCAAAGAGCAGGATGCGGGCACGGTTTCTCTGATCGTTGCAGGAAATGCACTGAAACTCCAGGGGACAGCATACGCAGGAGGCCAGAATGACCCTCCCCAGCTTGTGCTCCCGCACGGCAGCGGCAATCTGGTCGGCGCCCCCTGGATGGCAGGCAGAAAAAATCAGCTCACTGTGCATCACGCCGGGCATCTTCAGCGCCATATCCCGGATGCGCTCAAGCGCGCCGGGTGTTGCCAGGGTTCCGTTGCACGTGCAGGTGAATACTCCGAACCGCACTTCTTCTTCAGAAGCGATTGGGACTGGCTGGCAGGGGATACTGTTGGTCCGGAGGGAGGAGCACTCGGCCATGGCTTGGCCCGCCGAGGCGCTCCCGGCTATTAATACATTCACGAGGTCCGTAGCGCTCCGGAAATCTCCCACGCGGTAGACGCGTTCTCCATTGGCTAAATCCAAGTGCGCAATCTCTTCATCGCTCGCCACAATTACGGCAGGACTGGAAACAGTCATGAGCTCCCTGTTCTTGAAATGATTGATGGCCCCTATATCCTTGCAGACGCTTTCGCAGAGGCGGCACTCGCAGCAGGAGCTGCAGTGAAGACAGCGTGCAGCTTCAGCCACTGTCTGCTCCTCGGTCAGTCCCAGCTCCACTTCTTTAAAATCCCGCCGCCTCTCCGTCGCCTGTCTTCTCGACATTTCCGGCCGGGATTTTCGGGGAGTGTCCTCGGATATTTCCAGATGTTCCCCGGCGCCGCGAGATTCGTCAGGCAGCACACCCCACGAGGGGCCGGTCCCCGTGAGATATTCGACAGCCTGCGCTGCGGCCCGGCGGCCCTGGGACATGGAGCCTACCACCGTATCCGGTCCTGTAACCGCATCCCCGGCGGCAAAAACGCCTGCCTGCGACGCCGAGAGACGCGCGTCCACATTGATCGTCCCCGACCGGCCCGTAATCAGCTCTTTTCCGAGCCCCGTTCCCACCAGAGACGGCTGTTGTCCAATGCCAATAATTACAGTATCCGCCGGCCGGAATAACTCTGAACCTTTGACCGGTTCCGGCCTTCGTCGTCCGCTCTCATCAACGGCGCCCTGCTTCATGCTAATCATGTCAAGTCCGGTCACTCTTCCTCTTCGGGAAATGATCCGGGCCGGCGCCACGAGGTATTCAATCTTTACCCCTTCCTCCTGCGCCCTCCGTATCTCCGATCCGTGCGCCGGCATATCGCCCCTCGTTCTGCGGTAGCATATGGTGACTGATTTCGCTCCCAGCCGGATGGCAGACCGGGCCGCATCAATGGCCGAATTGCCACCGCCGATGACAACCACATTGCCCCGGATATTCGGCTTGCCACCGGTGTTGAGCTCTTTCAGCATCTCGAGCGCCCCATACATTCCCTTGGCATCTTCACCGGGAATATTGAGGCGGAGGTCCCGGTGGGCCCCGGTGCACAGGAGAACAGCATGAAAACCCTGATCAATTAGATCTTTGATGGAGCGGATCGGTGTCCCGGTACGCATCTCTACGCCGGCATCGGCGATGGCCTGTATCTCTGCGTCGAGGACCTCACGGGGAAGTCTGAAGGCGTTGATTCCCATCCGCAGTATTCCTCCCGCTTCACGATGGGCCTCAAATACCGTGACGCTGAAACCCTCCCGATTGAGGAAATATGCCGCCGCAAGGCCGGCGGGACCGCCGCCCACTATGGCCACTCTTTCAGGCCTTGGCAGTTTTTGGGCGCCGGGCAGCCGCGGTCTGCGCTTGGCCATTTCCCTGTCGGCAAGAAAACGTTTTACGCTGCATATCGCCACCGCCTGGTCCAGCGAACGCCGTCTGCAGGCTTCCTCGCAGGGGTGGTGACAGACTCGCCCGCATATGCCCGGCAGGGGATTATCCTGCCTTATCATGTCAAGGGCCTCGTCAAACCGCGAGGCAGCAGTCAGCGCCATATATGCATGGACATTAACACCCAGGGGACAGCTAATTCTACATGGAGAAGGTTTGCGCTTATCCAGATCAAGGGCCCGGGAAGGGCAGTAGGCCGGTGTCCTGCGCAGGGGGGGATGGCTCGAATTCTGAAGCGGACAAATCTCCATGCAGCGCCCGCATCCGGTGCAGAGGTCGTAGTTTACATATACGGGGTCTTGTGTAATGACGGCCCGATAGCCGTCGGGACCACGCTTGATGGCCTCGATGCGCGCATGGGTTAAGGCGGTAACCAGCGGATGACGCGTTACCTGCAGGTACAGCGGGCGGAACTGGAAATCCAGATCTTCAGGGTAATCGGTAAAGGGAGCGGCTCCCTCGGGATGCTCCAGGAAGTGAATCGCTTTCGTGACCCAGACCAGGGGCAGGCCGGATTGCGAGAGGTCCTGCGCTACCTTCAAGGCGCCGTAACCGGAGCCTACGAGTAGAACGGCTTTTTTCAGGCTGCTGGTTGAGGAACTCCTATACATCGCTAATCCCTTGGCAACCTGCCCTGTTTTGCCCGGCTCTTGAGGGTAGCCTTGCCGTATTCAGCGCCCCGTTCGAAGGCCCGCACATTTATTTCCCGCGTGGGCGCCGGTACTGATGTCAGCACGGCTTTGCGCAAAGCCTCTGCGCTCACTAATTCATATATGGCGGCAAGAAATCCGAGCATGACGATGTTCGCCATCATTCTATTGCCCAAATCTTCGGCGAAGTGGGTCGCTGGTATATTGTATGTGGTTACGTCTGGACGAATTTTTTTTACCTGCACAAGATCCGCTTCCAGAATCAGGATGCCGCCGTCACGCAGACTGCCTATATTCTTGGCATAACCTTCCTGGCTGAGACAGATCAGGACATGCGGTTCCTTTATATAGGGGAAAAGGACTTCCTCGTCGCTGATAATAATCTGGGCGGAGCAGGAGCCGCCCCGGGCCTCCGGTCCGTAGGCCTGCGTCATGGTGGCAAATTTTCCATCGTAAAGGGTGGCTGCCGTTCCGAGGATATCGCCGGCCATGATGACCCCCTGTCCGCCGAAGCCCGTTATGAGAATGTATCTTTCCTTATTCATGTGTTATAGCTCATTGCCCTGCCTGATTTTCGGGCACGATCGCGCCTTCAAAATCCGGCCAGTCCCCGATCAGATTCTTGCAGCTCAACTGATAGTTATCCATAAACGTCGACCGTTCCGTGTCAACAAATTTCCCCACGACTATATTGTTGCGGAAGTCTATGGGAGCCTCTTTCGGATCGATGTCGTTGCGAATAAGGCAACGCTCATGATAGAACTTCAGAGTCTCCAGGGCAGTGCCTATCTTGTTACGGCGCCCGAAGGAGGTGGGACAGGGAGTCAGGACCTCGACGAATCCGAAACCGCGCTTCTGCATTGCCTCAGTAATGGAGTTTGTGAGTCTCCGTATATGCAAAGATGTCCAGCGTGCGACGTAAACCGCCCCACATGCAGAGGCCAGATAACAGAAATTGAACGGTTCCTCCGGACAGCCCGTGACGCTTGTGGTAGTCTTAGCCCCGAAAGGAGTGCTCGGAGCGAGTTGCCCGCCGGTCATCCCATAGTTCAAGTTGTTCACGCAGATGACCGTGATGTCAATGTTCCGCCGGGCCGCATGGATGAAATGATTGCCCCCTATAGCAAGCAAGTCACCGTCACCGGAGACGACGAGCACCTTTAGCTCCGGATTCGCGAGCTTCAAGCCGGTGGCGAATGGCAGGGCGCGGCCGTGTGTTGTGTGAAAGGAATCCAGCTGGATATATCCGGCCATCCGCGCGGTGCAGCCGATACCGGAGACTATGGCAGTCTTGTCCAGGTCGTAGCCTGATTTCTGAATGGCGGCAATCACGGACGCGAAAACAGTGCCGATGCCGCACCCGGCACACCATATATGGGGAAGCCGCTCACTCCGGACCAATCCTTCCATGGGATGTTCGGGCACAGTCTTTTCTGCTTTTTTCGTCTTCATTTCTTTCCCTTTATAGAGTCTTCAATGGCGCTCAAGATGGTTGCAGGATGGATTATGGAACCGCCCATGTGGGACACCAGATGAACGGGACACGCGCCTCCGGCGCACCGCTGCAACTCAAGCACCATCTGGCCCGCATTAATTTCCGGCATAATTAGGGCGCGCACCCGGCCGGCGACGTCTCTTATAAGTGTTTCCGGAAACGGCCATACCGTCTCCAGTTTGATAAGTCCCGTGCGTATCCCTCTGCTTCGTGCATCTCGTACGGCTTGTCTTGCGGACCGCGCACTGATCCCGTAGGCAACTACAACGACGTCAGCGTCATCGAGACAAACGTTTTCCGTCCGGATGATACTGTCCCTGTTGTTTACGATTTTCGCGATCAGGCGATTGACCATCTGCGCCTGAGTCTTCTCGTCCATTCCCGGATAGCCACGCTCATCATGCGTGAGACCTGTGATATGAATCCTGTAGCCGTCACCGCAGTTGGCCATGGGGGCGACCCCGTCCGCATCCGGATGATAGGGTAGATAATCGCTTGGAGATGCCTTGGGTTTCCGCCTGCCGACAAGCTCGATTTCTTCTTTCCGGGGAATGACGACACGCTCGTTCATGTGACCGACTACCTCGTCCGCCATGATCATGACGGGTATACGGTACTGCTCGCTGAGGTTGAACGCACGGACAGTTAGGTTAAACATCTCCTGGGGACTGGATGGGGCAAGCGCGATGACCTCGTAATGGCCATGCGACCCCCAGCGGGCCTGCATCATATCTCCCTGGCCGACAAGTGTCGGGAGCCCCGTAGAAGGCCCAGCCCTCTGCACGTTACAGATCACACAGGGTGTCTCCGTACAGATTCCGAGACCGATATTCTCCATCATCAGGGAGAAGCCCGGACCGGACGTGCTGGTCATGGCCTTCACTCCTCCCCAGCTTGCACCCAGAATAGCCGACATGGATGCGATCTCATCTTCCATTTGAATATATGTGCCGCCCAACTCCGGCAGCCTGCGTGACATACGTTCGCCAATCTCCGTTGCGGGGGTGATCGGATACCCTGCGAAGAATCGGCAGCCCGCAGCCAGAGCGCCCTCACAGCAGGCATAGTCGCCGTTCATGAAGTAGGTGCCCGTCAATACGGCCTTGTCAGCCATGCACCTCACCTCGTATAATAAATATTTCTACGTATAATGACATGCAGCAAGTTCTTTCTCTATTTGTTCTTCCTTCGAGACCTAGTGGTCTTGCCTTGCGCTGCTTCAGTTGCCTCTATTGAATATATTGCAAAGTCCGGACACAGGGCCTCGCAGAAATGGCAGTTGACGCATTTTGACTCGTCTACTACTGCCGGCGTATGATAGCCTTTTGCATTAAATGTCTGAGACATGACAAGCACATCACGCGGACAGTATGCGACACAGAATTCGCACCCTTTGCATCGATCCTCAACAATGATGACCTTACCTCTGCTCGCCCTGATGCTCTCCAGATCGAGGGGTTTTCTCCAGTATTTCATGCGGCAACGCCTTTCTTCGGTTTCATGCCTTCACGGATTTGACAAACAAAGGAATTTGTATATGAGAAATGCATGCATATGTCAATAGCCCATGTGCGCTTCAACTCTATGCTGCATATCCAGAAGATCCCGATACGCAAACGGAAGGCTTGTTAAGTCACTCCGCGAGCGAAAAAGATACAGGCATAACAACCTATGCCCGCGCTGAGCAGGAGATGTATTTTTCGTCATTTTCTGATATAATTACCGATAATGCCTACGATGAAAATCTTGAGCATAGCAGATTACTTTAATCAATTCTCTCAATGAGTTAACGCGCGTCAAGGAAAGGAGGGCAATGATGGATACATATGACATTTGCATTGGAGGCACATTTCACAAAACAGACAAGATTCTGAAAGTCGCCAATCCGTTTAACAATGAGGTCTTTGCTAATACATATTTGGGCCATGAAGCCGATCTGGAAGAAGCCATCTTAAAGGCTCAGTCGGCGGAAAATGTGATGAAGGGACTGAGCTCTTTCGAGCGATTTGATATTCTTAGGTATATTGCCGATACCCTTATCCAGAGGAAAGACCGTTTATCAAGGGTACTTGCCCAGGAGTCGGGAAAACCTCTCATATATGCAGGCGCCGAAATTGACCGCTCCAGTCAAACTTTCCTCATCGCGGCGGAAGAATCTAAGAGGCTTCCCCGAGAATATTTGAGCCTTGACTGGACTGCTGGCGGTAAAGACAAGGAAGGGCTCGTAAAGTATTTTCCCGTGGGCCTCGTGGCAGGCATCTCTCCTTTCAACTTCCCGATGAATCTGGCGGCCCACAAGATCGCACCGGCTATAGCAACGGGTTGTCCGATCATAGTGAAACCGGCATCGGCAACGCCGCTTTCCACACTGGAACTCGCAAAAATCATCGACGAGACTTCCTTGCCGAAGGGAGCGCTGTCCATTGTCCCGATGGATCGAACGACCGGAATGAAGCTTGTGACAGATGAGAGGTTTAAGCTTCTCACATTCACTGGTTCGCCGGAGGTGGGATGGAGAATGAAGAAAGAAGCGGGCAAGAAAAAAGTAGTCCTCGAACTTGGCGGGAATGCTGGCGTCATTGTATGCGGAAGCGCCGATATCGACTTTGCCGTGAAAAGATGCATTTTTGGCGGTTTTGCCTACTCGGGGCAGATCTGCATCCATGCCCAGAGGATCTTTGTGGAGAGAAGGATTTTTGACGAGTTTCTGGAGAAATTCGCAGTGAGTGCACAGAACTTAAGGTTCGGTGATCCTCTCAAACCAGAAACACAGATCTCTGTCATGATTGATGAGCCGAATGCGAAACGAGTCGCAGACTGGGTGAGAGAGGCAACAAACGGTGGTGCAAAGACTGTCTGCGGCGGGAACAGGGAAGGTGCATTTTGTGAGCCAACGGTGCTCACAAACACGAAGAGATCGATGAAGGTCAATTGTCTCGAGGTTTTCGGGCCTGTGGTTACCATAGAACCCTATACAACCATAGAAGAGGCAGTCCGTATGGTAAATGATACGAACTTCGGATTACAGGCGGGAATCTTTACTCATAACATGAACGAAATAAACTATGCGTTTATAAACCTGGAAGTCGGAGGCATCATTGTCAATGACGTTCCCACATTCCGCGTGGATCACATGCCGTATGGAGGTATAAAAGATTCAGGTTTGGGAAGGGAAGGCCTCAAATATGCCATCCTCGATATGATGGAGCCGAAGATACTGGTTACTGATACGCGTCAACACAAATGAAACCCCCTCGCATTTGAGACTGAATCGTCGCTAGCTGTTGTCGTGAACGGGCAAAAGGGGTGTGTTAGTCTCCTATAGTTTCTGCTGTTTCACTCATTCGCAGCACGATTGTAACGCAGTCTCGCGAGGGGGAATACAAAAAATATTTCTGTTTCTCTCTTACCCTATGGCCTTGCCGCCGCGTTCGCCCGTACGGATGCGGATAACCTCGTAGAGGTCCATTACAAATATCTTCCCGTCTCCTATCTCACCCGTCCGCGCCCCCTTGATGATCGCCTGTATCGTAGGCTCCACAAAATCCTCGTTGCACGCTATCTCTAGCTTTATCTTCTTCAACAGGCTCCCTACTTCCTTCGCTCCCCGGTAAACCTCGGTTAGACCCTTCTGTCTGCCGCGTCCAAGTACGTTAGATACGGTCACTAGGTTTACCTCCACATCCTCGAGGGTCTTCATCACTTCGTCCAGTTTGTGGGGCTGTATTATTGCGACTATATATTTCATGTTCGTAAACCTCCTTATTCTACAACGGTGTAGGCGGCTTCACTCTGCTGGGTAAGATCAAGGCCGATGATTTCATCCTTCTTTTCTACCCTGATGCCTACTAATGCATCCACAAATTTGAAGAGTATCCAGGTCATTACAGCCGCAAATACAGGTGCCACAACAATGAGCAGCAGCTGAACCAGAAACTGATGAACATCCCCGAAGAACAGGCCATTCCCACCGGCTTCGTTCACGACCTTCTCGGCAAACAGACCAGTTGCGATCGTCCCCCACATCCCGCCGACGCCGTGGACGCCGAAAACATCGAGGGCGTCATCATATTTGAATAGCACCTTCACCTTGGCAATGGCAATGTAGCAGAAGACACTTACGAGAATACCGATGAATATGGCGTTCATAGGACTCACAAATCCGCAGGCCGGCGTAATTGCGACAAGGCCTGCAACGGCGCCTGTCGCCGCCCCCAGGACAGTCGGAGCGCCGTGCTGCTGCCATTCAATAAGCGCCCAGGTCAATCCCGCCGCAGCCGTTGCCGTGTTGGTCGTGATAAAGGCATTTGCCGCCAGTTCGTTTGCCGCCAGGGCGCTCCCGGCGTTGAATCCAAACCAGCCGAACCACAGGAGGGCTGCCCCCAAAACGGTAAATGGAAGGTTATGCGGCCGGAAGGGCTGCTCCTGATAGCCGATCCTTTTACCGATAAGCAGCGCCATCACCAGCGCCGATACACCGGAACTGGTATGGACGACAATGCCGCCCGCGAAATCGAGGGCGCCAAGGTTCTTCAGCCAGCCGCCCGTTCCCCAGACCCAGTGGCCTAAGGGATCGTAGACAAAGGTCGCCCAGAGAATCGTAAAAAGCAGGAAGGCGGAAAACTTGATCCGCTCCGCAAAGGCGCCTACAATCAATGCAGGCGTGATGACGGCGAACATGCACTGAAAAATCATGAAAACGCTGTGGGGAATCGTCGCGGCATAATCAGGATTCGGCTGCCCCCCTACGCCTCTCAATCCCACCCAGTCGAAGCCGCCGATGATACCATGACCCGTATCTGGACCGAACGTCAAAGAGTATCCATATAAGATCCACTGCAAGCTGATGACGCACAATATGATGAAGCACTGCATCAACAGGGAAAGAACATTTTTCCGCCGCACCAGGCCGCCGTAAAAGAAGGCCAGTGCGGGCACCGTCATAAGCAACACCAACGCCGATGATGCCAATACCCATGCTGTATCGCCTGAATTCATAATAAGTACCTCCCGATTCTTGAAATCCTTTTCAGTGCCTACAATAGCAATTAGGGTGCCACGGATAAAAGTAGTTGATTATATTAATTAATGTGCTATAAGGGTGGCGGCGGGTGCAAACCAATGTAACAATTTTGTACTATATAGATATGACTTTGACAAAAATGTAATTCCCTGCGCCTCGCGGCTGCTGATCCTCTTTTTCATTTGACACAGAAGGTGCAGCTTACTAATAATGATGCAGATATTTTTTCAAAAGGTGGAAAGAACATCGTGAGGGCTGACGACGGACTGCCATTTCTCCTGCGCTACGAGAATGTCGCGGATTACAGGAATGGCGAGGTGTGGATATTAGACAGGCGAAAATATCCTGCAGAAGAGGTGTTTGTCCGCTGCGCGGACTATCGTGACGTTGTCCAGGCTATCGCTGGCATGGTAACGCAGAGTGGGGGCCCGTGGTTGGCAGCAGCCTACGGAATAGTAAGTGCGGCAAGGGGGGTGCGCAATCTCTCCCGCGAAAGGGCGAAAGAAGAGCTGCAGCGTGCGGCAGACGCGCTGATCTATGCGCGGCCGACGACATCGGCAAATATGAAGATCCACATCATGCGAATTCTCCGGGCAGCCAAGGAGGCCATCGACCGGGGTGAAGACGCAGAATCCATTACATATGCCTATGTGCGAAAGAACCTGGAAAATCGCTACTGCAATTCGCGCCAGATTGCAACGTATGCAGTGGACTTGATGCCGGCCGAGGTTAGCATACTCACCCAGTGTTACGCGGAAACCCTTATCGGGTTTGTGCTGCTGGTCTCCCAGGAAAGGGGAAAGAAAGTATCTTTGATCTGCCCCGAGACCAGACCATATCTCCAGGGGGCCAGATTGACAGCCAGTGTGGCCTATGACATGGGCGTGCCTGTGACAGTTATTACCGATAATATGCCTGCATACATCTTGTCTAAAGGAATGGCGCAGGTATTTATGTCTGCCGCAGACGTGATCACGCTGGACGGCTACGTGGTCAACAAAATAGGCACCTTTCAGATAGCCCTGGCGGCGCATTTTTACGGCGTGCCTTATTATGCTCTGGGGACGCCATCCGCAGGGAGCCCCGACCTATCCAAGGTTGAGGTTGAAGAGAGAGACCCCGAAGAAACCGTGCACGCCATGGGTATCCGCACGGCTAAGGATGGTGTGAAAGGATATTATCCTGCCTTTGATATCACGCCCCCCCGATTGATACGCGCCGTCGTTACGCCGAGAGGGGTCTTCTCCCCACCTGATTTGAAGGGATATTTTTCATAGATACGCTTTGTTAGGAGTTCGCATGTTACACGAGGAAGCGCGGAAGGCGTTGCTTAAATGCGTCTTGAGGCTTTACCAAAAAGGTCTTGTCCAGCTAAATTCGGGGAACGTGAGCGTCCGTATTTCCGACGAACATCTCGTGATCACACCTACGGGAATATCCTACGACGATATGTCGGAAGAGGACCTCGTTATAATTGACCTCCACGGAAGTTGCATCGAGGGTGAACATAAACCCTCTTCCGAAACGCCCATGCATATGACCGTATATAAGAATATACCGGATGTGAAGGCCATCGTACATACGCACTCACCTTTCGCCATGGCCTTTGCTGTGGTGGGGAGATGTATTCCTATCGTCAGCACCGAAGGACTGGCTGTACGCGGGCCCATACCAGTTGCCGACTATGCATGTCCTGGTACCGAGGCACAGGGCTGGGCGGCGATTAAGGCCATGAAAGGACCGCCGTACGTAATGGGAACGCTGCTTAAGAACCACGGCGTGCTCGTTACGGGAGCGAACCTATCGCACGCATATTCGATAGCCTGTCGGATCGAGATGGCGGCAAAGGTTTATTTCCTAGCTCTGCAGATAGGCGAACCCGGAGTCCTTACAGACGACCAGATTAAGGAGATCAGAAACGTATATTTAAGAAAATAGGGAACGCGGTTCCTATTCATCGCGAGGTTAGTACCCATGATAAATTTCTTTAAAATGAGCGGCAGCGGCAATGATTTCATCCTCATCGACAACAGGGATCAGTCACTTACTTTCGAAAACATGGCAGATTTTGTAAGAACCGTTTGCGAACGCAAGGTATCGGTGGGCGCAGACGGATTGATCATTATTGAAGATTCCCGGCGCGCTGATTTCCGGTGGCGTTTTTTTAACGCCGACGGCAGCGAAGTGGATATGTGCGGAAACGGATCGAGGTGCGCCGCTCGTTTCGCTTGTGTCAGAGGGATCGCAAAAGAAAAAATGTCCTTCGAAACCGGGGCAGGCATCATCGAAGCCGAGGTCAGAGGAGATACGGTAAAAGTAAAATTGACAGAACCGCAGGCCATGAAGATCAATATTTCACTTATGCTCGAGGATCGACCGCTTGAAGTCAGCTTCGTCAATACAGGCGTCCCCCATTGCGTTCTTTTCGTCCATGATCTAGACGGATACGATGTATTTACCGTGGGCCGGAAGATACGCTACCATAAGGAATTCCAGCCCGAGGGCACGAACGCGAACTTCATGGAAGTCATAGACAGACACGTAATCAGGATCAGGACGTATGAGAGAGGTGTAGAAGACGAAACTCTCGCCTGCGGAACAGGCGCCGTGGCGTCTGCCCTGGTATCATCCTCACGGGGACTGGTGGAATCGCCGGTCGATGTAAAGGTGAAAAGCGGAGAGACGTTGAAGATCTATTTCCACAAACTGGACCACCTTTTTGAGGATATTTATCTTGAAGGAAAAGCCAATGTGGTTTATGAAGGGCGCATCTGGGACGAGGCTTACAAACGCTGAGGAGCTTGAACAGATAATAACCGGAGGTGTTTTGTCTTGCAGATTGCTGACCGACTGAAAAAAATTCCACCTTACCTGTTTGTAGAGCTGAGGAAAAAGATTAACAAGGCGAAGGCTGAGGGCATTGACGTCATCAGCCTGGCCATCGGAGATCCCGTGGAACCAACACCGGACTCGATCATCGATGAACTCTGCAGGAAAGCGCGGGACCCGGAAAACCACAGGTACCCGACAGATGAAGAAAAAGGCATGCTCGCCCTCCGGCAGGAGATTGCCCAGTGGTACAACGCGAGATATGGAGTATCTCTCGATCCGGAAAGTGAAATCCTCGGGCTCATCGGCTCCAAAGAAGGCTGCCATCACTTCGTTCTGGCCTGTATAAATCCCGGTGATACGGTGCTCATGACGGATCCCGGATATCCGGCCTACCGTGCAAGCATCCTGATGGCCGGCGGCGTTCCTTACAACGTGCCGATTCTGGCGAAGAACAAATATCTCCCCATACTCGAAGACATCCCTACGGATGTCGCAAAGAAGGCGCGGGGGATATTCCTCAACTACCCCAATAATCCCACCGGCGCCTGCGCAACAAGGGAGTTCTTCGATCGCCTGGTGGACTTTGCCACGCAGTTCGACATCGCTGTCTGCTATGACAATCCCTATGGTGAAATCCTCTTTGGTGGGCAGGAGCGCTTGAGCTTTCTCATGGCCGGCCGGTCCAAGGATGTGGGCGTCGAGTTAAATTCCCTTTCCAAACTCTTCAATATGACGGGGTGGCGGATCGGTATGGCAGTCGGTAACGCCGATATCATTACCGGCATGGGCAAGGTCAAAGAGAATACCGATTCCGGTATTTTCAATCCCATCCAGTACGCCGGGCTCCATGCCCTGAAAAACGAAGCAAAGAACATAGACCGCATGCTCGAGATATACGGACGGCGTCGGGAAATGGTGCTGGAAACACTCAGGCGCGTCGGGATAGTCTTTGACGCCCCCAAGGGAACATTCTATTTATGGGTGCCCGTGCCACGGGGCATGAAATCCCTCGAATTTACAAACCTCCTCTTCGATAAGGCGGCGATTGTCGTAGCGGCGGGCACGGCATACGGCCAGTATGGTGAAGGGTATATCAGGATATCGCTTACGGTGCCGGATGCAAGGCTCAAGGAGGCAATGGAGCGGATCGAGAAGGCATTGTCCTGATACAGCCTGAACTTTTTTGCGGCCATCTTCTCGATTTGTCTATTAGTTAACTATCCAAATCATTCCAGATCTCTTCCCCCGGGCAGCCAAGTATTCATCTGACTATTGCCATCAAAAATGTCTTGCGACAATTCTTCTTATCAGCCTTCCGGGAAATGTTTCCCTTGCGTGGAGGGCGCCATAGGGACAAACCTCAATACAACAGAAGCAGCGGATGCACCGGTCATAATCAAAAGAGAGTTTCTTTTCATGCAAAAAAATTGCCCCTGCAGGACAGATTTTCCAGCACTCGGCGCACATCTGGCAGGTTAGATCATGAGAGATAGGCCTCTGGAGCAGGTGTCTCCTGATAAACCCATGAAGCTTTCGCGGCCCGTACATAAGCGGACCGATATTGGGAAGCCTGAAATCGTGAACTATTGGGAGGTCGCCATCAATCTCGATATCCGTTTCCTTGATGCCTATCTCCCTTGCCGCTTTCAGGGTTGGCAGTCTGTCAGCGTCCAACCCCAGCATCCTGCAGACTGTACTATCTACGGCAAAGGCATCACGGCTGCCCATCAAGATGCCGAGCTCTCTCGGTCTGCCGCTCTTCCCCGGACCCTCGCCTTCCATAGCCAAGATTCCATCGACAATTGTGATTGATGGCCCGATTCTCTGATAAATCAGAACGAGCAGTTTTGCAAACATGCTCCGGTTGATACCTGCCCTCATGTGCCACTCCGCTTTTCTATAGCCGACGATGCAGCCGAACATGTTCTTCACTCCGAGGGTCAGGAGCATCTGGCTGTGCGTCTTGAGTTTGGGAAGGTTGATAATCATATCTGCGTTAATGGCGTCCTCGGCCATCTCAATTGCATTAAACGGTGCACCGATATCGATCTTCAGGGAACTTTCAAATGCCCTGCAGTCGACGTCGAGGCCGACAAGCGCATCCCCAATGCCGCTATCCTTCATGATTTTCTCAAAAGAACCTAGGGCGGGACTATCCGAAACCTGCGGCCGGGCGCCTTTCTGCAGAACATATTCCACTGCCGCTTTGATAATCATGGGATGTGTCAGCACAGCATCGGCCGGCGAAGCCGGTGAGAGCAGGTTCGGTTTGATGAGAATACGGAGTCCCCTCCCGATCAGATCACCTCCGATTGCCTCCATAGTTTCGAAGAAGGCACGTTTGACCATGTCATAATCATAGGTGGATTTTTTCACTATAACTTTAGTCATAGGTACGATGGTTTTTTTATTCCTTTGTTTTTCCTGTTGCATTCATTTCTTGACAAAAATAAATTTTTACGTAAAAGCTCCATGCCACTAAGAGAGGGTTAGAAAATGAAAATTATGTTGTGGTTAATCTGCATGTCGGATATAATTAACAACATAATTTTTGACCATAATAATGTATGAAAAATTTCCGTATTAACAGACATTCATCGGGACATGTTTATTTAAAAGTCGGTATCGCCGCAATCATTCTCTTGCTTCTTTCAAACCTGCTTTTATTATACCTTTTTGTCAAAGAAAGAAATAACAATAAGAATCTCATCGGTCTTATCGACAGAGCCGGCAAGGATTTCAATCAAATCCATGAATCATTGAAGCAGAAGGATATGCAAAAGGCCTTCCGGTATCTGACGGAAGCGCAAAAACAGGTGGTCGCGATGCTGCCGGCCGTGCCGCCGCCGGCAGAAAAGGCAGCGCCGGTGTCAAAGGAGCAACAGCCCGCACCGCCCACCGAGGCCAAAGCAGCAGCTATGACTGTCGCAAGTGCACCTGCCCCGCCCCAGGATGCACCCTATACGTTTGTCTTTGCCGATGCGGGCGAATACCTTCTCGTCTGCGAAAAAGAGACGAAAATTCTTTACATCTTCCGCTTTTCAGACGGCAGGTTCTCCCTTGTAAAGCAGTACCCGTGCGTCATCGGGGCGAACAATCATGGCAAGATGAGGGAAGGGGATTTTGCGACACCTGAAGGGGTTTACTTTTTCTTAAGATTTGCCTCAGGCAAAACACTCGCTGAGAACTATGGGTATGGGGCCTTCGTCTTAAATTATCCAAATTTCCTGGATCGGAAAGAGAGAAAAGATGGGGGGGGCATATGGTTGCACGGCCATAGCGCCGGCAAAGTATTGGGGGCGGATGTGCCGGATACAAAAGGCTGCATCGTCGTGAGCAATGATGCATTGAAAGAAATGAGTGGTTACCTGAAGTCGAACGGCACTCCTATTGCAATTGTCAACAAGCTCCAGTTTACAAATCTCGAAAGTCAGAAGGAATTAGCGAAGGAACTGAGGAACTTCATCAATTCCTGGAGACTTTCCTGGGAGAGCATCAACACGAAAAAATACATAAGCTTCTACTCTCCGGCATTTGTTAACAGCGAGGGAATGAGCTTCAATGCCTTCAAACATCATAAGGAAAAGACCAATAAGAGCAAAAAATTCATTCGCGTAAAAGTCGAAAATCTCGCGATCCTGATGCCGCCGGAATATGGCGGCAATGTTGCTGTAGCCAGATTTCAACAAAGATACACTTCCAATAATTTCAAGAGCGACAGCAAGAAAATATTTTACCTGAAAAAGGGGCAAGCCGGATGGCAAATCATAGGCGAATCTTCATATTAGTATGCACTACAATTGCCTGTCTTTTTATTGCAACCAATTCTCTGACAATTAAGCAGGATGTTTCATCGAAGCCGAGAAAACCCTCTTTTCAGGTCCAAAGGTTCTTTAGTGGCACGGACCAGGAGGTGGTTGTATATGTTATTTCCGGAGAAGAGAAAGGCCCCACCCTGCTTATCATCGCCGGAATCCATGGTGATGAATCCGGCGGTTATCTGACGGCAGAAAGATATGCGGACGTCAAGGTAAAAAGGGGGACCTTGATTGTTGTGCCGCGCTTGAACTTGCCGGCCGTCGTGAAAGAAAAACGCCAGGGACTGAGCGGTGACATGAATCGTCTTTTTCATCTGCCTGAAGATACCCACACCACTCCTGACATCAAAGTTGTGAATCTTGCCAAATCCCTTATTAAACGAGCCGACTACGTCCTTAATCTCCATCAAGGTGAGGGCTTTTATTCCCCCAAGTGGATATCCCAAAAGAGAAACCCTTTCAGATGGGGCCAGTGCAATGTCATTGACGCTCCCATCTTCGATCTGCCTAACGGGGATAAGCTTGAACTCGCGAGCTTTGCCAACAAGATAGCGTCCAGTTCAAATTCCAAAATCAAAGATAAGAAATATCATTTTCAAGTCAACAATACCAATACAGCGAGCAGTAAGTCCATCCACAAAGAACAGAGAAGGTCACTTACTTACTATGCCCTTTACCAGCAACACAAAACGTCTTTGGCACTTGAATCAACGAAGAATTGCACAGTGCCCCAGGCCGTCGGATTTTTAACTATCGCCATTAATTCGGTAATAGGCGAGGTAGGAATTAAAGCAGAAAATCTTCCTTCCGCGGATCCTGTCACAATCGGGAAGGAGTTCGCTGAGAAAAAACTTAAGACGTAATCTTTTTCGGCGATTACTCGCCATCTCCCGCACGGATCGCTAAATCTGTGTAATCCATTATCTCGAGTGACTTTCTTTTGAAAGTTATTGAGAAGATTCCTTTTATCATTGACATATCACTATCTTTATCCTAATATTTGGTTCCCATTGGAGAATAAGTGATCATCATGCAGCTAATTGGCCGTATATACGCATGAAAATAGCACATCCGCTATTTGAACCCATATCGCCAGGACAAATTGTGATAAATCCGAAATAATTGAAGAAGGTGCTGTTAAAGGAACCGTTCATGAAAAGCAATCTGTCTTACGATGAGTTGATGCTTAAGCTCAAGGAACTCGAAAAGATGACCTCCGCCCATGGGCGACTGGAAGAAGTCTATCGTTCGGTAGTGGAGTCTACGAGCGATTCGATATATATGGTGGATAAATATTGCCG
Source organism: Syntrophales bacterium (assembly GCA_052144335.1). Taxonomy (GTDB): domain Bacteria; phylum Desulfobacterota; class Syntrophia; order Syntrophales; family UBA2185; genus Fen-1135. The sequence continues at coordinate 28,122 of JBKQQP010000016.1, forward strand.
ATATCTCTTCATGAACAATCAGCATTTGTCGAGGCTCGGCTTGCCGGCTGAACAGATCATAGGCAGACGCTACAGTGAGTTTCACTCTCCGGAGCAGAATAAATTATTTGCAGAGGCGGTTAACAAGGTATTTTCAAGCGGCACGTCCCTCCAGCACGAGCACAGGAGTCAGAGAGACGAGAGGTATTTTCTCCGGACATTCAGCCCCGTAAGGGATCGCGGCCCCAATGGAAAGATAACACGCGCCGTCATCATTTCGACAGATATAACAGAGCATAGGCTGGCCGCAGAAGCAATCAGAGAAAGTGAGCAGAAATATAGGACTATTATTGAAAATATTGAAGATGGCTATCACGAGCTTGATTTTTCCGGCAATATAGTTTTTTTTAATGACGCCCTGTTAAAAATGCTGGGATATTCCGGGGATGAACTTGCAGGAATGAATTACCGCAATCTCACTAATGAGGAAACGGCCCGGCAAATGTCGCAGGTCTGCGACGAAGTTTACAAGACGGGAAAGCCGTCCAGAGGAATTGAGATAGAGATAACGAAGAAAGATGGAACCACGAGGGTGGTTGAGATATCTGTATCGCTGATTCTGGATGCAAAAGGTCAGGAAGTGGGGTTCCGAAATCTCGTTCGCGACGTAACTGAACGTAAGAAGACAGAAGAAACCATCAGACGATTAGCTTATCACGACCCCCTGACGGGATTGCCCAACCGCCTCCTGTTCACAGATCGTCTTAACATGGCAATAACCAGGGCCAAACGCAATAGGCAATACCTGGCCGTGATGATGCTGGACCTTGATTACTTCAAGGACATCAATGACTCACTAGGTCATCATATGGGAGACAGGCTGTTACAGGTTGTGGGCTCTCGGCTAACGGAACTCTTGCGAAAAGGTGATACCATAGCCCGCATGGGCGGTGATGAGTTCCTAATTTTATTGCCGGAAATTAACAATGTGGGAGTCACTACTACGATAGCGCAGAAGATCGTCGAATCCTTCCAGAGCCCTTTTATAATTGATGACCGTAGACTTCAAATTACGACAAGCATCGGAATCGCAATTTACCCGGACGTTTCAGATGATGTTGAGACCCTCATCAAGAACGCGGATATTGCAATGTATCGCGCCAAAGGGTCGGGCCGGAATAACTATCAATTGTTCGTTCCGGAAATGATCGTTAAGGCCTCGTCGTAGCTTTTAGTTATATTCCGACCATCCTGTAAGAACGCTCTTATGCAGAAATGCTGCTTAGCTAACTCGCAAAAGCAATTCTTTCCTCACATGGAGGCCCTTATTTTTCGGTTGAGTCTCTTGCCGTCGTCGATGCGAAAGAGCAAAAAATGAAATCCGTCCGCAACAAAACCGACACGGTCATACAACTTCCGGAGCCTGCAGCTGACGGAGGAATATCAGTTGAAGCAGCACTGGCAAGGCGTGAGTCGGTACGTCATTTCTCATCCCTGCCTCTGGCGCCTTCTGTGCTTTCGCAGATTTTATGGGCCGCACAGGGAATCACCCGCGATTGGGGGGGAAGGACTGTGCCTTCCGCCGGGGCACTGTATCCTCTGGAATTATATTTGGCTTTGCGGGACGGCTTCTTTCACTATGTCCCCCGCGACCATCAGTTGGTGCATGTTTCCGACCGTGATTTTATCGACGACCTGGCAGCAGTTGCCCTGGGGCAGCAATGCATAAGAGAATCATCTGCCGTTGTCGTCATCGCTGCTGTCTATGAAAGAGTAGAAAAGAAATATGGAAGACGAGGCGAGCGCTATGTCAAAATTGAGGCAGGACATGCGGCACAGAATATCCTTCTTCAAGCAGTATCGCAGGGAATTGGGGCTGTGCCCGTCGGCGCTTTTCATGATGACGATGTGCGGAAGCTCCTGAGCCTGCCTAGGGATCATGAACCGCTGTACCTGATCCCTCTCGGACACATGAAGAAATGATAAGGTACGAGGGAAGGAACAACCCTTTTGAGGAGCGCAGGAAATGCCACTGAATGTGGATGCAATCGGCAAAAAGATAGGCCCCCTCACAAAAGAGTATACATGGAAAGATGTTATTCTGTATGCCTTGGGTATAGGGGCCGGATTTCACGAGATCGACTACGCGTACGAAAAAAGACTCAAGGTGATTCCCACCTTCTCTATTGCCATGATATTTGATTTCTTCCGCGAGGTGGCGGCTGCCTCCCATATCAATATTGCCGGCGTCCTCCACGTTGGACAGGATATTATATTTCACAACCCTATCCCGTCTTCAGGAACCATGATCACGGAAGGGATGATCACTAATTACTATGACAAAGGAACAAAAGGGGCACTGGTCGTAGCCCGAAGTGAGACATCTCACTCTGACGCGAAAAAACTTTTCACCAGCATTATGACACTATTTGGCCGACTCGACGGAGGCTTTGGCGGCAAGAATGCACCGCATGAGATCCTGGAATTCCCGGACAGAGATCCGGACTTCGTCGTAGAGGCGACGCCGTCGCCGGATCAACCGCTTTTATACAGACTCTCCGGTGACACATTCGGGCTTCACGTAGATACTGAATTCGCAAAGATGGTCGGTTTCGAAAAGCCGATCATGCACGGGCTTTGCACATATGGTTTCGCATGTCGCGCCCTGATGAAGAGCCTCACGCCCAGCAAACCGGAACATGTCAGGCGTCTTGCCTGCCGTTTCTTGCAGGCCCTCTATCCCGGTGAACCCATCAAGACTTTGGTCTGGAGATCCAGAGATGGAGAGGCAGTCTGGCGGACGATACATGCCATAACCGGAGATGTCGTAATCGACAGAGGTATATTTGAATATGGTGAAGTCCCCTCGGCAGAAGAGGGAATGGGGGGACACGAGCGTATGACTTATTCAACGGGGGATAATCTCCCAACCTCCGGAACAAAGGAGGACAGACCGGCCGTAGGTGCCGAGACAGGAGGAAATTCGATGGTAAAAGCTATTTTTGAAAAGATGCCCAGTGTCTTCAATGCCGATGCGGCGCAGGGCGTGGATGTTGTGTTCCAGTTCAGTATATCGGGGGAAGGGGGCGGCGACTGGTATGCAGAGGTTAAAGGAGGGGCTTGTAAGGTGGAAGCCGGCGTGCATCCAAGTCCCACCTCCACCATAAAGATGGATGCGGCAGATTTTGTCGACATGATAAACGGGAAATTGCCCGCTATGCAGGCCTTCACATCCGGCAAGCTCAAAATCGGCGGAGATATTATGAAGTCGCAGCTCATTATGAGGCTGTTCAAATTTTAGGGGGATAAGCAACCCCTATGCGGATGATTAGTTCATTGCCCGGGAGGTCAATGACTCCCGGCGATGCCCGAAAACGATCTGCAATCCTCTGGCCGGGACAGCCTGCAGCTAAACGACCTGAAATGAAAGATTGACCCAGATGTGGAGATATTCCTGCAGGAGAATTTGTTCTCCTGCGATAGCCGAAAAATGTGACCACTGATATGTGGTAGGACGTCAAGGCCTGATTGGCTGACAGATTAAAATACAAAGAGTTAATCCTGTGAGGTAAAAAAAGATGCCTGGTCCCCTTTCCAATTTGAAGATTTTAGATTTTACAACACTTCTTCCCGGTCCATACGCTACAATGGCTCTGGCAGATATGGGAGCCGATGTCTTAAAGATTGTTTCCGGGTCACGGCCTGACGTAGTCGCCTACATTCCGCCTTTCGTTCCCGGTACCAAAATGTCTGCTGCCTTTGCCTATCTCGGAAGGGGCAAACGCTGTATGACGCTGAATCTAAAGGACAGCCGGGCCATAAAAATCATACATCAGTTAGTTGCAGACTATGATATCCTGATCGAGCAGTTTCGTCCCGGAGTCATGGCAAAGTTCTCTTTGGACTACCAGAGCCTGAAGAAAGTGAAACCCTCCCTCATCTACTGTTCGTTGACCGGCTACGGGCAGACGGGGCCTCTTCGCGACAGGGCGGGTCACGACATCAACTATCTGTCCCGCTCAGGTCTCATGTCCTACTCCGGGAAAAGAGATGCGGGGCCCAGTCTTGTAGGAATGCAGATTGCCGACGTCGCATCGGGTTCCAACAATGCAGTTATCGGAATCCTTGCCGCAGTCGTTCACCGCGACAGAACGGGCGATGGTCAGCACATCGATGTTTCGATGACGGACGGGATGATAGCTTTCAATGCCATGTTCGGAGCAGGTTTTCTGGTGGATGGCCAGGACCTCGCACGCGAAAGTACGCTCCTCAACGGCGGCTCTCTCTATGACTTCTATGAGACCAAGGACGGACAATATATGAGTTTCGGAGGTCTTGAACCTCAATTCTTTGCTGCATTTTGTGAAACCATCAATATGCCGGAACTGATCCCCGGTGGCGTCCAACCGAAGGACGGGGTGAACATCAAGAAGCGTGTCCGGGAAATATTCAAGACTAAAACAAGGGATGAGTGGACGGAGCTCTTCAAGAAAGTCGACGCCTGTTGCGAACCCGTCCTTTCCCTCACGGAAGCTTTAGACGATCCTCATGCTATAGAACGGGGCATGGTGGTTGAAGTTGATCTTTTTGATGGAAAAAAGGTGAAGCAACTCGCGGGTCCCATAAAGTTCTCCGAGACAATCCCGGAATACAAGACCGCTGGCACGCCTCCCGGTCTGCATACAAAAGAGGTTCTCCTGAAGCTGGGCTATGGACAAGAAGAGATCGAAGCATTCGAAAAAACAGGTCTATTCAGTTGACATTTGTCATCCTTGTGTAAGTACTATCTGATGCAAGCGGATACGCATGGCCACTTCAGGATTATGTTCAATGTGGGCATGAACATGATGGCAATGGCCTTAAATACTTTCGGTTAGTTATCTCGCTCGTGTCTGATTCAAATTAGTTTGAACGCCCGTAAATGGCATGCGGCGCAACCAAAATATTTGACAGTGTCAACAATTTACTCGTATAGACTCCTTATACAAGGCAGAGACTATTTCGCCCGATTTCACCGTAACGGGACTGCTCTTACACATCATTCTCAATGATTATCAAATAAAACCGTACCTTAGTGCACATTGACTTTCTGTCAATTTTTTTATTGACATAGAACCCTCTTTATGCTTATAGTCCCGCCAACTCAAAAAGCCCCCTAAGTAAGAAATGGGGCCATGTCAGATAGATAGTTTCTAAGTTCCAAAAAAATTTGATTTATTTAGAAAGGAGGCGTGGCAAACGATGACGATGGTCAATATTAACATAAATGGCCAGAAAGTCAGTGCACCAGCCGGCAGTACAATTCTTAAGGCGGCAAAGCAGGCAGGCATTGACATACCGACGCTCTGCGACCATCCTGCATTGATTCCAGTCGGTGCTTGCCGAATATGCGTTGTAGAGGTTAAAGGACAACGCACCTTGGTCACGGCATGTACTTTCCCCATATCTGAGGGAATGGAAATACAAACAGAATCACCACAGGTTGTAAAAGCGCGAAAATTAGTCCTTGATCTGCTATTTTCAGAAAGAAACCATGTCTGCCCGATCTGTGAGGCCTCGGGAAACTGCGAATTGCAGGACATGGGGTATCGCTATGGTCTTAATCACTGGGCTTACCCAACCTTCACAAAGCCCTTCCCCATAGATGCCACACACAAGTTCCTGTTCATGGAACATAACCGCTGTATACTGTGCGGAAGGTGTGAGCGCGGATGCAGTGACATCGTGGCCAACCACACCCTCGGTTTGCGAAATCGCGGTAATCAATCCATGATCCACTGCGACGCAAATATGCCATGGGGTGAGTCTACATGTATCTCTTGCGGTACTTGCTCGCAGTTGTGCCCAACCGGTGCCATATCCGATAAGCGAAGCGCCTTCATGGCCCGTAACGTCCAGACGGAAAACACAAAGAGTACTTGCAGCCAGTGCAGTATAGGATGCGGCATGGAAATTGTCAGCCGCAGCGGCAACGTTGTGAAGATTACTGGCGACTGGGACGCAGAAGTGAGCGGTGGGAGGCTTTGCGAATACGGCCGCTTCGATCCTCTTTACGATGTGCGTAAGCGCATAACCAGCCCGATGCTCCGGCTGAGAGGCAAACTCGAACCGGTGAGTTGGGATGAAGCCCTGCAAGCCGTCACCGAGCGTATCGGTAAAGCAAGTGCCAAGGACTTAGGGGTGCTTGCTTCGACATACTCTACAAATGAGGCCCTTTATCTGCTTGCCAAGTTATTCCGTGGGGAACTGAAAGCAACCAATGTTGGCGTTCTCAACGACGTTGCACCGAAACTGTCCGACAAGCAAGGCTCGCTTGCTGACATCACCATAAGCGACGTCATTCTGGTTGTCGGTTGTGATCCGCTTAAGGATCAGCCGGTTTCCTCTTTCTTTGTCAAGCGTTCCGTTGACAAGGGTGCACGGCTCATCGTGGTGGACGGTAAAGATAACGGCCTGGCACCATTCGCCTATATGAATCTGGAGATGGCTGACATTAGCAAGGCTATTGAAATCGCGGAGCGTGCCACACATCCGGTCGTGCTGTATGGATCGGGCGTCACGGACAAGGCTGTCACATCTCTGAAAAAACTCCAGGGGAAGGCTTCCTTCGTGGCAATAGAGAATGGCGTCAATACGCGGGCCGCAGCGGCTTTAGGCCTTAATAATGGATTCAAGCCGTCTGGCGTCAAAGTGCTCTTCACGTTAATCGGTGAGCAGAAGATGGGCGAGGAGGATGTATCCAAGAATGTTGACAAGAAGGCTTTTGTCATAGCGCAGGCTAGCTTTGTATCTCCTCTGACCGAGCGGGCCGACGTGGTTCTGCCTATGGCCGTATGGTCTGAACGGTCTGGAAGCCTGACGAATACCGAGGGCCGCGTGCTGAAAGTCAATAAGGCAGTAGATCCTAAGGGAGAAGCCAAACCCGACTGGGAGGTTCTCTCTTTGCTGGCAAACAAACTGGGAAAGAAGCTTGGCACTTCGTTGAATGAGATTTCAGCTCGGGCGACCCAGGAAATCAAGTGAAAGGAGAATCGACAATGGCAAAGGTTAAGATTGCCACTGACTGGCTGGCTGGCTGTGCAGGATGTCACATGTCGATATTGGACATTGATGAACGCATTGTGAAGCTGTTAGAAGCGGTGGAAATTACATCCAGTCCTGTGACGGACCTTAAACATCCACCGAAAGAAGGTGTGACTGTTGGTATACTTGAAGGGGCCATCTGCAATACACACAATATTGAAGTAGCGAAGGTCATGCGCGAACGCTGCCAGATTCTGATAGCCCTAGGGGATTGTGCTACTTTTGGAAATGTCCCCGCTATGCGCAATTTGTGCGGCACTGATGAGGCCTTGAAACGCGCGTATCTGGATACGGAAAGCGTCGTGGACGGACTCATCCCCGACTCCCCGGAGCTTGGGAAGCCGCTGGACATGGTTACAGGCGTCGATAAGGTGGTGAAGGTCGATCTCTTTATACCTGGCTGTCCTCCGAGCGCGGATGCTATCTTCCATGCATTATCGGAACTGCTCGCCGGACACGTGCCAGTAAGTTTCCCACCCCCATTATTCAAATATGATTAGAGGAGAATAGCTATGGGTGCTAGAAAGATAACTATTGAACCTATAACACGCATAGAAGGTCATGGGCGGGTTACTATCCACCTAAATGAAAAAGGGGAGGTGGACCAGACCTTCTTCCACGTTGATGAATTCCGCGGTTTGGAGAAATTCACCGAAGGCCGCCCATACTTTGAGATGCCGGCGATTACCCAGCGCATCTGCGGTATATGCCCGGTAAGCCACCACCTGGCTGCAGCCAAGGCCTGCGACGGTGTCGCCCGTGTGGAATTACCGCGGCCAGCCAAGCTGCTGCGCGAGTTGATGCATATGGGCCAATACATACAATCGCACGGCATGCACTTTTTCCACCTGGCGGCGCCGGATTTGGTTTTGGGTTTCGACGCTGATCCGGCCATAAGGAATGTCGTCGGGATTATCCAGGCGGATCCGGAGCTGGCGCTGAAGGCAGTGAATCTGCGCCGTTACGGGCAGCAGGTCATTGAGAGATTGGGTGGGAAACGTATCCATCCTACTTTTGCTGTCCCCGGTGGCGTTAATGCGCCGCTGTCCCCAAAAGACCGCGACGCAATGCTCGCCGAATTCGACACGATGGTGGGAATCGCCAAGGTGGCCGTCAGCATCGGCAAGGGCTGGATCGGGGCCAATAAGCCGCTGGTTGACGCCTTCGCGTCCTTCCCTTCCAACTACATGGGTCTCGTGGATATGGAAGGCGGCCTGCAACTTTATGATGGTGAGATCCGGGTGAAGGATGCGCAGGGCAACTTTGTAGCGCAGTTCGAGCCGGCTAATTACCTGTCACATGTGGGAGAGCATGTGGAGCCCTGGTCATTCCTTAAGTTCCCCTTCTACCGCAAGTTAGGCTGGCCGGGCGGAACCTATCGTTGCGGCCCGCTGGGCAGGCTGAATGTTGTGGACAAGATAGGCACGCCTCTGGCCAACGAAGAGCTTAAACTCTTCAAGCAGATAAACGGCGGTAAGCCTGTCGAAGGCTCTCTGTATTATCATTACGCGAGATTGATCGAACTTGTCTACGCGCTGGAGCGCCTGGCTCAGTTGCTCGATGACCCGGATATCATGTCCAATGATATCTGTGCCTATCCGTCTGGAGCCCAGATCCCCGGCCAGGGAGTTGGTGTCATCGAAGCCCCGCGAGGGACCCTCTTCCATGATTACAGCACAGATGAGAACGGCAAATTGACCCGGGTGAACCTGATTGTAGCCACAGGTAACAATAACTGGGCCATGCACACAGCCTCGGGGCTAGTTGCAAGGGCTTTTGTAGATGGCAATAAGCTCACAGAGGGGATGTTGAACCGGGTGGAAGCGGCTATACGCTGCTACGATCCTTGCCTGTCGTGCGCGACCCATGCATTTGGGAAAATGCCGTTGGAGATCACTCTGATAGCGGCGGACGGCACGGTCCTGGACCGTATGTCCCGGTAGTATAATAATTCGGTTTCGATAAATTTAACGCAAGCGGGTAAACGCAGGTAGTTTACCCGCTTTAACTTTTTTGGCTTGTTTGGAACCTGATGCCTCGTACTCTGGTTATTGGCTTTGGCAATATAGACCGCGCTGATGATGGCGTTGCGTACCATGTGATCAGTACCCTCAGGCGGCGTTTAGGTCAAGTGATGCTGCACGAAGACGAGACCGGGTTAGAGGGCCTGGGCGCACATATAGATTCCATATTTTTGGTGCAACTTGCACCTGAATTAATAGATGTATTAATCTCTTACGACAGGATCATCTTTGTGGATGCGCACGTTTATGAGAACGTGGATAGTCTGTATTATGCCCCCGTATTGCCGGAGTTCACCACCGCCACATTCACCCACCATCTGACGCCAGCCATGCTTCTGGCGCTGCTTAAGTCACTCCATCATCGAGAACCCGCGGGGCACATCGTTTCTATCCGCGGCCATGACTTTGATTTCCATCGCAATCTTTCTACCGATACCGAAGCCCTCGTGGAAAAAGCAGTAGACCACATCCTGCTATTGCATGGTTCCACATGCAATGAATCTCACCCGCAATTGAATTCATAATCCCCCATACCGACACATCCTCTCCAAGCCCCGAAACACCTGCAGGGCGCTCTCTCTTTCGAAACCATCTTTGATGGATTTTTTAGAATTACTATGTTAATTTGAAAAAACAAGTTTGGGAACACATCTCAGAGGGGGTCGTCATAATAGTTTATTCATAATAGCACTTCTTAAGGGCCGCCATTCAATGAATATAAAAAAAATTTCCTTGTGCCTGTGTCTGCCTCTTGCAGCGTTTTTTTTCTTTTTTGACGGAGAACTTTCGGCGGCATCCCGCATTAAACTGAAAGCCAAGTCTGCTATTCTGATTAACGACAATAGCGGCACGATCCTATACGCAAAAAATCCGGACAGGCCAATGCAGCCCGCTTCCCTCACCAAGATACTGTCCCTGTATCTTGTAAACGAGGCAATCATAGAAGGAAGGATTCATCCTGCTGACAAGGTGAAAATAAGTGCGAATGCCCAGATTACCGGGGGATCGAGCATGTACCTAGTAGATGAAACCGAGGTTTCGCTCGATGACCTCATAAAGGGTATGGCGGTTGTCTCTGCAAATGATGCAAGCGTTGCCGTTGCGGAACATCTCGGCGGGAGCATAAATAATTTTGTCAGAATGATGAACGCCAAGGCAAAGGCCCTCAATATGAAACGCAGTCATTTTGTGAATCCCAATGGGCTTCCGGCGAAGGGGCAGGTCACTACCGCCCGGGATATCCTCAAACTCTCCCGCGCTTATATTAGGGATTTTCCGCAGGCCTTACAAATCCATTCCATGCAGGAATATACATTCGCCAACATTACCCAGCGCAACAGCAACACTCTGCTTACGCAGTGTGGGGATGTGGATGGACTGAAAACGGGTTTTGTCCGGGCTGCCGGATTTCACCTCGTTGCAACAGCAAAGAGGGGAGAGACGAGGCTCATAGCTGTCGTCATGGGCGAGAAAAATCCCAGAATCAGAACACAGGACACGACAAGACTCTTGGAACAGGGTTTCCGTATGGTTGCCGGGAAAGGAAAGACCTCCTTATCGATGAAGAGCCGCTCGTAGTGTTATCGTTGCCTCAATCAGCAAGCCCCTTATTGAGAAATCACCGGCAGACAATTTTCAAGTGATCCATTGATTTCATTTGACGCACTCCCTTCAATTAGGTTACATTTATTTGAGAAAATATCGTCGCTTGAGAAATCATTACCATGTATTTTCTACGATGTAAGGAGGTGGAAATATGAGAAAAAAGGAGACGGACTACTTCTCTGCCTTATACGAAGTGGCCAGGGTTATCAATGCCTCATTGGACCCATCCACTGTTCTGGAAAAGATTGTCAAGAGCGTGACACATGTTATGCACGTCAAGGCCTGCGGCATCAGACTTCTGGATTCACGAAAGAGACAGTTGGTCATTGGCGCTGCCTACGGCCTTTCCAAAGATTACCTTCATAAGGGACCTATCCTGGTGGAGGAAAGCGGGCTGGACCAGAGAGTCCTGGCAGGTAAGACCGTGTGGTTGAGGAATGTCCAAACCGATAAGAATTTCCAGTACGGAGCAAAGGCAAAAGCAGAAGGCATTAAATCGGTGTTTGCCGTTCCTTTGTTGCTCCAAAAAAATGCCATCGGTGTCCTCAGGGTATACTCAGAAAATATTTACAAATTTGATGATCAGGAGGTTAAGTATTTGGAGGCAGTTGCCAATCTAAGCGCTATCGCCCTGGACAATGCCCGACATCACAAGACATTGCAAGTTCAATGTGATCTGATGGTTGCACACAAGTATCGCATTGACGATAATTGAGAGGAGAGCCCATGATTCGCCTTGGCATAAATGGTTTTGGACGAATAGGCCGTCAGGTGCTGAAAGCCGTCATCGAAAGGTATCCCCGATCTCTCACCGTTGTGGCAATCAACGACCTCTTCGATGTGGAAACCAACGCCCATCTTTTCAAATATGATACAAATTACGGACGCTATCCGGGAGAGGTCAAAGCCAAGAAGGACAGCTTCGTTATTGATGGTCATGTAATCAAGAGCCTAGCCTTTCGCGACCCATCATCCATTCCGTGGGATGATCTGGGTATCGACATAGTTATTGAGAGCACCGGCCTATTTTTGACTGGTCCCAAAGCATCGGTACACATCGACGCTGGAGCAAAAAAGGTCATCATCACTGCCCCCGCAAAGCAAGAAGACATTACAGTGGTCATGGGCGTTAATCACAAGAACTATAAACCCGACAAACACCATATATTATCCAACGCTTCCTGTACGACCAACTGCCTGGCACCCCCCGTCCTTGCTGTCCACGAAGCCTTCGGCATCAAGAAAGGGATGATGACAACAGTTCACTCATATACCAATGATCAGCGTATCCTCGATCTCGCTCACAGGGATCTGCGGCGGGCCCGTGCGGCAGGGCAGAATATCATACCAACCACGACAGGTGCGGCAAGGGCGTTGTCTCTGGTGATTCCCGATCTCGCGGGTTGCTTTGACGGATATTCACTGCGCGTACCCACACCTACAGTGTCGGTCGTCGATTTCGTTGCGGAACTCAAGAGGAGGACAACAACGGAAGATCTCAAGAACCTCCTCGAAGCCTCTTGCAGGAAACAGTTCAAGGGGATCATGACATGCGAGAAATCAGGTCTAGTCTCCACGGATTTTAAGGGAAACCCCCACTCCTCCATAATAGATATGGAGTTCACACAGGTTCTTCGGGGAAACATGGCCAAAGTCGTTGCCTGGTACGACAATGAATGGGGTTATTCCTGCCGCGTGGCAGACCTCGCTAATTACATCGCGCGAAAAGGGCTGTGAACAAATATGAAACACGGCCGTATTCTGGTAATAGATGATGATGCAGTTGCCTGTGAATTCTTGCAGGAAGCGCTTTCACGTGAAGGCTACAGGGTAGATACTTTTACATCCGGTAAAGAGGCCCTGAAAAAGGAGCTATCCCACTATGATCTCCTCATGTCGGATATCAGAATGCCCGAAATCGACGGACTTCAGTTTCTCCGACATGTGCGTGAGAAGTGGCCGGACCTGCCCGTCATTCTGATGACCGCCTACGGATCTCTGGAAACCACCATGGAGGCGCTCAGGCTGGGTGCATGGGATTACATCAGCAAACCCTTTTCTCCTGAAGCCATCCGTGCTATGGTGCAAAAAGTTCTCGAAGTACGGGAACTGCGACAGCGCCGCATGCAAGGACAGCCGAAAGTATCGGGAGAGCCCCAGTTCATTGGTTCTTCCGCTACCATGGTCGAATTTTACAAGCAGATTGTTCGCATAGCGGATGCAGATGCGAGCGTACTGATCGAAGGCGAAAGCGGCACTGGAAAAGAACTTGCGACAAGAGCGCTTCATCAGTTGAGCTTGCGACGGGAAAAGCCATTTATCGTCGTTCATTGCGGCGCTATTCCCGATACCCTTCTGGATTCAGAATTGTTCGGCTACGAAAAGGGCGCATATACGGGAGCGGACCACAAACATGAAGGACTTCTTGCCTCCGCTCATAATGGAACAATCTTCCTCGATGAAATTACGGAGATGTCGCCCTCACTCCAGGGAAAACTTTTGCGCTTCATGCAGAACGGAGAAGTCCGCAAGCTGGGCGGTCATGAAGTGCTGCACTTCAGCGTCCGAGTAGTGGCAGCTACGAACAGAAATATCGATGAGGAAGTAGGAAAAGGAACCTTCAGATCGGACCTCTTATATCGATTCGTCGTGCGTCTGCATATGCCTCCTTTACGGGAACATAAAGAGGATCTGCCGCAGTTAATCGAATCTCTGCTGAAAAAGATTGGATACCCGTCTGTCCGCATTTCTGATGAAGCTATGGAACTCTTTATGGCCTATGACTGGCCGGGCAATGTCCGTGAGCTGCAAAATGTCTTGGAGCAGACACTGCTTTTGTCGCCCTTCGTGGTGGTCCTACCCGAGCACCTTCCGGAAAGATTCCGTCCAAAACGTGATGAGACGCTTCCTCTCTTGCCGCCTCTCGAAGAAGCGGAAAGAAAGCAGATCATCCAGGCGCTGCAAACCACGTCATGGAACCAGAGCCAGGCGGCTCAACTTTTAGGAATTGACCGAAAGACACTGAGGACGAAAATTCAGCGCTACGGCTTATTGAGAAATGGCGCATCGTGAGGTAGTTCTACAGACGTCACATTTTCAACAACCGGGAAGTACAGAACAATTTGAGTGCCTTTATCGGGACTGCTCTGCATCTCGATCTTGCCGCCATGGATCTTGACGATATCCTGCACAATAGCAAGACCCAGACCCCTCAGACCTTCATCCGTATGCGTGCTAAAGAATGGCTCGCAGACCCTTGCCAATAATTCATGCGGAATGCCTGGACCGTTGTCGTGGACTGTAATAGCCACAGCATTATTTTGCGGTACAGCTTTAGCTGTAACGGTGATCTTCCCCCCTCCGGACATCGCCTCCAAGGCATTCTGAATGAGATTAAACAGTGCCGTCTGAACACGATATCTGTCAACGAAGAGAACGGGAATCTTTTCATCCACATCCACACTAAGTTGAATGCCCGATTTCTGTATCAGCGGTTCGACGAGGGGAAGCGTCTCATTCAAGAGATCAGGTACGCTTACGGCCTCAAAATGGGGCTCCGGAAGACGCGTGGCGTGACGCACATTCTGAATGACCGTATTGAGCCTTTGCGTCTGCTGAACGATAAGTTCCAGTTTTCTGCCGACGTCCGGCGGCCATGCGTCACGTTCAAGCAGAAGTTTGGCTAAGCCCGCAATCGAGTGCAGGGGCGTGCCCAAGTCATGCGCCAGCGTAGCCGTCAGATGACCCAAAGCTGTAAGCTGATGGAGCTGGTTCACCTGCTGTTGGAGTTGAACCACATTGTGTGTCGCCTCCTGCACCCTCTCCTCCAGCTGCCTTTGGAGTTCCTGGTTCCGCGCCAGGACCCGTTCAATCTCCTCGGCCATTACATTAAAGTGATCTGCTAAGTGGCCCCATTCATCGAGCCTAGCAATGGGAATTCTCTTGATGTATTTGCCTGCACGGAATTCATCAATAGTGTCAATGATGATACCTAGTGGCCTGCCGATAAGCCATCTGTAACTTAAGGCCAGGACAAACAGGATGGCGAATAAAAGGCCTATCGTGCTGAATAGCAGCAGGCGTTTCGCACGGGCTAGGATCTCAAATCTGGTTTGCGAAAAAACTATTACACCGACAAAAACTTGCGTATCTCTTTCTGATAGAAACGGATACAGCAAGCCCAGGGCAGGCCCGCCCTCAGTATTCAGTTCAACGCGCTGTGTTTTTGATTTTTCCATGGCCGCCCCGATGATATTTTCAGACCATTCATAGGGAACCCGCCCGGCACCCACAATATATTCCACTTCGCCATTTACGATGGAGAAAAGATCAATGCGCGCCAGTCTGTCATCTGACTTTATGTGATCCTCCAACGCGTCATCGAGGGCGGATAAACCTTTACCGGTCGGAAAATGCTGGTAGTACGTACTGACTGTTTCCGCAAGGTCATAAAGGCGTTTGACCTGCTGTTCAATGAGAATTACATTCAGCACCCTTAACTGGATCCAGCCCCAGATTGTCATGGTCACGGCCAGGCCCAAAACGGTCAGGACAATCAAGCGTGTCCGGACGGTCATATTCGAGACCCTGTATTTCGCCTTCTTGATAAAATCCTTAAGTGTGGACAAAATATGCACCCTGCAATAGTGATTACGAACCCTCGGCTCTCATACCAGAAAAAAATGGAAAACTCAATTCTTCCCTTAGGCGCAAAAAAGGCACAGAGATTATATCTCCATGCCAGCACGCTACAGACAAACTATGATGTATGGATATTAATTCCGGGGGGAAGGGGCTTCAGCGGGCGACGGTTTTGTTTCCTTCAAGGGAGGAGTCTTTCTAATTATCTTTTTTACGACCACTGGAGTTACCCTCGTGGCGAGATTCTTTCCGTCCTTCTTCAGGTAGTTCACCTTTACTTTATCGCCGGCAGTGATCTTTTCAACGGGTTTATCCAGCGCAAACTCCATTATCTCTGTTTTTCCCTTGATGGTACGCTCAACCGATATCATTGTGTCTGAGATATCCTTAACGACTCCCGTAATGCTTACCTTTGTTTCCTTAGGCGGTTTCACAGTAACCGCCTTCGATGCATCGTTTTTGGCAGGGGCTTGAGAAGTTCCGTCAACAGCGAAGACGGCAGCACTGAAAACAAAAACAATACCTGCTATTAATACCATCAGACGTTTCATTCCAGGCAACCTCCTTCTTATAATCTCTAAAGCACAAATATCTCACTGTTTCTAATTAATCTGACGCTAAATACACTTACCAGTGCAATCCGCATACCATATAGATGTCTGTTCACGAATATTAAACTAACTATATACAATTACGTGAGATTAAATTAATGCTTCTGGTGTGGATAGGAAATGCATGACAAAAGAATGGAGAATTAAACCCCAGTTGTTGAGTAATTTTTCATCAATTACTCTATAAGTATGCCCTGGAAACCTAAATCTATGATTTTCTTGTAATCACTCTCAAGGCAGCAGGGACGATTTCAGCAACTATCGGCAAGCAGCATGGCTGTTCTCCATCGCAATCTACAAGGACGCGCTCGGGAGAGGATGCACTGATCGTTTTCCCCGTAATGATCGTTACTTCTTTGATGTCTTTGATTCGGCCATTATATAATTTAGGGAGATGTCTGAAGACCTGGGCGAGAGTCAAGTTTCCGATTACCGTTATGTGAAATAGGCCATCATCAATGAGGGCGTCCGGAGCCACAAGCATGCCCCCACCGTGATACTGACCGTTAGCGACGGCAATATTCCAAGCAATGACATTCATGTCATACGAGTTGTCAATCTGCACACGCATTTTTTTCTTGCCGTAAAGGAAGATTGAAATCAGGGTTGCCCAGATAAAGGAAAGGAAGGGGCCGAATGCCTTGCCGCTTTTGTTGATCCGCTCGTCAACTTCGCCTCCCAGGCCAAAACTGACGATATTGTGAAAATAGCGGGTGACGGGAAGTCCATGGTCATCCTGGTGCCGAAGCCGCCCCACGTCTATGGCCTTGATATGTCCTTCTTTAATCGTGTCGAGTGATTGTTCGATCTCTTCGGGAATGGGCACCGTCTTAATAAAATCACATCCCGTTCCATTCGGCACAAACCCCAGGAGAGTGTTATTCCGAATCGGTACGCGTTCATCCATGAATCCGTTTACCACCTCACTAAGCGTTCCATCCCCGCCCACACAAACGATCAATTCGGCCCCCTCCAGGAGCTCTGTCCTGGCGATTCTCACGGCATCTCCTGCTCTTGCGGTCAGATGCGAGGTAAAATAACCCAGGCGATCATGCGCCATAGCCTGAATGCGGGGCCACCGCCTGCCGGTTGAACCGTTACCTGCGTGGGGGTTAACAATGAAGACAATTCTCTTGGAAGCCAAAGCCGTAACCTACTGTCTCGAATTATACTATCAACGCCGCAATGGAGAGGAAACCCTAAGAGATATTCTACAATTTTTCCCTTACTTCCTTATGCGCCTATACACCCAGCAGTGTAAAAAGAAAAAAAGAGTAACCAGTCCGCCCTGACGGATCATCTTCTTTGCGACTTCTCTCACATCTTTCTGCCGATCCACTTTTCTATCGGCAAGATACATACCGAGTAAGCCGCGATTAATCATGTGATGAAAGCGTGCGTTGGGGAGACGCGAGATACTCTGGTCTGCCCGCTCATAAAAACGCATCAGCCTTGCCGTCATTTTGCTGCCGTCAGGATAGTATGAGCAGAAGTTCAGATCCCCGCCGGCGCGGTCCTCCTCCTGATCGATCAGATAATCAAGCAGTATATGTAAACCCTGCACCCACGGGAAATATGCATCTTTGATGCGCTCGACCAGATCCGCTGAACAATCTTCGCGGAAAGCATGGGCAACGAGACAGAAAATACCGAGTGTGGAACCTGCGCAAGCCGCAAATTCATACCAGCTCATCTCAGGCAAGTGATCCTTATGTGTATCAAACCATGTTACCAGGCGTGGCACGCGCTCTTCTATCATCACATGCTTGTGGACTTGCAGTTCACAATAATAGCCGGCAAGTTCGTGAAGGGCAGGTGCAATTAAATGATACGTCGGTAACTTTTTGAGGATCTCCTGACACGTCGCGACAAGAGAGAGCAGGTAGCCACCATCATCCTGCTCATTACGGAGTCGGTAATACGCCCCACCTGACGCATCGGGGGTCAGGGCATGATGCATTGACTCGTGAAGGGCACGAAAATCGTTCGGATCAAGGGAAGTGCTGCGATCACATAAATTGTCGAGATAGTCACTGATGGTCTGATAAGCAACAATGAATCGTGCAGCCTCATGGTAGCGATCCCCCGCTAATAGGGCATAAATCGACCCGCCTTCACAGTGGAATGTCTTTGTCTCAATACTCATGAGGGCCTGCTTGCGGAGCTCCGGATCAGGAATCTCTGTGGCCCTTTTTTCCCACTTCCCCAGATGACGATGAACATCAGGACGTACGCGGAGAATAATTTTTGTTGTCATCGTCCAGAGGAAGGGCAGATTGTTCACCAAATGACGCTCCTCCATTTTGACCGTTTGCTGTTACGGAAACAACTTCGCAAGAAGTATCTCCCGCGCTCGAAAGCCCGAAGCAAACTTCGGCAAGTACACACGCTTGCGCTTCATAACACAAGGCATTTTTTAACACAAGCACCATGGTGCGTAAGCTTTAGGAATTGCCTTGACCCCCGATTTATTTTCATGTTACCGCTCACAAAGCATAATACCATACTATACACCTAACTAGGAGAGATGGGACATCGGTATAGGCGCTAAACGATAAAATACAGCGAGCATTCATTGGAACAGCAAAAATTTATGTATCACAAAGGAAGTGTCATCGTCATTGGCGGCGGCGCAAGCGGCATGATGGCTGCAGGGAGGGCAGCGGAAATGGGGGCGCATGTCACCCTCCTCGAGAGATCCGGAAAAGTTGGCCGGAAGATACTCGTGAGCGGAAAGACGCGCTGCAACCTGACAAATGCCAAGGATCTGGACCATTTCATTTCTATGTATGGGCAAAACGGCCGTTTTCTCTACAGGGCTTTTCATCACTTCTTTCGCGAAGATCTCATCGCCTTCTTCAGTCGCTATCGTGTGGAAACGAAGATCGAGAGAGGCGGTAGGGTCTTTCCGGTTTCTGATAGGGCCGAAGATGTTGTCAACGCTCTCAAGAAATACCTGATTGATCAGGGTGTGGAGATATGCGGAAACACGCGTGTCACAGGCATTCAAACCCGTAACAAAGAGGTAACAGGTGTCATGACGGCAGGCGGAAGATTCGGGGCAAGTGCTGTAATCCTGGCTACAGGCGGCTCGACCTACCCTTTAACCGGTTCTACGGGGGATGGCTACAGGATGGCTACCACCCTCGGCCACACCATAACTAAACTCCGCCCCGCATTAGTTCCCCTTGTTGTCGAGGAGATATCTGTCGCAAAGTCCTTGCAGGGGGTGAGCCTCAGGAATGTCCGTCTGACTGCATTTCAGTGCCGGGCGGATAAAATTGATCCGTTACGTGTGCCAAAGAGTGACACGGGCCGCGGCACTAAAAATACGCGACCACACCCGCCGGTTATCGAAAGCCGCATGGGAGAAATGATGCTCACCCATTTCGGCATCGGGGGCCCAATTACACTGCTCATGAGCCTGGCCATTGTTGACGCCCTGGAGCGGGGACCGGTAAGTATTTCCATAGACCTCAAGGCGGCCCTTGACAGGGGAGAACTCCGCAAGCGCCTCCAGCGGGATTTCGACAAATTCAGCAAGAAAGCATTCCGCAATATCTTGTCCGGACTCGTTCCTGCCAAAATGGTCGATCCCCTTGTTCTAATGACAGGCATCCCACCGAATAAGCCAGGTTGCCAGCTCAATGCGGCAGAACGCGAGAAACTCCTCGACCATCTGAAGTCTCTTCGCTTTAATATCAAAAAGCCCCTTCCAATGTCATCGGCCATTGTCACGGCCGGGGGCATCTCCCTGAAAGAAATTGATCCGCAATCGATGGCGTCGCGCAAGCTGAAAGGCCTCTACTTCTGTGGGGAAGTAATAGATATTGACGCCGATACCGGAGGCTACAATCTCCAGGCCGCCTTTTCAACGGGCTACCTCGCCGGTGAACAGGCCGCAGTCTATGCTAATTCCACGTTGCCTTCCCTCGATCGTCATGTAGATATTTAGAAATTATCATTGTTCCTTCTCTGGTGCTTTCGCCTGCGCCTTCTCCTTCACTTTCTTCTTCTCCGGCTTCTGTTCCCTTTCCTGCTCCTTTTCCTGCTCCTGCCCCGTTTCCTTTTCCTTCTTTTTCTTCTTTTCCTTGCCTTCTGGTGGGCCTTCCTTTGATGGCTTCCCTTTCTTTTCTGCCTGATCTTTCGGCACGGCCTTGGGAGCCGTCTTTTCCGCCGCTTTTTCCGCCTTCATCTTTGCCAGCTCTTCCGTCCTTCTTTCATTGGCGGCGATTGCCTTCAGTCTGTCATTTATAGCCCTGATATTCGCCCGCAGTTTTTTAACGAGCGCATCTTTATCGATTCCGGGAGATTCGATCCCCTTTTTAGCAAGGGATGATAGGCGTTCCTTCAGCCCTCGTTCGAAATACGCCTTTTGTCGCTCTTGCGTCTCCTTCTTTCTCGATCCCATGTCTTCTCCTCCCTTTCCGATTCACTTGTTTGTCTCCGGCAGCCAACATACCGCACAGTATTCTCCCTTTTCTGCCGTCAGATAATTGATAAGAATACATGTATCAGGAAACAAGACTAAAAACCATCATATTTCTCAATATGACAACTGCAATGGGGATATCTCTTGGGGATTTGCCGCAAATTGATCAAGGACAGAGTGGGGAAAAGTCACACATGTTATGCTTGGCAGAGTCGGATAAGCTCTTTAACGGGGAGTCACTCTATTATAGTTTCTTATATTCAGGGTGTTTCTGAATAATCAATTTTTCCAGTTCATCAAAAAAAGTCAATTGATGGCCGCACTTCTTTCCGATGAATTCCCGGCGGTTGATTTTGACGGTTCATATTCCGACCAATCTAATTCAGCTCGTATATCTTTATCGCAATCGGCAACAATAGATAGACAAAACAATTTTCTCTTATCTAGCCCTTGCAATCTTCGCCATAACACCTTCTATTGACAAAAATGCACCACTTCATACCGGCGTCCTTTCATATCTTTCTAATTACTGCCAATCCCCGATAGGTGTTACATTCGCACATATTATTCACACCAGTTTTTCGCGGTTTACGGAGTAAGCGAGTCACATCTTCTAAATATCAGAATAAAAATTACGACAATCGCAATTACAGAGAGGTCTTAGAGGATATGCAATATTTCGCTGAGACTCGGGTGGGGGATAATCCAGTTCTTGAGTTCCTTCTTCCCCATGCGGTTTGCCACGGCCAGGCTCATGGAGGCGATCAACTCACCGGCGTCGTCTCCGACGATCGTCACTCCCATCAAGCTGTCGCCGCAGAAGACCGCCTTTACGAACCCATTCCCTTTGAGTTCGGTCCTGGCCATGATATTTGCCCCATATTCGACCCTCTTTGTTTCCACCTTTAAACCCATCTCTCCTGCGCGTTTTTCCGTGAGCCCGACACGCGCCACGTTCGGGTGTGTATACACCACGGAAGGCACTGCGTCATCTCTGTAGGTAATCGAGCGATCGCCATAGAGGTAACTTGCAACCGATCTGCCCTGTTGCATGGCCCTGTGCGCAAGCATGACACCTCCGGTCACATCACCTACGGCATATATACCCTGCACATTGGTCATCTGGCAGTCATCGACAGATATACCCTTCTCATCGTACAAAATATTGCAACGATTCAATTCTTCCGTATGCAAAAGAGGTTTCCTGCCTGTACACATAAGAACGCAATCGGCAGTCAATTCAAGGTGATTTGTATTATGATTCGCCTTCAGCAAAACACCGTTTGATGTCTCTTCGATTGCCTCCATCC
Organism: Syntrophales bacterium; assembly: GCA_052144335.1. Lineage (GTDB taxonomy): Bacteria > Desulfobacterota > Syntrophia > Syntrophales > UBA2185 > Fen-1135. Next base: position 49,807 of record JBKQQP010000016.1, read on the forward strand.
GTGTCGACGTGTGAATGGCGACGCCGAGGCGGATGAGATCATGCCTTATCAAATCGTCGGCTTCTCTGTCTTCATGGGGAAGAAGACCATCCAAGAGTTCAACGACGGTCACATTAACGCCAAGCTCAGCCAGGAATGTGGCAATTTCAATCCCAATGAAGCCGCCCCCGACAATGATGATTGATGCCGGCAGGGTCTGCAGCGCAAGAAAGCCGTCGGATGTTAAAATCCTCTGAGACGTCTGTAAACCATGCGGCAGGAGTGGTTCTGAACCCCAGGCGATAATGATATTATCGGCAGTCAGGTGATGCTTCTGACCATGGAGTGACACCCATTCCACCTCTCGGGAAGAAATAAGATGCCCCTCTCCCGCCTTCAGATCCACGCCCGCATCCTCAAGAGATTGTTCCACACCCTTGGCGGAAATGGTGACCATCTGCCGCTGATGGCGTTTGACCGCGGTGAAATCCACCTTGGCCTCGCCTGAGGAAATACCGAGACGCTTCAATTTTTTCAGGTTCATGTACTGCTTGCTACAGGCTAAAAGTGCCTTTGTCGGAATGCAGCCCCGATGGGTACAGGTGCCGCCCCATTGATTTTTCTCAATGACGGCAACCTTGGCTCCCCATCTGGCAGCATGTTCCGCCGCTGCATGGCCTCCGGGACCTGCTCCGATAATGATAAGATCATATGACTCGGACACGATAAGAACTCCTCGACTCAACCTAAGAGATCATTGCTGCATGGTAGGAACTGCGCACTAGTGGGCCTGCTTCAACACGCTTCATCCCCAGTTCTCGCGCCGCCTCTCTCATGGCTTCAAATTCATCCGGGTGGTAGTATTTCATGACAGGCCAGTGATTGCGTGACGGCTGCTGGTACTGGCCGATAGTCACTGTTTCGCAGTGAACTCGAGCCAGGTCCTGAAGCAAGACTGTAATGTCATTCCAGCTCTCTCCGAAACCCACCATGAATCCCGACTTGACGATAACTTCGTTCTTGCCGTATCGGCTTATCCGATGGAGCAATTCCAGAGATAGATGATAATTCCCCTGCGGTCTGATTTGGCTAAAAAAGGCGGGAACGACTTCCATGTTGTGGTTTATCACATGAGGTCTGCTCTTGACAATGCATTCCAGGGCATCCCAATTACCATGTAGGTCCGGAATAAGCACTTCTACCCTGCATCCCGGCACTTCCTGATATAGCATCTCCACACAACGGGCAAACAGCCCTGCTCCTCCGTCTGCGAGGTCATCCCTCGTGACAGATGTGATAACTACATACCGGAGTCCCAGCTTCTTGACCGCATGGGTGAGCCTTTCCGGCTCCATCTCGTCCAATCCTTCGGGCGTCCCGTGCCGGACATTGCAGTAGAGGCAGTTTCTCGTGCAGATATTCCCGAGAATTAAAAAAGTGACCGTTCCGGAATGAAAACATTCGGTGACATTGGGGCAATGCGCCTCCTGACAGATGGAATGGAGATTAGACTGCGACAGAATCCCTTTCACATGCTGGAATTCATGCGAAGCAGGGAGTCTTACCTTTAACCATTCAGGCTTCCTTTTTATCTGCATTCACACCCTGAACCCTTTTCTTGGCTTTGGCGAGACCGAAAACACCGAAGACGAAGAACATGATCCCCATGATGAGCTGGGGCAAGGCAGCTTCCATCTGACGCGTTTCGATAAAATGCGCTATTGCCTGCAGCAGATTTACAAGACCGAAAAAAAGAAAAATGGCGGGAGCGATATAGTTGACCAGTTTGCGTGCATCCATGGGAAGTTTGGGTAGTCCTGGCGCCTGCTCCCGGACAGGAGCCGCATCAGTCTTGCCCGACTGTGCAGGAGCCGGCTTTTCTTCCGAGGCATCTTTTTCCTTACCTGCAAGAGCCCAAATGATTTTGTCCCTTTCTCTGGGATTCTTGACCGTCTTAAGTTTTCTGATGAGTTTATCCCTGTCCATTTCTTTCAATCTTCCTTCCCTTATTATATCAATGTATGCTTCGTTCCTCGCCTAAACTTTCCCCCAGCATACGTCAGGCTCCCTGGCGGCCTTGACGTCATCCAGCCGCCTCACGGTCGTGGTCAGGGGCGCTGATTTGACCAGCTCCGGATTTTCCTTCGCTTCCTTGGCAATGGTAATCATGGTATCACAGAAGGCATCAAGAGTCTCCTTGCTTTCCGTCTCATTGGGTTCGATCATAATGGCCTCGGGCACGATCAGGGGAAAGTATATCGTCGGCGGATGATAGCCGTAATCGAGGAGACGCTTGGCAATATCCGAGGTGTGGACACCGCTCTCCTTGACCTGCCGCTTTCCGGAGAAGACGCACTCGTGCATGCATATCCGGTCATAGGGAAGATCATAAAAGGATCTCAATCGCTCCTTGATGTAATTGGCGTTGAGCACAGCGGTCTCACTTGCCTTCTTCAAGCCGTCAGGCCCGAGAGATCTGATATACGTGTAGGCCTTCACCATTACATTAAAATTTCCATAGAACGCCTTTACCCGACCGATACTGTCCGGAAAGTCGTACTTCCAGTCATACCTTTTCCCTTTTTTTATGATACGTGGCATGGGAAGATGCCGAACCAGATCTTTTCTGACCCCCACGGGCCCGCTTCCGGGGCCGCCGCAGCCATGGGGCGTTGAGAACGTCTTGTGGAGATTGAGTTGGATGACATCGATGCCGAGTTCGCCAGGTTTTGTAACTCCCATGAAGGCATTGGCATTGGCGCCATCGCAGTACAGTATACCTCCCCTTCTGTGAACAATCTCCGAAACTTGTTCAATATTTCTCTCAAAAAGGCCCAGGGTGTTGGGGTTCGTAATCATCAGTCCTGCCACATCTTCCGTCATCAGCTCCCCAAGATGGCTGATTTCGACACCTCCCTCGGCATTTGACCGCACGGTAACAATACTGTATCCGCACAACGCCCCCGAGGCCGGGTTTGTTCCGTGGGCAGTATCGGGGATCAAGATCTTTGAACGTTTCTGTCCTTTCTTCTCGAAATATTTTTTTATCACCATGACGCCGGTGAGTTCGCCATGCGCCCCGGCTGCGGGCTGGACGGCGAAATCGGCCATGCCGAATATCTCGCTCAAATACTGCCTCAGTTCGTACATGATCTGTAATGATCCCTGTGAAAATCTAACCGGGGAGTAAGGATGGAGGCATGTAAATCCGGGCAGACGAGAAACATCCTCATTGATCTTGGGATTGTACTTCATGGTGCACGAGCCAAGGGGATAGAAGCCCACATCAACACCAAAGTTCCGTTTCGATAGTTGCGTATAATGGCGGATGAGATCCACCTCAGCCACCTCCGGCAGGTCCACATCATCCCTGAGCAGACTCTTGTCGATAATATCTGTAACGGCCACATTGGGGACATCCGATTTAGGAATGCCTGTGGCTATTCTTCCTGGCCTGCTCTTCTCAAATATGAGTTCCATGAATTACCTCCGGCTTATATACTATTAAGCAGCAAGGGAAACTACCCTGTCGATGTCTTCTCTCGTAAGCATCTCAGTGGCACAGAAGAGAAGGGCGTTTCCAAGTTCAGGATAATCTTTTGCGAGGTCGTATGCTCCTATGATACCTGCAGCCTCGAGTTTTCGATTGACCATCTTCGGATCAGGACTGTGAATGACGAACTCATTGTAGACAGGGGCGGTGAAGACAGCCTCCCAGCCTGCAAGTTCCGAGAGCCTCCGCTTCAGATAATGAGCTTTCCGGATGTTGAGCTCCGCTAATTTTTTGAGGTTTTTCCCGAGACTGACGAGATAGACGGCAGCAGCCAGAGCGCAGAGAGCTTCATTGGAACAGATATTCGATGTGGCCCTTTCCCGCCTGATGTGCTGTTCCCGTGTCTGCAGCGTCAGGACAAAACCCCTCTTGCCCTCTTTGTCCACTGTGGCTCCGGCAAGCCGACCGGGGATCTTTCTTAAGAATTTGTCAGTGCTCGCAAAAATCCCGAGATAGGGGCCTCCATAGTTCATGGGGTTTCCAAAGCTCTGCCCTTCGCCCACGACAAAGTCTGCCCCCATTTCACCTGCGGGTTTAAGAATACCCAAAGACGTCGCATCCGTGAACGCTGAGACAAGTAGCGCTCCCTTTGCATGCACTGTGGGCTCGATTGCGGCAATATCCTCTATGACGCCAAAGAAGTTCGGGCTTTGAACCAGAACTGCCGCTGTCCTATCGTCTACAGCATTAGACAAGGCATCCCTGTCAATCTGACCTGATTTGCCATAAGGAATTTCCACGACCTCGTATCCATTCGCCCAGGCGTATGTACCGACAACCTGCCGGTACTCAGGATGTACGGAGCGAACAATGACGATTTTATCTCTGCTTAAGGTTTTGGCAGCGAGCACCGCAGCCTCAGCCATGGCCGACGCGCCGTCATACATGGAAGCATTGGCGACCTGCATGCCTGTGACCTTCGCTATCATGGTCTGGTATTCATAGATGGCCTGAAGGATTCCTTGGCTGATCTCCGCCTGGTAAGGGGTATAAGCTGTGTAGAACTCTGAGCGTGAAATGACATGACCCACAACGGCCGGGATATAATGGTTGTAAGCCCCCGCCCCCATGAGGGTAATCGGGATAGCAGCGTTTCGGGCACTGATGCCCTTCATCAGCACTGCGACCTCTTGCTCGGAGAGGCCAGGAGGCAGATTAAGGAGCCCCTTTAATTTATATTTTTCGGGAAGATCGGCAAACAGTTCATCCACCGTTTTGATGCCGACAATCTCCATCATCTGTCTTTGATCTTCGGGGGTGTGTGGAACATAGTCCATATTGCGATCCTTTCTCTGGTCTACTTAGAGCACTCTGATATCGCGGTTGCTTTGATGAAACAATCCTGAAATTGGAATCGCCGCGCCCGGGCTGTAATAGAATGGAAAATTAGTGCTTCACCTCTTTGATCATCTCCGTGTAGCTGGCTGCATCCATGAGATTATTCAATTCAGCGGGGGCGTCCATCTTAAGTTTGACCATCCAGCCTTTTCCAAAGGCATCCTGATTTACGAGTTCCGGGTGCTCCTCCAGCTCTTTATTGACTTCTATGACTTCCCCGCTCACAGGCGCGTAGACGTCAGAAACAGACTTTACGGATTCTACCACCGCCATCGGTTCCATTTGCTTAACTTTCTTCCCTATGGCCGGAAGTTCTACAAAGACGATATCAGTAAGCAGCTCCTGAGCGTGATCCGTAATACCCATCTTGACCGTTCCGTCTCCGTTATCCATTGCCCATTCGTGTTCCTTCGAATACTTCCTGTCTGCTGGATTTGGTTTTGACATTGCTTTCCCCCTTCAATCTATATCTCTACGGCCTCAACACAGTTTCCCGCATATTCCGAGAACATCATTTCTGCCTCCGGTAAAAAGGCAATTCCACAATACGCGCCGCGGCATGGTGATCACGTATTTGTATGAAAATATCGGTGCCAGGCCTGCTCACCGCCACGGGTACAAAAGCCAGTCCCACCGACTTCTGCAAGGTAGGAGTGTATGTTCCCGATGTCACAACGCCCACTTCCGTCGCATCTTTGAATACTTTGTACCCGTGTCTTGCTATTCCCCTATCTGTCATCTCGAAGCCGACCAGTTTTCTCGCTATGCCATGCTCCTTTAGCCGCTTCAAAGCACTACCTCCGACAAAATTTTTCTCCAGATTTATCACCCACCCGTAGACGACCTCCAACGGGGTGATCGTCTCGTCCATGTCGTTTCCGTATAACATCATCCCCGCTTCCAGACGCAGGGTATCCCGTGCGCCTAATCCGACAGGTTTAAGCCCAAGGCACGTCCCGATTGCCAGGAGTTTGTCCCAGATTTCTCCTACCCTCCGACTATCCGCATAGATCTCGAAGCCGTCCTCTCCGGTGTAACCGCTGCGTGACACGAGAGCAGGTATTTTCATAACCTGCGTGTCCCTGGCATGGTAGAAAGTCAAAGATGCCAAATCATCCGATGCAAGGTTCTGAAGAATCTCCTGCGATAAGGGCCCCTGCAGATCTATCTTGCCCGTTCGATCGCTATTATCCACGATCTCCACACCGGATAAACCCAGTGACTTTCCCTGCATCTCGATCCATGAGAGATCCTTGTCCTTCGTCCCGGCATTCGTGACGACCAGATAACGCTCATCTTCTAAGCGATACACCGTTACATCATCGATGATGCCGCCGTTTTCATTCGTGATGACGCTGAGTTTGATCTGTCCGATGTTCTGTCCTTCTATATTTCTGCTCAGTACCCATTGTAATAGCTCAAAAGCCTGAGGTCCTTTGACCTCAATCTCTCCCATATGGCAGATGTCAAAAAGCCCCGCTTTCATCCTCGTTGCATGGTGCTCTTCAATCACATTGCTGTATTGAACCGGCATTGCCCAGCCGCCGAAATCAATTATCCTTGCGCCAAGTGCGACGTGACGGTCATAGAGTGGAGTTTTCTTCATTGACGGTTCTCCTCCGGGAGGCGGACAGGCTTGCGTCGTGCAAGTCAGGTCCTTCAAACTGGTTCAATGAAAGAGCCTGTTTATGATTTAATACCAGTACTTGCAGTAAATGAGGGACCAGATTACGAGAATAAAAATTACGAAGAAAAATATTTGTTTTCTTGAAAACCGTGGATCTTGCAACGAGATTCTTGCGATTTTTGTAGATTGTCCATTTCGATTCAACAGGATTCTGTCAGCAGACGAGAGAGTAGCTTTTCCATATGCTGCCCGGTTCACCTAATGTTAAGATGAGTAACATAGGCAAGGCTATATTTCAAGATATAAAAGAGATATAAAAGAATTTGCCCTGGCTCCATTCATGTGCTGAGAAATGAATTTTGAAACACGGATAAGAAAGGGTGATATCAGCTATTTCGCTATATCCCGTTGCCGGTAACTGCTTTCATCTTTCCAAAAGTTCTTTCAAAGAACTCTTGTTTTTGTTTCGGAATATATAGTGGACCTTCGCAATCGATGATCAACTTACCTTCAAGGTGGTCAATCTCATGTTGTGCAACACGGGCGACGTAATCTGTATAGCGCTTGTTTATTTTGCACCCGCTTATATCAAACGCCCTCACTTTGATCTCAGGAAATCTGCTGACTTCGACCTGGATTTCCGGGCATGAGAGACATCCCTCAGTCGCGGTCACCATTTCACCACGGGCTTGCGTAATCCGGGGGTTGATCAAAAGCTCGTAATCGTCCGCGTTCTTTGACCAGCCCTTCTCACTGAATCCCTTATTTCTGAAGATAATTATTTTTTTGCTTATTCCGATCTGCGGAGCCGCCAAACCTGCAGCTTCATCCATGGACAAGAAGGCGTCGACGAGGGTCCTGATCTCCTTTTTTCTTTTCTCATCGAAGGGAACCCGTATGTCCTCACATAGCCTCCTCAAGACAAGGGCTTCCTCCTCATTAATCTTGTCATCCTTCCACAGTGTAAAAACTCTCACTCCAGACATCACTTTCCCCGTCACAAGTCGTTCAAGTTTTATATAACATCCTGCAGCCATTATTTCAAGTCTCTTGCAATTTTCAATTGCCCTTGATAATTTTACGGATGTCTGCTAATTTTTCTCCCTCAGACGGACTTGGAAACCCCTTGAAAATAACAAAAAGAGTGCACCCTTGATAAATGCCATCGTGACAAAAAAGGCAAAACTGGAATTTGCCAGACTGATGAAATTTGAAAACGGAGGACTATCGATCACAGCTTCCGGCGCCTTAAAGAAATTGCCTCTCCTGTACATACATATCCCCTTCTGCGAAAAACTATGTCCCTACTGTTCCTTTCACCGCGTCGTCTTTGACAGCGCCCTCTGTCGCGATTACTTCCAGGCCTTAAGAAAAGAGATCACGCTCTATAAGGGCAAGGGGTATGATTTTAGCGGCATGTACGTGGGAGGCGGGACACCGACCATCCTCATAGAAGAACTCGAAGAAACGCTAAAGCTGGCGCGGCAATGTTTTTCCATTCGGCAAATATCCGTCGAGACAAACCCGAACCATCTGACAGATGCAACTATCTCCGCTCTGAAGCGAGCCGGCATAAACCGGCTTTCCGTAGGAGTCCAAAGTTTTGACGATCAACTGCTTCGCAATATGGATAGATATGACAAGTACGGGAGTTGCGAGGCTATAACCAATCTGTTGTCGCAGACCCTGGGGCAGTTTGATACCCTCAATGCGGATATGATTTTCAATTTCCCTTCCCAGACCATGACGATGTTGGAGAGGGATCTGGACATCCTGATGGATTTAGGGATTGACCAGATCACATACTACCCTCTCATGGTTTCAGATTCTACCCGTCAGGACGTTGGTGAAAAGTTCGGGCAAGTCGACTATGCAAAAGAGGAACAATTTTACCATCGGATCATAGAACGGCTGCTGCCGACATACCGGCACTCGTCTGCATGGTGCTTTTCAAAAAATGCCGCGATGATAGATGAATATATTATCGATTATGATGAATATGCCGGGATCGGGAGCGGATCGATCGGCTATTTAAACGGCATATGCTACGCCAACACCTTCAATATCCCAGAATACATCGCACGGGTCAACCGCGGCGAGATGCCTATTATGGCCTCGCGATCCTTCCAGCTCAAGGATCAGTTGCAATATGATTTCCTCATGAAACTTTTCGGTATGAACATGGATATACAGGCATCGCAGGCAAAGTATGGCGGGGGTTTTTATCGGGCCCTCTGGTTTAATATTCTTGCTTTTGTCCTTGCGGGTGCTTTACAGTATCGTTCCTCCCGTCTTTACCTGACAAGGCGCGGATGCTATCTCTGGGTGATCATGATGAGGGAATTTTTTATCGCAGTTAATAACTTTCGTGATTTTTGCCGATCAAGGTAGTAAGATAATTGCAAGACATCATATTTTCTGCAACAGAGCCATATGGCAAAACAAAATCTTGATGACCACAGAATGACACTATTGAGGGGCCTCCCCAAGATCGACGAGATAATACTTTCTCTGGAAAAGAAGGAGGCATTTGCAGGAACCTCAAAATATATCGTGAAGTCTATCTGCCGATCTGTCGTGGAAGAACTGAGACAGGAGATCCTGAATACAAAGATGGATGCAAAAGGAATGCGCCTGCCTACAGCGGGAGATGTCGTCGATAAAGTTGGGCAAATAATTGCCGGGCTTCATCAATACAGACTTCGCAAAGTGGTAAATGCCACAGGCGTAATTTTGCATACCAACCTGGGCAGAGCGCCTTTATGCGCCGATGCCCTGAAGAGGCTCATGGAAGTAGCAGGGGGATATTCGAATCTGGAATATGACCTTGCGAAAGGGGAGAGAGGCCTCCGTTATGACCATGTGCAGAAGATTCTCTGTGAGCTGTCGGGCGCGGAAGATGCTTTAGTAGTCAATAACAATGCGGCAGCCGTGCTGCTTGCGCTTAATACCCTTGCGGAGGGGAAGCAAGTTATTGTGTCGCGGGGAGAGCTTGTGGAAATCGGCGGCGAATTCCGCATACCGGAGGTCATGGAAAAAAGCGGGGCTTGTCTTTATGAAGTGGGGACGACCAACCGGACCCGCCTTAAAGATTATGAAAAGGCCCTTGGCCCGGAAACAGTGCTTATCCTGAAGGTCCACACGAGTAATTTCAGAATTATCGGCTTTACGGAAGATACGGATCTCGCCTCTCTTGTCGCCCTGGGAAAAAATTGTGGCATACCTGTGATGTATGATCTGGGCAGCGGTTGTTTCGCAGAGCTTGACCGTTACGGACTGGAGAGAGAACCGACGGTCCGCGATGTGCTGGCAACAGGCGTTGGCGTCGTGACATTCAGCGGCGACAAACTCTTGGGCGGCCCCCAGGCGGGCGTCATTCTCGGACAGAAAGACATCCTGCAGAAAATCAAGAAGAATCCTCTCAACAGGGCGCTTCGTATCGACAAGTTGACCCTGGCTGCGTTAGAGGCCACATTGATGCAATATCTGCAACCGGAAATGGCCGTGAAGCGTCTCAGGGTTCTCATGGCATTGACCGAGCAGCTTGCGGATGTGACAAAGCGGGCAAAGAAGCTTCTGTCCGCGTTGAGGAAAGGGCATTTTGCAGGGCTCACCATCTCCGTGAAAAAAGGATTTTCCATGTCAGGAGGGGGTTCACTTCCCGCCCAAGAAATTCCCACGATGCTCCTCAGTATAGTATCAACGCACATGTCGCCGAGCAGCATTGAAGAACGCTTAAGGAGGCTTGATGTTCCGATAATAGCACGTATTGCAGAAGACGAGATTCTCTTCGATTTGAGAACCATAGAGGAAGGAGAATTCCTATATATAAGGGACGGGCTGAAAAAGATCACCTCATCATGAGAGATAAACCGATTGGTTCTCCTGAACGAAAGAGCGATGAATTCATCGTTGCTTCTAACGAAGCTGGGTTAAGGCTTGACATCTATCTTTCCCTTAAGGATTTAGGCTTATCACGCTCACAGGTCAAGAAGTCTGTAGATGACGGACTGGTCCGGGTAAACAGTTTCTATAGCAAGGTGAGTCATCGGTTAAGGCCCGGAGATATTGTAGAAATCGATAAGCGGGAACCAGCAGCCTGCCGTGCTTTACCGCAAGACCTGCCCCTGACCATCATATACGAAGATCCGCATATCCTAGTGGTCGACAAAGCGGCGGGAATGGTTGTGCACCCGGCGGCGGGACACTTTCAGGATACGATGGTGAATGCTATCCTTTACCATTGCCAGAACCTTTCCGGCATTGGCGGCATCCTGCGACCGGGGATCGTCCATCGTCTGGACAAAGGAACATCGGGATTGCTGGTTGTGGCCAAATCGGATGAGGCGCACCACGGTTTAGCCGGTCAGTTCAAGCGGCACGAGGTTAAGAAAACATACACGGCGCTAGTCTATGGCAATCCCAAGGAAGATGAAGGCCAAATAAACTTGCCTGTGGGCAGACATACGGTTGATCGGAAGAAGATGTCTACGAAAAGCCGGCGCAGCAAAGAGGCGCTTACGACTTGGAAGGTGCAGGAACGGTTCGGCGTAGCGACAATGTTGGACGTGAACATCATGACGGGGAGAACACATCAGATCAGGGTTCACCTGTCCGCTCTCGGTCTTCCCGTGATAGGCGACAGCGTATACGGCAACCCCAAGCGGGCTGATGCCGTTCATAATACCTTTGTGAGATCAAAGCTGAAGACAATGAAACGGCAAGCCCTTCATGCTGCAAGGATCGGGTTTGTCCATCCCATAACCCGCGAGGATATGATGTTTTCATCTCCCCCGCCCGATGACATGGCAGCCCTAGCGGATTTTCTCAGGAGACATACGCAGGTATAATCTATGCACTTGAAGAGTATTACCATCGATCAGTCAAAATATCCTACCTACGACCATTACCCTTTCAATCTGCCCGTCTTTCAGAAGACGAAGCGCATAACCTTCAATGCTCCGGTTACTTTTTTTGTGGGTGAAAACGGCTCGGGCAAATCAACATTATTACAGGCGCTGTCCCGTTCCTGCGGCATTCACATATGGAAGGCGGCGGAAAGGACCCGCTATAATAATAATCCCTATGAGAATAAATTATGCGATAATTTGGCGATCGAATGGTCAAATGGCAATGTGCCAGGCTCCTTCTTCGGTTCCGACATCTTTCATCACTTTACCGAAATCCTCGACGAGTGGGCAGCGGCTGATCCCGGCCAACTCAGATATTTCGGCGGCCAATCCCTGATCACCCAGTCTCATGGCGAATCTCTCATGTCGTTTTTCAAGGCACGCTACCAAATCAAAGGCCTCTATCTGTTAGACGAACCGGAGACGGCTCTCTCCCCCCGTAGCCAGCTTGCACTGCTTGACTTACTGACGGAGGCGAGCGTCAAGGATCATGCCCAATTCATTATTGCCACCCATTCCCCGATACTGCTTGCGTGTCCGCGCGCATTGATATACAGTTTCGATTATAGTCCTGTTAGACAAATACCATACGAGGAAACGGAGCACTATAAGATTTACAGAGACTTTCTCGAAAACAGGACCAATTACTTAAAGTAGCCGCCTGAAAATGTCAGCATGTAATCCTCATCGAAAGAGTGCAAACATGAAAGATCAAGAAAAGACAAAAGAAGCGCTGATGACAGAGAACAATGATTTGCGTTCCCGCATCGCGGAACTTGAAAAAGCGGATGCCGAACGCGCGCAGGCAGAGGACGCCCTCTCAAAGAGTCTAGAAAATCTGAAAAAGGCAACAGGCTTTATCATTGATGTCATCGTCATGGTTGTTGAAACGCGGGACCCATATATGTCCGGACATCAGAAAAGGGTTGCCGATCTTGCCCGCTCTATTGCCGCGGAAATGAAGTTGTCGGGGGAGATCATTGACGGCATCGGCATGGCCGGCTTAATCCATGATGTGGGAAAGATATCTATACCGGCGGAAATCCTCGGACAACCCCGTCAGCTCAATGACGCAGAATATAGTCTAGTCAAAACTCACCCTGAGATAGGTTATCAGATATTGAAGGACATCGATTTTTACAGGCCTGTTGCCCTCATTGTGTATCAGCATCATGAGCGGATAAACGGCACCGGCTATCCACGAGGCATCAAGGGAGAAGATATCCTTCTGGAGGCGAAAATCCTGGGAGTCGCCGATGTTGTCGAGGCGATATGCAGGCATCGGCCTTACAGGCCAGCGTCGGGATTAGATAAGGCCTTGAAGGAAATTTCCCAATACAGCGGTGTTCTCTATGAACCGGAAGTGGTTGATGCCTGCACAAAGCTCTTCGCCGAAAAAGGGTTCACATTTAAATCCCGTTAGAATTGACAGATAGAGGAATAAAGCGGTGCACTGCAAAGATGTTCCTTTGCCGTGGCAGCATTGCAATCTGTAAGCGAATGTTTATTTTTTCAAAAAAAGGCCCTGTAGAGTATTTGGAAGCGACAGCACTCACGGCTTGCAATTTCCTGACGCATGCTTTTTGCACCCGGCGCGGAGGCATTAGTGAGGGTAATTTTGTCGGCCTCAATTTCAGTCCGAAAGAGGGAGACAGTAAGGAGAATGTCCGCGCTAACTGGAAGATTCTGGCCGAGGCTTTCAATCTTAAGATGGAACAGTTCTTTGTGGTCAATCAGGTTCACGGTGATGAGATTCTCGCCATTGATCGTCCTCTTGCCGACTTCATCGTTCCGGAACAGCCTCAATTTGATGCCATCATAACAGATCAGCCGGGGGTTGCCATCGGCATAAAGACGGCGGATTGTGTGCCTATTTTCTTTGTAGACAAGGTCAAGCGCATCATTGCAGTCGCCCATGCAGGTTGGCGTGGGACCGCTCTTGCGATTGCCGCAAAGGTTGTGCAGGCCCTCATTACAGAATTCGGCTGCTGTACAGAAGACCTTATCGCTGCCGTCGGTCCTGCTATCGGACCATGCTGCTATCAGGTGGATGAGCTCGTTTTTGACGCCATGAAAATACAGAAGGAGAAAGCATCTTTCTTGTCCCCCTGCCGGGAGCAGGGAAAATGGATGCTTGATCTTTCTCTTGCCAACAGGCTGCAGATGATCGGCGAGGGTATCCCCGATAAAAATATATGCATCGCAAACTACTGCACTTCCTGCCGTAGAGATATGTTTTACTCCCACAGAGGCGGGGGAGGAAATACGGGCAGACAGCTCAATTTCATTACGCTCACTCCTTCATAAGAGAAGAGTTTGAAGGTCTTTTCTCACTGGTGTATTAAAAACATGTTTGTTTAAAAAGTGCTTGACATGGGGGAATGGGTGATATAAATTACGAAAAAATCATAGAAAGGCTGAAATAAAGTCCTTCCTTTTTGGATTGTCTGAAGAACCCAATTTAACAACTCATTACTAATCCAAGTTATTCTTTATATACTTCGCCGTATGTTAATTCTGCCATGTCTTTTGTTGATAAGTGTGGTTTGAACTGGGAGTCGGGAGCTTTGGTGGTTATTTTTCAAAACTAATAGATAGAGGTGCGAACAAGAGAATTGATTATGAATATCGAAGAAATTAAAAGATTGCCAATCAGTGAACTTACCAGCATGGCAAAGGATTTGAGTGTCGCAGGCGCGAGCGGTATGAGAAGACAGGATCTGATCTTTGCGATATTGCAAACTCAAGCAGAAAAGAATGAGAGCATCACCGGGACGGGAGTGCTGGAAATCCTTCCTGACAGCTTCGGTTTCCTCAGGGCCGTCGATTACAATTATCTGCCGAGCCCTGATGACATCTATATCTCGCCATCACAAATCCGGAGATTCAGCCTCAGGACCGGTGATACGGTATCAGGCGAGGTCAGGCCGCCGAAGGACGGTGAAAAATATTTTGCCCTGCTCAAGGTGGATGAGGTCAATTTTGAAAGTCCGGAAGCCGCCAGAGACAAGATACTCTTTGACAACCTCACGCCCCTATACCCGGAACAGAAGCTGAACCTAGAAGCTGATCCGGAAAATTTTTCGACAAGGATCATGGATCTTTTCACCCCCATCGGAAAAGGCCAGAGAGCGCTGATTGTTTCGCCGCCGCGGGCAGGAAAGACCGTGCTCCTTAAGGATATCGCCCATAGCATTTCCACAAACCATGAAGAAGTTATTCTCATGGTTCTCTTGATTGATGAGAGGCCGGAAGAAGTAACCGACATGCAGCGCAGTGTGAACGGGGAAGTGATATCATCAACATTTGACGAACCGGCCACACGGCACGTCCAGGTCGCAGAGATGGTGATTGAAAAGGCAAAGCGCCTCGTCGAACACAAGAAGGACGTGGTGATTCTTCTTGACAGCATCACCAGGCTCGCCAGGGCTTATAACACGGTGGTACCGCCAAGTGGCAAGGTCTTATCAGGCGGTGTTGACTCGAATGCCTTGCATAAACCAAAACGATTCTTCGGCGCCGCCAGAAATATAGAAAATGGCGGCAGCCTGACCATCATTTCTACGGCGCTGATCGATACGGGAAGCAGAATGGATGAAGTTATTTTTGAAGAATTCAAGGGTACGGGTAATATGGAACTTCACCTGGATCGCAGGATTGCAGACAGAAGGGTATTCCCCGCATTTGACCTCATTCGCTCCGGCACAAGAAAAGAGGAGCTCCTGATACCCAAGGCTAACCTTAATAAGATATGGATTTTGAGAAGGCTTCTGCAGGAGATGAACCCCGTAGAGGCAATGGAATTTATCGTCGACAAGATACGCAAGACGGAAACTAACCAGGCCTTTTTAAATTCCATGAATCAGTAAGAACCATTGATTGTGCGGAGCGTGAATTCGCACCGTAAGCATGCAGCAGAGGAGGATAATAGCAGACGATGAAAGAAGGTATTCACCCGGAATACGCGAAGACGACGATCACATGCGCGTGCGGAAATGTGATTGAAACACAGTCCACCAAGAAGGACATAAGAGTTGAGATATGTTCTCAGTGCCATCCCTTTATGACAGGTAAACAAAAAATTATGGATACGGCCGGTCGAGTGGAACGATTCAAGAAGAAGTACGCGGCCGGTGAAGAAAAAAAGAAAGGCAGCAAAACCGCCTGAATCTGACTATTGTTTATTGAGGATGCAAATTGCATATGAATGTATTCTGCGTAACCGCCTTTCTCCCCGGTGGGATATATCCGCTGATCGACCCATCGCTGCCCGCGTGCCTTATGACAGGGTGCCTCCTGCGTTCTCCATTGTATTAACTTCGCTCGTAAAATCTGATTCAATATTCCATCCTTCGATATGATGTAAGATAAGATTATGTTTAAAAGACTGAAAGATATTGAAACAAGATATAAAGACCTGGAAGGGTTGTTGAGTAATTCTGATGTGGTCAGCAAGCCCAGCGTCTACCAGAAGTATGCCAAGGAGCATGCCGATCTTCAAGACCTTGTGGAAGCATACAAGGAATATGAAGAAACGAATAGCCGCATCGAAGAAGACCAAGTTCTCCTTCGCGGAAATGACGATGAGCTGAAAGAAATAGTCAAGGAAGAACTGCCTCAACTCAAGGAAAAATTGGAGCTCCTGGAGAATAGACTGAAACTTCTCCTCCTTCCCAAAGACCCGAACGATGACAAGAACGTTCTTCTCGAAATCAGGGCCGGCACCGGCGGTGATGAGGCGGGTCTTTTCGTGGGGGATCTTTTCCGCATGTATGCCCAATATGCGGAAATGCGCAGATGGAAGGTGGATGTTATAAGCAGCAATCCGGCGGGCGGTATGGGTGGATTCAAGGAAATCATCGCCCTCATAGAAGGTCAGGGTGCATACAGCGTCTTGAAATACGAAAGCGGTGTGCATCGCGTGCAGCGGGTTCCTGTTACAGAATCACAGGGACGGATTCACACCTCTGCAGTTACTGTCGCTATTCTTCCGGAGGCAGAAGACGTGGAGGTCAGCATCGACCCCAACGACTTGAGGATTGATGTCTATCGATCCAGCGGCCACGGGGGACAGAGTGTCAATACGACGGATTCCGCCGTCCGGATCACCCACTTGCCTACAGGCCTCGTCGTCACTTGCCAAGATGAGAAATCCCAGCACAAGAATAAGGCGAAAGCTCTGAAGGTGCTGAGAGCCAGGCTCCTGGACAATATGGTGCAGAAGCAAAGCGCCGAAATTTCCGAAGCAAGAAAGACCCAGGTGGGAAGCGGCGATCGCAGCGAGCGGATCAGGACATATAATTTCCCCCAGGGCAGGGTTACGGATCACCGCATCGGCCTGACACTCTACAACCTGGAGTCGCTTCTCAACGGCAACATTCAGCCGATTATTGACGCCCTGGCAACGCATTTTCAATCTAAAGCTCTGCAAGACTCCATTAGATAATCCTGCCCCATGATGTTTGTGGACAACCTTGACGTAATCAGCGAAATGGATATTTCCAATACCCTGAATGAAGCGATACATGTTCTTAAGAGTTCCGGTTGTGCGACACCGAGGCTTGACGCAGAGGTGCTTCTATCCGCGTGCTTGAAGATGGATCGCACGCGTTTTCATATCGCTTGTGAAAAATCGGTAACCGAAAATGATTATCAGGAATTCCAGCGATGCATTGAACGGCGGAAGCGTGGAGAGCCGGTTGCCTATATCGTGGGAAAGAAGGAATTCTGGTCGCTTCCTTTCGAAGTCAACAAACACGTCCTCATACCACGGCCGGAAACAGAAATTCTTGTTGAAGAGGTACTAAGGATTTGTTCATCCCTGAAAACAAGAGAATTAAAAGTCCTGGAGGTAGGCACGGGAAGCGGGGCAATCAGTGTGGCACTTGCACACGAGCTTAAGAATGCACAAATCGTCGCTACAGACATTTCTCAAGATGCAATCAATATAGCTTCGCGGAATGCACAAAACAACGATGTCACAAATCAAATTTCTTTTCTTTTGGGAAATTTATTTGAACCCGTGTCCGGAGAATTTGATATTATTGTTTCCAATCCCCCCTATATATCGAAAGAGGAATATGACAGCCTGCCCGCAGGGGTTCGAGATTTTGAGCCGGAATTCGCGCTGCTTGCCGGCGCTGATGGAACCCTCTTCCACAGGGAGATCATCAAGGCCGGCGCCATCCATCTGAAGCCAGGAGGCTGGTCCTTCATGGAAATTGCGGCTGGACAAAAAAAGATGGTTGAAAATATGTTGAATGAATCCGACCTTTATGACAATATCGCTTTCAGAAATGACTATGCAGGCATAGAACGTGTTGCTATCGCAAGGAGAGTAACGACCAGTGGATAAGATTATTATAGTTGGCGGCGAAAAGCTCCGCGGCGATGTCCA
This sequence comes from Syntrophales bacterium, assembly GCA_052144335.1. Taxonomy (GTDB): domain Bacteria; phylum Desulfobacterota; class Syntrophia; order Syntrophales; family UBA2185; genus Fen-1135. Next base: position 67,611 of record JBKQQP010000016.1, read on the forward strand.
GATCAGTGGGGCCAAGAATGCCTCGCTTCCCGTGATGGTTTCCGCGCTGTTGGCGCCGGGCTGGAGCACATTTCTCAACGTTCCCGATCTTGTTGACATCAAGACGATCAAGAAACTTCTCAGAAATCTAGGTGCCAAGATTGAGGGAGAAGGAACTGTAAGGATCAATACGGAGAACATCAACAATTGTGAGGCTCCATATGATCTCGTCAAGACCATGAGGGCATCCGTCCTTGTGCTGGGACCGCTCGTCGCAAGAATGGGTGTGGCAAGGGTCTCTCTTCCGGGAGGATGCGCCATAGGAGCAAGGCCGGTCAATCTTCATATAAAAGCCCTCCAGGATTTAGGTGCAGAAGTGGAACTGAAGGATGGCTACGTGGAGGCGAAGGCACGAAGGTTGAAGGGCGCCACTATTTACTTTGATATTCCGACTGTAACGGGAACAGAAAATATCATGATGGCCGCCTGCCTGGCTGACGGAACTACACTTCTGAAAAATTCTGCGAGGGAGCCTGAGGTCGTTAATCTGGCCGATGTCTTGAACGGCATGGGGGCGAAGATCACCGGAGCCGGCACAGACGTAATCAGGATAGACGGCGTCGAGCAAATGCACCCCGTCGAAGCCGCAGTTATTCCGGACAGGATCGAGGCAGGCACTTTCATGATTGCCGTGGGCATGACAGGCGGGGATGTCAGAGTAATGGGATGTGAACCTGTTCATGTCGAAGCGCTGACCATGAAGCTGAGAGATGCCGGAATGGAAATCACCCCCTTCGATGGCGGCATCAGGGCCGTTGCTAAGAAAAAGATAAAAAGCGTTGACATAACAACACTCCCCTACCCGGGATTTCCCACGGACTTGCAGGCCCAGATGATGGCTTTGATGTCGGTGGCCAACGGACTCTCCGTCATAACGGAGACGGTTTTTGAAAACAGATTTATGCACGTGAGTGAATTGATGAGGATGGGAGCCGATATTCTGATTCATGGAAACAGCGCCATGGTAAAGGGAATCCCGAAACTAAAAGGGGCCCCGGTCATGGCCACGGACCTCCGGGCATCCGCTTCCCTGATCCTCGCGGGATTGGTGGCGGAAGGAAAGACGGAGCTCTCCAGGGTTTACCATATAGACAGGGGATACCAGGAAATCGAGAAGAAATTTTCCGCCATAGGCGCCAATATAAAAAGGGTCTCAGGCTGATATGAGAATTATCCGCACCGGCCAATCAAGCTTCGAGAACGTATTCCAGAGAATCAAGAATCGCGGCGGGTTCAATGAGGACGTCTGGAGACAGGTGAAGACAATTGTGGAAGATGTCTGCAAGAGAAAGGACAGAGCCCTTTTTGCATATACGAAGAAGTTTGACAAGTGGATTCCGACTGCCGATACCATAGAAGTAACTTCTGCAGAAATAAAAAAATCCGTAGCGACCGTCAAAGGAGAAGAGCTTGCCATCCTCAAGCTTTCCGCGAAGCGTGTGGAAAGATTTCATCGGAGACAGTTAATTAAGAACTGGTCGGTTTCTGATGAAGCGGGTGTAGAGCTCGGACAGCGCATTTTGCCCCTGGCGCGTGTGGGCATCTATGCCCCGGGCGGTCTTGCCTCGTATCCTTCTACCGTAATCATGGCGGCTGTTCCGGCAAAGATCGCAGGCGTTCCGGAAATCATCCTGGTTACACCCGCAAAAGACGGGAAAGTGAATCCCCTGATAATTGCCGCGGCGAAACTCGCCGGCGTCACGCGTATATTCAAGGTAGGAGGCGCCCAGGCCATTGCCGCTCTCGCAAACGGCACGGACCTGATTCCGAGAGTGGATAAAATCGTCGGCCCCGGCAACGCCTATGTGACGGCTGCCAAGATGATGGTTTACCAGTGGTGCTGGTGCGGCATAGATATGGCCGCCGGTCCGAGTGAAATTCTTATCATCGCGGACGCAACGGCAGATGCCGCTTATATCGCTGCTGATCTCCTCGCCCAGGCGGAACACGATGAAATGGCGAGCGCCATTCTTCTCACCCCGCATGAAGCCTTGGCCAAAAAGGTAGCCGCTGAAGTCGCTCTTCAATTAAATTGCCTGAAAAGAAAGGCGATTGCCTCACGCGCTTTGAAAGACTTCGGTGCCATTATTGTAACCAGAGATATTCATGAGGCGACAAACATCGCCAACCGGTTCGCTCCGGAACATCTCGAATTGATGGTCAGGGACCCGAAAAAAATACAATCTGGAATAAAAAACGCCGGCGCCATTTTTCTCGGGCACAATACACCGGAGACACTCGGAGATTATATCGCGGGGCCCAATCACATCCTTCCCACAGGGGGAACGGCAAGATTTTCATCTCCCCTGGGGGTTTACGACTTTGTGAAGCGAAGCAGTGTCCTTTCCTTCTCGAAGGAGTCCCTGCAGAAATACGGAAAGCGGGCGGCAAGATTTGCTGACATGGAGGGGCTTGAGGCGCACGGAAGATCAATTACCGTAAGGATGCAGCCAAAAAAGCCTTGACAAAAAGTCTCCGATGGCTAAGATGACCAGCGTTATTCTGCTGTATATTTGTTTTCTTTAACTGTCTTTCTTCTCTTCTGAGCGGGCGTAATTCAGCGGTAGAATGTCAGCTTCCCAAGCTGAACGTCGTGGGTTCGACTCCCATCGCCCGCTCCATTTTATCTCTGTCATTGTAAATACTCAGAAAAATTTAGCACCTCATTTCTTAGGGTCAGAATTCCCCTCAATCTTTTACTTCTTCTCACATCATTCTTAATCGTCCATTTATATTTCGAATCCCTTTCAACTATTGAAAACACCGACTTATCTACACACTTGATAATTAAGAAAGTCTCTCATTTACCATTTGTAATCTTCAATCTAAATCACGAAGGTCAGTCTCAAATAGCACCTGGTGTCCCCGGCATAATATTGATTTTATACCAACAATTATACCATAATAATTCGATAATAATATTTTGAGATAACTCCCGCCTCTGACTATGTAATTTTGTAAAAAACCGCTAAAGTGACGGGATACTTTACAGAAACAAGCAAAATAGATACAAGATATTATAAAATATAAGTTTTCCCCTGACATTACTCTATCATTTTTCTACAGAAATGACCAAATATGTCAGAGTCCTTTACATTGTTAGAATTCAAACAAAAGTCTTAAAATGTATAATCCCTGAAATATCCAATATTTATAAAAATGGTACAGTTGATGCACCCCCTACGATAGGGTGTAGCCGTACTCTATTTCTTCATAAACGCTGTTCGTTTCTTTTGTTTCCGAATCTTCATCCCTTGATATTACACCAGATTTACCCCGAGCTTCAGTATAGACGGATGCAATCAAACCGTGGGGTTTAGCTCCGTCAACATAGAACCTTTTTGCATATGTTATCCTTAGATTCGTGGATTAAGGAAAACAGGAAGGAGGGAATAAAATGGAAAAGACGATGAGACTTTTTGTGGTGGTACTTTTGGGTATCTTCCTGCTTCTTGCGGGAAGCATAGTTTCAACCCATGCTCAACCGTATGCCGTTGTCATGGATGAATACGGTCCCGGATACTACAAAAACTTGGCTATTCCTGACGTATGGCATGTCTGGAACGGGGCAGTGCGACCTGACGCGACGTGGCCCGGTCACTCAAGTTTAAGCTACGCTGGTGCGTACACCCCTTTCGTTGGCTATAAGGACGTACTTGTACTCGACCCTTCTGGAACCGTATCAGATATGTTACGATTTATAGATTTCCCAAATTTTACGGCGTATACCGTGGTTGAATTCTACTCAGCTGATATAGGTGGCGGGGCTCCAGCTGATACTGGACTACCACCAGAAGCCAACTGGAATGTTATTGCTACTGTTTACGAAAATGATAATGGCGTTTTTCATTGGACATCTCCTGTAACAGGAAATGAGTTTACAGGATATAGCGAAGGCCATGCATCAATTCCTGAACCCACCACGATGCTGCTTCTTGGTCTTGGGCTGATTGCATTGGCAGGGGTCAGGCGAAAGTTTCAGAAGTAACAAAACACATAATAGGTTTATTACAGAAAGGCAGGGTCAGATGGCTCTGCCTTTTTTTTATTTATGAAAGTAACAATTAACTATTTGAAGGTTGAATGGGTGAACAGAATTGGAAAAAACAACAAGGAAGCATTTTTGCGACATTACTCTACAGTCATGAAATTGTTTCAAGGTCGTGAAAGACGGCGGTACCAAGCTTCTCCTTTTTCGTGTCGAATATCCTTGTGCTCTTGCATCTGGCCTCTTTTGCTTCTGCGAGAAAGTATCTCAGGAGATCAAGGTCGCCGCTCTTGGGGACGCCCGATTTCATATCCGCTGAAATCTTCGCCAGCACGGAAAGGATGCTGAATGCGTAAAGGCTGAGCGTGGTCATCCGTCTCAGGAAGAATTGCTTCTCAACCACCTTTCCTCCCTGGAAGATGATTCCCAAGAGCAGCATGCGTTTGATCGTCCGCGCGTTGGCCTTGACCAGTTTCACGGCTTCCTGCACGGTTTCGTCGCCGCCATTTACACGCCATGGCATCGCCGCAAAACTGGAAAAGAGGGCCTTTATGACGTAGGACAAACGCGAGAGACCGCTGTGTGAGCGAAGCTCTTTCTTCAGACGTCCCAGGAGGAAGAGCATAGGATAGGTGGAATGGATTTCCGTCGTTCCCTCGAATATAGGAACGACGCGGAAATCGCGCATCCGCTTTTCATAGGGCTGGGTCATGAGATAGCCGGCGCCCCCGGCCACCTGCATGGCATCGTAAAGTACATCCCAGGCCCGCGTGGAACCGTAAAGCTTACAATGCGATGTCTCGATCACCGGGTCTTCCATCGGCTGGAATTCGAGAAGATTTGCAGTAAAATAATTAATGCAGGATGTGACGAATCCGTGGGTCCGGGCATTTATTATTTTCTCCTGCACGAGGGGAAAATTCCGGATGGGCACGCCGAACTGGGTCCTGGCGCCGGCGCGCTTGATCATGTCCTTCAAGGATACGTCTATGAGACCGGCGGCCGCGGCGCCGAGACCGAGTCTCCCGTAGTTGAGGATGGCCAGGGCAACCTTGTAACCTTCTCCCGGTTTTCCCAGCATGTTTTCCACCGGAACGTGAACATCGTTAAATTGAATGGTGGCCGTAGAACTGGCTCTGATGCCCATCTTGGGCATGTCCCTCCCAATCTTGACTCCTTCCCATGCCGTCTCTACGATGAAGGCACCCATGAACCCGGGATGAGCGGGATCCATCTGGGCAAAAGTGGTGAGGCCTCGCGCATAGTTTGCGTTGGTGATGTAGGTCTTCGTGCCGTTGAGGATGTAATGCTTGCCATCGGCGGAGAGTTCTGCCTTCGTCTCGATGTGTCTTGCATCGGAGCCGAAATTGGGCTCCGTAAGTGCGTAGGAAAAGATCATATCCCCGGAAGCGGCAAGGGGGAGATATTGACGTTTCTGCTCCTCCGTTCCATATAGTTCAATGCCTTTGATGCCGATGAATAGATGGGCAAGAAAAACAACTGCTGAGGCCAAGTCCAGGGCCGAGATCTCTTCGACAAAGCGGATGCTGTCGACAAGTCCGACGCCCAAGCCGCCGTACGTTTCAGGAAGGCTGATCCCGAAGAAGCCCTTCTTTCTCATCTCCTGCAGCATCGCCTCGGGAACGCGACCCTCCTCTTCAATCTTCTGCGGGGAATGGTCTTTAAACATCTCCCGGTAGGATTGTAGCAGGGACTGAAGCTTGTCTGAATCGACCGGCATGCGGTAGGAATCAAAGGCCGTTTTATCAAAGACACCTTCGATTATCTTCTCCATGAAGCTGCCAGATGCCATATGTTGCCTCCCTTTCTCGGAAGACTATTTCCGCTGCATTTCATCGCCGAAAACAGTCCATCAATGATAGACAAATTGAAAATTCCACACTTAATGTCAGTATAATGGGTACTAATAGGAATTTCCACCTTTTTTAGTAAGGATTGCAATCATGATCATACACCTGCATCCGACTCACATAGTCACTGCTATTCATCAAATCCACGCCCTAAATAGATTCTATTTTTCTCTTGCAATGGATATTTTTATATGTTAGAAACGCCATGAAAATCATCTAGTACGTTTGTGATGAGTGGGCTTGCGCCCACTTTTTTTTTCCTAAATACTTGAAAAAGAGGGCCATCTGCAAAGGTGGTCGCGTTGGATGTGAGGCAGACCATACCAGATGCAGGCAGGTTGCCTCCCCACTGATGAATTGTAAATAAATGGCTGATAATTCAGTGACATACCGGGGAAAAATCAGGCAGCTCATTGAGCCTGTCATCGAATCTGAAGGCATGGAAATAATAGATGTTGAATGCCTGAAAATGAAATTTCGCTGGCTGGTGCGGATTTACATCGATAAGGAGGGTGGAGTCACCATTGATGATTGTTCTGAAATCAGCAAGCAGGTAGGTGACATCCTTGATGTTTATGATGTGCTTCCCGGCTCTTATACGTTGGAGGTTTCTTCTCCGGGCCTGGATCGGCCTCTTACGAGGGACAAGGACTTCATCAAGTACCGCGGATCTGCCGTCCGCATCAAGACAATCGAAAAACTGGACGGCGCGAAAAATTTTCATGGAATGCTAGTTGATTACCTGGAGGAAGACGGCAGGAAGACTCTGATTGTCGATGTTTCTGGGAAGAGTTTTCACATACCCAGAGATTTGGTGACAAAGGCACATCTTGTTTATGAATTTTGATGCAAATATGGAGGACTCTCAATGTTGCCAGAACTTAAACGTCTGATAGAGCAGATGGGTAAGGATAGAGGTATAGACAAAGGTGTCATTATAGAGGCACTGGAAACGGCCATGCTGACCGCTGCGCGGAAGAAATTAGGGCTCCACGTAGATCTCGAGGCCCACTACAACGAGGAAGTGGGCGAGGTTGAAGTCTTTCAATTCAAGACCGTTGTAGATAAAGTGCTGGACCCTGATGTTCAGATTTCGGTGGCTGAGGCGCGTCGAACATTGGATGAAGGCGCAGAGAGGGGAGACAGTCTGGGGATTAAGATAGAAACGAACACCTTCGGCAGGATTGCTGTTCAGACTGCTAAGCAAATAATCATTCAAAAAGTCAAGGATGCTGAGCGGGATAATGTTTATGATGAATACAAAGATAAGAAGGGCGAACTAGTTAACGGCTTTGTGCAAAGATTTGACGGTGGAAATATTATCGTTAACCTTGGACGGGCTGAAGGCGTTATACCCGCGACGGAACAGATTTACAGAGAATCGTATAAACGAGGGGAACGGATTCGGGCATATGTGTGTGACGTGAAGAAGATATCCAAAGGACCTCAGATCATCCTCTCCAGGACACATCCCTCTTTCCTCAAGGCCCTTTTCGAAGTGGAAGTGCCGGAGATATCCGAAGGTTTAATAGAAATTGTGAATGTGGCAAGAGAACCGGGAAAACGGGCCAAGATCTCCGTGCGAACAAAAGATAAGGATATCGATCCAGTGGGCGCATGCGTCGGTATGAGGGGTTCCCGCGTGCAAAGCGTAGTTCAAGAATTAAGAGGCGAAAAGATAGATATTGTTCCCTATTCCGTTGATAACGCCAGCTATGTGTGTAGTGCCCTGTCGCCAGCCAAGGTCAACCGCGTCATCATGGATGAGGACAGTCGTTCCATGGAAGTAATAGTTCCTGACGATCAGCTCTCTTTAGCAATCGGGAAGAACGGACAAAATGTGAGGCTGGCTGTCAAATTGACGGGGTGGAAGATCGACGTTAAAAGCGAATCCATGGCTGCTTCACAGGAGGCGGAAGGATTCAAGTCCCTTATCAAGATTCCCGGCATTGGTGAGACTATGGCAGAGAAGCTTTATAATGAAGGCTTCAAGAGCGTTGCCATGATTGCAACGGCGGAACCAGAGATGCTATCAGCGATTCAGGGTGTGGGAGAAAAGAGTGCGTCACAATGGATTGAAACGGCAGTCAAGATTATCGATGAAGAGACAGCAGAAAAGAAGAGCTCCTGAGAAGGGCGAAAATCGAGGGCAAGCCCTCAAAGACAATCTTTATGAAAAGGCACATTTCTACAACCATTACATGTGAGGGTCTCAAGAATGACTAAGAAAAGAGTCTACGAGTTAGCGAAGGAATTGGGTATCGACAGCAAGGAGCTGATATCTCGTTTGGAGAAATTCGGCATTGCTGTAAAGTCCCATTCGAGTACTCTGGAAGACGCAGATGTGGAGAAGATACAGAAGGAATTGGTATCAGGTGAACCACATGAAATGGTCGAGCAAAGAATAAAGTCCACAATCATAAGAAGGCGGGCGGTTCGTCCCGTTGCGGAAGAAATTATAGCAAAGCCTGTCGAGGCCGAGATTCCCGTAAAGCCCGAAGAAAAGAAGATTGATTCAGCAGTCCCGAAAGAGGCCAAGAAAGAGAAGGCAGTCCCCAAAGAAGCACAGGCAAAGGTGACCGCTCCCGCTGAAAAGGCGCCAAAGAAAACTGTTCCCGAGGAAGCAGCTCCGCCTAAGGTTGCCAAACCAGAGGAGCCCGCCGTAAAGGAGATAAAGGTGGAAAGCCAGACGAAGCCCGCCCCCGCAGTTGAAGAAATTGCAAAGAAGCCCAAGAAGAAGATTGAGTTAGTTGAAAAAAAGCCAGCACCTCCAGAGGCAGCTCCTCCCGCGGCCCCGGAAGTAAAGGAGGCGCCGCAAAAGGAAGACAAGAAAGAGGCCGTTACAGCTCAGGTGGCCAAAGAAGCCGCTCCTGAAGTTAAGAAGGAACCGGCTCAGAAGCCGGCGCTGAGGATAGTAAAAGAAATCATCCCTGCCAAGCCGGTGGAAAAACTGGCTAAGTGGGAGCCCGAGAAGGCCAAGATCAAGGGTAAAAGGCCTGTTGAAGTCGTGATGGAAGAACTGCCATCTGCAAGGAAAAAGGCCTTCATCAAAAAACTCGTCGATAAGAAAGACAGGCGCGAGGACTTAGATAGGGAAGAGAGGATTGCTAAGTGGAAGGATGGAAAAAGGCAGGTCGCTGCCAAAATGAAGAAGACGGTCATCACGACGCCGAAGGCAATAAAGAGGAGGATTAAGGTGGGTGAAGTGATAACCGTTGGTGAGCTTGCCAAGAAGATAGGTGTTAAGGCGAGCGAAGTTATTAATAAGCTGATCGGGCTCGGCTTGATGGTTACCATCAACCAGGCTATCGAGAGTGATGCTGCAACTCTCATTGCCGGCGAATTCGGATATCAGGTGGAAGCAGTCGGAAGTGAATATGATGAATCGCTCCAGAAAGTTGAGTCTCCATCCGAAAATCTGACAACCAGGGCGCCTGTCGTCACCATCATGGGGCACGTTGACCATGGGAAAACATCTCTCCTGGATGCCATAAGACAGACCAATGTGATCGCCGGCGAGGTGGGAGGCATTACTCAAGCCATCGGGGCATACCATGTCCACATTAAAGATAGAGATATCGTTTTCCTCGACACACCGGGCCATGAAGCCTTTACGGCCATGAGGGCCAGGGGAGCCGATGTAACAGATATCGTTGTACTGGTAGTAGCGGCTGATGACGGCGTAAAAGACCAGACGATAGAAGCCATCAATCATGCACGCGTTGCAGGAGTTCCCATAATCGTCGCCGTCAATAAGATAGACAAGCCGGGAGCTGACCCGGGAAAAATCAAACAGGTTCTCTCCGATTACAATCTGGTATCTGAAGAATGGGGCGGCGATACTATATACTGCGAGGTATCGGCCAAGAAGAAACAGGGCATCGAAGAGCTCCTGGAAATGATTCTTCTTCAAGCGGACGTCATGGATCTGCGCGCCGACGCCAACCGTCCTGCCCGAGGCGTTATCATCGAAGCAAAGCTTGATCGTGGACGCGGCCCTGTAGCGACCGTGCTCATCGAAGAAGGCACGCTGAAAGATGGCGATGCCTTTGTCTCGAAAACGGAATTTGGCAAGGTTAGAGCGTTGATTAACGACCAAGGACTGAGGGTGGAACAGGTTGGGCCGTCAATGCCCGTAGAGGTGATAGGGTTTTCAAGGGTCCCCCAGGTGGGCGCGGAGTTCATAGGTGTAGAGGATGAGAAAAAAGCCCGCAGCATTGGAGAATACTGGATAAGAAAAGAACGCGAACGGGAACTTTCCAAATCATCGAAAATTACTCTCGAGCAATTATACCAAAAAATCAAAGAAGGGGTTAAGGAGCTCAACGTCATCATAAAAGGAGATGTGCAGGGTTCCATAGAGGCTATGGCCGACGCCTTGAACAAGTTAAGTACATCCGATATTAAACTGAAGATAATCCACAGTTCAACAGGCGCCATTACGGAGACAGATGTCATGCTCGCATCGGCATCCAACGCCGTCATAATCGGGTTTAATGTGCGACCGGATAGCAGGGTTACGGACATCGCCGAGCAAGAAGGCGTTGAAATCAAGCTGTATGAAGTCATTTACGACGTTATTGCGGATATGAAAGCCGCCATGGAAGGCCTCCTCGAACCTGTTTATAAGGAGACAGTAATTGGGCGGGCGGAAGTCAGAGAGTTATTTAAAGTGCCAAAAATTGGGACCATCGCCGGCAGCTACGTGACTGGCGGGAAGATAACAAGAGCCGCGAATCTCAAATTAGTGCGAGATGGCGTGCAGATTTACGATGGCAAGCTACTCTCCCTCAGGAGGTTTAAGGACGACGTCAAAGAGGTAATGGAAGGATTTGAATGCGGCATCGGCATCGAGGGCTTTAATGACATCAGAGTAGGTGATATCATCGAGGCTTATATTAATGAGCAGATAGAAAGAAAACTCTAAGAGGCTATCAAATTAGTCCTTTTGCTTTACATTTTGTTTGGAATCTCGGTCTGAAATTCGTTTAAAATATGGTTATAGGCTCCGGCATTATAGATTTATTGATCGTCGAAAGCAGGTCTCTGAAGGAAAAAAGGGGCGTCCTGAACAGGATATTAAAGCGGACCCAAAACGAGTTTAATATATCTATCGCTGAAATCGGCCAGAATGACCACTGGAAGAGGGCACAGATCGGTTTTAGTCTCGTAGGAAATGACAGACGCTATATAAATGGAAAAATTGACCACATTTTGAGATTTGTCGATCGTCTTCATTTAGCTGAAGTGTTGAATTCAAAGATTGAGATAACCAATCTCCCCGATTCGATGGGCCACTTCGAATATAACGAGGATAAGTATAATGAGTTTTAAGAGGGCAACCCGCGTGGCGGATCTTATTATGGCGGACATCTCCGATATCCTCTTAAGAGAGATCAGAGATCCGCGCATCAAGTTAGTTACCATTACCGGAGTAAGCCTGACGGATGATCTACGCTTTGCCAGAATATTTTTTGTCGAGATGGGCAAAGATACCTGCGACCCTCAAACCAAAATAGCATTGGAAAAAGCGACCGGTTTCTTGAAGAGAGAGCTGGGGAAAAGACTAAGACTGCGCTATGTGCCGGATATTATTTTCGTATGCGACGAATCGTTCGCATACGGAAGCCGAATAGATAAACTGCTTGCAGAAATACGAACGACAGAGGAACCAGATAGTGAAGAGAATCATTGACATGATAAATGAGCACAGCTCTTTTCTTATTGCCTCACATGTCAGGCTTGACGGCGATGCGCTGGGATCGGAGCTTGCTCTGTATCACATGCTTTCTAACATGGGCAAGAAGGTTACAGTTTACAATCAGGATGAAACGCCAGGCAATTATCGTTTTCTTCCCGGGAGCGACAAGATCGTCCACAAGCTTCCCTCCCTCGAAAAATATGACACCGCATTCATCCTCGATTGCAGCGAATTTGACAGAATCGGAGATGAAGCTTCCCGCGTCGGTGGCATGCAGCGCATCATAAATATCGACCATCATGTTTCAAACAGGGACTTTGGCAACATAGTTCTCGTTGACAACAATGCGAGTTCCACGGCAGAGCTGCTTTACAGACTTATGCTGGAGATGGGCGTTAACATCACGAAGGAGATAGCAATCAATCTGTATGCAGCAATTATTACCGATACGGGAGGATTCTGCTACGGGAATACAAAGAAGGATACGCTTATAGCGGCGGGGAACCTTGTGGAAAGAGGGGCCGATCCTCAGTGGATTTCAGAGAATGTTTATGAGAGCAATCCTCTTTCCAAGATAAGACTCTTGACAAAGGTGCTTGAAACGCTTGCTTTCGACTGGGACAGAAAAGTCGGCTACATGGTCGTCTATCGGAAAGACCTCAACGATGTGGGAGCGCTCGTGGAGTATACTGAAGGCTTTGTCGATATCCCCCGCTCCATCGACGGAGTTGAGGTATCCATACTCTTCACTGAATTATCAGAGCACCAATTTAAGTTAAGCCTTCGATCGAAGGGAAAAGTAAATGTGGAACGTGTTGCCAGGGCATTCGGTGGAGGGGGGCATATTAATGCCGCGGCATGCCAGATAGATGGAGACTTCAAGACTGTTTTGCAGCGAGTTTTGGGCGCTGTTGCTGACCTTTCATCAAATCCATGAATAATGACTTGATGAAGACACATTGCCGGGAAGCACAGACTCTTTGAGAAGGCGGCTTCATTCTTTTAGCGAGTTCATCATGAATGGCATCGTTGTTATCGATAAACCTTCGGGAAAGACGTCTCATGACGTGGTCGAAGGTGTCAAAAAGGCACTCTCGGTGAAAAAGGCCGGGCATGCAGGCACCTTGGATCCAATGGCGACCGGCGTGTTGCCTGTTTGTCTGGAAGAGGCAACAAAGTTAGTACAGTTCCTGTCAACGGACACGAAAGACTATACGGCGACCATGTTACTGGGTGTGAAGACGGACACCCAAGACATAGAAGGTAAAATAATCGCCCGTGATGATCCTTACGTTATGCATGAGGACTTAGAAGATATTTTTTTTCGCTTTGTGGGAGAGACAGAACAGGTGCCTCCTCGTTATTCAGCTGTAAAATATAAAGGTAAACCCCTGTATAAATGGGCGAGGAGGGGCATTACCATTGAACCTCCACGGAGGATCATAGAAATCTACGACATCACGATCGACGAAGTGAATTTGCCCTACGTAACTTTCAGAGTCTCCTGCTCAAAGGGGACCTATGTAAGGTCCCTCTGCTCCGACATAGGCGAAATGCTTGGTTGTGGGGCATGCCTGGCAAGCTTGCGCAGAACAAGAAGCGGCAGTTTCTCCGAGGCGTCCGCCATATCCCTTGACGAGCTTGAGGATGCAGCGGAGAGATGGCCTCCAGACCACATTATTCCTTTGATTGATGCCCTGCCCCATATCGCGGCGATTCATGTGGACCAAATATTTGCGAGGAGATTGAGAGAAGGTTACCAACCGGTTGCTGAAACATTGAGAATATATCATATTCCTTCCCTTGCAGATGGAGATATGGTAAAATTTATAGATGAAGACCGCAATCTTGTTTCTGTTGCGAAAATGCTTTGTGCATCAGATCAGATTGATTCGATGGATGGAAAGAAACAGGCAGCTAAGATCGTTAGAATTTTTAATACAGGCAAGCAAACTTTTGACAGGCATTAAATCTATTTGAGCATATATTACGACTTTATGAGCCTGAAAAAGTTGGACAATAAAGGAAGGATGAAGTAACCAAAAAGCATAGGCAAACCCATAATAAGGCTGGGTAGCTTTCCAGCTGCTATGAGAATGCAGGTTAACAAATTATTAGCTACGACTAATTTTAGGGAGGATATGAAGCGGTGTTAGATTCGGAGAAAAGAAAGGACGTCATTAACAATTTCCAATTACATGCGGTAGACACAGGTTCTCCTGAAGTCCAGATTGCTCTTCTCAGCGCCAGAATAGAATACTTGACTGAACATTTCAAGGCCCACAAAAAGGATCATCATTCGCGCAGGGGCCTTTTGAAGCTTGTCGGCAAGAGAAGACGCCTTCTGGATTATCTCAGAAAAAAGGATGTGGAGAGGTACAGGAGCGTCATTCAGCGTCTGGGACTAAGAAAATAATCAAGCATCGGGGCCTGGAAACTTAACGTAACTTTAGGTATCTTTCACTTCCATTGCGGAGTCGTTCGGATCTTCATCCTTTGGTCCTATTTCGGAAACGGATATTTAGACAGAAACTCATGAAGAGGGAATAATTACATGAACAATATATTTAGTACGGATTTTGCGGGAAGAAGCATATCCATTAAAGCAAATTACATGGCGGGCCAGGCCGATGGATCGGTCCTCGTGACATACGGCGACACTGTAGTCATTGTGACCGCTGTATCACTTAAGAAGAAGAGGGAAGGCGTAGATTTCCTTCCTCTTACAGTCGATTATCAAGAAATGACTTTTGCGGCAGGGAAGATTCCCGGAGGGTTCTTTAAACGCGAAGGTCGCCCCAATGAAAGAGAGACCTTGACGTCGAGGATCATTGACAGATCCATCAGGCCTCTTTTTCCAAAGAGTTACTACTTCGAGACTCAAATCGTCGCTACAGTGCTCTCCGTTGATAATGAAAATGATTCCGTTGTGACAGCTCTACTCGGCGCCTCTTCCGCCATGGCGATTTCGGATATTCCCTTCAATGGGCCGATCGCCAGTGTCCGTGTCGGCAGGGTTGACCGCAAATTTATCGTGAACCCGTCTGCAGAAGTCCTGGAGAAGAGCGATTTCAATCTCTTCATAGTGGGAAGGAAAGTCTCACCCGCGCCGGGAAGCAAAGATTTTGACATTAATCTGGTTATGCTTGAGGGTGATGCACATGAAGTAGAAGAGGATACAGTTGTAGATGCCATCAATTTCGGCCTGGATTCGTTGCGGCCGATAATTGAATTTCAGGATCATATTCGCCAGACCATAGGAAAAGAGAAACGGGCTGTGGATGCAGCTGCCGTCGATGAAGTCCTTTTGGCACGGGTAACCGAGAAAGCCAAAGACGGCATGAAAGAAGCCTACACCATAGCGAGAAAACAAGACAGGCACAATACGCTTGACTTGATACGGGAAAAAGTCATCAAGGAAATCTGCGCCGGGGATGATAAGCTTGGTCACGAGGTGAGCAACATGCTATCAGACCTGGAGAGACAAGTCATCAGGGACATGATACTGCATGACAAGAGAAGGTCCGACGGCAGGACATCTGCCGAGATCAGGCCGATCAGTGCTGAGGTCGGGATTCTCCCTAGGGCCCACGGTTCGGCCCTTTTTACCAGGGGTGAAACTCAGGCTCTCGCCGCCCTCACGCTTGGCACTTCTTCAGATGAACAGCGGTTGGATTATATAAGCGGGGAAGAAATGAGAACCTTCATCTTGCACTATAATTTCCCGCCTTATTGCGTAGGAGAGGCGCGGCCTTTAAGGAGTCCGGGAAGAAGAGAGGTCGGACACGGCGCTCTGGCCAGAAAAGCCTTACTTCCCATTCTGCCCTCCGAGGATACATTCCCTTATACAATAAGGATTGTCTCTGAGATACTGTCTTCTAACGGTTCGTCTTCGATGGCCACGGTCTGCGGCAGTCTGCTTTCCCTCATGGACGCCGGCGTACCGGTAAAGGATATCGTTGCCGGTATCGCTATGGGATTGTTAAAGGATGATAATAACGTAGTTGTTCTTTCTGATATTATCGGAGATGAGGATCATGCCGGTGACATGGACCTCAAGGTGTGCGGAACAAAGAAGGGAATCACCGCCTTGCAGATGGATATCAAGATAGGCGGCCTTACCGAGGATGTCTTGAGAATGGCCTTGCACCAAGCGAAAGAGGGACGACTCTTTATCATTGAGAAGCTCAGGGAAACTATTGCAGAACCGAGGAACGATATCTCCAAATATGCGCCGCGGATTACAACGCTCAAGGTCAGACCCGAGAAGGTAAGAGATGTGATAGGAAGCGGCGGGAAAAATATCAGACAGATTATCAGTGAGACGGGTGTTACCATCGATGTGGAAGATGATGGTACGGTCACCATTGCGTCGAATGACTCAGAGGCGGCGTCAAGGGCTGTCGCTATGGTCAAGTGGTTGACTGAAGACGCAGAGGTAGGAAAGATCTACCGCGGCACTGTCAAGAAGATCGTTGATTTTGGCGCCTTCGTCGAGATATTGCCGGGTACGGAAGGGCTGGTACACATATCACAGCTGTCAAGGGAACGGGTCAAAAGCGTTACCGATATCCTCCATGAGGGTGAAGAAGTGATGGTAAAGGTTCTCGAGATTGACAAACAAGGGAAAATCCGCCTTAGCAGGAAAGATGCACTGGGTGCCAATGCACAATAAAGCTATCCTTTCCAATGGTATCAGGGTTATTTCGGAAGACATCGATCGTGTCAGGTCAATATCCATCGGGATCTGGGTCAAGTGTGGTTCACGCTATGAAGACCATGCCACTAACGGAGCGGCACATTTTATCGAGCACATGCTCTTTAAAGGAACCAAGAACAGGTCCGCTTTTGAAATTGCGTCGGCTATCGATTCCGTCGGCGGCATGATGAACGCCTTCACCGGCAAGGAGTTAACCTCGTTCTATATAAAGATACCAGACTACCACCTCCCCATGGCGGTGGACCTCCTTGCTGATATTTTTACAAACTCATGTTTTGATGAAAAAGAAATCATGAAGGAACAATCGGTGGTCCTTCAGGAAATTAATATGACCGAGGATGCACCTGATGATTATATTCATGATTACTTTGAAGGCGTGTTCTGGAATGGTCACCCGCTGGGCTTTCCGATTTTGGGCACCAGGAGCCTGGTAGCCTCCTTAAACAAGAAGATTCTTCTGTCTTTCTTTGATGCACGTTACGGGGGCGATAATCTCGTACTGTCTGCTGCGGGCAACCTGAAACATGATGAGTTCATTGATCTCGCAAATAAGGCATTTGGATCCATATCGGCAAGAATAGTTAAACCTCAAACAGACAAACCGGTGGTGTCATCAAAGGTTGCCGTTCTTAAGAAAGACCTGGAACAGGTGCATATGATCATGGGCACCCTTGCCCCTTCTGCCGTCAGCCCGGAAAGATATTCCTGCTTTCTGTTGAACGCGATTCTAGGGGGAAGCATGAGTTCGAGGTTATTTCAGGAAATCAGAGAAAAAAGAGGGCTCGCTTATGCAATCCATTCCTACATCTCTCCATATATGGATGTGGGTCTTCTGGGCATTTATGCAGGAACCAGCGAGGAGAGAGTTCCAGTAGTCATTAATCTCATTCTTGAAGAACTAAAGCGATTGCGCCATGAGCTGTTGACGGAAAAGGAGATGGTACAGGTCAAAGAGTTGATCAAGGGAAATTTTCTCCTCTCCATGGAAAGCACTGACAGCCGTATGATAAGATTGGCTAAGAACGAGATTTCTTTCGGAAGGCATATCCCCGAGGACGATGTTATTGCGGCGATAGACTCTGTTACCGCAGCGGATATAAGGAAACTTGCCTTTGAAATGTTCAGGCCCGAAGCCATATCCCTGGCTGCAATGGGAAGGATTTCGGAAAAGGATATCGTGCTCGATTCCTATGAAGGATAAGGGCTTTATTAGTCATGTGGGGATGAATCCCTAAGTCGCGATGATAGAAGAAATTGGCGTGCATATTCAGAAGCTGCCGGGTTATGTGGATATATCGCTCCCTCGATACATGACAGAACATTCAGCGGGCATGGATATATATGCAGCCGTCAAGACAGATGAGACCATATTTCCGGGACGGAGGAAGATAATTCCTACAGGCATAGCGATCGCACTGCCGGAAGGCTATGAAGCAGAGATAAGACCTCGAAGCGGCCTTGCCATCAAGTATGGAGTGACGCTGGTAAATTCTCCGGGGACCATTGACGCCGATTACCGTGGCGAGATCGGCATTATACTTATTAACCATGGAGAGGAACCCTTTGTCATCAGGCGCGGTGATCGCATCGCGCAGATGATAATACACAGGGTCTGCAAAGTTTCATGGATAGAGTGTCAGCAACTTGATGCAACCATCAGAGGGAACGGGGGTTTCGGCCATACAAAGTAAGTAAGGGTGAGCGCTTCATGAAGAAATTCAGAGTAAATAAGACATACAAAGAGATCAACGAGAAGATCAAGAAGGGAAAGGCAGTTGTTGCAACAGCAGAAGAGATGATCGACATAGTCGAGAGACATGGTCACGTCGAAGGGGCCAGGAGAATAGACGTTGTCACGACGGGAACATTCGCCCCCATGTGTTCATCCGGAGCATTCCTGAATTTCGGCCATACGGCTCCGAGAATTAGAGCTTCCAAAGTGTGGCTAAACGACGTGCTCGCTTACGGCGGCATCGCGGCCGTGGACTGCTATATAGGAGCAACTGAGGTAGTCGAAGGGGATCCCTTAAATAGCGTCTATCCAGGGGAATTCAAATATGGAGGCGGGCATGTAATTGAAGACTTGGTGGCAGGCAATGTAATCAGACTGCGTGCCGAAGGGTATGGGACCGATTGCTATCCTGCCCGGAGATATGAAAAAAATATCACGATAAACGATCTGCGGGACGCAATCCTCTTCAATCCACGGAATGCTTATCAAAATTATAATTGTGCCGTTAACATGTCTGACAAAACAATTTATACTTACATGGGGGTGTTGAGGCCTCGCATGGCCAATGCCAATTACGCTACTGCGGGACAGTTAAGCCCTCTTTTTAACGATCCCCACTACATGACCATCGGCATCGGAACGAGAATCTTTTTGGGAGGAGCTCAAGGTTATGTGGCCTGGCAGGGGACCCAGCATAACCCGAATGTCAAGAGAGACAAGCACGGCGTCCCGAAAGAAGGTGCCGGAACGATTTCAGCAATAGGTAACCTTAAAGAAATGACTTCCCGCTGGCTTGTAGGCGCGAGCATGTTAGGATATGGCGTTTCTCTGTATGTTGGCGTAGGCATTCCCATACCAATTCTGAATGAAGGGATGGCAAAGTACACGGCGGTTAAAGACGAGAATATATATACACAGATCTATGACTACAGCATGGATTACCCTAAGGGTGGCGCTCTCAAGAGCCTCGGGGAGGTGAGCTACAAGGATCTCCGTTCCGGCGAGATCGTAATAAATGGCAAGAAGGCTATCACCGCATCCTTGTCAAGCTATTACAAGGCGAAGGAGATTGCACATATCCTCAAGGATTGGATCGAACGCGGAGATTTCCTCCTTGGGGAACCCCAACAGTGCCTGCCATCAATCATAATCTCATAATCTCGTGAACCATACCGGATGAAGGCTTGTGAAGGCCGACAAATCCCGTCTCTATAACTCTTAAGCATCTAACATGATAAGTTTTTATATATGAAGACGACTGCCGAAAGACGAGACGGGATATTTTTCTCTGCCGTTATTATTGATTAATGTTGATTAATGTTAAAAAATATTGCATATAAGTGACATTAATCACTTGACATAATTTATTTTTAGTATCATAAAAACCGATATTAAGGGTAAGGTTCTTCAGCTTGAGGATAGATGTGAATAAAAATAAAGTCAGACAGTTCCGTGAAGCGATCCCTTTGAGTATTGCCGAACTCGCAAGAAAGGCGGGCTTGGCTCCGCAGACTGTGACAAAAATGGAAAAAGGATTGCCAACGAGAAAGTATTCCGAACTTAAGGTTGCGAAGGCATTACAGAAAAAATATGAAGATGTCTTCTTGTCAGATAAGGATGCTTAGTATATTTATTGCATAATATTTTGCTGCTTGTTGGAGACGAGTGGTTAAAATGAAAGTAGGAAGGTATCTTGTTGTATTTATTTTTTTGATGAGTATGCTCATCACCTTCGGCAAGAGGGGACTCATTGACAACTACTCCATGAAGGAGCGCTTAATGGCTCTTAAAAAGTCGAATCAGGATATTTCCCTTGAAAACAAGGAATTGAGTAAGAAGGTTATGTTATTAAGAAGCGACCTTCAATATATGGAAACAGTAGTGCGAAATGAACTCGGTATGGTCAGAAAGGGAGACCTCATTTATCGATATATGAAATGAACATATGTTGAGAAAAAAGAACCGGGCGCGGTGATCCTATGTTTGATGTCAAAAATTTGTTAGCAGGCAGCAAAAAGATGTTCAGTCTTGATGCCATTAAGAACCTGTTTCCTGCCAGTAAGAGCCTCGTCGGGCTCGACATAGGATCAAGCGCCATAAAGCTTGCCGAAATAGTCGAGACGCCGAAGGGATACGTCCTTTCCCGGTTTTCCAAGATACCTCTGGCTACGGGTGTGATAGTGGATGGTGTGCCTGTTGAGCAACAAGAACTGGCACAAAGAATAAAGCAGCTCTTCAAACACGCCGGCTGCAAGAGGAAGTCAATAGTTACCTCTCTTTCAGGACACTCCGTCATCATCAAGAAAGTAAATTTCCCCGCAATGGATGAAACAGAATTGCGCGAGCTGATAAGAGATGAAGCCGGCAAGTATTTACCATTTGATAGCATGGAAGCGGTAAGCTACGATTTCCAGATCCTCGGCGAGAATGAATTCAACCCCAATCAGATGGATGTTATTATTGTTGCTGCGAAGAATGACATCGTTAATTCCTATGCTGATACTATTCGACAGGCAGGGTATTCTCCTGTCATCATGGATGTAGATTCTTTTGCGCTCGAGACCATGTATGAAGAGAATTACGACTTTGAAGAAAACGAAATGGTCGTCCTAGTCAATATTGGGGCGAGTATCACGAATATAAATGTCCTGAGAGGCGGCGCCTCGGTCTTTACCAGGGATTTTATGCTGGCAGGAAATTCCATAACCGAGGCGATTGGGCAAAAGATGGGTATCGCCTTTGAAGAGGCCGAGAGAATCAAGATCGAAGGTCCCGATGGCAACGAGGCCGCAGAAAAGGAATTCCGGGAAAATCTCCTTTATTATGCCGAGCCGATCTGCTCCGAAATTGAGAGGTCAGTCGATTATTTCAGATCTACCTATGGGGGGGAATATCTAAAACGCATTCTCCTCTCCGGCGGAAGTGCGAGAATTCCGGGCATAGTGAATGACCTTACGCAGAGGCTGAGCGTGGAAGCGGAAATCGCTAATCCCTTCAGGAAAATAGGCTACGATACAAAGGCCCTGGGTCAGGCTGCAATTGAAGAGATTGCACCAATCGCCGCCGTCGGCATCGGACTGGCGCTGAGAAAAGTTGGTGACAAATGATCAGAATTAATCTTCTTCCCTATCGGGAAAGAGAAAAAAAGGAGGATATCACTCGTCAGGTTGTTGTCATTGTCATCACCCTCGTCCTCTTTCTCCTGGTCATAGGTTCCTTCCAACTTTATCTAAGTATGAGCATAAGCAGCCTGGAGAAGAACATAAAACTCCAGGATGAGGAACTCGTTCGTCTGACAAAGACTATAGGTGATATAGAACAGTATAAGTTGAACAAGGCGACACTGGAGAGGAAACTCGCCATAATTAATACCCTCGAAGAAAACCGTCTCGCGCCCGTTATGATGCTCGACGAACTTTCGCTGCTGGTTCCTGTAAGGGATGTGTGGCTAGATAAAATCTCAGAGAAAGGTTCAGAAATCACCCTGGAGGGCGTGGCGAGAAACAATATTGCCGTTGCGCACTTCATGAAGAATCTCTCCGGAGCTAACTTTGTCAAGACTGTCGATTTGTTATCCACCCGGGAAAAGGAAATCTCTGCAATGAAATTGCAGCAATTCGTCATATCTTGTGTGAAAAAAAAGGTCCCATAATTAGATGGCTCTTGCATTCGATGACATAAAGAAGTGGCCCCCCAAGCGTAAAGCGATGGCTCTCGGCCTTATTTATTTGCTTTTGGGCGGTGCATATTATTCTCTTTTTATGCAGTCATCCATGGATCAGAAAGCGTCCTTGGAAACGAAGCTTTCCGAGCTTCAGGATCAGGTCCAGGAAAAAGAACGGCTGGCAGCCCAAAAGGGTAAATACGTGAGAGAGGTTAATGCACTGAAGGAAGCATTCACGTTCGCACTGACGAAGCTGCCTGATCAGCGTGAGATACCGGGTCTCTTATATGCTGTTGCCCAAGCCGGGAAAGATGCCGGCGTAGATTTTGTCCTTTTCGAGCCGAAACAGGCGGAAAGGAAACCACGGGAAGCGGAAGATCTTGGAGTAAAGCCACCGGCTGCAAAAGCCGCCGCACAAAAGCCGGGTGACAAGAAACCTGCCGCAGCACCAAACCCACAGGAAGAGCAGTTTTATGAAGAAATTCCGGTTAAAGTAACAGTCAATGGGGGCTTTCACAGCACCGTGGCTTTTTTTGAAAAGGTTGCGACGCTTCCCAGAATCGTCAATATTGAAGATATAGCCATGTCAGAAACGAAGGACCCAAAACGGGGGCGTTTAATCGTCACGAGCTGCGTTATAAAGACTTATATGTTCCTCGAAAAAATGGACGAGAAGAAAGCTGATGGAAAAAAATAGACTTCCGTTTCGTATAATGCGCATCCTTCTGGCCTCTGCTGCAGTGCTGTGGCTGTCATCATCTACATCTATAGCCGCAGTTCCGCAATCAGCCGAGACAAAGGCTTCGGGTGCCGACGTGGCTGAAACGAAGACGCCCGATGTCAAAACGGCACCCGCATACAAATATAACCCCGTTGGAAAACCAGATCCCTTTAAACCTTTTATCGAACAGGAGGTGGGCCCTAAGAAGATTGAGAGAAAGCCTCTGCCAATTTCACCCCTTCAACGGGAGGGTATCGAGCAGTTCAGGCTCGTCGGTATCTCCGGTGATAATCATCGCAGAATAGCCATCGTGCAGAATGTTAAAGGTAAAGCCTACACCATTTTTCTGGGAACCTACATTGGCCTAAATGGCGGCAGGGTAGTGGAGATACTCCCGGACCGCATCATTATTGAAGAAAAGAGCAAAGCAGAGGACAAACAGGCGAAGGCAAAGAGGCTGACAATGAAACTTCGTAAAGACGAAGGTGAGGAGTAACCATGAAAAAAAATATGCCCTGGATTATAATCTTGATTGCTTGCGTAATGTTTATTGGCAGTACCGAATATGCCGGAAGCGCGCCGACGGAAGACAAGCCTCCCCAGGAGACTCCTACGGTCAAGGCGCAGGAGGCAGATTTCGGGAATCTGGAAAATATAACGTTTGATAGAATCAACGGCAAAGAGCGCCTCACTCTTGTTTTATCCAAATGGTCAGGCGTCGCAATCGAATCCTTGGGAACCAATAGCCTCTTGGTAAAGATGGCAAAAGTGTTTGTGCCTGAGGAGCTCAAGCGCCCCCTGGGGGAAGGAAAGCTTTCCAATATAATCAGCGTCTTACCGTCCCAAAAAACAGTTGAGGGAGAGCAGTGGGCCCTAATCGCAATAACGTTGAGAGAGAGGGTACCTTACAAGGTGAATCAGGAAGGGCAAAATGTCCAAATTGATTTCGATGTGAGAAGTCTTGCCGCCAGGGCCACTGTAAGTGAGCAGAAAGCTGCTGAAGCACCAAAGGAAATACAAAAAGCGGAAATTGCTAGAGAAAATATGGACGAAATGCAGGCTAAGCCTCCCTATGACGGTCCCGCGATATCGCTCGATTTTCAGGATGCAAATATTAAGACCGTTTTCAGATTGCTCTCTGAGGTGGGAGGAGTCACAATTGTATCGGGAGATGATGTCAAGGGGAATGTGACCTTGTACATGAAGAAGGTCCCCTGGAATCAGGCCCTTGATACCATTGTGGATGTGCAGGGCCTTGTCAAGAAACAGAAGGGTGACATAATCAGCGTCATGACTGTCGAGAAAATGAAAAAAGACGAGGCTGATAGGAGGGCGGGCGAAGAAGATCGTCTCAAAGCCGAGGCTATTGCCAAGAAAGCGGAACAGGACCGCATGGAGGAGAGAGGAAAACTGCGGCAGATATCCATAGAGGCAAAAATTGTGCAGGCCCAGGATGATTTCATAAGAACCATCGGAGTGCAATGGGGCGGCGTATATTATGGTACTGCGGGAGGCTCTTCATACGCCTTGACGGCTGGCACAAATCCCGGCACAAATGTTACTACGAATCGTTCTCTGACGTGGAACTATCCTCCTGGCATTCAATACACAAATCCAGATGGAACCCCACTTCAGTCGGCTGCCGTTAATATGCCAGGCACGATACTAGGACCGACATTCGGTCTCATCGCGGGGGGATCCAATCTCATTCTCGAAGCCCAGCTTCAGGCCCTCGAGACGAACAAT
This sequence comes from Syntrophales bacterium, assembly GCA_052144335.1. Lineage (GTDB taxonomy): Bacteria > Desulfobacterota > Syntrophia > Syntrophales > UBA2185 > Fen-1135. The sequence continues at coordinate 91,793 of JBKQQP010000016.1, forward strand.
ACAGGTAAAATCATTTCATCGCCAAAAGTTACGACCATGGATAATGTCAAAGCCACGATAAAACAGGGACAGCAAATTCCCTACGTTACCATAGACAAAGACGGAAACAGGAGCATCACCTTTAAGGATGCTGTCCTGTCACTAGAAGTCAAACCTAAGATTACGCCCGATGGCAACATTTCCATGGAGATCAAAGCGACAAACGATTCTGCGGACTACGCCACGGCTGTACAGCTCGGGGGGAACCCGCCCATTGACACGGCCTCGGTTGAATCTAAAATCATCGTACGGGATGGAGATACCATCGTCATCGGGGGGATCCTTTTGACATCTGACCAAAGAAACGAGTCCGGTGTCCCGTGGTTTATGAAGATACCTGTCTTGGGCTGGTTGTTCAAGACTGAAAGCATAACGAAACAGCGAAGGCAGATGATGGTATTTATCACCCCGAAGATAATAGCAAAAGAAGATACAGCTGTCGACAACTTAGAAAAGCCGAAGGTACCGGGAAAACCTAAGGGATAAGACGCTCTCGTTTCTTTATAATAAAGCGCATGTCGGCTTTCTTCTTCCCGAACTATTCTTTCTATCACTAAGAGTTAAGAGTTACGAAAGTGAGAGTGAACCGGTTAAACATAATACATGCCACCCTTGCGGCATGCGCGCTTGCCATCATGGCATGCGGGACCAGCCCATGGAGCCAGGAACAGGCAGATGCCCACCTTAACATCGGGACTGCCTACTTGGGATCGGGACGATCGAATGATGCCTTAAAGGAATTCCTGGAGGCGGAAAAACTCTCGCCCCGGGATCCCAAGGTCCATTATTATATGGGGATTTCGTACCTCGAGAAGGGGATTACTGACAATGCCATCGCCGAATTTAAGAAAGCCGTTTCCCTGAAGCCCGACTATTCGGAGGCCCACAATTTTCTGGGGGTAATCTATCGCGATAAAAAACAATGGGACATGGCCATTGATGAATTTAAGAATGCCCTGGCCAATGTGCTCTATGAAACTCCCGACAAGGCGATATTCAACATGGCAACGGCCTACAACGGGAAGGGGGATTACGAGAAGGCTCTGAAGCTGTACGAAGAGGCGAAGAACAAGCAGCCGCATACAGTCCCCACCCCTGTGATAGACCTTAACATCGGCAGAACCTATTATGACCAGGGAAATTTGAGGAAAGCCATTAGTTATTTCAAGGCATCCCTCCAGGTTGCCCCCTCTTTACTGGAGTCCCACTACTGGTTGGGGCAGTGTTACATCAAACTGAATGAACCGGCAAAGGCAAAAGCAGAGTTCAATACCATCATCGATTTAACACCGGATTCAGGATTGGGGATAGAGGCCAAGAAGAGCCTCGATTCCATGACGTCATTACGTTAGTCCGGCCAAGCCAGCTATACGCAAGAATTCGTTAATGTCGGTATCAGCCCAGCCAAGGACACTGCAAGATTTCTACGCATCCCCCTCAGCTATCCCGTATTTGATTCTAAGCCCTTCTTGAAAAATTGTCATTTCACAATAAAATCCCCCTGCCCTTTTTCGGGCGATTTGCACCAGCAAGGGGAGGGGGATTGACATTATAAGATTTGTTACACCAACGATCTCGTTGCGAAGGGCGAGTAAAAATCTTCGCGATTACATGGCCGCCCATATCCCTCGAATCTACTACTGCACTCTTCGGTCCTTCCAGTTTAAGATATTGACTCTATTGGACAGCCCTGGAGGATTGAAGTTCACGCGTTCCGTGACTGCCGGAACCCCCGAACCACCGCTCAGCGTTACATAGATATCCGCGATAGTAGACCCCCCCGGTTTCATGGAAATCATGGGTGAAGAGGCGATGCCCGCCCCGAGCGACATGCTCCGTGACCCGCCGAATTCACCGTTACCAGAGGTATAATCAATGGCGTAGAGCGCTGCCGTACCACCCTGTAAACAGAGATCTCCGCTTGCTGCAGGTGGTATGTAGGTGGTAAAGTAGACCGCACCGCCAAACACTGTGGGATCGGAAAGCATCTTCTCCCCCGTTCCTTGAAGGTTGATGTAAAACCCGTCGGCCGTTTCCGTGGTACCGTATGTCTGTCCCGAGGCAGTAATATTTTTTAAATTGCCGATTGTATAGGTAGTACTCCGGTCATTGTCCTTCACGGCGAACAAGGTATCACTCGTAGTGGTATCCTTGGGGGTTTCTTTATTTCCCGTGCCCCAGTATAACCACAGATTCTGCTGGTTATCCACGGCAACGGTGGCAGTCTGGAAGATGGGCTGAACCGTTGCCGAGCTGTACAGAAGTCCGCCTGCCCAGTTGACGGCTTGGCCGCTGATGCCGCAGTTCGGCATATCCGCCGCCCTGCAAAATTTGAAGCGCCACATGTTCCCCCCCAGGTCCCCCACATAAGCCGTATCGATAAAGCCGTCCTGATCCGTATCAACAATGGCGGGGGCCGCCGGTATGCTGTATTGCATATTCGCGTCATTACCGTAGTTGTAGCTCCAGAGGATCTGTCCGTTACTTAAGTCAACGACGTAAAACCCCTTCCCACGGCAGTCACAAACCCCGCAAGGGCCTCCCCCGGAGCAATTGGACACATTGTAGCCACCGCCGATGAAACCGACCCATTTCTCATATACCTGGCCGCCCTCATTGTACATGACCCTGCCTACCATCATCTTGCTCCAGGGAGCGCCGAGATAGTGCCGGTTCGACGCACTTATATGACTGAGGTGCCAGAGATAGGAATTCGGTATGAACGCGGTGTTGGTAAGATCAAAGGCGTAATAGCCGCAGTAATGGCGATGGCTGCCATCCTCTGTGTCTTGATAGCCGCTATCGCACTGCTGACTGGAACTCCAGAGATTGGCGCCCCCATCCCCTTCACCGAAGATTGCCATTGTGTGCCAATCGGCTTTTACTTTAGTTGTGCCGTCATAGGTCCCGCCTGCACTCTTCCACCATACGTCAGCCACCGTCACCGGCCCATCTACTAGATACGGGTGGGGAAGGGCGGAAGGATTGGTGGTATGGGCGAGGTTCTGCAACTGGGGCAGCAGGTTGGGTGGGACGAAGCTCCACTGCTCGGATCCGTCCAATGTCCTGAAGGCGTGGAACTGCCCATCATTTGCCCCCGTCACGATAAGACGAAGGCCGTTGGCGGAGGTACGCTGATTATCACACCTGAACTGGTCGAAGGCATTTGCCATAACAGTGGCGTTGTTGCACGTATACGACATATAATTTTGATCGCGGGTGTCCTCGAAAAAGGAGTTCGGTGTTCCCACATTGGTCGGCGTTGAGTGGAATATGTCACCCAGCTTCCAGCCATCGGGGTTGTATATGGGGTTTCCCTGGATGTACCCCACGATCTGATCCCTCTGGGCATTGGTCCCGACGTTGAATCTGCTCGGTAAAAGAGACGTATCAAAAGTTATCAGGCTGCCGTTGCTGGAGGTATATAAGTTGCGCGAAGAAAAATCCCGCGCGGCAAGATTTGCCCCCGCCTCCCAGACAACGCTGCCCAGGGTCCCATCCGCGTTCAGGTTATATTTCTTCAGATATCCCCGCCAGAAAGGATCGCCATTCACAGGCGTGAAGGAGGCCTCATAGAGGAAGTTTTCGTCCGTGATCCTGGAGGAGGACACGGAGGCGACCGTAAAGGAATAGGTCCTCGATATGATATCCGCCGGTATGGCGGCGAGTGCCGCTGCAAGCTCTGTGGTATTATCGGCGTAATATGCATGGCCGTTGGCGTCGGCAGTACCGCCTGCAACCGCCATCTGGTCGAGCAGCGGCTTGGCCTCGGCCGTGAGGGCCATACCCAGGACATAGGTATTTATATCAAAGGTATAACCGGGGACGGTTGGCGTGGTAAGAGTCCTTAAGGCAGTGATCTGGGATAGCACGGAAGGCATCACGTTAACAGCAGTATCAGTTGTCCCGTTGGAGTACGTGTTGGGGAGTCCAGCCGTTACGAGGATGATAAAATTACTCTGGCACCACGCCTGTATGGGACTCGTATAGGCGACGCCGGTCTGATAGTCCGTTCCACCTTGAAAGTAATTTATGGCGGAAAGGAAAGTACCCGGGGTCGGCGCGAGGCCAGCATTCACTATATAGGTGCAGGCATTGGGGTTGCCTGTATTAGTACAGCTCATATAGCCCGCAGGGTCATTTTCGTGCATCGCGAGTTTCGCTGTCAGGGCATTGAGCTGGCTGTTGTTACCCGGGTTATCGGCGCAGGCCACATGGAGATAGCCATCACCCGGGTCGCTGTTGGCAAACCATGTCGGCCCCGTGGGATACCAGAAGATCCGCCTGCCGAATTCTTTAAACCCGAGAGCTATATCCTCGTCCGTCGGGGCAAGACCCCCATTATACCAGTTGCCGGAATAATTTGCTGGGTAATCGTCATTATTCCCTGTCTTTGACCAGAAACAATGGTAAGAATCGTCCCCCGCATTATCATCCGCAATATATGGCAAGGCGTAACAGAAGCCGTTCCCATCATTTTGGGTGTCATAAAACGTCCCGGGGATATTGTAATAGACGTAATTGGCGCCGTCTACAGGGTTCACAATGCGATTCGTCTTTGGATAGGTAAGGTTACAGTACCTGGTACGAGGCTCCGACCCTGCTGCAAAGGCCAGAAGTCCATCATTGCCTGAGGGATCTGACATCGAGTAGTCTGCATTGAAGGAAGGGTTGCCTGCCTGGCAGGCGCTATTACAGGTATTTTTACTTGCCACATTTCCATTCACGCAGTAATCGACGCACCCTGGTTCTGCGGGTGGGGTCGGGCACCACGATTGGCTGTTGTAAGAAACAAAATAAGGGCCGTTATGGAGATACCACTTGGCTGCGGCGGGTTCGCGGCCGGACATGAGCCCGATCCGCATATTGTTGGCGTTGGTATTAACGACATTCAGCAACTGCCTGCGGCTCTCTACGGACCTGCTGCCCGTTGCCCAGGAACATATAGCGTTGCCCACAAAATCCTCGTCCATTTTGTTTGAGTTGTCCAGGATTATAAGAACGTTGGGATGCAGGTTAGATAAGAAGATATCCGCCTCATCGGCATAAGTTGATTTAACTCCGCCGGGGCAGATTGTAAGAAACAGCCAGATAATAACTATAACGATATTTCTAAATATCCTGCCCATAATATACTCCTTTACTTCATGGATAACCTGTTAACGCAAGATGACTTCTTTCAATACACCGTTTACAAACATTAGCTCCGCCAGCTTCTTCTTGTCGGAGATGCGGCTCTTGCCTGTAAGATCGATCACATTGACATCTTTCAGATCGTAGCTCTTGTTCCCTTCCAGGTAGAGCACGTTATTTGCGATCGTCTTCACAAATTGGGAGGATTTCGTGACTTGAGTCTGCTTCCCGGATGGGGCGCCTTTTCCGCCTGTCATACTGGTGGCCATGAGCGCTCCTGCATCAGCAACGGAGAAAATAAATAAAAAAGATATAATCAAAGCATATAGAATTTTCTTGTTTTTCGACATCATTCACCTCCTCTTCAATGTTCCTTTCTTTTCCCTAGTGCCAGGGACGCTGTCCTGTCAAGGATGGATTCATATTAGGAAGCGTAAAAGCGTGCCCTGACGATAACAGCATTTCCTGTCTTCCTCCTTTTTACGCGATCTCCCTATCTTGACATGGTTGACATTTCCACGGGTCCGTAGCCTATACCCACACCGACGGTCACCTGCGTACCGTATTCCGTATTACTTCCGACCACGTCGAGATTATATCTGCTCTGGCCCCAGCGCTGTCCGCCACCGATGGAGAAGCCGGCAAGTGGTATCGTTATGGGGCCTACAGTCGGGCGTGTAGTAGGATAATTAAAAGTATAGCTGGAGACACCGTCGGCCCTGTTGGTAGTCTGAGGGACAAAGATGGGATTCTGGGGATCAAAGACCTGTGACAGGGCGCTGATGCCCGTATCGGCGGCAGCAAGGGCGCGCTTTTCTCCGACAACCTTCGTACTCACCCTGATGTCCTGAGTCGATAGAGAAATAACGAGCATCCCCAGAGCAAGCAGGATCAGGCAGGCCATGATCGCGGCGATGAGGGCGAACCCCTCCTCAGAATTCTTCTTGGAGAGCGCTCTTATTATCTTGTCCATAGGTTGCTCCGGGATCAATTGTTTCTCACGGTCTCACGGGTCTTATAGATCATCCTCCGCGTCAGTCCTGTGCTTGGATCGATCTCATCTGTTTCGACTGCCATGGTAATCTCTATCATTCTTATATCTGCGGTACACCCCGGCATGCACACCCTTCCTGGCCAAGGACCTGCTGCAGAGAGGAGCTCGATTCCCTGGCTGTCAAAGTACCGGAAGACCGGAACGAGGACATCGGGATCCGCATTGATGATCCTTACCGTCTTGGGATTGCCGCTCGCGACCGAATCCCCCAGGAAGGCTTGGGGCCCGCCGCAGTTTGCCTCCCTTGTTATGTACCTGTCATTGCCTGTCTGCACAAAGTTATACCTGATAATCTCGTTAGCTTCTGTAAGGGCGCCGTTGCCGTCAGGATTGCCATTTGCGTCCACGCCGCCCGCGATATCCATTTCCACCGTGATCGAATTCGCCGTAGCCTCCTGTATTCCCTTGTATAACTGATTTGCGGACTGGGTAGTGCAAAAGTTAGGCCCTCCCGGATTCCCGTCACTCCGCCAGATGGTCGTGGAAAATGATGGGTTATAGGAGGCCATCTTGACTTCCAGGGCAATGATGTCCAGGGCGCCTCTGACATCCTGCTGGGCCGTGACCTTTCTCTCTATGCCCCCGGATGACCGCGACGCCGACTCGATGGCCATGCCGATCGCGGCGATCATAATGAGCGAGACAGCAATGGCTATCATGAGTTCGACAAGTGTAAAACCTCTTTCGTCATTCATACGTTTGACCTATTAGAAATTCGGAAATGGCAGCGTAGTATTTGAACCATTTGCACACCCGGCGGGAAATTTGAAACCATCTTGTTGCGCAACATCGGCGCTCTCCACAAGATTTCTATAATTGCGTGCCACTTGATCCGGCCACGTAACCGTAACGGTAACGGTCCACACATTTGTGGTACCGTTACGGGCGATTGTTGGCGTCACCGTGTAGGTGGCATCCCCCCGCACCTCTGCCGCCAGGTCGCTGACGATGATGGTTTGCACCGGCCTTTGCCCATCCGGGAGGATCATATTGCAGGGATTCATGATCCATGCCTCATAGAGTTCAAGCTCTCTATGCAGTATGCCGGCGCCCCTGCCCAGGTAGTCTGACTTTCCTATGGTTCTCCATGCGGTTGGCTGCATGGACAAGATCGCCATAACACCCACAGTGACCAGAACTATGGCGATGACCACCTCGATCAGGCCGATTCCCCGGTTAGATGATATTAAACGTGACATAGGTTCTTCCCGTCAAATTGACCGTAATAATGGCCTGAGAGGTCCTGCTGTTCTGCAGAATAACGCCGTCGCCGTTGAGAAGCTGACCAACCGGGGACGATATGGTCCCCCTAGGATTAAAAACAACCGTCTGCGACGCGCCGCCGAATATGGCGCTGATGATACTAATACCTGACCCGAATGCTGCGGGGCTTTTGGTCATCAGGTTAGTGACAACTGGTCCCGGGTTCACAAGCGACTGTATCGTATAACTGCCAGGTACAGTGGTATCAAAAACAATTTGATATGTAGTATTCTCGGAAATCGCTCTTACCTTGTATAATGCAAAATCAGAAGCAATATCCCTCGCGGCGGTCTTGAGATTTCTGTTCAAGGTATAATTTTGCAACATCAAGCCGCTGATGGCCGAAATGAATGCCAGCAGAAAGATGACGATCATCAACTCGATAAGCGTGAACCCTTTGCGCCGTTTCATACTATTTCTTCCCGTCAATGAGATCTAACAGTTCCGCCTCAGGTAAGGCCCCGACTTTGAGCCTGCCATCCGGCAGTATTACTGAGGGCGTTCCTCCTATGCCAAGAGATTGGGCGAGCTTAATAGAATTATCTATCTCATCTGTGGCGCATTCCGTCTTCGGTATCTCCCTCTTTTCAAAGTTGTCATCCAGCATTTTTACCGATTTATTGCAGACGATGCTCCTCGCCTTCCAGTAAGCGTCCTTATGAAACTCCAAAGGCAAGAACTTGATGTAGAATACTATGTCTTTTCTGGCTGCGACGATCTTCTTCATCGTCTGATGGAGCTGGCCGCAGTAAGGGCAATCCGGGTCTGTAAATATCACTACTCTTTGCGCAGCGCTGCTCTTCCCAATTACGAGGGCATCAGTCAGCGGAATCTTCGCTATATCGATCCTTTTCTTGTCCTCTATCCGCCGCATGGCCTCCGCAGACTTATTGGACATGGTAGCGATTTCTACCAGATTACCAAAGATAAGATACCTGTTATCAATACCTAAATAAAAGATTACCGTCCTGCCCATATGCTCAAAGGCGACTTGACAATATCCCTTGAGAGGACTGTCTGCGATTTCGAGCACCTTCGCATCAGGCGCGTTGAGCTTCTTCAATATCTCTTTTATCTCTTCCGTGTCCAAGGAGACGCAGTCTTTTTTTACCTGGCCCGCTTCTGCTCCCCACGCAATGCCATATGCTAAAAGGGCTGAGATAAAGAGCAATGCACATGATAGACATAAAAAAGCAGAGAATAATCTTTTTCTTGTCAATGCGCCACCTTTCTCGCTATTTTTTTGACGCTTTTTTATCTCATATTTTCTGAGTGAAATCAAGGATTCCATTCCTTGCAAGTGTTGAATGGCGCAGTATTTTAATGTGGCAGGGTTCAGATGATGCAGAGTGGCACCTCAACAAAAACGGGCCATAGATCACTTCATCACAGAAGGTCATGTTATTCGTCCGGCAACCCTGCCGCCGTATCCGCTCTAGTAAAGAAGATTTAGGCCAGTGGCTTTACGTCCCGTCCTTTCGGACAGTTTGCCTTTTTCAGGACTCTCTTTACGTTTTCAAAGATTATACAATTTTTTTACGGAAGCTTTTTATTCTCCCTTTCCCTATTATCATATCGGCAGTAGGAGAAAAATCTTTAGCTTCTTTTTCCCAGATAAAATCTCTGACTAAATATTTATAATGCAATCAATATGCCACGCGGCTTTACATACTAATCCTTCAACGAATAAAATCAAACACCTGCGATTGTCGTAATTTAGCTTTGCCTTGACAAAATCTGCCGAGAAAAATTCTCGAGAGTCTTGCTGAAAATCGGTGATTTTAACCAATCATATGTGTGAAATTTGACGGAAATAGGCTGACAAATGCTCAAGTATTTTTCAATTAAACAGTGTGGATTTCTTGCTTGACACGTTATAGGTGCTGTGTTACAGCTCACACCTGTTCGGGCCGCTACAGGAAAATTCGCTAAGATTCAAGACACATGAGCATATGGTAGATGCTGCCACCAAAGAAAGAGAGGAGTTTCTTTCCATAGCAGAAGCCTATATAGATAAGAATCTATATAAGGAGGCGGCACATATAGCAGAATCGTGGCTAAAGCATTACCCAATCGATGCCGATGCGAATATTATCCGCTGCCATGCGCTGCTTAAGATGGGGAATCTTGAAAAAGTCAGTGAAGTCCTGGATGACCTGGAAGCGAAGGTCCTCGAATTGTCGCGCATCTATCAGCATGTGGGAGACCTCTGCCTGAATGCAGGACTCACAAAGGAGGCAATAAGATTTTATCGTAAATTTATACTGCTGAATCCCACTGTAGCGAGTGCAAAAGGAATATACGATAAGGTCAATAATCTTGCCGCCCACATAGATGACCCTTCCGCCGGAACGGCCGCAGATGCGCATAATCATACCGACGGCGTTGCATCCGATTTCTGCACCACGACTCTGGCTGAGCTGTACATCAGGCAGGGTCACCTTGATATGGCTATCAATGTATTGGGTGAGATACTCCGGAGAGAGCCTGAAAACAGATTCGTTGCAGTTAGATTAAACGATGTAATGGCAATGCAGCAGCAAGGCATTATAGAAAAGACATCTTTACATACAGAGCAAAATGAAGCCTTAATCAGGGAGCTTACGAGGTGGCTTGAAAATGTTGGCAGGTTAAGAAGCCATGCATCGTGAACCTCCGGTACCTCCGGAAAGGATGACAAGAGTCAGGGCTATTCTTCACGAACACGAAATTGATGCCCTGCTTTTTCTTGATATGAAAAATGTCCGGTATCTTACGGGCTTTACAGGAAGTGACGGGGCGCTTGTGATAGGAGAAAAGCAAGAGATTCTCCTTGTTGACGGCCGCTATACTAATCAGGCAAGAAAGGAAGTAGAGGGGCCCCATGTATTCGAGTACAAAGAGAAGATAGATGGAATCGCGGCGGTCCTTTCCGATGGGAGTTTGAGATCCGCAGGGTTTGAATCGCAAGCGATGAATGTCAACACGTATCTGACCCTCAAAGAGAAAATAGGCGCCTTGAGGTTGAATCCGCTTTCTAATGAAATCGATGCCCTTAGAGCCGTCAAAGATGAGAAAGAAATAGCATATATCAGAAGGGCAGCAGAGATATCGTGTGAGGCTCTTACCGCTGTGCGAGATCTTATAAAGCCGGGGGTGAGAGAGACGGATATTGCCATAGAGTTAGATTTTCAGGTGAGGAGACGTGGTGCGGAACAAGTTTCCTTCCCGACTATTGTGGCAACGGGAGCGAACTCAGCGCAACCTCACGCACAACCGGGATTGCGGGCCATTAAAAATGGAGACATGGTCATAGTAGATTACGGCGCAGTATACTGCGGTTATCATTCTGATGAAACCTGCACATTTGCCGTCGGCCATAAAAACGAAAACCAGGAGAAGGTATACACCCTTGTAAAGAACGCACACGACCGTGCATTGGGTGCCATCCAAGCCGGTGTCCCTTGTGTCGAGATAGATCGCACTGCGAGGGACTGCATTAAGGCTGGCAAGTTGGGTAAGTATTTTACGCATGGTACGGGTCATGGCGTCGGGCTTGATGTTCACGAAGCGCCGCGGATAGCAATTAAATCGGAAATGGTCCTTGAGGCGGGGATGGTGTTGACAATAGAACCTGGTGTCTATATCCCTGACCTCTGGGGTGTCCGCATTGAAGATACGATATTGGTTACAGAGGAAGGGTTTGAGGTCTTGACAGGAGTGTCCAAGAACTTCACGGTGCTGCACTGATTATAAAAAAGAACACAATATAATTTCACATATTAGGATGCCGCGATATGAAGGTATTTCCAGATGATCTTCTTTACAATAGGGAACATGCATGGGTCAGGGTTGAAGGTGAATTAGCTACTATCGGTATCACGGATTACGCCCAGGAAAAATTGGGAGAAATCCTCGCAATAGAATTGCCCGAAGTTGACTCTTATGTGGAAAGGGACGAACCTTTCGGCACTATTGAATCCGCGAAGGGAGTATTTGAGCTTATTTCGCCCGTGAGTGGTGAAATAGTAAGTGTCAACGAAGATATATTAGACGACATAGGCATTGTCAACAGTGACCCTCATGATACAGGATGGATGATCACTCTGGAGATGGCCGATACAGAAGAGCTTGACGATCTCCTGGATTCAAGAGAGTATCATGACTTTGTGCTTAGAGAAGCGGAGAGTGACTGACCCTGTTTCATGATATGGAGATTCATTTCATTCAAGCGCTTGAATGCCTTTGAAAACATGGCCATTGACGAGGCCATATTCCGGGAAAACCAACGGACCGATTCACCGCCTACACTCAGATTTTACAGTTGGTCCCCGCCATCTGTGTCTCTGGGATATTTTCAAATAACCCAGAAGGAGATCAATACTGAAGCATGCAGGAGATATTCGGTAGACATCGTCCGGCGCCCGACGGGAGGAAAGGCTGTCCTTCATGAAAATGATCTGACCTATGCTGTAATTGCCAGTGAGCACAATCCCCTCTTCCCACCGGACATCTTAGGAACATACAAGGTCATTAGCAGCTGCATCGCTGAAGGACTATCGGAGCTCGGGATCGAAGCCGAGATGGAGGGTAGCGGGAGGTCATATCAGGATGATTCCCTGAAAGCAGCCTGTTTTTCGTCGCCTTCCCGCTATGAGCTTCTGGCAAAAAAAAAGAAAATATGCGGCAGCGCTCAACTAAGATCTAAGGGCATTTTCCTTCAGCATGGCTCAATCCTTATCGATTTTGACCCCGTGAAGGCATGTGCCATCCTCCTGCCAGAGGAAGGCGAGCGGAGTTGGCAAATTGAGAAGTTGCGTGAGTCTGTAACCTCCATATATGAACAAATCGGAGCTCCCGTGTCTATGGAAAATATCTGCCATGTCATGAAAAAGAGTTTTGAAAAGCGGTTTGATATCGAACTCGTGGAGGGATGTTTGACCGCTCACGAGGAGTCCTTGAAGTTACAGCTGATGAATGATAAATACATGAATGACAGATGGAATAGGGGAGGCAAAGCCGCTTCAGGTGGACGTAAAAACTCTGATTAAGAAAGAAGTGCGCGCGCAGGAAGGCTATCGGACCGACATCATGCCCTATCGCATCAGGATGGATGCGAATGAGAGCCCCTTTTCACTCCCCCCCCTGCTTAAGAAAAAACTCTTCGCGGAGATGAAAAGCGTTTCCCTGAACAGATACCCGGAGCCGGGTGCGCCTCTGATCAGGAAACGCTTTGCCGAATACTATGGCGTAGCCGATAATATGATAATGGTCGGCAACGGCTCTGATGAGCTTATCCAGATCCTCTGCGCTTCTCTGGCAAATTCATCATCAAGCGTAATGGTTCCTGTACCGACTTTTGTCATGTACAGGATTATTGCATCAAATTCCGGTCATGTAGTAGCAGAGGTGCCCCTCACTGTCTCTTTTGATTTAGACCTCCCTGCGATGCTAAACCAGATCGCCAAAAATGCACCCGCCCTGACATTTTTGAGTTACCCCAATAGCCCTACGTCAAATTGCTTCAGTAAAAAGAGTATCGCAGCAATTGTTGAGGCATCAACGGGAATTGTGGTCGTCGATGAGGCTTATGGCAGCTTCGCCGGAAAAACCTTACTGCCTTTATTGAAGAAATATGAAAACCTGGTTATCTTAAAGACCCTCTCTAAAGTGGGGCTTGCCGCCATGAGGATAGGCTTCTTGATCGGTTCACCGACTCTCGTCTATGAACTCGACAAGGTAAGGCTACCATATAATATCAATACTCTTTCCCAGGTTGCTGCCGGGTTTTATTTGGACCATATCGATGTTTTTTTAGGTCAGACGCGGGACATAATTGCAGGTCGGGAAGAGCTCATCGCGGCTCTTGGGAAGATTGTGGGTATATGTCCCTATCCATCAGATGCAAATTTCATTTTTTTTAGTTGCGCTTTTGATACAGATAACATATACTCTGCTTTAGTCGAGGAGGGGATTCGTATTAAGAATCTAAACTCTCCTGGCGTCTTGAAGAATTGCATGAGAGTGACGGTTGGCAACCGCAAAGAAAACCAAGAATTCTTAAAGGTGTTAAAGAAAATCCTTCTTAAGTAAGGAGTGTGGTCTAACATAGAGTAACAGAGGGTAGTTTACGGCAAAGGCATAACTTGTCTCGTGTCGTACTGCCCTTTTTTTGTCTCCTTTTGGCCTAACGTTTAAAGAATTTATATTTCGTCATCAAAAAAAGATGAAAGAAAGGAAGGGTAGTTTTGGAAGTAAAAGTATACGATAATGACATTGAAAAGGCCTTGAAAATCCTGAAGAACAAACTTTCAAAAAGTGGATTGTTTAAGGAGCTGAAACTCCGCAGAGCCTACGAGAAGCCTTCTGTTAAGAGAAAACGCAAAGCCATAGAAGCTCGGAGACGTTATGCCAAGGTTCAGCGTCGCAGAAGTTACTGAGAATTTTTTCAACAGTAAGAACCATGACTACGAAGGCCGGGGTCACTTGCGGGATTCCCTAAGAGACCCAGAATGTACGCAAGATGGACGAGAAACAATATTTGGTTGATGCCCTGTCGATTGAGGAATCATGGCGGATATTCCGCATCATGGCTGAATTTGTGGAAGCCATTGAAACCCTGTCTCAGGTGAAGAACGGTGTCACCATTTTTGGATCCGCGAGAGTCGGGGCTGATGATCCATACTACAAGAAGGCAGAGTATCTCGCCAGAAGGCTTGCTGAAAACGGCTTCAGTGTAATCACAGGAGGCGGCCCAGGCATCATGGAAGCAGCCAATAAGGGAGCGGCTGCAGCAGGTGGCCAGTCTATAGGCATGAATATCCGTCTTCCCCATGAGCAAAAGCCAAACCCTTACGCCAATACCATTATCGAATACAAATATTTTTTCATCCGTAAAGTAATGTTTGTAAAATATGCTGTGGCCTATGTAATCCTCCCAGGAGGCTTCGGAACAATGGATGAGCTCTTCGAAGCCCTGACCCTTATTCAGACAAAAAGGATTAAGAGCTTTCCCGTCATACTGATGGGCAGCGAATACTGGCAGGGATTGATAGGCTGGATGAAAGGCACCATGATCGGGAACGATAAGATTGAACCCTGTGATCTCGAACTAATCCAAATTATTGATGATCCGGATGAAGTAGTAAAACACATAAAGAAATTTGTCATTCTCTAAGAACTCTGCAATATCTCGTCTGAAACCTATATCAAGTTTTGATAAGAATGGTCTGAATTGTCGTGTGGGGTGATGCGGGGCCTCTTGTGATACGGCGCGCTAAGATTTTTCGCGCAGAAGCAGGTTGAAAGGCAATAAACGTACCTTCAGAATTTGAGAAAAGTTCACGACGCCAAAGCCAGCATAATGGATGTTGAAAAGATACTGATAGAAATTAAGAAGGGAAAGGCGGATCCTTCTCCCTGTTATCTCCTTTACGGTGAAGAAGAATATCTTGTCAAAGATGCTCTTAATAAAATCATAGCTGCTATCATCCCCGCAAGCGATAGAGACATGAATCTCTTCTTCATGGATGGAGAGTTGGAAGACGTAGACAGCCTTTGTGAGACCATGCTCACGCCGCCCCTCATTCCAGGAAGAAAAGTTGTTGTGCTGACAAACACCCGTCTTTTTCAGACAAGAATTGCCCCGGCGGAGTTAGTACAAAAAATTCGACAGACTTTTGACAATGACCCCGACATGGCCGTGAGGCACTTTATGCAATTCTTGAAGATCACGGGCTGGGACATCGATGATCTCAGAGACGGCGGCTGGAAAAAAATTACCACCGACAACTGGCAAGAAACTGTTGAAGGTGACAGCGGACATGACCGGGAAACGTGGCTCCCCGAAATGATCGAGATATGTATAAGCCGCGGAATGAATGTAAGCGAGCAGAGAGGGGTCACGGAACGTCTTGAAGATACTCTGAGAAAAGGCATCCCTGCAGGCATCCACCTGATAATAACCGCAGAAGCAGTAGACAAGCGGAAGAGGCTTTTCAAGACTATATCCGAGACCGGCACTGTCCTTCATTTTTCTCGGCCGAAGGGTGAGGCAAAGCAGAAGAATGCCCTCATGGATACCGCAAAAGATCTCTTAGCCGAGAGTGGGAAACAACTAACACCGGGCGCATGGGTCACTGTGGGCAGGAAAACAGGCTTTGACCTTGCGGATTCCATGAAAGCTTTGGAAACGCTTATCACCTACGCAGGTGATAAGACATCTATTGAAGAGGCGGACGTCGAAGAGGTCGTAGGAAAAACAAAAGAAGATACCATCTTTGACTTAACAGGCGCTCTCGTCGCGAGGAAGCTTGATGTGGCCTTGTCAAATCTGAAAGATCTCTTCGATCAGGGTATAAACCATGTATTGATCCTGTCAGTGATAGCAAGGGACATCAGATTTCTCCTCCATGCCAAGATGTTTATCGTCTCCGGCAAGCTTGGGTCTGTTGGGCCCGATATGGACTATGAAACTTTTCAGCGCTCCGTTTATCCAGCCATCCTGCAATGGAGAGGCGATAAAGGGGGAAAAGGCGGTCTCGACGGCCAACATCCGTACGTCATTTATAATGCCGTGAAAAACTCTTATCGATTCTCACACGAGCGCCTGTTAAAATTTTTGGAGGACCTGGTCGATATGGATATTGCCTTCAAGACCACGACGAAGGAACCGAAGTTTATGCTGGAGCGCTTTATCGTGAAAATTTGCACGTAAATTAAACGGGAAATAAATATCGAAACTCGGCAGTAGGGGTGAAGCTCCCGTTTTTTTTAATTTGCAAAATTACTTTTCTTTAATGAAACTTTTTTCTATGTCTCAAAAAATACCAATCTATCGCCGCCAGCTCTTTATTTGTCTTATTCTCACGGTGGCAGTGCTTGCTGCATTCTGGCAGGTCAAGAACAATGACTTCGTCAATTACGATGATCCTCGATGCGTGCCAGAAAACGTGCATATCCAAAGCGGCTTTAATTCAAACGATCTTAAATGGGCCTTCACGACGAGTCACGCGGGCTACTGGCAACCCCTTACCTGGCTTTCCTTCTCGATGGATTATCAGCTATTCGGACTCCATGCCGGAGGTTACCACATCGTCAATCTTCTCTTGCATATAGTCAACAGCTTATTGTTATTTCTAATTCTCAACCGCATGACCCACGCCCTGTGGAAAAGCGCATTTGTCGCCGCATTATTCGCCCTTCATCCGATCCATGTGGAGTCTGTGGCTTGGATAGCTGAAAGAAAGGATGTTCTCAGCGCCCTCTTCTGGATGCTCACAATGGGGGCTTATGTCCTCTATGCTGAGAAGCCGGGAGTGAAGAAATATCTACTCACCATTTTCTTCTTTGCCCTTGGCCTCATGGCCAAACCCATGCTGGTTACGCTTCCATTTGTCCTGCTTCTTCTTGACTACTGGCCGCTGGGCCGAATTCGCTTGCATCAATCCCTTGATGTGCCAAAAATAACAGAATCAAAAAAAGGGAAAAAACAACCCAAAAAGATTTCAGGTTCAGCTAAACGCAAAGAGGGCACGCTACCGGATCGGTCCCGGTTTTTGCAACGGTCATGGCCCTTCATCCGAGAGAAGATTCCCTTCTTCGCCCTCTCTGTTATCTCAAGTATTGTGACTGCTATCGGGCAGCAAAGGGTGGGAGCGATGGAATCTCTCGAAATCCTTCCCATCGGTGCACGAATCGGTAACGCCTTGATCTCTTACATCCGTTACATCGGAATGACTATCTACCCGCACGGTCTGGCTGTGTTTTATCCGCATGGGGGAACGCCTCAATCATGGGAAGTCATCCTTGCCGCTGCATTCCTAGTGGTCGCAACCTTAATAATCATTCGCTTGGCCGCAAAGATGCCCTATCTAGCCATGGGATGGTTATGGTACTTAGGAACGCTCGTTCCTGTCATCGGCATAATACAGGTGGGAATGCAGGCCATGGCGGATCGATATACCTATATTCCCATCATCGGTCTTTTTGTGGTGGCGGCCTGGGCAGTTCCTGACATTGCAAGAAATTGGCGTTATCGAAAACACATACTCACCACCGGAGCAGTAATTATTTTTTCGGCCTTAATGTTCTCAACTTGGACGCAGGTCAAGTACTGGCAAAATAGCGTCACTCTTTTTGAGCATGCCCTCCAGGTTACAGATAATAATTACCTGGCGCACAACAATCTGGGGGTTGCTTTGAACGACGCAGGAAAGAAAGAAGAAGCCACGGCCCACTATAGAGAGGCTATCAGAATAAAACCAAGCTATGAAAATGCCTACTTCAATTTAGGAAATAACTTGTCTGCACAAGGCAGAACTGATGAGGCAGTTCTATGTTATCAAGAAGCTCTTAGACTGCGGCCAAATTATGCCAAAGCACATAACAATCTTGCAAGGCTGTTAATTTCAAAAAAGATGTTCAAGGAGGCCATTGGTCATTTCCAGGAAGCGCTCAAAACAGAGCCAACAAATTCTGGCATGCACTATAACCTGGGGGTAGCCTGGATGTCTATTGATCGCTTCGAGGATGCCATTGGTGAATTCCAGGAAGCAGTAATAATAAATCCCAGATTTATCGAAGCTCACAATGCCTGGGGAATAGCCTTAGCCCGATTGGGGAAGACTGGTGAGGCCATCGACCATTTCCGGGCGGCTCTACGAATAAAACCTAATTTTAGAGAAGCGGACGAGAACCTGAAGGCAGCATTGGCGCAACAGAAGATGCGTCGTTGACATTGTTTTTAGGATTATTACCGGAGAACCGAAGTTTCTAATGAAACGCTTAACCGAGGCTGTCTGGAGAAGAACTAACCCTGCAAGAATACCAAAGCTTAGTAGCAGGGGTGAAGCTTTCCTGTTTCACCTGGACGAAAACTTTTTTTTAGGATGCTTCCTTATATGTCTCAAGAAACACCAGACTATCGTCGCCAGCTCTTGATTTGTCTTTTTCTCACTTTCACGGTGCTTGCTGCATTCTGGCAGGTCAATCGCTGCGATTTCATTAATTATGACGATGAAGACTACATCACGGAGAACAGTCATATTCAGAATGGTATTACGACAGAGGGCATCCGATGGGCATTCACGACTAGTCATGCTGCAAACTGGCACCCTCTGACCTGGCTTTCCCATATGCTGGACTATCAGCTCTTTGGTCTAAAACCGGGGTGGCATCACCTAGCAAACGTTTTCTTTCACATAGCCAATACGCTATTATTATTTCTAATCCTCAATCGAATGACCCGCGCGCGCTGGCAAAGCACCTTTGTAGCAGCTTTATTCGCACTTCACCCCCTCCACGTGGAGTCTGTCGCCTGGGTCTCTGAGCGTAAGGACGTCCTCTCGACTTTCTTCTGGATGCTGGCCATGGGAGCATATATCCTTTATGTTGAACGTCCGGTACTTCAGAGATACCTGCCTGTTTTGATATTCTTTGCTTTAGGCCTGATGGCGAAACCCATGCTGGTAACTCTTCCCTTTGTCCTCCTCCTTCTCGACTACTGGCCCCTGCAGCGATTCCAGCAGAAGAGACCGACGCATGAAATCCAAACAGACTCACATGTATCTGTTGTTAAACAAAAAACAACTGCTAAGAAGATGCATGGAGGAAAGTCAGAGACGAAAGTTGAAAAATCGGCGACTTCCAAGAATCGGTGGGAATTGATTCGCCCTGTGTTCTGGGAGAAGATCCCCTTCTTTGCATTGACAGCGCTGTCAAGCATCATAACATACGTAACACAGCAAAAAGGGGGCGCTATAGTATCCATTGAGGCATTCTCCTTGAGTGATCGCATTGCGAATGCGTTCGTTTCCTATGTCATTTATATTAGAAAGATGATCTGGCCAAATGATCTTGCTATTTTTTATCCTCATCCGGCGCATTTGCCCACCTGGCAAGTCGCAGGAGCAGTCTTGTTCCTTATAGCTGTGACCTTGATCGTCATCCGGACAGCAGAGAAATTGCCGTATTTGGCGGTAGGATGGCTATGGTATGTAGGAACGCTTGTGCCTGTCATCGGGATTGTGCAGGTAGGCGCACAGGCCAGGGCAGATCGATATACTTATATTCCGTTGATCGGGTTGTTCATAGTGGCAGCTTGGGGTCTTCCCGAACTCTCAAAAAAATGGCGCTTCCGGAAAGAGGTGCTTTTCGCATCGTTTACATTGAGCCTTTTATGTTTTTTCATTGTCACGTGGACACAGGTCGGGTATTGGCAGAATAGCGTCACAGTGTTCCGTCATGCCCTGGAGGTTACTGCTCCCAATAGCCGTACCTATATTGACCTGGGTGCTGCTTATAACAACCTTGGCAACTATAGGAAAGCGATAGAGGTTTCTGACGACGCCATCAAGCTCATTCCTAAACTTGAAAACGTCTACTATAATCAACTTGAAAAGGTCTACTATAATCGTGGGCTTGCTTACAGCAAACTTGGAGACTACAAGCAAGCTTTAGGAGATTACGACAGAGCCATTGAGATAGATCCGACGCATGCAAAAGCCTATAATAACCGGGGGATTGCCTATGATATTCTTGGCAACCACAGACAGGCGATAGGGGATTTTGACAAGGCCATCATGATTAACCAGAAATATGCAGAGGCCTATTATAACCGAGGGATTGTCTATGGCAGACTTGGCAACTACAAACAGGCCATAGGAGATTTTGACAAAGCCATCGGGTTTAACCCGAAATATGCGGAGGCCTATTATAATCGGGCAGCCTCCCATTATAGCCTCGGCAATCAAAGGCAGGCATTTGAGGATCTGAAAACGGCGGCAAGACTTGGCGATGAAGATGCACAGAACTTTTTGAGAACCCAGGGGATAAACTGGTAGCGGATCCTGATTCCTGTTCAACACTCTTTTTTGTAAACTTCATCAATGATATTTCGTGTCTGTAATTCTTTCCCGGGATGTCGGAAAGCGGTGCGGCCCATGAGACACGTTCATATAATTCAGATCGTTCAGATATGACATTCAAAGCTTTCGTATCCTTTCCATCGCTGACTTTCTTCTTCGGGAAAGTCTCCTCGAGGGGCCTTTCTTTTTTGCTCGTCCCATTGTTGCGTCGTCCTCTTCTTTATCCAACCTTCCTGCCGCAGGGCGGGCATGGCCGATCACAGCGGTTTTCTCCCTCCCCATCAGCTCGTCAAATTCCTGGGATGAGATTGCGGTCCCACCTCTGCGACTGACAAAATCAGCAATGTCCCTATCCGACGTGACGACAACAACTTCTTCCGCCCTTTCTTGAACCATACGTTTGATGACTTCATCCGCTTTCTCACCCTTTCGGGAATATATTATATTTATGCCTGAGAATTTATCCCTCTCTTCCTCAACAGGTCCACCCTGCCAGCCGTCGAAAACAATAGTTACCTTATGTCCTCTCTTTTGTTTATAATTGGATACACTGCGTGTCAGGGCATTTCTGCCTGCCTCCAGGCTTAATTTCTCATACCGCCTCAGTGCATCGGATTGTCTTATCAGATTGTACCCGTCAATGATGATGTGCATTATGGTTAGATTCCGCTTTATTTCATTAGATAATTTCGGACAGGGAGTATGACGCTTCTGCCTCTCCGCAGCTTAGCCAAGCAGGGCCAATTTATTTGTTGCTCTCTAACTCATTTTTTCTTGACCTCGGCACCGCGATTCTGCTATTTTCCGCTTGTTTTTATATTAGAAAGTTCTTTGCAGGTCAACCCCTTCCTTAATAACTTCTGCGAGCAAATGGCGACAGGGTACGCCACCCTGTGACGATGAGGATTAAGATGTCCATAAAACTTCGGTATTAGCATAGGATTGTCGATGTCAATGATTCTACAAGAGAGCAAGAAATCAGTGTAAATAGACGGTTTTGCATAAGGTGTCTGATTCAAGGCATGTCCGCCAAGTACCTCATTGTTGACGGAATGCCCGATACTAGTATGGGAAAAATCAATGAAATTCAACCGAGAAAATTATACGCTTAGGAGGACAAGAAATGGATTTTGAATTGAACGATGAACTGAAGATGTTGAAGGAGATGTCGTACAAATTTGCCCAGGCTGAATTCACCGGGGTATCCCATGAATGTGACGAGGGAGAAAAATACACCCCGGACATTCGCAGAAAGGCCGCTGAAAATGGTCTTGTCGGGGCATGGATCCCCGAACAGTATGGTGGCGCGGGGGCAGGTTACTTGGGTAATACCATCATCATGGAAGAATTGTCCAAGGTGGATATGGGAATCGGCTTGAATGTCGTTGCCGCTACGTTCGGCTGTGAATCCATACTACAGTTCGGGTCGGAAGCGCAAAAGAAGACGTATCTCCCACCGGTATGCGGGGGGGAATGGGTCAGTGCCGGGGCGTTTACGGAGCCCAACGCCGGCACAGATGTGGCAGGATACAAGACGAAGGCTGTAAAAGATGGGAATGACTACGTCATAACGGGAAACAAGATGTTCATAACCAATGGAAGCGTCTGTAACTTCATGGTAGCCCAGTGCATAACCAACCCGGAGGAAAAGAAACACAACAGTTTCAGCCTCATCATAGTTCCCGCCGATGCCAAAGGAATAACAAGGAACAAGATCCACGGAAAGATGGGCATCCGCTCCAGTGACACGGCTGAAATCGCTTTTGAGGATGTGCGGGTTCCTCGGACTAACCTGGTTGGCAAGGAAGGCAACGGCTTCCGGCAGTTAATGCATTTCTTTGATACAACGAGGGTAATGGTCGCTGCCCAGGCCCTCGGCGTTTCCGAAGGCTGTCTGGAGACAAGCATCAAGTACGTCAAAGAGAGAACGGCCTTTGGCGCCCCCCTGGGTTCATTCCAGTTGACCCAGATGAAACTGACGGAAATGGCAATCAAGATAGAGGCTTTACGGGGTCTTATTTATAAATCGGCATGGCTTCTTGATGAGGGCAGGCCGGACTACACCCTGGCCGCGATGGCAAAATACTTCGGAGGTCAGACGGCGGTCTTCTGCGCGAACTACGCCGTGGAACTTCACGGCGGGTACGGCTACATCGATGAGTACAGCGTCCAGAAATGGTACCGTGACGCCAAAATTCTTGAACTTTACGAAGGGACCAAGGAAGCTGAAATCATGACCAT
>JBKQQP010000017.1:0-5305 GCA_052144335.1 Syntrophales bacterium
ACTCTTGCTTGTTTCATTTTTTGTCCCTCCTTTTAGTCTAATGTATTGAAAAGAAATTATTCAGGCCGAGGGCGTCCCACTGTTTATTTACCCAGAACCTTCTTGACCGCGCCGATCTTTTCCTGAACCTTACCTGCTATCTTTTCACCGGTGCCTTCGGCTTCCAGTTCAGGACTATCGCTGAGTTTCCCGACTACCTCCTTGATCTTACCCTTCACTTCGTGAAGGGTGCCTTCCGCCTTGTCCCGCATACTTGATTTCATGGTATTCCTCCTTTTTTAGTTTTTTCCGAAGCCTTTCTGAAGAAGTGGTGTGTCTGGGCCACCCCCAGCGGCATGGAACCCGTTAAAGAAGCCGCATACGCTGTGAAGCGAGCCGATGGAGATATCTTCAAAAAGATTCTCCTTTGTCAGACGCATTCATCGTGATTTCCTGCATACTGAACTCACGTCATATCCGCCCCAGCAGCACCAGGATGATCACAATCAGAAGAACCAATCCGAGTCCGCCGCTGGGATAGTATCCCCAGCTCCTACTATGAGGCCAGGTGGGCAGTATGCCAACGAGGACGAGAATCAAAATAACGATCAGTATCGTACCCATTTTTTTCCTCCTTTCCCGTTGTTTGAACTTCTTGTTTCTTCGCTATCAAAGGCTGCCCGTAGCGAGCAATAAATGTAAAAGGCATAAAATCTTTCTTTATTGTCATTATTTCGCGTCCTCTTTCTGGGCACCCATGCGTTTGAACTCCTTTAAATTCCTTCCATCCCCGCCGGGTGGAAAACGGTGTGAAAAATCCTTTCATAGGGCTCTTTGAGAAGGTTCATCGCCCCCCGGAGCACCTTAAAATGCTCCGACTTTAGGTGGGTCATAAGGTTCTCTTTGGTATCCCATTCTTCAAGAAGAAAGAGTCGATTTTTACGGGTGCGGGAGGCTCCGGCAGCCTTGCATCTCGCTATCACTCCTTTCACTAATTGTTTCTAAACAGACATTGCGCTTAGAATAACGAGGGCAGCCCACCTCACGTCCTTGTCATCCAGGATTTCCACTGTTTCCTTTCCATCAATGTCGCGGCGGCCCGATTTTTCCGAAATCGATGTACCCCCGCTCAACGTCTACAGATATGAGCTGCACGCGAATCCGATTACCCACGTCGATGCCTTCGAACCCACGGACGAGCCTGCCCTCGACAGGGATCGTGAGAAGCCGGGCCCATGTGCCTTTGGGGGCAGCGCCGGTGACAATGGCGTCAAACTGCTCTCATATTCTCAATTCAAGAAGAAGAGCAGCAGCGGATTTGCCGACCTGCCGTTCCACTTTGTTCACGGCGTCTTCTTCTTGCGTGCAATGTTTCGCCAGGCCCTCAAGTTCATCATTACTATATGGCAAAGAACTTTTTCTTATCGCGGCCTTCAACAGGCGTTGTGTGATAAGATCGGTGTACCGGCGATTAGGAGCGGTGGAATGGGTATAGTCTCTGACCGCGAGGCCAAAATGTCCCGGGACAGTCTCTCCCGGAGGTTCCGCAATGTATTCACCGGCCCCCATAAGTTTTCTCACAGCGAGTGAGAGGTCGGGGAATTTCACCGGGTCGGCTGCCTTCTCCTTGGTTAGGAACTCCTCCAGGGCTTTTGAATCCGGCGCATTAGGGAGCTTGGACCCACGTTCGTCGGCAAGCTCGACAATCCGTTCCCATCGTTTCGGAGTGCGGACTACACGGCGGATGGAAGGGGATTTTCTTGACGACAGATACCTGGCGTTCACGCCATTTGCAGCTATCATGAAATCCTCGATAATGTCCTTTGCCCGGTTCTTTTTTTCGACTTCGAGATCACGGATTTTATCGCCATCAAATACTGCTCTCGCCTCAAAAGTTTCAAAACTAAGAGCGCCGTGCACATGCCGGAGGTTTTTCATGCTTTGCGCTGCCATGTCCTGCAGGCGCAGATTCTCCTTAAGTCCATTTACAGCGGCGATAGCCTCAGGCAGACTTCCATTGCCTTCAAGCCATGCAGCAACGCTGTTATAGGCGAGCTTCGCACGATTGCGGACAAGCGCCCTGTAGATATCAGAGTCCTCTAAAGGCCCGTCCGCGCCGATCACCATTTCGATAACAATTGCCAGTCGATCCTCATTGAAATTCAGGGATGTGAGGTCGGTGGAAAGCTTTTCGGGAAGCATCGGGAATATCTCGCCGGCGGTATAAACAGAGGCAGTATTATGGCGGGCGTGTTCATCAACTGCCGACCCTTTATTAACAAGCGCGTCCACATCAGCCACGGCAACAAGTATCTTTACCTTGTCTCCGGGCATTGCCTCCGCAACGGTAAGCTGATCCAGGTCACGCGAGTCATCGTTGTCAATGGAAGCCCATAGAAGGTCCCTCAGGTCACGAATCTGCTCATCGTTTATTGCTGCAGGAGCCCGGATTCTGCCAAGTTCAGCCAGCACATCACCTGAAAAGTCAGGTAGCAGTCCCCTATCAAGCATCGCACTGCGGGCAATCCTCTGTAAAATAGAGCGATGATGCTTGTCATCGGTTTGCATAAATCTGTACCTCATCGCTCCGTTAACAATCACTCATATTTCTATATCAGCAAATGTATACGCATAAACAGACTGAAGGATTCCTTTCATCACCTCTTCACAATGAGTACCGGGATTTTTGTTTCTTTGTGGATTACGCCGTAGGTAACGCTGCCGAGGACTGCGGCTGCCAATGCGCTCTTCCCGTGAGAACCCATAATGATCAGGTTTGCTTTTGCTCTTGAAGCCTCTTTCACAATATGCTCAACGGGATGCCCGGCGGTTATAACAGTCTTTGATTGGACTCCATTTTTATCACAGAGCTTCTTTATTTCTCCCACATACCCTTCGGCGGCCTCTCTCAGGTAATCTTCGATAGGCTCTATTACATGCCTTGCAGTCTCCGTAGATGGAACTGTCTGGCCCGTAAATGAGCGCTTATCAATAACGCTCAGGACAATTATCGAGGCTTTTAACTGTTTTGCGAGGTCAACCGCATACATGGCTGCTTTTTTAGCTGCCCTTGATCCGTCTGTCGGAACAAGAAGTTTTAAAATCATACATCCTCCTATTCATCCTGTGAAAAAATTACCACTGTGTACGGCCCAATGCCGATTTCGCCTGAGCAGGACAGCCCATCGGATCCTTCCACACGGGTTTTGACGTCAGTGGTGGGATGATTGGCAAAATTTGGGCTGTAGTTGTAAGAGTCACTGTTAAAGCGCGTCTTCCACAATCCTGCTCGCGGAAAACCGATGACATAACCATCGCGATTTTGATTCGTCATATTAACCACCACAACAACGCTGTCACGTGGTCCTGATACATCCCATCGATGGAAAGCGATAAGCTTGGCCTCATGGTCAACATGATAGATTTGAAAGTTTTGTCCGCACAACCCTCTCGTCATGCCCGATAGATTACGACGCAGGGCAATCAGATCACGATACATCTTGAGGATACCGCCTTCATCCTCGATTCGAATCCAATCGATCGGGACTTTATCCTGGAACCAGCGATCTTCCAGTAACTCTTGACCTTGAAATAGCATCGGGACACCCGGTGAAGTAAGAACAAGGGCAGAACCCAATGTAGACCGTTTCTTGGAGAACCAGCTGTCTACGTTACCCGGCCATATCTCCTCTGGCACGCGGGCACGACCATTGGCAATCTCATCGTGTGATTCAGTAAAAATAACCCGACGGAAGACATCTTCATCGTATTCATACCCAATAGCTTTCGAGACTGCCTCTACATTACGTAATCCGTCATCACGAGCGATGATGGATTGCCGAACGGGATTAACAAATTCGCTATCCCACTGCGCATTGAAGCCGGCCCCACCCGCTCCAAGACTTTTAGTGACCCAGGCGTTAACCTTCATATCTTCAGCGATGCTGATCCTGCCGGGGAACCGTTGTCGGATTTCATCATTGATCCACTGCATCAAACTCCAACCATCGGGGATATCATTAGCCGGACTTGGATCACTACCCACAATATTTTTGATAAAGGTTATGGCGTCCCAGCGCAGGCCATCCACATGGTATTCCTCGAGCCACATCAGGGCGTTATCGCGCAAGTATTGACGCACTTCACTCCGACCATAATCGGGGCGCGTTTCTCCCCAGGGTGTTTGCGAGCGGCGATCATTGTAAAAGTATATTCCCCCTTTATCATTTTCGCTCCAACCGTCAAACCGCCATAAATCCAGATCGGAGGGGCCAAAGTGGTTGTACACTACATCTGAGATCACAGCAATTCCATGCTCGTGGGCTGCTTTAACAAATCGCTTGAAAGCATCCGGTCCACCATAAATACTTGCAATGGCAAAGGGGTGCGATGGATTGTAGCCCCACGAAAAGTCGCCTGCAAACTCCATGATCGGCATCACTTCAATGGCATTGATACCCAGTTCTTTAAGGTAAGGAAATTTTTCAATGGCACTATCCAGCGTGCCCGGATGTCCCTCTTCTTTGACGTGAAAGGTACCAATGTGCATCTCGTAAATGATAAGCTCATTCCACGAGGCAATATTGAAGGTATAATCACCCCAATCGAATGCTTGGGGATCATAGATTATTCCGTTGCCCGCTGCGTTCGTCACCTTTCTGGCATAAGGATCGATGCGAGAGAAGGAACTCTCTGGACCGTGGATCAAATATCGGTACTCATCTCCCGCCCTTGCCTCTGAGGCATCAGCGGACCAGTATCCGTTTTTCTCGCTGACCAGGGGTGTAGAAGTTTCGTTCCAGTCATTGAAGGAGCCGATCAGGTAAACTTTTTCGGCATGTGGCGCCCATACCCGAAAGGTGACACCCTTTGCATGGGGAATGGCCCCCATGCCAGAATGGTTTGCCGTCGTGCGAGCTTTCTCTGTCATTTTTTCCGCCAAAGTTTAATCATCGTGATAATCATTCTGGTTCTTTTTTGACCAGAAGGATTGAGCACGGTGTCTTCCGGATAATCTCCTCGTTGCTGCGTCCGAAAAGAAAGTGCTCAACACGACTTTCCTCATGGGCAAGCAGAATAACGAGGTCAATGTTTTCTTCCTTAATGACCTTCAATATCTCTTCTGTCGGATCACCTTCTTTAAGTAACTCTTTAATCACCATACCCTTCTTTTTTTCCATGTTAATCATGTTATCCAGTTCTTCCTTTGTTCTTTCCAGTTCCTTCTTATATTCTTCTTCAACTCCTATCATGGGCACATTCCATCCCCTTAACCAGAACGTATCAATCATATGAAGCACGGAAAGTTCCGCCCCATATTTTTTAG
>JBKQQP010000018.1:0-62043 GCA_052144335.1 Syntrophales bacterium
ATGAAATTGTTATTACCCACAGAGATGGCAATAAGATTCAAGTCTTAGTTTCGCCAAAGCCGGTATATGACAAGGATGGGCAGTATGTAGGTAGCATCGCCATCTTTACTGACATCACCGATCGTAAGAAGGCGGAGGAAAAGCTCAGGGAGAGCGAGCAGAGATTACACAGAGTTATTGAAGGTTCCCCCATTCCAACGTTCGTAATCGGGAAGGACCACAGAGTAATATACTGGAACAGGGCGTTGGAGGAACTCAGTGGCATCAAGGCGGAAGAGATCGTCGGCACAAAAGGGCAATGGAGGGCATTCTATAAGGAAGAGAGACCCTGTTTGGCGGATTTGTTGGTGGATCAGGCCCTGGAGTCAATTCCTCAGTGGTATCTTGACAAGTATACGAAGTCCCGGTTGTTGGACGAAGCTTACGAAGCAACAGACTTTTTTCCGGAATTGGGAGAAAGCGGGAAATGGCTTCACTTTACTGCAGCGGTAATTAGGGATACCCATGGAAATCTTGTTGGCGTAATAGAAACACTGGATGATGTTACGGATCGCCGTAGGGCGGAAGAAGAGTTGTCACGAGTTAATAAGCTTGAATCACTCGGGATTTTCGCCAGTGGAATCGCTCATGATTTTAATAACTTAGTATCTGTCATGCTGCGCAATATATTTGCTGTAAAATTATCACTTCCAGATGAACAGCAAGAGGTCCTGGGAGAGGGTCTTGAGATAGCTGAGAAGGTAGGTCATCAGGCAAAGGAATTGGCCCATCGTTTGATAACCTTCGCTAAAGGAGGCGAACCCGTAAGAAAGATCGGTTCCGTTTCGAAGCTATTGAGGGATTCTGTTGATTTGCCTTTGAGCGGTTCTAATGTGCTATGTGAATTCTTCCTGCCCGATAATCTGTGGCCTGCAGAAATGGATGATGTTCAGATCAGGCAGGTAATCCAGAATCTCTTGATTAATGCCCGCGAAGCGGTGAATGACGCAGGAGTAATAACGATCCAGGCGGAAAATGTGAATATATCGGCAGGTAACGGTCTGCCTCTGAAGGAAGGCAATTATGTAAAGTGGTCAATTAGGGATCATGGTATTGGTATTTCAAAGGAGAACTTGCAGAAGATATTTGACCCTTATTTCACGACCAAACCGACGGGAAGCGCAAGAGGCATGGGTTTGGGACTTGCCATATGTTATTCCATCATAAAGAAGCACGAGGGTTTTATCACCGTGGAATCTGAACCCGGTATAGGTTCCACTTTTATCGTTTATTTGCCCGCTTTTCCACAGGAGGGTCTCTCAAGAAAAGGCGCCACGGAGCAAATAATTGCCAGAAAGGGTAGGATCTTAGTCATGGATGATGAGGAGACAGTGCGGAATGCAACAGGCATTGTCCTAAACTATCTGGGCTATGATGTTGAGTATGCAAAAAACGGTAATGAAGCTCTTGATCTGTACAGGACAGCAAGAGAAAAGGGTAATCCATATTCTGCCGTCATATTGGATTTGAATGTGCCGGGTGGGATGGGCGGCAAAGATGCTTTACGGGAACTCTACGCCATGGATCCTCATGTCAAAGCTATAATTTCATGCGGCTATGCGGATGATTCCGTTATCTTGAAACTCAAGGAGGGCGGATTCTGCTGGCCTATCGATATTCCATACGACATTGAGAAGATGAAAGAGATTCTGGATAATCTGCCAAAGTAACGTTGCGCCTACTCGTCTGCTACTCATTGTCCTCACATTTCATGTTTCATAATTAACATGCAGGCAAAAAATCTTTGCGTCCTTCTGTCATTTACGCTAAAAATACATTGGGAGTGCGAGAGGCAAGTTGTGCGGCTCCGCATATTTATTGTCCGCATTTCGTGATGCGGCAGTGGCAGTTAAGCAGAGAGAGGTTGATTATTTTGTGGCTATGACTTTTTTTACAAAGTGCGGAAAGATCTTTACGTGAATGATTTGATAGATGAGTACTTAAATTTTCTTGCCGTTGAAAAGGGGGTTTCGCGCCTCACCATAGAGGCTTATAGCCACGATTTGAATAGATTCGTCAGCCTTCTGCAAAATCGCGGGATCCAAAATGCCGTGGATGTTACCCCCGATGAAATCATTTCATATTTAGAACAGGTCAAGAAAAACGGACTCAATGTGAGATCTGTAAACAGGGGGCTGGCGGCAGTCAGAGGGTTCTTCAAGTTCTTGCTCCGCGAAAAAAGAATTAATGCAAACCCTGTAGCGAATATCGGACTGGCGAAGGTTTGGGCGCGACTCCCTGACACCTTGAGCAAAGAGGAAATGAATCTGCTTCTTGCTCAGCCGGGCGCAAAGAATCCCGCGGCCATGAGGGACACAACCATGATGGAACTCATGTACGCGACGGGAATTCGCGTCTCGGAAATAATTACATTAACCATGAACAGCATTAACTGGCAGGTTGGATATCTTATCGTCATGGGTAAGGGAGGCAAAGAGCGCATTGTCCCGATCGGAAGATCCGCTTATAACTGTCTATCTGAATATGTGAATCATGTAAGACCGAAGTTGATGAAGGACCAGAGAACCAACATCCTCTTTCTTAACAGATCCGGTGAGGGGCTGACACGTCAGGGTTTATGGAAAATCGTGAGACGGTACGTACTCCGGACGGGCCTCAATAAGAAGGTTCATCCCCACACTTTCAGACACTCTTTTGCCTCCCATCTGCTGGAAGGGGGCGCGGACCTCCGCTCCGTTCAGATCATGCTTGGTCACGCTGATATAGCAACGACAGAAATCTACACACATATAACACGCGAGAGACTCAAGTCCATCCACAAGAGGTATCACCCGAGAGGTTAGAAAAGGAAGTTAAAGGGCGGAAAATGGAGTCCAGCTTCATCAAGAGAAAATGGGATAGTTTTAATAGGCCGGGCAAAGGCTTGCTTATTGCGGGAATTACAGCGGCTGTGCTCGTTGTCGTCTGGATAATAGCAAACTATGCATTTCCTGAGAGAATGAATAAGTACCCCATAAGTCTCGTGCGATTGAAGAACACTTTTTCATTTGTCTTTCTTGGAGGGAGACCGGAGTTTTATTATCTGGATGTAGAGAAAAACGGGAAAGACTACAGGTTGAAGAAGGGCGATGCGTTCGATATTTCTTACCGGGATGAATTTGTTGTGAAAGAAATTGCCACGGACGTTTTTTCTGGCCGCGGGGTGACGGTGCATGTTGACGGGCTCGCGGGAGAGGATCACTTCAGGGTAATGCTTCGAGGCATAGAGTTGGTCGATAAAGCTATCACCACCCGCGGTAAGAGTGCGCATGATGCAGCAGTCGATGCAGGCCGTATAGCCGTCAGATATAACGGGGAAGAGATTGCATCCCTCCCCCTGAAGGTTGTTATTACGCCGCAGGATTGGTTGAGATATGCCAAAAATTCGGAGAATCAGCAGGCTCAGATTGATTATCTAAGACGGGCCATAGACATGAATAAAAATGATGTCGGCGTTCGCAAGATGCTGGCGGCCATTTATGAGCAGGCTGGAATTGTGCAGAAGGCAATTGCTCAGTATAATGACATTCTCGCACTGAAGCCCGATGATGTTAATGCGCTAGGAGGATTATTGAAGTGTTATATAAGAACCAAGGATTACGATAAGGCAATCAGCACGGGAATGAAGCTGCTTAGAATAAATCCGCGCGATGCCTCTACATATGCTAATATTGGATATGCTTATGACAATAAGGGGGCACGGGAAAAGGCCATTGTCAACTATAAGGAGTCGCTTAAGTTGAACCCTGATGACACCCTGGTACGATTTAGGCTCGGCGAGGCATATGAAAGGGCCAATAATTTAAGAGATGCCGTTGAGCAATACAAGCTCATATTGACAAAGACGCGAGACGCTGAAAACGTTAAGATTGCCTTAGCGGGCGCCTATCTCAGGGCGGGGAACTATGATGAATCCATAAGATTGTACAAGGAAATCATTGCAAAACAACCGCGGAATGCCTCGGCTTACGCAAACCTGGGCCTTGCACATGGCGGCAAGGGGCAGTGGAAAGAAGAAATGGAGAATTATAAGAAGGCCATATCTCTGAATCCGAAGGATCATGTTGTTCACTATAATCTTGCTTCCGCCTATGAAAAGAGAAATCAAGATCAGGATGCAGCGCGGGAATATCAAACCGTACTCAAAATAAATCCAGGTGATCCTGAAGCGACAACAAAACTTGCAGACATCGACTTTAAGAATAAGCGTTACAGTGAGGCCATCAGGGCCTACGAGAAAATTCTGAAATCATCACCAAGAAAAGCATCAACTTATGCCAATCTTGGTTTTGCCTACGGTGAACTCAAAAAATATAAACTGTCAGCCGAAAACTATGAAAAAGCCGTCAAATATGGAATGAAAGATTCTCAGGTTCATTATAACCTTGCATACACATATGATAAGCTTGGCAGAAAGAAAGAGGCCATACGCGAATATGAGTACGTGGCCGCAGCTCATCCGAACATGGATGTTTTGGATATTCTCGCCGAATATTACACGGACCAAAAGCAGTATGAAAAGGCAATCAAAATCTATAAAAAAATGATTGCCATCAATCCCAAAAGGGCGACAGCATACTCGGGCCTTGGATATGTCTATGGTCTTAAGAACGATACAGACAAGGAAATTGAATACTACAGGATCTCACTGAGGTATGATGCAGAGGATGACGATGTTTATCTTGGTCTGGGAAAGGCGTACGAAAAGAAAGGCATGTATCAGGATGCCCTCAAGGCTTATACTCAAGCCTATGAACTAAATCCTGATTCGAATGTCGCGGCTAAGAAGATTCCTGCTTTGAAGATTAAGATGTTGCAGCAGAAGCATCGTGAATCGTAATTTGCGGCATAGTTGAGATTGGAGCAACTTGATTGCGTGTCAGCACATTGTTGGGTTTGTCAGCAAGTTGAAGAGGTGAAGTGATGAGGCAGATTATCCTGGATGATATGGTCATTGGGGGCGGGGCCCCCTTCATTCTCATCGCCGGTCCCTGTGTCATAGAGGACGAAGAGACAACAAGAGACGCGGCAATCTTCCTGAAAGACGTGACAGGTCGTTTGAAATTGCCATTCATATTTAAAGCGTCGTATGACAAGGCGAACCGAACCTCCATGAATTCTTTTAGGGGTCCTGGGATGGCGAAGGGGCTGCGCGTCTTATCCGACATAAAGAAGGATTTAGGCATCAAAATTCTATCGGATGTGCATCGCTTCGAGGAAATCGGACCTGCTTCGGAGATTCTCGATGTGATGCAGGTGCCGGCCTTTCTCTGCAGGCAGACAGACTTCGTAATCGAAGTTGCCAGAAGGGCCAAGGCTGTCAACATCAAGAAAGGCCAGTTCCTCGCCCCGTGGGATGTTGCGAATATACTTCTCAAGGCATCTTCAACAGGGAATGAAAATATAATAGTTACGGAGAGGGGGGCAACTTTCGGGTATAATAATCTTGTAGTTGATTATCGCTCGCTCCCTCTGATGAGGGAGATGGGTTACCCTGTGATATTCGATGCAACTCACAGCGTGCAGCTTCCGGGCGGAATTGGCACTGCTTCCGGCGGTCAGCACGAAATGGTTCCCCACCTTTCGCGAGCAGCCGTTGCAGTCGGAGTCGACGGCATCTTCCTGGAAGTGCACCGTGAGCCTGAACATGCCAAATGCGACGGTCCGAATTCAGTGCGCCTCGATGCACTTTACGATCTCCTTTCTACACTTATAGAGATAGATGGCATAGTCAAAAGGATGAAAGCCGACAAGAAATAAGAAATGGGGGTAGACGTGGGAAGCGAATTTTTCGATGAGAGATTGGTAGCGAAGATAAAACACATCCGTCTTCTGGTGCTGGATGTTGACGGGGTCATGACGGATGGACGAATAATCATGGATCATGAGGGGCACGAGATAAAGAATTTTGACGTTAAAGACGGACACGGCATCAAGGTCCTGATGAGATACGGTGTCGATGTTATACTCGTGACGGGAAGGAGGTCCGCAGTGGCTGAACATCGTGCCAGAGACCTCGGCATCGGCGAGATCCACCAGGGCGTTACCAACAAACTGGAAATCGCCGATACCATTCTCCGTAACCGGTCTCTGAACTATGAACATATGGCTTTTGTAGGAGACGATATAGTTGACATCCCGGTATTAAAAAGAGCCGGGTTCTCTGCCGCCGTTGACGATGCTGTTCTCGATGTGAAGAAATGCGTCGACTATGTTACAGTAAATAAAGGGGGCCGCGGCGCCGTAAGAGAGGTATGTGAACTTATCCTGAAGGCTAAGGGCGAATGGGCCGATGTGGCAAAGAGGTATGAGTTCTTGTGAAGAATGAATAATTGCCGATGATCACGGAAGAAGCGGCAGCTCCATGGCCGCAGATTCAGCCCTAGTTAATCTGTCGTACTTCCATACTCGGTGTGTGTGTCTGCCTTTGACCTTTACATACACGGCAACGGATGATATAAATCGAGTCAGTCCCAGGGAGCGCTTTATTTTCACAGTTTGTAATTTACAGCGGAAGTAAAAGCTGCCCATCCCTGAAGACAAAGTTTTATGAAATTTAAGAGAAGAAATATTGTTATCGCCGTTCTGGCTGTGGCAATCGTTACAGGGGCAGCTGTCCTTCTGTTTTTGGAGAGCGGCAAGTCTTCCAAGAATCAGCTGCTTAATATTGTGTCGGACAAAGTTGATCTCCAGGTTAAGGACGTCCACTATACAGATGTGGGCGCTTCAGGCGTGAAATGGGAGATCAATGCGAATAGTGCAAAGTATGTCAAGAACGAGAATCTGGTCCTTTTCGATCGGGTCCGGGTGAAGCTTGTAATGTCCGACGGGAGGACCCTCGTTATGACGGGTGATAAAGGCAAGTCAAACACGGAGACGAAGGATATGGAAATTTCCGGAAATGTGGAAATCACCTCAGATAAGGGGGATCACCTGACCACTGATATCCTGAGATATTCGGGCGCGCAGCAACGGATATATACCGACTCCGCCGTTAAAATGGAAAACTCCCGCATGCAGGTGAAAGGTGTAGGGTTGTCCTTCTCGCTGGAAGATAAAGATGTAGCATTGTTATCAAAAGTGAAAGCCAATATAAAGTAATATGCCCGGATGGGCCCTCTGCATGGACGCTTTCCTTGGGGCGCGAAATTCCGACGGGTTACTTTAGAGATGATCATGAGAAACAGGATAATAATCACTCTGATAGTGGCATTTCTTAGCGTCGCATATTTGGGCGCTAAGGAGACCGATACGAACAAGAAAATCAAGTTGGACAGGGATCAGCCCATACAGATTGTTTCTGACCGCCTAGACGCCTACAACGAGAAAAAGCTTGTTGTATTTTCAGGTAACGCAGTTGCGACCCAGGGTGATAAAGTTATAAAAGCAGACCGCCTCTTCTTGTATTACAAGAAAGATCCGCGCGTACAGGAAAAGAACGGCACACAGGATATCGGCAGTGCCGGCGATTTGGAGAAGATTGAGGCAAAGGGTCATGTTACAATAACACAAGGTGAAAGGGTTGTGACCGGAAATGACGCAGTTTACTACCAGGATACGCAACAGATTGTTATGCTGGGTAACGCAGTCATGCGTGAAGGAAGAAACGTCATCAACGGCGACAGGATAGTAGTATTTCTTGATGAAGACAGAGGTGTTGTCGAAAGCGTGGAAAAAGGGAGAGTCAAAGCTACCATATATCCTGAGGACAACAAAGATAAAAAGAAGTGAAGGATCTTTTGCAGATTTTCTGCGATATTCGTCTACGAAGGCAAATTGTAAATGTACAAATTTAGATATATGGATGTGTCGAATTAATGGAAGCGCTGTCGGCTAAAGGGCTGGTAAAAGTTT
The DNA here is from genome assembly GCA_052144335.1 of Syntrophales bacterium. Lineage (GTDB taxonomy): Bacteria > Desulfobacterota > Syntrophia > Syntrophales > UBA2185 > Fen-1135. The sequence goes on from JBKQQP010000018.1 coordinate 7,894, forward strand.
ATGGAAGCAGGGTCGTAGTAAATAAGATTGATCTGGAAATAAGCCCTGGAGAAGTGGTAGGCCTTTTAGGACCCAATGGAGCAGGCAAGACCACAACCTTTTATATGATAGTGGGTTTGATATGGCCCGATGCGGGGAGTATCTTTTTAAATGGGGAAGACGTAAGTAAGTGCCCCATGTATGTCCGGGCGCGAAAAGGATTGAACTACCTGCCTCAGGAGCCTTCCATATTCAGAAAGCTCTCCGTGGCAGAGAACATCATGGCAATTCTCGAGACGCTGGATATAGATAAAGACGAGAGAGACAAGCGACTGAAGGAACTGCTCGGGGAACTCGATATTTCACACCTGTCAGAAGCGCGCGCATACTCTTTGTCAGGCGGAGAAAGGCGGCGAGTCGAAATTACAAGAGCCTTGGTCACGTCTCCCAAGTACATCCTGCTCGATGAACCATTTGCGGGAATTGATCCCATAGCTGTTCAGGATATACAAAGGATCATATCCAAGTTGAAATCTAAAAAAATCGGCGTTGTCGTGTCCGATCATAATGTCAGAGAGACGCTTTCTGTCTGTGATAGAGCCTATATTGTCAATGAAGGGGCAATTATGGTAGAAGGAGATCCTGACACCATAGCCAACTGTGAAATTGCAAGAAAGATTTACCTGGGCGAAGATTTTTATCTCTGAACGGCGGATGTGAGTTGGTGTTGATTAAGCATACGGAAAAATGGCATTCGAACTCAAACAAAATCTGAAATTGAGCCAGCAGCTGGTCATGACACCTCAGTTGCAGCAGGCAATCAAGCTGTTGCAACTTTCGAGGCTGGAGCTGACTGATTTAATAACGCAGGAGATGGAGGAAAATCCTCTACTCGAGGAGATAGCGTCAGAAGAATACCCGGAAGAAACATCCGTTCCGGAATCCGATACAGTTGAAATAGCCGACCGGGAAGAGATTAAGGCGGTTGAGCGTACGGAGGAGGTTACCGGGGAGGGGGACGGCAAGGAAGAATTTGACTGGAATAGCTACCTTGAGGACTACGGCCCCACGGGTGTAAGGTATGACCGCAAGGATGATGAAGCGCCGTCCTGGGATAATATGCTGATGGTGAAGCCGTCCCTGACGGACCATCTGATGTGGCAACTCAAGTTGTCCCGTGTTACCGACGCGGAAATGAAGATTGGGGAACAGATAATAGGTAACCTCGACAATAACGGCTATCTGGTGGCGTCCATAGAGGAGATAGCGAAACAGGAGGGTATCGAGGAGAGTTTCGTTGAAGGTGTTTTGAAGAAGGTGCAGGAATTTGATCCTCCCGGAATTGCCGCAAGGGACATCAAGGAATGTCTTCTGATTCAAGCCAGGATCCTAGGCGTGCTGACGCCCCTCGTTGAGTCGATCATAAACGAACATCTCAAAGACCTGGAAACAAAGAATTATACTAACATATCAAGGAAATTAAAGGTCCCTATATCCGAAGTTCTTCAGGCGGTCTGTATAATAAGCAGCATGGATCCGAAACCCGGGAGCGTATATACCGAAGAGAGGATAGATACCATCACGCCCGATGTGTATGTTTTTAAGTCAGGGGATGAATACAAGATAATTCTTAATGACGACGGTCTGCCGAAGCTCCGGATCAGCAACTTTTACAAGGAGATTATGGGCGGCAGCAACACATTTCCGGATGCGGAAAGCAGCCGGAAATATATAAGAGAGAGGATGCAATCGGCTACCTGGCTCATCAAGAGCATACAGCAGAGGCAAAGAACAATATACAAAGTGACGGAAAGCATCTTGAAATTGCAGAGGGACTTTTTCGATTACGGCATCAATTATCTAAAGCCGCTGGTACTGAGAGATATCGCTGATGATGTGGAAATGCATGAGTCAACTATAAGCAGGGTGGTGACAAGCAAATACATGCATACGCCGAGAGGCATATTCGAACTCAAGTATTTCTTCAGTAGCAGAATACAAAAAACAAGCGGTGATGCCGTTGCATCGAAGAGTGTCAAAGAAGAGATAAGAAAGATCGTGAGCGCGGAGAATCCCAAGAAGCCTTACAGTGATAGTGACATCGTCGATCTCCTGAAAAAATCAGGCATATCGATTGCGAGGAGAACGGTTGCAAAGTACAGAGAAATGATGGGTGTTCTGCCTTCTTCCAAGAGGAAAAAGTATTTCTGACGGTATTGTAGAAAGTCTTCCCGCGTTTGCGCGGGCGGGCTCCGGCATAAATCGGGCTTCATCCTTCCCTGTGCAGGCTCAGGTCGAGCTATGTCTTGTAGTTATGCACGCCTCATGCCTCAGATTTGTTTATCCCAAGCATGCGAATGACGGCGCTTCTCCGCCCATCTCTTATCCCATCAATTTCTCAAACGATTTTTGCTTTATGCGGGCAGTCCGAAAAAGCCCTAAAAAACAGGTTGACCTGAGATGATTTAAGGATTAGGATGCCCGCCCTCGCAAGAGATACTAAAGAGGGAAGGGCACAATGTATTGAAACCTAGGAGGATGTAATTATGAAGATTTCTGTAACCTTCAGAAATACGGAAGGGGATAACTGGCATAAGGAATATCTCGATCAAAAACTAAAGAAACTCGAAAAATATCTGGATACCCCGGTTGAGGCCCGCGTTGTTCTTTCGGTGGAAAAGTTCAGAAATGTGGCGGAAGTGAATCTAATGACGAATGGGCAGATCCTGAATGCCAAAGAAGAAGCCAAGGAAATGAGCCTTGCTATAGATAATGCGATTGAAAAGATAGAACGTCAACTTAAAAAGCGTAAAGAAAAAACGCGGGGCCATAAGACAAATGCAGTGAGGTCAGATGGATCCTCGCCACGGGAAGCATACCCGGATGATATGGATGAAACGCAGGAAGCAAGAATAGTGGAGATGCGGAAGGTTGTATTGAAACCCATGTCTCTTGAAGATGCAATAATGGAGATTGACATATCAAGGAATCGTTTTGTTGTTTACAGAGATTCTTCTACAGAAAACGTCAGCATCATCTATGTCCGCGATGACGGAAAGTATGCCCTCATAGAGACAAGCAGCTGAGGTTTGAGGAAAAATCATGAAAATAATGGATATCTTCAGGAAAGAATATATCATTGAAGAACTGAAGGCAAAGACCAAGAGGGATGTTCTTGCTGAATTGTCAGGCGTGATTCATCGTGAAAATGGCGCGATTAATCAAGCATTAATAGTAAACACACTCTTGGACAGGGAAAAGTTAGGCAGTACCGGTATCGGAGATGGTATCGCTATTCCCCACGGCAAGCTGGCGGATCTCGATGAGTTGATAGTATCATTCGGCAGAAGCAGGCAAGGTGTGGAGTTTGAGTCCATGGACGGCAAACCGGCCAATCTTTTTTTCCTGTTATTAGCTCCGGAGAATACGACAGGCCTGCACTTGAAGGTGCTTGCCAAAATATCGAAGATGCTGAAAGACAGCACATTCAGGAAGAAGCTCATAGAAGCCAAATCAAAGGATGAGCTGTACGTAACAATTGCGGACAAGGATGACGCAACTTGATTGTGAGGGTAACTCACTTCCATGGCCTCGCTCCGGTTAAAAGATATTCTTCAAGGTAGAGAGGATGAATTAGGACTCGCACAAATCACCGGCGAAGCCGGTTTGTCGAGATCAACCAGCAGTACCCGAGTACAGCGATATGAAACAGCAAAAGCCTTCCAGAATCGGATTATCCCTGACGTCATCCTTATAGTCACGCCTCAATATGTTTCTGAACTCACAGCAATGCCATCACAATCCCGCAAGAAGATCTTTCAGTCTATCGTTTCAAACTGTATTCCCCTAATAGCGATCTCAGAAATCGACAAAGTGCCGGGCCCTATAGCGTCTTTCTCGGAGCTGTGCGGCATTCCCGTCTTTACGTCAGTGTATGACGGGTTTCTGCTGGAAAGCCGTCTTTCCGGTCTCCTGAGAGAAAAGCTGGAAAATTCCCTGTCCGTGCACGGGACGCTTGTAAGTGTTTCGGGCTTCGGTGTGATGTTTACAGGAGACAGCGGCACGGGGAAGACTGAATGTTCTCTGGAGCTGGCAGAAAGAGGCCATCGTTGGATAGCGGACGATGCCATAGAGATTGAAAGAAGAGGAGATATGTTGTATGGCCGGAGTCATGCGCTCACCAAAGGTCTTATCAATATTAAGGATAGAGGCATTATTGAGGCAAAAGAACTTCTCGGTGCACAAGCCATTCTTGACGATTCAATCATAAATTTAATGGTTGAATTAAGGGCAATGGATCATAACGGGAGGCAAAATAGCTGTTCAGAAGAAAAATTACTTGATATCATGGGAGTCAAACTGAGCTGCATGGAGTTGCCGGGTTTTCCGCAGACGCGCACAATATACGAATACGTTGAGTCCGTGGTTCAAAAATTAATGAGGGATGTGGAAAGACGAGAATCATGAACAACCTGCGTGTAGTAATCATCACGGGACTTTCGGGTTCAGGCAAGAGCACTGCCCTCCGGGCGCTGGAGGATATCGGCTTCTTTTGCGTCGATAACCTTCCTGTTGTTCTTCTTCCCCGATTCCTCAAGATTCAGTCCGATGCCTCAAAAGACATTACAAGCGTCGCCATGGTTATGGATTTGAGGGAGAAGAGTTTTCTGGAGAAATATACAAAGATTTTTGACCAGTTGAAGAGCGAGGGTTACAGGATAGAAATACTATTTCTCGATTCGAGTGACGACGCCCTCCTGCATCGATTCAGTGAAACGAGAAGAGTGCATCCCACATCAGTAAAGGGTTCCGTCATGGAAGGTATCAACCTGGAAAGGGAGAAGCTGGCCCCTTTGAAACAGATGGCCGATAAAATCATCGATACCACCTCATACAATGTGCATCAATTAAAGGACGTCGTGCAAAGGCAGTTTATTTCTTCATCCGTGAATCAAAGGATGGTCATTCATGTTACATCATTCGGTTACCGGTACGGAATACCCGCCGATGCAGACATCGTGCTTGATGTCCGTTTTCTCCCCAATCCATATTTCGTGGAAGAACTCAAATTCTATGATGGCCACCATCCCGATGTTCAGAATTACGTGCTCGAATCGGAAGAAAGCAGAATCTTTATCCAAAAGCTTTTCGAACTGATGGCATTTCTCATCCCGCTTTATGAAAAGGAGGGAAAGGCGAGGCTTAATGTAGCCTTGGGATGTACAGGCGGGAGACACAGGTCGGTCGTCATGGCAAATCAACTCGGCTCTTATTTTTCAGATAAAAATTACATAGTGACTATAAACCACAGGGACATCAATAAGAGTTAGCCGAATATAACGGATTGCAAATGTTTAGAAGCGGAGATTTTAATCTCTATTTCAGCCGGCCTTAGCTGTCTCGTCATAAGAATCTAGAAAGAAGCAGCAGTCTTTTTAGTGACGTTATCTGCAATCCAATGGGCGTCCCACCACTCCTGGGGGTTCACGAACTGCCCGCCGATAACCATGCCAAAATGCAGATGATCACCGCCAGCCAGGCCTGTTGATCCTGTATGGGCGATAACGTCGCCTTTTTTCACTTCCTGTCCTTTCTTGACATCTATAGAATTCAGATGGCCGTAAAGAGTGAAGAATCCAAAACCGTGATCGATGATCACGAAGTTGCCATAGATGCCGAGGTAGCCGGCATATGCGACGATGCCGTTATTGGCGGCTTCCACCGGAGCATTTGTCGTGGAAGCGAGGTCTACGCCCATGTGGATGCTCTCACCCACTACCTTGCCTTGATATTGGTATCTTCTCTTATCACCGAACAAGGCCATGGGAGCGGCATCTTTCATTCGTAGGAATGTGCCTTCCCATAATTGCCTGGGGTTCGATGTCTTGCAGATTTCCCGGATTGTATTGTCATTATCCTCCCTCATCTTGGTGTTGACATAGATGAAGGTTTCGAGCGGCGTCCTACCCTGAAGAGCGGGATCATGACTCTGAAATTCGGGCATCTTCTGCTGCAGGAAATTGTCGCTCAGGGTCATCTTATCGCTGCGGAATTTCTTGTTCCTGACGAGATTTGGTAAGGCAACGGACGCTTCATTTCCTGCCTGATCACGGGCGATCACTTTTATGGCGATGCCACCATGCCTGGCATCCATCGGAAGAGAAAAATAGCTGATGATACACGGCTTGTCTGCAATCATCGTCGCGTACCCGGGGGAAAAATGATTTTCGACATTGACGCCGCTTGAGATAACCGGCTTTGATGTCCTGTAGAGGATCACGCATGCGCCGCCTGGATTAATATTATTCGTGGAAGTAAGCAGAAATATTTGCGGCGGTACAAAATCGATATTGACCTGTATGGCAAGGGTTGTCTCGTTTTTCCAAACCGAGTTATCAGTCGCTGAGATATTGATTGTGGCCGGCCCTTCATGAAGCTTCATCGCCTGAGGGTCTATGGTTACACTGACGTTGCTCTCTCTTGTTACCGAGTCTGTATAGTTGAGGGAGGAAAGTACCTGCGTCTGATTATCCTGAGCTATGGTGACCGCTGAATTGCGCAGGCCGCTCTTCCGGTCCGTAAAGGTAATATTGAATGTTTTAGACTTTCCTATTGACGTCAACTCCTGATCAAGCTGGATGGCAGGCTTTTCCAATTCGCCCCAGGAATTGAAAAACCAGAAGCCAAAACCGGCAATCAATATAATTAGGACGGCTATTATGTGTGGTCTATAGGTTTTCATAAAGTACCTCATACGCATATTGGGTTATGCCGGGCTGATTTATAATGATTTTTAGATCGCTTTGCAAGGTTAAAAGCACAATATTCCGACAAATGCCCGCATTAATTCTTGAAGTTGTGTATGAGACTTGCTATATGTGAGCCATAAAGGTGGTATGTTGGTCTTACGGCATGCATAATGAATTTTGAGGAATAAGAAAGATGCTGAAAGATAAGAAAATCGTTCTTGGCATAACAGGGGGGATAGCTGCCTATAAATCCGCTGAGCTGACGAGGGAGTTTGTAAAGAAGGAGGCCTTTGTCAGAGTGATCATGACAAAGAATGCAGCCGAGTTCATAACTCCTCTGACTCTCCAGACCCTTTCCGGGCATCCCGTCTTTACGGATATGTTTGCCCCCTTGGCAGACTTCGATATGGCCCATATTTCCCTTGCAGAGTACGCGGATATCATCGTGATTGCACCGGCCACGGCGAATATCATTGGGAAGATCGCCGCGGGTCTGTCAGACGATATTCTTACCACCACAGTTATGGCAACGAAAGCCCCGGTGCTAATCTGTCCTGCCATGAATGTGAACATGTATAATAATTCGATCGTGAAAGAGAATATCGGCAGGCTCACAGCACGGGGCTATCTCTTCATGGTGCCTGGGTATGGCGAACTGGCCTGCAAGGCCGAGGGTTATGGAAGGCTCCCGGAGATAGCGGATATTGTCGAAGAAGTCGAATCCATTCTGACCACCAAGGATCTCAAGGGAGAGAAGATTCTTGTAACTGCCGGTCCCACCCGTGAACCTTTCGATCCGGTCAGATACATCACCAATTATTCCTCAGGAAAAATGGGATACTCACTGGCAATAGCGGCAAAGCGGAGGGGTGCACATGTTACCCTGGTCAGCGGTCCCACAGCGTTGCCCGCGCCGCGGGACATAAAGTTCATACCGGTTGCGAGCGCTGTCGATATGAGGGATGCCGTCATGGAGCATCTGGGTAGCGCTACCGTAGTCATTAAAGCCGCCGCCGTGGCCGATTATCGCCCATCGTTGCGTTCCGCCGCGAAGATAAAGAAAGTCGGCGGCGGGCTTGATCTGCAGTTGGAGAGGAATCCGGACATTATACTGGAAGTCGGCAGAAAGAAGGGCAATCGCATCCTCGTGGGTTTTGCCGTGGAGACGGAGAACCTTGTTGAAAATGCGAGGAACAAAATGAAGAAGAAAAATATGGATATTATTGTGGCCAACGATGTCACGAAGGAAGGTGCGGGGTTCGGTTACGATACAAATCTAATCAAGATACTCAGCCCTGAGGGTGGAATTGAAAACATCCCCTTGATGAGCAAAATGGAGGTTGCCGACAGGATACTTGACAGGGTTAAGAAGATCATAACGAGCAGAAAGTCTGCTCCCAGACGTGGCCCTGCTTTTCGGGATAGATAGTCTCACTATGGAAAGTGCAAAAGAAAACCCGGCAGATGAACTATTGGCGCTGGTCCGCTATCTAAAAGCTCAAATCCAGTCCGAGATTGATGCGGGGAAAACGCCGGCATACTTGTATATGACGGGAGAGCCCGCATCTCTTGACACATCCGCCGCCGACAAATCGCAGGCTCAGGACCGGACATCACGTCGAAAGGCATTGACTCTTAAAGAAGTGAGAACTGAACTCGGTGACTGTCAAAGGTGCCCCCTCGGACGGGTCAGAACCAACATCGTCTTCGGTGAGGGGAACCCCCAGGCCGAGATCGTATTCGTCGGCGAGGCGCCGGGCGGAGATGAAGATATCCAGGGCAGACCCTTTGTCGGTCGCGCCGGGCAGCTTCTGACCAGGATTATCGCGGCCATGGGACTCAAGAGGAGTGATGTCTATATATGCAATATCCTCAAGTGCCGCCCTCCCGGGAACCGCAATCCCAAGCCCGAGGAAATAGCTGCCTGTGAGCCTTTTCTTGTCAAGCAGCTTGAGGCGATTAACCCGCGGGTGATCTGTGCATTGGGAACGTTCGCCGCCCACACCCTGCTTAAAACAGATGTGCCTATAACGGTCCTTCGGGGTAAGTTTCACTCATATCACGGGATACAATTAATGCCTACTTATCATCCGGCATATCTTCTGAGGAATCCGGGTGCCAAAAAGCAGGTATGGGAAGACGTCCAGAAGATAATGAAGGCGCTGCCGCAGCAGATTTCATAACGATTTGCCATACAGCAAAAAGATGGAGAGGGGCGACTCATGACAAGAAATAAGATCAATATACCAATCCTGATTCTCACATTGCTTATCATCGTGCCTGTTTTCGGCCGCTTGCTTGCTGAAGAAAAGAAGCCCGTCTTTGATACCATTACAGTACATGCCACCATTACGCCGCCCATTGCCGAGTACATTGTGCAAAGCGTAGATGCATCAACGAAAGCGGGTTCCGATGGCCTGATCATTCTCCTGGATACGCCCGGCGGGTTGGATCTCGCCATGAGGGACATTGCAAAGTCCATCTTGAACTCAGCCATTCCTATTGTTGTGTACGTGTACCCCTCCGGAGCCCGAGCCGCATCCGCAGGGGTGATAATCACGATTGCAGCGCACGTCGCTGCCATGACACCCGGCACGAATATCGGCGCCGCCCATCCGGTGGGCCTGGGCATAGGCAGCGCGGATAAGACAATGATGAAGAAGGTGGAAAATGATGCCGTCGCCTACGTCCGAGGCATCGCAGACAAGAGGGGGCGAAATGCAGACTGGGTGGAGAGATCCGTCAGGAAGAGCGAGTCTGTTACCGCCGAAGAGGCCCTCAAACTCAAAGTCATAGATTTTGTCGCTCCCGACCTAAACAGTCTCCTGGAACAGATGGACGGGAAAGTGGTAACTGTATCGTCCGGAAAGAGGGTAATTAAAACAAAGGATGCCATCATCAATGAGAAAAAAATGGGTACTCGCCAGAGGGTTCTTGCGGCAATCAGCGATCCGAATATAGCGTATATCCTCCTGCTTGTTGGTCTGGCAGGTCTTTATTTCGAACTGGCCCATCCCGGTGTCATTCTTCCCGGAATCATCGGCGGCATCTCCCTTATCATGGCCTTTTTTGCCCTGCAGACGCTGCCGGTAAATTATGCCGGGATCCTGCTTATACTTTTCGGCATCATTCTCTTTATCGCGGAGATAAAAGTCATCAGCCACGGCCTTTTGACTGTCGGGGGTATTATCTCTCTTGTCCTGGGTTCACTCTTGCTCTTTGAATCGCCCGACCCTGCCCTCAGGGTGTCGTGGAGTGTCATGATCCCCGTGCTGACGATAATCTGCTTGTTTTTTGCCGGGGTAATCGCCCTGGTGCTCAAGGCCCAGATGAGAAAAAGGCGAACAGGAAAGGAAGGTATGGCAGGCGAGGAAGGAAAAGCGCTCACCGATATTTATGAGACAGGAAAGGCCCTCATAAAGGGCGAGTACTGGAATGCAACAAGTGACAAGCGCGTAGAGGCGGGCAGGGCGGTTAGAGTCGTAGAGGTCAAAGGTCTAAAAATCAAAGTCGAAGAAATTGAAAATAAACAGGGAGGGTAATTATGTTTTCTATTCCATTTATTGTACTAGTAGTACTGGTGGTCATGTTTCTGGCGTCAGCCATTAGAATACTCAACGAGTATGAAAGAGGCGTGATCTTCCGCCTCGGGAGGGTAATCGACACCAAAGGCCCAGGCCTTATCATCCTGATACCGATCGTGGACAGGATGGTCAAGGTCGATATGCGCACCATTACCATGGATGTCCCTCCACAGGACGTGATCACACGGGACAACATATCAATCAAGGTCAACGCCGTCGTTTATTTCAAGGTCATGGACGCGAACGACGCCGTGATTAACGTGGAGAATTACCTCTATGCCACCTCCCAGCTCGCCCAGACTACCTTGCGGAGCGTCTGCGGCCAAGTGGAGCTCGACGAACTCCTGTCGCAACGTGAGAAGATCAACATCCAGATCCAAGAGATCCTGGACCGGAGCACCGAACCTTGGGGAATAAAGGTTTCTCACGTCGAAGTCAAGCAAATCGATCTGCCCGAGGAGATGAAGCGGGCCATTGCCAAACAAGCCGAAGCGGAGAGAGAGCGCCGCGCGAAGGTCATCAGTGCGGAAGGTGAGTTCCAGGCCGCCCAGAAGCTGATCGAGGCTGCCGCCCTTATGGAGACACAGCCGATGTCCTTACAGCTCCGGTATCTGCAGACCCTGAATCAGATCGCGGCCGAGAACAACTCTACGACGCTCTTTCCCATTCCCATTGATCTGATCAAGCCTTTTTTGAGTCTTGCAGAGAGAGGAAAATGATTTTTTTGAGGAGGAGTTGACCGCAAATGGAAGCAAGGGAAAAGAGGCATATCCTGACCGGAGGCCTGATCCTGATTACGCTGGGCGTTCTCATTATCCTGGACAACACAGGCATCTACGGGTTCGATAAGAGCTGGCCCGTACTCTTGATTGCCATTTCAGTAGGCACACTGATGCAGCGCGTCAAGGATATCGGGGGATGGTTCATCGGCGTTGCGGGGGTGATTTTTCTTTTGGTGAACAACTGGGGGTACGAATTGCACATAGTTGCAAAATATCTTCTTCCAGTGCTCTTGATCCTTTTCGGTATTAACGTTCTGATAAAGCATTATAAGAAGAAGCAGCAATCATGAATACAGGCACAAAGAAACCGAGAATGCTGATCCTGTGTGACTTTGACGGAACCGTCTCCACGGTAGATATGGGGAATGAGATATTGAACCGTTTTACCGATAAGGGATGGGAAGAGATAGACCGGGCTTACTGTGCGGGTGAAATCGGTTCCCGGGTCGCGTATACGCAAGTGGCCCCGCTCTTTACAGGCAGTAGGTCCCAGATGCTGGAATTTGTCAGCAGCCGTGAAAAGATAGATCCGCATTTTCTCGAGTTCTATCGGTTCTGCCAAAGCAGGGGGGTCGATGTCAAGATCGTATCCGACGGCCTCGATTTTTACATAGACGCCATACTGAAGAGGAACAACCTGCACGATATTGAATTTTTTTCCAATGTCACAGTTTTTCAGAATGATAATAAACTCTCCATAGAGTTTCCCCGGATGAACGATAAATGCGAGAAATGCGGTACCTGCAAGAAGGACGTCCTGAGAGACTACCGGTCAAACTATGACTGTGTCATATACGTAGGCAACGGATATTCCGACGTGTGTCCTGCAAAAGATGCAGACCTCATCTTTGCCAAGGAAGTACTGTATGAGAAGTGCAGACAAGATGGCACAGCATGCGTTCATTATGAAAATTTCCGGGATATTCTGATTTACTTGGATGAGACAGTTTGTTTGCGCAATTGAAATAAATTAAAGATTTGAGGATGCTGATAAAAAAGCCTTCCCTTATCGTCCAGGGAAGGCTTTTTCTCATGCATTATTTCTGCTGCTCTCTATTTTACTAATTTAAAGAGATTCTCTGTAACTTCTTTGACGCCGGGTACGGTATCCACCTGAATGACCTTTACCCTCTCCTTGAAGTAGTTGACGGCGGCGAGTGTGCCTGTGTTTGTATCGAAGTAGATGCCGTGCCTCTTGTCAATGGCCGCTTCATCCTGATCGTCAGCCCTGGTTAAGAGTCCCGGGCTCCCGCAGACGCGGCAGTAGAGCTTGCCATCTTTCTCTACGGGCAGGTTTGCCTTGACGTAAATATTGTTTGGATGGTTATTGTCTTTGGGGCACAAACGTCTTCCCATGATGCGCTTCTTGGCCGTATCCCTGTCGAGGATGAGCTCAACGACGTAATCCAGTTTTATTTTTTCTTTTTGTAGAGCGTCCCAGAAGGCCACAGCCTGCGTCTTGTTGCGTGGGAACCCGTCTAAGAGCCAACCCTTTTCACAATCCTTTTCTTTCAGACGGCTGAGAATCATGGGGATGGTAATTCCGTCAGGAACCAACTCGCCCTTGTCAATGTATGCCTTTGCCTCTTTTCCCAACGGCGTACCTTTCGAGATGTTGTCTCGGAAAATTACTCCCGTTTCTACCTGAGGTATTCCGAATTTGTCGCTCAGAACTGCGCCGAACGTGCCTTTGCCGCTGCCATTTGGTCCAAACATGAGAATATTCATTGTCTTCGTCTCTTTCTAAAAAAGTATTTTTTGCAGGTATCTATAACCTGCGCCTTTGCCACTTCGATCCCCTCGGTTTGCTCGGGCTCAACTGCGGGAGAAGTCCTAGATTATGAGAGTCAGTCTTTCAACGCCCGCAATCGCGGCTGCACGCTTATATTAGATTACGTCTTTTTTTACAACAAAAATTATTGCTTATTTTTTATAGAAGTGGCGACCTGCCACAGGAGATTAGCCCGATCAGGACGAGCCGCAGGAAGTCGCCGCGCAGGACGAGCAGCCTGCCGACGATGTATTGCCGATCTTTCCGCCGAATTTGGACATCAAACGCTCTGCCTTCTTTGATTTACATGCAGGGCAAGCCACAGCCGGTTTGTCGTTTCCAGACAAGAATAAAACCTCAAAGGTCTTGCTGCATTTCTTGCATTTGAATTCAAATATAGGCATCTCTTCCTCTTTTCGTAATGGCCTTTCGCTAAACTTTAGACATTGAGCGGCAAAATGTCAAGGGCATTCAAATGCGTTCTTATTATGCGAGACAGACAGAGCAAACGATTCATTACTTTCTTCCTTGTTGATTCCCTAATTTAGCCGTTGCATACAAGATTTCAATTGGTAATAATTAAGAATGTGTAGTTAAATCCCTTGGGGGCGGTTAGGATAATGTGGAGGTATTCCCCAGGGGAAGGGGAATAGTTCCTCAACTAAAAAAGCGTTGTTCGTTTGAGATATTCTAACAATTAATTGTCTTTACTGGTTATTCTCTGATTACTTTCGTGTGGAACGGATCTTGCTCAATAGGAAATAACCTATATGTAGTCCAAACAAAAAAAGCGAAAGGGAGGTACCAGTATGAAAAAGCGTTCTGTTTCAATCGTTATGTGTGCGGCAATCGTTGCTTTGTCCTTTTTTATTATGACAACGGTCCCTATTAATGCGGAGCCCACTATGGGGGGTGAAAAGGCATCTCATCCCCGTATTGCGAAAGCCATACACGCCATTGAGGATGCCGTAGCCTATATGAAAGCGGCCCCTCATGATTTTGGCGGCCACAGGGCAGCGGCCATCGCAGACTGTGAGAAAGCTGTCGTGCAACTTAAAGAAGCACTGAAATACAGAGAGGTGCAGGACAAAAAGAAAAAGTGAGAAAAGTGAAAGCATCTTATCTCATCACACAAAGGCGGATTCAAAATCCGCCTTTTTAATATTTTCGATCCCTGTCGACTCTTTCCTGAAAGAGGGATTTCTCAAGTCTACAGCTAGACGCAATATTTCTTCCGAAAATCAACAGATGGCATCAGTTTTTAAATCAGGCACTTTTTCTATATAAGATGCTGTTTTCATACAAATCATGTCTGTTTATCAATATGCCGGATTATTAAGTTGGTTCTCACATTTTTCATAGAATTTTTTAGCTCAATTTGCTTGACATAGATATTTGTTTTATATTTCATGACAGAAGCATAGAAATAATTGTTATGAGCACAGGAGAAAATGAAATACGTGACTGATAACATGACGCCGGAAGACTGGGAGCGAGTCCGTTCGATCTATCTCGAAGGTATTGGCACGGGCAATTCCACCTTCGAGGCCAATGCGCCGGATTGGGACAAATGGGATTCCGCTCACCTGTCTGAGCATAGGTTGGTCATCAGGGCAGGTAATAATGTTTTGGCATGGGCCGCACTCAGCCCGGTGTCCAGTCGCCATGTATACGCAGGTGTGGCGGAAGTCAGTCTGTATGTAGCAGCCGGGCATCGAGGCAAAGGCATAGGTTCGACCCTTCTTGGGGCCTTGATAGACTCATCGGAAAAGGCGGGGATATGGACGCTACAGGGCGGAATCTTCCCCGAGAACGCATTGAGCCTTGGTCTGGTAAAAAAACACGGATTCAGAGAAATCGGAAGGCGTGAAAAGGTAGGCAAGATGACACACGGTGACCTTCTCGGAAAGTGGCGAGATGTTATCTTGGTGGAGCGACGAAGCACAGTGACAGGTATAGACTGAAATGGCTCAGTAGGTGTAACAAATACTACCCTTTTTATCTCCTTCTTCCTTGTTATCCACAAATCGTCAACCGCGTTGAATATACGACACTTCAAACCGTAATCATTAATTTTCTTTTAAAAATAATAGTGATATGAATGAATGATTGAAATAGTTTGGCACAGCCGGGAAAACCAGGCGGCAAACGGAGAAAACGAACTTTGACCTACAATATCTGGAGAAACTGTTCTGCTCGGCTCAAAAGGAACTGATCGGAGGTGTCTGGTGAGCAGTATTCTTGATAAGCTATTTGTAAGAGGAAAACATGTCTGTCCGTCGTGGTTATGCTTCACCTTTGACAATCCACTCCGCAAAATATTCCAAGATCCTCATAAAATCTTTTCGCCTTACATCAGACCCGGCTATACAGTTGTGGATATAGGGCCGGGAAAAGGTTATTTTACAATTCCCATGTGTAAATTGGTGGGAAGCGAAGGAAGGGTTATTGCCGTAGATATTCAGGAAAGGATGCTAAGGGCTCTGCAGCGGCGGGCATCCGAAGCGGGGCTAGCCGCAAACCTCACCACAAATCTTAGCAGACCCAATGACTTTTGTTTAGATGTGAAAGCTGATTTTGTATTAGCGTTCTGGATGGTGCACGAAGTTCCGGAGTTAATTCGCTTTTTTGCGAATGCAAAAGAGATCATGAAACCGAAGGGCCTTTTTTTAATCGCTGAGCCTCTTTTCCATGTTACAAAAAGACGTTTTAATTATACATTGAGCACTGCTCAGGAAATGGGATTCAAAATAATCGATAGGCCAGAGGTATCGTTTAGCTATGCGGCCACGCTCACTTTGCAACATGACTGACCGCTCTGCTTCTTCCTTGTTTTTTCGATTCAGGCAATACGAACTGCACTTCACTTGGTAATGGACGAAAAGCGCAGAAATGTAGCTCTAAATGTGGTATAAATTGTTGGTAAATATCAGCACAATTTCGAAGGTACTTCAAATAGGATTGGAGGAGGAAAATTGATGAAAGCCAGACTGATAAATATCTCCATTATCGAAGCCTTACTTTTATTTTTTTTATTGTTCCCCTTACTAGCGTATGCTCAAACTGATCCGCAGGAAGCAACAAGACAGGCTTGTGCGAAGCTCTTTGAAATAATCATCCAATGCCAACTATCTGCTGGAACCCCAGGGAGCGATTGTGTAGAGGTATCCAGTATAATATCTTCACCCCAAACAAGAGATCTTCTCTCGCAGAGTAAACCAGATGGTGCGACTGACACGTTGGTCGACCAGACAGTGACGCAAGTGAGTGACATGTGCAGAGCTGCCTGTGAAAGCGCCAAAAGGGGTAAGCTATACAAAAGCGCCGAAGACTGGGTGGACAGCGGTGGCTGTACGATTCAGGTCACCCGCTAACGTGAACAGATGATTAATTCTTATCTATACATAAGTTTATCTCTGTAGATGAACGATAACCAATAGAATTCTGCAACAACTCTTTTTCACATGAGTGTGTAAGGTGAACTCAACATGCCTCCATTTACGGCGTCCTTCCTGAAATATAGCATCCTGTCATTCTAACAGATATACATCCGTTCGAATAGAAATCGCTGATGACCACCTTTATCAATATCCTGGATATCTGCGCCTGCGATTCGCCATATTGACGCGGCGGGTATGCTATGTTAATGATTTACCGGAGCATATATTAAACGGCGTTGAGGAGCATCGTATGGCGGTTTCTGAAAAAGTTCGCGGCATCATATCCCAGTCTTCCTGGATCAGGAAGATGTTTGAGGAGGGTGACAGGCTGAAGAAGCAATGCGGGGCGGAAAAGGTTTTTGATTTTAGCATCGGGAACCCCAGTGTTGAACCGCCGATGGAGTTTAGAAGGGCGCTGCGCCTCGTTGCAGAGGAAGAAATTACCGGCGCCCATGGCTATATGCCGAATGCAGGATACCTTGAGACGAGGAAGGTTGTTGCCCAGGCTTTGAGCAGGGATCACGGCGTACCGCTCACCGCGGATCACATTATCATGACCTGCGGTGCTGCAGGGGCATTGAATGTTATATGCAAGGTCCTTCTTGAACCGGGCGACGAGTTGCTCGCTCCTGTGCCATGTTTTGTGGAGTACAAAATCTATGCTGATAACGCGAACGGTGTCGCCAAATTCGTAAGGGCAAATGATGATTTTTCCCTCGATCTTACCGCGATACGAGACGCCATTACGGAAAAGACGAAAATAGTCCTCATCAATTCTCCGAATAATCCGACAGGCAAAGTGTATGACGAGGCTTCGCTTCGGGGCCTTGCGGAGTTATTGGAGGATAGGAGCAGGGCATACGGCAAGGAAATTTACCTCATTTCCGATGAGCCCTACAGAGAGATCGTTTACGACGGTATCGCCGTGCCGAGCATCCTTTCGGCTTATAGTAACAGCATGGTTGTCTCTTCGTACTCGAAGAGCCTTTCGCTCGCGGGTGAGCGCATAGGATATCTGGCTGTCAATCCCGCGATTTCCGATATTCAAGACGTCATCGGTGGCCTAATCCTTTTCAACAGGACGCTCGGCTTTGTAAACGCGCCGGCCTTGATGCAGAGGGTGGTCGCAAAAATACATGGCGTTACAGTGAATGTGGATGAGTACAGGAGAAAGAGAGAGCTTCTCTGCGATGGCCTTTCATCCATCGGTTATGATTTTATCAGGCCGGGCGGGACATTCTACCTCTTTCCCAAGGCGCCCGGAGGCGATGACATAGAATTCGTCAAGGCTCTCGCGAAGAGAAGAATTCTTACAGTTCCGGGGAAGGGTTTCGGATGGCCCGGTAATTTTCGGATTGCTTTCTGTGTTGACGATGCGACTATTGTTAACTCAATGAAGGGTTTTGAAGAGGCTTTTAAAGAATTCCGTCAGTAGGTTATACGGAAATCGCGAAATTCGGCCGTGTAGGGTTCCTCATGAGCGTCAACGTTATTAACTATCGCGTGCGGGGGCCCGTGTCTACACCAGTCCAGCATGGACTCCAGATTTTTATCTTCTCCTTCAAAAACAGCCTCAACGCTGCCATCGTGGAGATTCCTCACCCAACCTGTCAGCTTTAAAGCTGTGGCAGTTTCCCTGGTTCGTGCCCGGAATAGAACACCCTGCACCCTGCCGGAGATGATAACGTGCATCCGCTTCATGAAAAACAAACCCTGGATACCCGTGCGGGAGCACGGGGTTCTTTACTGTTGTCATTCCCTGCCGCTAAGTTTCAGGAACTCTTTCTCGTCGATGATCTTGATGCCCGCTGCTCTCGCCTTTTCGATCTTTGAGCCGGGCGATTCGCCGGCAACAACATAATCTGTCGTCTTCGTAACCGACTCCATGGCGGAAGCGCCGAGGGATTCGACAATTCTCTTCGCTTCGTTTCTTGTCAGCTTGCTCAGCGTTCCCGTAAAAACGAAGGACATTCCCGCGAGCCGCGCATCTTTGGGACGGGATTTTTCTATGGGCTTGACACCTGCTTTCGTGAATTTCTCAACAACTTTCCTGTTGGCTTGCTCGCCGAAAAAACCGATAATGCTGCTCGCCACCTCCGGTCCGATATCCCTGACTTCAAGAAGGTCAGCTTCCGTCGCCGTCATCAGACCATCGAGTGTTCTGAATGACCGGGCAAGGACCCTCGCCATGTGTTCCCCCACATGTCTTATGCCGAGGGCATAGATGAATTTTTCCAGCGGCGGCGTCTTCGACCTCTCTATTGCTGCAAGGAGGTTATTAGCGGACTTTTCCGCCATTCGTTCAAGAGTGAGGAGATTTTCTTTTTTGAGGAAGTAGATATCGGCAGGGTCCTGTATCAGTTTCTTTTCTACCAGTTGTGCGGCCATTTTATCACCGAGTCCCTCTATGTCCATGCCGCCCCGCGAGGCAAAGTGCGTAATATGCTCCTTAATCTGGGCAGGGCATACCAGCCCGATGCAGCGGTGGGCCGCCTCGCCCTCAAGGCGCACGACATGTGAGCCGCATTCAGGGCACCTAGCGGGCATCACAAATTTCTTTTCCTTGCCGATCCGCTTCGATTCAATGACCTTTACAACTTCGGGGATGACATCCCCCGCCCGCTGAATGATAACGGTGTCGCCTATGCGAATGTCCTTCTTTTCAATTTCAGCCATATTGTGGAGTGTCGCCCTACTCACGGTGACGCCGCCTACCCTGACAGGCTTCATGATGGCCACGGGGGTGAGTACGCCGGTGCGTCCTACATGTACGCGGATGTCTTCGATGACGGTCGTCTCCTGCGTGGCGGCGAATTTGCACGCAATGGCCCAACGCGGACTTCGGGATACGGCGCCCAGTCGCTCCTGGATTTCGATATCGTCTACCTTGATCACGACGCCGTCAATTTCATAGGGCAGCTCCGCCCTGATTTTATCGATGTGGTGATAGTATTCGATGCAATCATTGATATCTTTGGCCTGTTTGACATGCGGGTTAACCCTGAGGCCCCATCGGGAAAGGGTTTGCAGTACATCCCAGTGTCTCTTAAATGTCTTTCCCGTGACCAAACCGATACCGTAACAGAATATCTCCAGGGGTCTTCTTGCGGTTATCCGTGAATCCAACTGCCGCAACGATCCTGCGGCCGCATTCCGGGGATTCGCAAAGGGCTGGTCGCCTTCCTTTAGCCTGCGCTTGTTCAGTTTGTTGAAGGGATCGATCTCGATATACACCTCGCCTCTGATTTCAATTCGTTCCGGGACAGGGGATTCCTTGCCTTTCTTCATACGGAGCGGTATGGAATCAATGGTTTTCAGATTCTGTGTGACATCCTCCCCCTTTTCTCCATCGCCTCTGGTGGCTCCGACGGTAAAGGTCCCAGTATGGTAAATGAGATTAACAGCCGTACCGTCGAGCTTGGGCTCCACTACGAAGGTAATCTTTTCGTCGGCGCCGAGGAAGCGTTTAATGCGTTCGTCGAAATCTAAGATATCCTGTTCGGAAAAGGCATTGGCAAGGCTGAGCATCGGGGTAAGGTGAGTGACAGTCGCGAATTTTTCGAGGGGAGCCGCCCCCACGCGCTGCGAGGGTGACTCGGAGACATCGATTTCCGGGAATCTCCCTTCCAACCCGATGAGCTCCTGCATGAGCCGATCGTACTCGGCATCCGATATTTCCGGGTCATCCAATTGATAGTAACGTTTGTTGTGGTAGTTGATTAATGCCCGGAGTTTTTTAATTCTTTTAATTGCGGCGGCCTTATCCATGTCTTCTTACTTAACCAGCTTCAAGTCGGGCTTCTTCTTCGGAGGCTTCTGCGGTTTGTCGTGTTTCTTGCTAAGCATATTCTCGTTGAAGATGTGATTCTTCACGCGCACGGCATTGATGATGAAGAAGATGATGACGGATTTCTCCCACTCTCGCGTTGTCTCGAAATGCTCCATTCTCGTCTTATATTTTTCCCATAGACTGGCAAGCGATGCCTCATCTAGACTGAGGATGCTTTCTGCCATCTTATCCAATGCGGATTCAAACACGGTCATAGGTTCCTTTCTTAGTCCTTTAGATAAATAGTATAAAAAATGAGAACATAATGTCAAACTAAAACCGCCGGCAACGTCTCGTCTTTTCGATATACATGGTCGTATATGATAGGTACTCTGCCGATAGGGCATTGCCGTATACAAATAATGCTTGTTTTTTGAGATCGCATCGATATAATTCTTCGTGAACGTCTTTTGGGAAGTTAGAGGGTGAAGATAGGCGTAATATCAGATACCCACCTTACCAGTTGTGATAAAAGGCTGACGCGTCTCCTGGAAGATTGTTTTCGCGACGCCGATTTGATCCTGCATGCAGGAGACCTGGTTGATATGAGGGTTCTTGACGCTTTTGCGGGAAAGGAAGTGAAGGCGGTCTGCGGCAACATGGATCTGCCTTCCGTAAGGCAGTCACTTCCCAGGAAGTTGGTGCTTGATATCAACAATTATAGGGTGGGACTCATTCACGGCTGGGGGATGCCCTTCGGCATTGAGGGTAAGCTTCTGAAAGAAGTAGGAAGCGTGGACTGTCTGGTATACGGGCACACGCATCGTGCAACGAATGCGATTAAGGACGGCATCCTCTTTTTCAATCCGGGGTCGGCGACGGATACGCGATTTGCATTGCGAAATACCGTCGGCATGCTGGAAATCGGGGATGGAATTAAAGGGGAAATTATAGAACTGGAAAAAATTTAAGGTTTCGTTAAATGGAAAAAATATACGCGCCCTGGAGGATGGAGTTCATTAAAGGCGAAAAGCAGGGAGGCTGTGTTTTCTGCAAGGATTCGGTCAGATGTCATGACCTTGTTCTCCATGAAGGGAATTCGGCGTTCGTAATGATGAATCGCTATCCATATAATAGCGGTCATCTCATGATCGTGCCTTCGAGACACATTTGTGAGATGGAAGATCTCCTACCCGAAGAAAAACGGGAGATATTCGACCTTCTGGATATGTCAGTCAAAATTCTGAAGGAGGCCATGAATCCTGAAGGCTTTAACATCGGCATTAACTTGGGAAAGGCCGCGGGCGCAGGGATAGCCGATCATATGCACATTCACATAGTGCCGAGATGG
Source organism: Syntrophales bacterium (assembly GCA_052144335.1). GTDB lineage: Bacteria > Desulfobacterota > Syntrophia > Syntrophales > UBA2185 > Fen-1135. Next base: position 29,319 of record JBKQQP010000018.1, read on the forward strand.
TCCGGGGACACGAACTTCATAACCACTGTGGGAGATATACGCGTTGTTCCCGAAGACATATATAAAACGTGTGAGCTCCTTATGCCGTATTTTGAAAAATATCGACCGGAGGTCTGAGATGAAGGTTATCTACACTGTAATTGTTGTCCTGCTTGTACTTTTTGTAATTACTTTCTCGTTAGAGAATACTCTTCCCATCCGCTTAAAATACTATGATTTTTTCAATGTGACCGCACCGGCGTATATGCTGATCTTTATAGCTTTCCTCTGCGGGGTCATCTTCACCGGGTTTATGGGAATAGTGGAACGGTTCAGATTGAACAGGACTATAAGCAAGTTAAACAGGACAATCAGAGAACTAAGGCGAGAAGTCAGGGACAGCAAGAAGGAAGTGATCAGTGAGGAGGAGACGCAGGGCCCCGTTGATCACCAATGAACACAAGAGAGATAGATTGCGGAATATCTTGAGACGTGAAGTTCATTACGGATACTAACCTCGGGAAACTGGCGAAGTGGCTTCGTATCTTGGGTTACGACACCGTATCGTACCGGGGAGAAGCGGATCGAAATTTTTTGAGGAAGGCCGAGAGGGAAGGGAGAGTCGTTCTGACGAGAAAGAAGGATATGGCAGCAAGACAATTCTCTGGCAAGCTCGTCATAGTCGAGAATGATAATATTCAGGAACAGCTCGTCGAAGTGATGGAAAAACTGTCTATCTCCGCTAATCCCGACCAGCTGTTCAGTATCTGCGTGAGATGCAACGAGGCGTTAGTTGCAGTCGAGAAAGAGAATGTTGCCGGTCTGGTTCCTGCCTTCGTGTATGATACTCAAAGCTCATTTCGCAGATGTCCCGGCTGCAAAGGTATCTTCTGGCCTGGCACACACATAGATAACGCTATAAATCATCTTAAGACGCGCATTCTGCGTCATCACCCTTGATTTTTTCGACGGCGTGCGGGAGCGCTGGCAGAAGCACCGCAAGGTTTTCGCGCACAGCCTTGGGAGAGCCCGGTAGGTTGATGATCAGCGACCTGCCCCTGATTCCGACAACAGCGCGCGAGATCATTGCATGCGGCGTTATGGCGGCGCTTGCCTGCCGCATTGCCTCCGCCATGCCCGGCACTTCTTTGTCGATTACTTCCAGCGTTGCATCGGGAGTCACGTCCCTGGGACTTACGCCTGTGCCCCCTGTCGTGATGATGAGGGGAATGTTCTTCTTATCGGCGAAGTCGATGAGCGCCTCTCTTATCTGATCTTTTTCATCGGGGATGATTTTGATACAGGCGACATCAATGCCCGCATCCTTCAAGATCGCAATTATTTCCGGGCCGCTCTTATCTTCCCGCTTACCCCGTGACCCCTTGTCGCTTATGGTTATGACACCCGCGTGAATTTCCAATCTATTGCTGTTCCTTCTTCGATTCAGCGATTATCTTCTCTGCAATAAATGGCGGGACCTCTTCATAATGTGAGTGCTCATACGTAAATGTACCCCTGCCGCTCGTCATAGATCGCAGATCAGGCGCATATCTCAGTATCTCGGCAAGGGGAACCTGTCCCTTTATAATTCTATTCGGCCCCTTTGATTCCATCCCCAGGACTTTGCCGCGGCGCCCATTCAAATCACCGATGACATCGCCCATGTACTCATCGGGGATCTCGATATCGATATTGACAATGGGTTCTAGCAATACCGGCTGACATGCCAGTACACCTTTCTTGAAGCCCATGGAGCCGGCTATCTTGAAGGCCATTTCCGAGGAATCGACTGTGTGGTAAGATCCGTCAACGAGGGAAACCTTCACGTCAACAACAGGATACCCGGCAATGACGCCTTCCAACATGGCCTCGACAATCCCTTTGTCAACGGCAGGTCGGTACTGTTGAGGAATCACGCCGCCCACGATTTTGTCCGCGAATTCATAGCCCCCACTGCGCGGCAACGGCTCTATGTCGAGCCAACAGTCCCCGAATTGCCCGCGCCCGCCGGACTGTTTCTTGTACTTTCCCTGGACATTGGTCTTGCCCTTGATCGTTTCCTTGTAGGGGACCTTGGGTGTTTTCAAGGTCAGTTCCACGCCGAATTTCCTCTTCATCTTTTCGATAGAGACTTCTATATGCACCTGTCCCATTCCGGACAGGATCATTTCTTTGGTCTGCTCCTCACGCCGGAACGTTAGGGTGGGGTCTTCCTCGATTATGCGGTTGATGGAGGAAACAATTTTGTCTTCATCGCCCCTGCTCTTGGGCGCCACGGCAAAAGACATGATGGGCGGCGGCGGCACGACTTTTTCAAAAATTACCGGTGCTTTTTCATTGCATATCGTATCTCCGGTGGTGGTCTCCTTGAGCTTTGCCACGGCGGCAATATCTCCCGGCACGAGAGACTCAACGGGTTTCTGGCTCTTTCCCTCCAGGAAAAAAATATTTCCAAACCTCTCCGTAATCTTTCGTGAAGAATTGTAAAAAGTCGAATCAGAGGTAACCGTTCCTGAGAATACGCGAAACAGAGTCAGGCGTCCTGCATAAGGGTCGGCAATCGTCTTGAAGACCAAGGCGGAAAAGGGTGCGGATTCCTCAGGCGTCCTTGTTTCTATTTCGTTTTTTCCTGGTTTCTTCCCTGTAACGGGGCCGAGTTCCACCGGGGAGGGGAGGGCGTTTATTACCAGATCGATAAGCGGTGCGATGCCGATATTCTTCACTGCAGAGCCGCACGCGATGGGCAGGAGACTCAAGGACATAACACCTTTCTTCAGCCCCGCCTTGAGTTCATCTGCGCTAAGTTCCCCCGCATCCAGATATTTGTCCATGAGTTTTTCGTCGGACTCGGCGATATCTTCGACCATGTACTCGCGGTATTTTTCCACGATGTCCGTCATGTCGGCAGGAATATCCGCCGATTTATACTTGCCGCTGACGCCGTCAAAAATGAGGGCCTTCTTGCTTATGAGGTCGATAACTCCCTTGAAATTGTCCTCCTTGCCGATCGGCAGAAATACGGGTGTTGCCTTCTTGCCCAAGCGACTCTTGATAGTTTCCACACTTGCAAAAAAATCGGCCCGCTCACGGTCCATTCTGCTGATAAAGACGATTCGAGGAAGCTTATACTCATCGGCGTATTCCCATACCTTCTCGGTTTGAAATTCGACACCGCCCACTGCATCTATGACGACAATGGCTCCATCGGCAACGCGGAGACAATTCCTCGTATCATATGAGAAATTGGAATCTCCCGGAGTATCAAGGATCGTTATTTTATGCTTTTCCCATTCGAAAAAATTTGCCGCGGCACTGATGGAAATGCGGCGCTTCTGCTCCTCCGGTTCAAAATCCATTGATGAAGTTCCATCATCAACCCTCCCCTGCCGGTCCGTCTTACCGGTGATGAAAAGGAGGGACTCGCAGAGAGAGGTCTTGCCTGTTGATCCGTGTCCCACAATTGCTATATTTCTTAAAGAGTTAGATTCATATTTTGACATTGCAACTCCTTTCTCAAGTTACCGGTCGCAACTGGTAAAGATGTTTGCGGTGTGTAGCGTATTCCCGCTTGCAAAGTCAAGTCAATTTTCTAAAAGGAGAATAAACTTTGCTTGACATTTGGCATGATTGTGGTAGTTTTCACCTTCCGGTTTGTCTCGAGGATACCCGAAAGGAATAAAGATGCCAAAGAATTTTTATACCTTCCTGATAATCCCCAAGAAAAAAAGTTCTGCGAAGAGATTGACCCTTTCAAACAAGGTTTTGAAGGGCATCGCGTTTTGTCTAATGGCTCTTATTCTGGTATCCATGTATACATATTACGATTATATCAGAATAAAGAGGGACAAGATTGAGCTGGAACGTTTGAGAAGACAAACAAGGGAACAAAAAGTTCAAATTGATGAGCTGGCAGAAAAGGTAAACAATTTTGCGCTGAGGATGGAAGAGCTCAGTCAGCTCGATAAGAACATCAGGACCGTGGCCAACGTCGAAGACAAGCGCTATAAAGGACAGATTCTCGGCATCGGCGGCTCGACAAATGGTGAAACAAGGATAAGACCAAACGCGGAGACTGACGAAAGAATGGTCATCGCCAAGGTCGATCAGAATCTCGATCAGTTGTCTAAAGACGCGGTCGAGCAGAAGAATAGTTTCAATGAGTTGTTCAAATTTCTCAAGAAACAGAAGTCCATACTTGCTGCGACGCCGTCGATTTGGCCTGTTCAGGGCTGGGTTACATCAGAGTTTGGATTCAGATCGTCACCAATAGACGGCAGCAGAGAATTTCACAAGGGAATTGATATTGCCACGAGGATGGGCGTACCTGTGGCGGCGCCTGCCGATGGCTTAGTTTCTGAGATATCATATGATCGGGATGTGGGACACATGGTTAAGATAGATCATGGGTACGGGATGAAGAGTTGGTACGGTCACCTTTTGAAAACTGCCGTCCAGCAGGGGAACATGGTTAAGAGGGGAGACATCATCGGTTATGTCGGGAATACCGGACGAAGTACAGGCTCGCATCTCCATTATTCGGTAATACTAAACGGCATTCCCATTAATCCGAGAAAATATTTGAATTAGATTTGCGTGCCCGCAGGCATGACGCGGGACGGATAGTTATTAATTATCTAACAGCCCGGTTTGATACCGGTTTTTTTTTGAGAGGATGATCTATGCTGGGGTCTCTGTTGGGAAAGGTGATAGGCAGTAAGAATGACCGGGAATTAAAACGACTGTCTTTTATCCTTGATGAAGTAAATGATCATGAACCTGCCATGATGGGCCTAAGTGACGGGGAACTGAAAGCTAAGACGCCCTATTTTAAGGAGCGGCTCGCCAGTGGCCTGGAGCTCGACGAGATCTTGGTTGAAGCGTTTGCCGTTGGCAGGGAAGCAGCGAGAAGAACCTTGCTGATGAGACCTTTTGATGTTCAGGTTATTGGAGGCCTCGTTCTGCATGAGGGGAAGATTGCGGAAATGAAGACCGGGGAGGGTAAGACACTGGCAGCGACCATGCCCCTCTATCTGAATGCTTTGTCCGGGGCGGGTTGCCATCTGGTGACTGTAAACGATTATCTGGCGAAGAGGGACGCGGAGTGGATGGGGCCCATATATAAATTCCTCGGTCTTACCGTCGGAGTGATTGTTCATGGCATGGATGATACGGAGAGAAGGATGGCATATAATGCCGATATTACCTATGGCACGAACAATGAATTCGGGTTTGATTACCTGCGTGATAATATGAAATTCAGCCTTGAAGACTATGTTCAGAGGGACTTTAATTACGCCATTGTCGACGAAGTAGACAGCATCCTCATCGATGAGGCGAGAACACCGCTGATAATATCAGGACCGTCAGAGGAATCTACCGATAAGTACTACAGGATCAATCAGGTGATACCCAGATTGGGAAAGGACAAGGACTTCACTATTGATGAAAAGAGCCGGACCGTGGTGCTTACGGAGGAGGGTGTCGCCAGGGTCGAGGGTTATCTCAAGGTACAGAACCTCTTTGAGCCCAGAAATATGGAGATTCTTCACCACGTGAATCAGGCGTTGAAGGCCCACACACTCTTCAGGCGCGATGTTGACTATCTGGTCAAAGACGGCCAGGTCATAATTGTTGATGAGTTCACGGGCAGAGTCATGCCGGGAAGAAGGTACAGTGACGGCTTGCATCAGGCTCTGGAAGCGAAGGAGAAAGTTAAAATAGAACGCGAGAATCAGACACTTGCATCAATAACATTCCAGAATTACTTTAGGATGTATAAGAAGCTTGCAGGAATGACGGGCACGGCAGATACGGAGGCCGCCGAATTCAATAAGATCTACAATCTCGATGTTTGCGTGGTGCCAACCAATATGCCCATGATCCGGGTGGATAACTCTGATGTGATTTACAAGACTGAGGCAGAAAAATTTAATGCGGTCATCGAAGAGATTAAGGATCTGCACAAGGAAAAAAGACCGGTTCTGGTGGGTACGATATCCATCGAAAAGTCCGAGCTCCTAAGTAAATATCTTTCGCGCACCGGCATCAAGCACCATGTCCTCAATGCCAAGCATCATGAAAAGGAAGCGGAGATTATTGCCCAGGCGGGACAGCCGGGCTTGGTTACCATATCAACCAATATGGCTGGCCGCGGGACCGATATAAAGCTCGGCGAAGGCGTCGCCGAGCTGGGCGGCCTCCACATCCTCGGGACGGAAAGGCATGAGAGCCGACGCATCGACAATCAGCTCAGGGGCAGGTCGGGGCGCCAAGGGGATTTGGGGTCTTCCCGCTTTTACCTCTCCCTCGAGGATGATCTATTGCGCATCTTCGGTGCAGAGAGAATCTCGTCCATAATGGACCGGATTGGCATGGAAGAGAATCAGCCGATTGAACACAACCTCATTTCGAAGGCTATTGAAAATGCGCAAAAACGGGTCGAGGCTCATAATTTTGATATTCGCAAGCACCTCCTGGAGTTTGACGATGTGATGAACAGGCAGAGGCAGGTGATTTACGAACAGCGCAAGAGAGTTCTTAAGGGCGAGGATCTGTGGTCGGACGTGGAAGAGATGCTGGAAGAACTCGTGGGTGAAATAGTCTCTCAGTACGTGGACGAGAAGTCCCATCCGGAGGAATGGAACCTGAAGGGATTGGATGATATCGCTTTCAAGCAATTTTCTGTGCGTTTGAACTTCAGTGAGACGGGAAGAAATCTCAGCGTCGACGCGATTGAAGAAACCCTCATTGAAGCTGCGAAAAGCCTGCTGAAAAAAAAGGAGGAGGAATACGGCAAACCCCTCATGGATTATCTCATGAAGATAATCATGTTGCAGTCCATTGATTCGCACTGGAAAGATCATCTCCTGAGCATGGATCACCTGAAGGAAGGTATCGGCCTCCGAGGTTACGGGCAGAAGGATCCTGTCCGGGAATACCAGAAAGAGGGCTATGAAATGTTCATGGAAATGATCCATCGCATCAAAGAAGATACCATCGAAAAACTCTGCATTGTCAGAATCCAGAGGGAAGAAGAAGTTGAAGCAATGCGGGAAGATGCTAGTGAGGATTATATCATGAGCAGAGGAGAACAAACGGCAGACGTATCTACGGTGAAGAGGGAAGCGAAGAAGGTGGGGAGAAATGATCCCTGTCCGTGTGGCAGTGGGAAGAAATATAAGAAGTGCTGCGGAAAGTAAAAAGACAGAAGACAGACGGAATAAAATATTTTTTGCAAGACCGCTCGCATAAGGTGCTTTATGATCTGTAAAGAGTCGGAGACATACGCCGTTCCCGGTTTTCTGGCAAACGGTATTCATGCAGGGATCAAGGAAAACGGTATTAAGGACCTTGCTATGATTTTTTCCGTCGTGCCGGCCAAGGCAGCGGCAGTATTTACGAGGAATTGCTTTAAGGCAGCGCCGGTTCTCCTTGATATGCAAAGGATAAAATCTGGTATGGCGCAGGCGATTCTGGCAAACAGCGGCAATGCCAATGCGGCCACCGGCGAAGCGGGATATGCCGATGCCGTGGACATGTCGAGGTGCGCTTCCGATAAGCTGAATATAGCCGGTGAGCTCGTTTTGGTGGCATCCACGGGAATAATCGGACACAGGCCTCCCGTGAGAAATATCAAAGAAGGTATGGAAGGCCTGGTTGGGGGCTTGAATCCAAGTGGCATTGCTGCTGCTGCAGAGGCAATCATGACAACGGATAAATTTCCCAAGATCTCTTCTAGGAAGGGATGGATTGGTTCCAGAGAAGTTTCTGTGTGCGGTATTGCCAAGGGAGCAGGCATGATAGAACCCCATATGGCGACCATGCTTGCATTTGCCGTGACCGATGCGGACATCGATTTTCATGCTCTGAACGGTATTTTTAGAAAAGCCGTAGATAAGAGCTTTAATGCAATAACGGTTGACGGATGCATGAGCACGAATGATACGACGATAATCCTGGCAAACGGCATGGCCGGAAACAAGCAAATCAAGCGAAATTCGAATAATCTATCCCTGTTTAAAGAAATGCTCTTCAGCGTAATGTCGGATCTTTCGGATGCTATCGTCAGAGACGGTGAGGGGGCGACTAAATTTATAGAGATAATAGTTGATGAAGCAGATTCGATAGCAGCTGCAAAAAAAGTTGCCTATGCCGTGGCCAACTCAAATCTGGTCAAAACCGCGTTCTACGGCTGCGATCCTAACTGGGGGAGGATAATAGCGGCTGCAGGTTCGACGGGCATCAGTCTTCCCGTTGCCGCCGTTAAACTATACTTTGAAGAAGTTCCGGTATTTGCTCAGGGAAAGGGAATAGACGGCCATGAAAAAGAGCTATCGGAAATCATGTCCATGCCAAATATAAAGGTCTTCTTAAAGCTCGGTATGGGGAACAAATCATACAGGATTTGCACTTCCGATCTCACCTTGGACTACATCAAGATCAACGCCCACTATCACACTTAGCTGTATATAGTATCCAAACGTCCGTCGACCGCAGAAATCGTTGTGCCGTGTGTTCACCTTCTTTTCTATTTGCCTTTTTTCGCTTGCTAATTTGAAATCTTTGTGTTACTTGCCAGCGGATTTCACACATCCTTTGATTGGCGGGGCGTTGCTTTTCTCATCAGAAGAGTTCTCCGTACAAAGAGACAGGGATGGCGGTAAAAAAACATAAGGAGTTTTGGAAATGGCGAACATATCAATGAAGTTGTTACTGGAAGCGGGTGTTCACTTTGGTCATCAGACCAACAAGTGGAATCCAAAGATGAAGCCCTACATATTTGGGGCGAGAAACGGAATTTATATCATAGACCTTCAGCAGACAGTGGGGATGTTCCAGGCCGCGTATGATTTCGTAGTGGATATGGTGGGGTCGGGAGGCGAGCTTCTCTTTGTAGGAACCAAGAAGCAATCCCAGGAAGCGGTTAAGGAGGAGTCGGAACGATGCGGGATGCCCTACGTCAATCAAAGATGGCTGGGCGGGATGCTGACCAATTTTAATACCATTAATAAGAGGATCGAGAGACTAAACTTACTGGAAAAGATGTTTTCCGATGACAGCATCAAGGCATTTCCCAAGAAGGAAATAATGAAACTCCAGAAGGAGATGAACAAGCTTGAGAAAGTCCTAGGTGGCATAAAGATAATCAAACGTATTCCCGGAGGCCTGTTTGTCGTTGACCCTAAACGCGAGAGTATTGCCATCAAAGAGGCGCAGAAATTGAAAATTCCTATAGTAGCTATAGTTGACACAAACTGCGACCCCGATGACATCGACTATATTATCCCGGGTAATGATGACGCCATCAGGGCAATCAAGCTTTTTTCTTCAAGGATTTGCGATGCCGTAATCGAGGGTAAAAGGAGGTTCGAGGAGCATATACAGGCCGACTCCGACAAGGATGCAGCCGCCCTGGCCCCGGAGAAGGGCGAAGATGTGGAAACGGATGTCCCCGAGTCTGTTGAGACAAAGGATGGGATAACTGATTTTGAAGAAGATATTGAAACAGATAAAGCGCGTCAATGAAAGCGAGAAATTTGACGGGAGGTAGAATAAATTGAGTATTACATCATCAATGGTCAAAGAACTGAGAGAAAAAACAGGCGCCGGCATGATGGATTGCAAGGAAGCTCTGACTAAGTGTAGCGGAGATTTCGAAAAGGCAATCGATCATTTGCGTAAGAAGGGTATGTCTGCGGCGACGAAGAGGTCATCAAAGGCGGCAAAAGATGGAGTCATTGCCTCATATATCCATATGGGTGGGAAAATAGGGGTTCTGGTAGAGCTTAACTGCGAAACCGATTTCGTCGCCAAGACGGATGATTTTCGACTCCTGGCGAAAGAACTTACCATGCATGTAGCTGCGGCGAATCCCAGGTATCTGAAGTCGGAAGATATACCTCCCGATGTTCTGGAACGGGAGAAGGAAATTTACAGAAGCCAGGCTATGGCGGAGAAGAAACCGGAGAAGATATGGGATAAGATCATAGAAGGCAAGCTGAAGAAGTATTATGAAGATGTCTGCCTTCTGGATCAGAAATTTATAAAAGACACGGCCGTTACCGTTGGAACGCTCGTCAGTAATATGATCGCCAAGACGGGAGAAAATATTGTTATCAGAAGATTCGTAAGGTTCCAGCTGGGCACCGATTGAAAAAGGGATGATGGATAAGCCTGTCTATAAGAGAGTCCTCCTTAAACTCAGTGGCGAAGTCCTTATGGGAAAGGGCACCTACGGTATAGACCTTGATGCCGTGGCGAGCATTGCGGGAGAGATCAGAGATGTTGCAAAACTCGGCGTCGAGATAGGCGTCGTGGTCGGCGGCGGCAATATATTTCGCGGGTTTGAAGCCAATAAGATGGGCATGGAGCGAACCTCCGCGGACTATATGGGTATGCTCGCAACGGTGATAAACAGCCTCGCCTTGCAGAGCGCCCTTGAACAACTTGATGTTGTGACAAGAGTTCAAACCGCCATCGAAATGAAGGAAGTTGCGGAACCATTTATTCAAAGGAGGGCTGTGCGTCACCTCGAGAAGGGAAGGGTTGTTATATTTGCAGGCGGCACAGGCAACCCATATTTCACCACAGATACTGCGGCTTCTTTAAGGGCCGTAGAGATAAAGGCTGATATCATTCTGAAGGCAACCAAAGTGGAAGGGGTCTACGATAAGGATCCCGTTACATGCAGTGACGCGAAGATGTTCACGGAGATCTCCTATAATGACATATTGACGAGACATTTGAAGGTTATGGATGCAACGGCGATTTCTTTGTGCCGAGAGAACAATCTTCCCATCATCGTTTTTAATCTGCAGAAGAAGGGCAATATCAGGCGCGTAATATGCGGCAAAAATATGGGAACGAGAGTCAGAGGGTGAGATGAAGGACCTGATCTTCGACGAATTGAAGGATAATATGGAAAAAGCGATTCACGCTTTTGAAAAATCCCTAAATAAAGTAAGGACAGGCAGGGCATCACTGTCGCTTCTGGACGGCATTAAGGTGGACTATTATGGCGTTCCCACGCCGCTCAACCAGATCGCGACGCTTTCCATACCGGAGAGTCGCCTTATGGTCATATCGCCCTGGGACAACAGCATTATAGGAACCATAGAAAAGGCAATACAGAAATCCGATCTTGGCTTGATGCCGGCAAATGATGGGAAAGTGATACGCCTTTCTATTCCGCCGCTTACAGAAGAGCGAAGAAAGGAATTGGCAAAGGTGGTAAAGCGGATTGCCGAGGAATGCAAGATAAATCTGAGAAATGTCCGAAGGGACGCAAATGACCAACTGAAGACCCTCAAGAAGGATAATGACATCTCTGAAGATGATTTCTATTTGTATCAGGAGGAGGTTCAGGAAATAACTGATAAGTATATTAAGAAGACTGATGTCATTCTTGCTGCGAAAGAAAAAGAAATCATGGAAATTTAGGTTTAATGCCGTGAACTACAGGTACTGGGGAGCCTCTTGGCTCCTTCTTTGTTTTGGAAATGATGTAAATTTTAGTTACCCAGCCGCCATCGCTGATTTGTTGAAGAATTTCTGACTCTCTCAATTTTTTGCATGTCTTGAACTTTCACCTTGATTGTGTTACTTGAACGAAATATTAACTATCCGCAGACATTATGAAAAAGAGCAGGTCATCCGATGAAAAAGATTGACCAGAGCAAACTGCCTCAACACATCGCCATAATCATGGACGGAAACGGCAGATGGGCCGAAAAGCATGCCTTCGGGAGGATAACGGGTCATAAGAGAGGCGCTAAATCAGTAAAAATTGTAGTAAAGGCTTGCCGGGAGATCGGCATAAAATATCTCACCTTGTACGCATTTTCTGTCGAAAATTGGCTTCGTCCCCGGGAAGAGGTTGATGCGCTGATGGACTTATTGGATAAATTCCTGCGATCTCAACTTGACGAGATGCTCCGCAACGGCATCCGATTGGTAGCCATCGGTGATATCGGGTCATTGAGCGGACCAGTAAGAAATATGCTCACAGGGGCAATTGAAAAAACGGCGCATAACGACGGGATGGTTCTTAATCTTGCCCTGAGTTATGGCGGTCGAGACGAAATCATAGCGGCTGTCAAGGGAATATTGAGGGACTGTCAGGACCGTAAAATCAGCCCTGAGGATCTCACGAAAGAATTATTTTCGAAGTATCTATATACCGCTCATATTCCCGATCCGGATCTGCTGATAAGAACGAGCGGCGAATACAGGTTGAGCAATTTTTTGTTATGGCAGTCGGCGTATACGGAATTTTATTTCTCTGATGTCCTTTGGCCTGATTTTCGGAGAAAGCACCTCATCGAGGCAATTGCCGAGTTTCAGCGGAGGGAGAGGAGATTCGGATTGACGAGTAGCCAGCTCGAAAAGGATGGAAGGTACACAGGATGACTCCCCACGTAAAACGATGGATATCAGGGGTTATAGCAGTACCCATACTCTTTGGCGTCATATTCTATGGTTCGGAGGCCGTGTTCTGTGCATTCATCATAATTATTATTCTCGGAGCCGTAATTGAGTATAACACCATGGTGTTCAATGGGAGATTCTTCCAAGAAAAATTGCAGGCATTGATCATTGCCATACTAATTCCTCTCGCCGCCTTTTCCGGCGATTTACGGATTGTGTTGGCTGTCATTGCACTTTCCATCATAGCCGTTTTTTCTCTGTCCCTCCTCGGGACGAACGAGCATTCTGTTGATACAGTTTCTGTCAGTAAACTCGTGTTCGGCTTTATTTATATACCCTTCATGCTGTCGCATTTCATTCTGCTGAGGCATTCTGACGATGGGATAATGTGGATATTCTTTATTTTGGTTTTGGCTTTTTCCGGGGATATAGCGGCGTTTTACGTGGGCAGAAGCGTAGGAAAGAGAAAACTGATGCCCCTGGTAAGTCCGGGCAAGACTGTGGAGGGAACGGCAGGATTACTGATAGGGAGCGTTATCGGCTGCGTATTGTTCCAGCAAACTTTTCTTCCCCGGCTTCCGGTCTTCCATGCAGCAGCGCTGGGGCTTTCGGGGGGCATTGTCGGGCAACTTGGAGACCTCTGCGAGTCCGTTATCAAGAGAGCCTCCGGGGTAAAGGATTCCGGTTCCCTTGTTCTGGGGCACGGCGGCTTGCTTGATCGGTTGGATTGTTTAATTTTTATTGCGCCATATGTTTACTATTATAGGATATTTTTAACGGCATCATAGGAAGCGCCATTTCCTCTTGCGGCGGAAACCATCCTTTTTGCGTGCATGGGTTTTGAAAACGTGAAGAATATATCTATACTGGGTTCGACCGGTTCTATCGGAGTTAATGCGCTGGACGTCATATGGAATAGTCCTGATAGATTTCGGGCTGTCGCCCTCGCGGCACATAAAAATATCGGCCTGTTAGCAGAGCAGATTGAAAGATTCAAGCCAAAGATTGTTTCAGTCATTGATGAGACGTACGCCAAGAAGCTGAAAAATATCATTAAGTCTGCGAGAGGAACCGATGTCGTACACGGAGGAGGCGGCTACCGCGATGTCGCATGCATTGCGGAGGCGGACATGGTCGTATCCGCCATGGTGGGTTCCGCAGGCCTCGTCCCCACGCTGGAAGCTATCGAGGCGGGAAAGGACATCGCCCTTGCCAATAAGGAAGTGATGGTCATGGCAGGCTCCCTTGTAGTTGAAATGGCGCGTGAAAAGGGCGTGAAGATCTTACCCATAGATAGTGAGCATAGCGCTATCTTTCAATGCATCACGGGCCACAGCGGGTCGGAGATCAGAAGGATCATCCTGACTGCATCGGGCGGTCCGTTTTTACGTCTATCAAAGGAAAAACTTGCCGACGTGAAACCTGCGGACGCATTGAAGCACCCGTCTTGGCGGATGGGAAGAAAGATTACGGTGGATTCGGCTTCCATGATGAACAAGGGTCTTGAGGTCATTGAGGCGCGGTGGTTCTTTTCCGTTGACATTGATCGTATTGAGGTGCACATTCATCCGCAGAGTATCGTGCATTCCATGGTGGAATATTGTGACGGATCCATCATAGCCCAACTGAGCGTTCCGGATATGCGCATTCCCATAGCCTATGCCCTGTCCTTTCCCGAGAGACTTGCTCGTCCCGAGCCTTTTCTTGATTTATTGAAGGTTGGCGTCTTTGAATTCTTCAGGCCGGATATGGAAAAGTTCCCCAATTTGAGGCTTGCCTATGAAGCGGGAAGGGCCGGGGGCACGCTGCCCGCAGTTCTGAATGCTGCCAACGAGGTAGCCGTCGGGGCGTTCCTGGAGAACTCCCTGAGGTTTACAGATATGGCTGATGTAGTGAAAGAGGTGCTTTCCTGTCATCAGCGAAAGGAGTCTCCTGGCCTAGGAGAGATAATAGAGGCGGATCTATGGGCCAGGGATATTGCAAAAAAAACCATTGAGAGGATGAGAGTTCTGTCGTGATTGGCATAAGCATTATTTCCGTTATTATTCTGCTGGGCATTCTTATTTTTGCCCATGAGTTTGGCCATTTCCTGGTGGCAAAATATTCGGGTGTCGGTGTGTTGACATTTTCTCTCGGATTCGGGCCCAAGTTAGTGGGGAAGAAGATCGGGGAGACCGAGTACCGCATTTCCTTGGTGCCGCTCGGTGGTTATGTAAAGCTCCTGGGAGAGTCAGAAAACGAGGAGCTTCGGGAGGAAGATAAAGGAAGGTCATTCCTCAAGCAGCCGGTGTGGAAAAGAGCGGCGATCGTGGCCGCAGGTCCCGCCTTCAATTTTCTTCTTGCCATAGTGATTTTCGCGATTGTTTATATGGTCGGACTTCCAACCTTGACTACTTACATAAATGGGGTGCAGGAAGGGTCGCCGGCGTTTGAAGCGGGCATCAGGGAAGGCGATGTTATTACCGCCATTGATGGTAAAGAAATCACACTGTGGGAAGAGATCAAAGAAATAATCAGTAAAAGCGATGGCAGGGAATTTCGTGTCACCATAACAAGAGGCGGGCAATCGCTCGATGTTTCCTTGAAGCCGAGATTGTATAAGGAAAAGAATATTTTCGGTGAAGATATAGATTCTTATAAGATAGGCGTAAGTCCTTCATTGGAGCACACTGTCATCGAGAGGATGAACCCATTTCTGGCCTTTTGGACCAGTCTCAGGCAGACATGGTTTATAAGTAAATTGACTGTGCTAAGTGTTATTAAGATTTTTGAAGGCGTCGTTTCTCCGAGAACCCTGGGCGGCCCCATTATGATCGCGCAAATTGCCGGGGCCCAAGTCAAGGAAGGCATCATACCATTCGTGTTGTTTATGGCCCTGTTAAGTATAAACCTTGCTATCCTGAACCTGTTGCCTATTCCCATCCTTGATGGCGGTCACCTCTTCTTCTTTCTTGCGGAAGCCATAACAGGCAGAGAAATTAATATTAAGTGGAGAGAGATGGCCCAGCAGGTTGGCCTCGTCATTCTTATTGCCCTCATGATATTCGTTTTCATCATGGACATAGAAAGACTCAACATTAAGTGGTTTGATGACTTTAATAAGTTTTTCACGCGGTAGAAATGTTGACTCTAGCAATTGATACTTCTACAAAGAGCGCCAGCATCGCGCTTCTCCGGGATAGCGATATCCTGTCTGAGATCTTCTTCAATCTGGATGTGAATCACTCCCTGGTACTGTTGCCCGCTTTAGACCATTTATTGAGACTTTCGCGCGTAGAAGCCGGAGGGATAGATCTCTTCGCGTGTACTATGGGACCGGGTTCATTCACGGGGCTGCGCGTGGGCGCCAGCACAGTAAAAGGACTGGCCCTGGCGACAGGGAAGCCGATTGCAGGCGTATCGACACTGGAAGCCCTGGCATTCAATATCATAAGCCCGGAAATCTCGGTCTGTCCTATGCTCGACGCGAAGAAAGACCAGGTATACACGGCTCTATACAGGACCGGCCGGGATTATACATTGGAGAAAATAGAAACTGAGAGGGTGACAGACGTCCGGGAATTTTTATGTTGCGTTGACGAGGAGGTTATATTCGTTGGTGACGGAGCCGTAAAATATGCCGGGCTCATCAGTGAGATATTGCCAGGGAAATCGTGTCTTGCATCTGTCTATCATCAGCATGTGAGAGCAGCGGTCGTTGGGCTCTTGGGAAGGAAAAAATATTCTGAAGGGGATATTCTGGATTCCGTTACCTTTGCTCCCGCATATCTCCGCGCATCAGAAGCAGAAGTGAAGCGTTTCTCACGGTAAATGCCTGCGGGGCGAGGGGAGATTTGCCATCATTGCGGAATATCAAATATTGACAAGGATTGTTGATTAATATAAGAATACTGCGCAGGAGGTAATACGCATGGAAAAGGCCGATGAGCTCTTGATCAAGAAATATATCAATCAGGATGAGGAGCTGAAGAGCTATGTTGAGGACCACAAAAAACTAGAATCGGATCTCGAGAATTTTAACAAGCGTATCTATCTGACGGCAGAAGAGGAAATCGAGAAAAAGAATCTGCAGAAGAAGAAACTGCGGGGGAAGGAGCAGATCTACAGAATCCTTGCTAAATACCGTTGTCAGGCGCAGGAAGCATGAGATTACGGCCATTCATGTGATTATTAATGTTGTGCGATATAATAAATGAATCATAACAGTATCATAGTCCGTGAAGGTTTTCCATTCATCATACTACTTGGTATTTTCACTTTAATTTTTTCCATTTCCGGCATAGTCTTGGCGGCGTCGGTATTCTTTATCGCCACTTGCTTTGTTGCCTGGTTCTTCAGGAATCCGGAGCGCGAGTTTCCTGATAGTGCAAAAGGTGTGATATCTCCGGCGGACGGCAAAGTCATAAAGATTGATGATGTCGTAGAGAACGATTTTCTCAAAGGTCCGGCACAGAAGATAAGCATCTTTATGAACGTGTTTGACGTTCATGTTAACCGCATACCCTATTCGGGCACAGTGGCCAATATAGAGTACAACAAAGGGAATTTTTTTTCCGCGAATCTGGATAAGGCATCAGAATTGAATGAGAGGAATTCGATTCTTATTGAAACAGATGATGGCAAGAAAATTCTAACGATACAGATAGCGGGCTTAATTGCAAGAAGGATAGAGTGTTGGATCACGGAAGGAATGCATATGCGCAGGGGTGAGAGATTCGGCCTCATACGATTCGGCTCACGTCTCGAAGTCTTTCTACCTCCCGATGCGATAATATCGGCTAGAGTGGGTGACAGAGTAAGAGCGGGAGAGACACTTATAGGATGGCTAAAATGAAAAAGAATGCCACATTTAAGAGAGAGCGTGTAAGAAAAGGCATATATTTATTGCCCAACCTTTTTACGACGGGTAGCCTTTTTTGCGGATTCTATTCTGTTGTCGCATCGATGAAGGGCGATTTTTGGATTGCTGCCGCACCCATCTTAATGGCTTTTGTCTTGGACGGCTTAGACGGCAGAATAGCGAGGATGACGAACACGACAAGCAAATTCGGCTCGGAATATGATTCCTTGTCGGATCTGGTAGCCTTCGGTGTTGCCCCATCCATTCTCGCCTATACATGGGCGCTCTCGATATACGGGAAATGGGGATGGCTTGCATCATTCCTGTTCGTCGTTTGCGGGGCATTGCGGCTGGCAAGATTCAACATTCAGATAGGCCTGGTTGAGAGCAAAGTTTTTAATGGATTGCCAATACCGGGAGCCGCGGCTGTTGTGGCAACGGGGGTATTGCTTTATTACTACCTGGGGGGGGAAGGGCGATTTAACGATCTTACTATTTTGATAGGCGTCATCGTTCTATCACTGCTCATGGTGAGCAGTATAAAGTATTACAGCTTTAAGGACCTTAACTTTTTTTCCAGAAAACCGTTCATGTCCTTTGTTTTGATCGTGTTCATACTCATTATAGTCATTGCAGAACCCCAGATTATGCTGTTTACCTTTGCTTTCGGTTACAGTCTGTCCGGTCCGACGTGGGCTCTTGTTAAGATCTGTAAGAAAGCGTACTCGGAATGGAAGGCCAAAGGAGTGCGGATTCATGCAAAGCGCGCATTGAAAAGGTAGCGATAAATAGGATGGAATTTATAAGACGCTCCGCCTGTATTTAGAATTATCGTTAAAGCGGGCGTCTTTTTTACGCGCAGTCGTTTGAGGCAATTTATGAAAAAGGATAGATCTGTGAAGTCTTATAATGTTGCCGTAGTCGGTGCTACTGGTGTCGTCGGCAACGAGATGGTCAGTATTCTGGAAGAACGAGAATTTCCCGTCCGTAATCTGACACTGCTAGCCTCAGAACGTTCGGTTGGAAAGAAACTGAAATTTAGAGGGAAATCTGTTCCGGTCCATGTGTTGAATCAAAAATCGTTCTCAGGGATTGATATCGGGCTCTTTTCAGCCGGCGGGAGCATATCTGAGCGCTTTGCACCCATAGCAGCGGCATCGGGATGCATTGTGATTGACAATACAAGCGCGTTCAGGATGGTTGCTGACATCCCTTTGGTGGTGCCGGAAGTAAATCGGAAAGCAATCGGCATGTACAAAAATAAAGGGATAATTGCTAATCCAAACTGTTCAACCATCCAAATGGTTCTGGCCCTCAAGCCGATCCACGACGCTGCAAGGATTAAAAGGGTTGTGGTTTCTACTTATCAGGCAGTCTCGGGGACAGGCAAGGAGGCCATAGAAGAGTTGATTAAGCAGACGGGGGCTCTTTTGGTCGGCAGGAAGCCGGCGGTGAAAGTGTATCCTCACAGAATAGCGTTTAACTGTCTTCCTCATATCGACGTGTTTCTGGATAACGGCTATTCGAAAGAGGAAATGAAAATGGTGCATGAGACGAAGAAGATCCTGGGCGATCAAAGGATTGCTGTTACCGCTACCACAGTGAGGGTTCCGGTGCTTTACGGGCATTCGGAATCCGTCAATATCGAGACAGAAAGAAAAATCAGCGCCAAAGAGGTGAGGAGAATCCTTTCGCATGCGCCGGGCGTCAAAGTTGTAGACGATCTCAAGAGGAATAAGTATCCTCTACCGATAGATGCGGCAGGCAAGGACGATACGTTTGTCGGAAGGATCAGGGAAGACGAGTCCATAAAGAATGGCATCAATATGTGGATTGTATCCGACAATCTAAGAAAGGGTGCCGCCTTGAATGCTGTACAGATAGCAGAGCTTCTGGTCAGAGACTACCTATGAGAATAATCGGGGGTGATGCAAAGGGGAGGATCATCTATTCTCCAAAGCAGAGTCAACTGAGGCCCACCTCCGACGGTATCAAGGAATCACTTTTCAATATTCTTCATGAACCCTCCGGGAAGTCTTTCGTCGATCTTTTTGCAGGCTGTGGAAATGTCGGGCTGGAGGCATTAAGCCGCGGTGCCGCGAAAGTGGTATTTGTGGAAAAGAATTCTGCCATGGTTAATGCCATTAAGAGGAATCTTCGTGAATTATTCTTCGGTGGAGATTACGAAATCCTCGCAGTGGAGGCTGCAAAAGCCATACGAAAACTGCAAAATAGGGGTGATAGTGTTGATGTTGTGTTTGCCGATCCGCCTTATGAAAGAGGTTTCGTCAGAGAGATATTCCGCAGTCTCAGCAGCGCCAATGTCCTCAGTGAAGATGGTGTGCTCATAATCCAGCATTCAGTAAGGGAAAATGTGGATGAACAATATACAGGTGATTTCATATTGACAGACCGGAGAAGATATGGTGATACAAATCTGTCTTTTTTTAAAATAAGGGAAAAGGAATAAAGGAATACGTATGGGGAAAATAGCAGTCTATCCTGGTTCATTTGATCCTATCACGAACGGCCATCTTGACCTCATAAAACGGGGGTTGAAGATTTTTGATAGGATTATTGTTCTCGTAGCTTACAACCCGAACAAGGCAAACTATCTCTTCTCGGTTGACGAGAGGATCGAATTGATCAAAGAGGCTGCAAAAGGCTGCAAAGGGGTAGAGGTTGCAAGCTTCCAGGGACTGCTCGTGGATTATGTCAAGAAAACCGGCGCAAACATTATATTGAGGGGACTCCGGGCCCTTTCTGATTTTGAGTACGAATTTCAGCTCACGCTCATAAATCGTAGGCTCAACAGGGATGTCGAGACAGTTTTCCTCATGACCAGTAACGAGTGGTTCTTTACGAGTTCGCAGATCATCAAGGAGGCGGCGAGTCTGGGAGCTCCCGTTGAGGGACTGGTACCGGATATCGTATGCCGGAAGATAAAAGAAAAATTCGGAAGGTAAGTTAGAAAAATGGTGAAATTGGCAGAGAGGATAACCACAATAAAACCATCGCCGACACTGGCAATTACCGCCAAAGCCAATGCACTGAGGGCTGAAGGCAGGGATATAATCGGGTTTGGTGCGGGAGAACCTGATTTTGATACCCCGGATCATATCAAGATGGCGGCGGTGAGGGCCATAGAGAAAGGATTTACCAAATATACGCCCGTTTGCGGGATAGTCGAATTGAAGGATGCGATCATCGGAAAGTTGATCCGTGACAATCACTTGACTTACAAGAGATCGGAGGTCGTCGTCTCCTGCGGGGCGAAGCACACGCTCTATAATCTGACGCAGGTCCTCTTCGAGGACGGAGACGAAGTCCTGATCCCGTCTCCTTACTGGGTTTCATATCTGGACATGGTCGTGCTCTCGGGAGCGAGACCCGTCGTTCTTGAGACGGCGGAAGCTCAAGGTTTTAAAATACTGCCGGATCAGTTGAAAGGGGCTATTACTGCGCGTACGAGGGCGATTATCATGAACAGCCCATCCAACCCGACTGGCGCGTTTTATACCGCAGCGGAGCTGGCGGCCCTTGCGGAGATATTGGTAGGCAGAGAGATACTCGTAATATCGGATGACGTCTACGAGAAGATCCTATACGACGGCAGGATATTTGCGAGCATAGCTTCGATTGATGAGGAGGTAAGGAAGAGGACAATTGTCGTCAATGGCGTTTCCAAGACTTATGCGATGACCGGGTGGAGAATCGGCTATGCGGCCGGCCCGGAGGAGATTATCGCAGCCGTAACAAAGCTCCAGAGCCAGAATACGTCAAATCCGACTTCTATCTCCCAGATGGCGGCTCTCGAGGCCTTAAACGGAAATCAAGACAGTGTCGAGGTGATGGTCGCAGAGTTTAAACGGAGAAGAGACGTGATCGTGGAGATGCTGAATGCGGTTCCTGGCATAACCTGTATGCTTCCGCACGGGGCTTTTTATGTCTTTCCTGATGTTTCGTCTCTGTTTGGACGTTCGCACAGTGGTGGGATCATATCGAACTCATCTGATTTTGCGGCATACCTTCTGGATGCGGCCGATGTTGCCGTGATTCCTGGCGTTGATTTCGGCAACGACAATCATATTCGCCTCTCATATGCCACATCTTTGAAGAATATCGAGGAAGGACTGAAACGAATTAGCAGTGCCGTCAAAAGACTTTCATAAGAGAGTCATCACACACCGTATTCATTTCCGCCGACGTTAATCCCGCGATAAGGCATGCCGTTGAGGCGTGCTCTGGCTTTCGTTAACAATAATATCATCATGGAAGAAAGTCTCTTTCGCCTAAGATGCGCTTCTGAAAGCGTCAAGGTTGGAGAGCACGTGGAGACTGCTTTCACTAAGGCGCCGAAAATAGAAGGAGTAACGATTGATTGCAGGAGTTCCTTCATGCTATATTACCTTAGACGTTGAAACGACTTCTCGTCTGACGAATGGTTAGCTGTGCCCACATAAGTGGGAATGAACAGGCGGTGCATTTCTTGGGAACATTCATAAAAAGAAAAATAACGAAAGCGGTATTTCTCGGCAGGGTGCAGGTTGGCGGAAACGCCCCAATTGTGGTTCAGTCAATGACATCTACGGATACGAGAAACGTCAGGGCCACAGTGCGGCAGATCAGAAAGCTTGAGGAAGCAGGTTGTGAAATCGTTCGTGTCGCCGTTCCGGATAGAGTTGCTGCAGCTGCCCTCCCTGATATCAAGAGGCAGATCACTATTCCCCTTATCGCTGATATTCATTTCAATTATCGCCTTGCGATAGAAGCTATAGGAAATGGAGTAGACGGAATAAGAATCAATCCGGGAAATATTGCCAAAGATAAAATTCTTAAGATCGTCGATGCTGCAAAATCACGGGGAACTGTGATCCGCATAGGCGTCAACGCAGGTTCGCTCGAAAAGGAATTGCTAAAGAAGTACGGAGGTCCGACCTCCTCCGCTTTGGTCGAGAGCGCCTTGAGAAGCATTGCTGTTTTGGAAGGAGCGGGTTTCGGTTCGATAAAATTATCGGTGAAGGCGTCCGACGTAACTACCATGATCGAGGCTTACCGGGAATTGTCCGGCAAGACGGATTATCCTCTTCAACTAGGTGTTACGGAAGCGGGAAGCATTGTCAATGCTGCCGTCAAGTCTGCCATCGGTATGGGCATTCTTCTCTATGAAGGCATAGGCGACACCATCAGAGTTTCCGTGACGGGAGATCCCGTTTCTGAAATAGGTGTTGCTTATGCAATCCTCAGGGCCTTAGGCATCAGGAATGTGGGGCCGGATATTGTATCATGTCCCACCTGCGGTCGCTGCGAAATAGATATTTTTCGCCTGACGCGGGAGATTGAACGCAGACTGGCAGGCATGAAGACTCATTTGAAAGTTGCCTTGATGGGATGTGTCGTAAACGGACCGGGAGAGGCGGCGGAAGCGGACGTGGGTATCGCCGGCGGCAAGGGATACGGGCTTCTTTTTAAGAAAGGTAAAGCAATAAGAAAAGTGAAGGAAAAGGAATTTGTAAGAGCGCTTCTGGATGAAATTGATTCCATGGTGACCGAAAGAAAGGAGATATAATGCGATACTCGGAGATGTTCTTGCCTACGGTGAGGGAAGTGCCTTCAGATGCAGAGATTATAAGCCATCAGCTCATGATAAGGGCGGGGATGATACGAAAGTTGACAAGCGGTATTTATACTTACCTTCCCTTGGGCTACCGGGTCATTCGCAAACTGGAGCAAATCATCCGCGAGGAGATGAACAGGGCCGGCGCGCAGGAGGTATTCATGCCGACGGTGCAGCCCCGGGAATTGTGGGAAGAATCAGGGAGGTGGAGCCTTTACGGGAAGGAACTTCTCCGGTTCAAGGACAGAAATGACAGAGATTGTTGTCTCGGTCCCACGCATGAGGAAGTTATCACCGATCTTGTCAGGAATGAAATCAGGACCTACAGACATCTACCGAGAAATCTCTATCAGATCCAAACGAAATTCCGCGATGAGATACGGCCGAGGTTCGGAGTCATGAGGTGCAGGGAGTTCGGAATGAAGGATGCCTACAGCTTCGATGCCGACGAGGCAGGGGCCGAGGCAAGCTACCAAAAAATGTTCGATGCGTATTCTGCGATATTCCGGCGTTGCGGCCTCGAATTCCGGGCCGTGGAGGCGGACACGGGCAGTATCGGCGGGAGTTTTTCGCACGAGTTCATGGTGATGGCTGATACCGGCGAGGACGCCCTCGTTTTCTGCGGCAGTTGCGAGTATGCGGCGAATCTGGAGAAGGCGGAAATTGCAACGCCCGAAATTCAGCCGGTGCCTAAGGGAGACATGCTCCCTCTTGAATTTGTTCATACCCCGAATATGAGAACCATTGAGGAAGTTTCCTCGTTCCTCCATGTGGCTCCCAGGGATATAGTGAAGACCATGATATACAGCGCAGACGGCAATCCGGTCGCCGTATTGGTAAGCGGCGATGAAGAGGTAAATGAAATAAAAGTTAAAAACTACCTGAACTGCGACGTCCTTGAAATGGCAACGGACGACGTTATTTATAAGGTCACGGGGGCGCCGCGGGGATTTGCCGGGGCCGTCGGGATAAAAGTAAAGATTATCGCGGATTATTCTCTCTCGAATATGACCAATTTTGTCATGGGCGCAAACAAGGAAGATTATCACGTGAAGAACGTAAATCTGGGCAGGGATGTGTCTGTGGCTGCATTTGCGGATTTAAGGATAGCGAGGGACACGGATTCATGCGCACGGTGCGGTCGCGCTCTCAGATTTGCCCGCGGCATCGAAGTCGGTCACGTTTTCAAGCTGGGAACAAAGTACAGCAAGGCGATGAAGGCCACATACCTTGA
This sequence comes from Syntrophales bacterium, assembly GCA_052144335.1. Classification (GTDB taxonomy): domain Bacteria; phylum Desulfobacterota; class Syntrophia; order Syntrophales; family UBA2185; genus Fen-1135. The sequence goes on from JBKQQP010000018.1 coordinate 53,415, forward strand.
TAAGAGCGGCAAGGAGCGGTACATGATAATGGGCTGTTACGGCATAGGTGTGGGAAGGACTGTAGCGGCGGCTATAGAACAGAACCATGATGAGAACGGTATCGTATGGCCGATGCCGCTCGCCCCTTATCAGGTGATAATCACGCCCGTTAATGTCAACGACGAGAAGATCATGAAGATGTCGGTGCAGCTATATGAAGCGCTTCAGGAAAAGGGCATCGAGGTCATCCTTGATGACAGGGATGAGAGAGCGGGTGTGAAATTTAAGGATGCGGACCTGATCGGCGTTCCACTCCGTGTAACTGTCGGGCAGCAACTGCTCACCGCGGGTGTCTTGGAAGTCAAGATTAGAAGGACAGGTGAGGTGAAAATGCTTGCCGCGGACGCGACTAGGGATTTTGTAATCAACTATGTCAATGAAGGTAGCTGACGGCCGTGCTGCGTATTACTGATATACTGGACAAAACCCAGTCATACCTTTCTGCTGACGAACAGGAACTGATAGAGAAGGCATACATCTTTTCCGCCTCCGTCCATCAGGGACAGGTGCGTCTATCCGGAGAACCATATCTCACGCACCCCGTGGAAGTGGCAGGCATACTGGCCGATATGAAGCTTGATGCAGCAACTCTCGTCACGGGCCTGCTACATGACACTGTGGAGGACACGGTGGCCACGCTTCCGCAAATAAAGGAGGCTTTTGGCAAGGAAATCGAGTTTCTGGTCGAGGGGCTATCGAAGATAAGCAGAATCACCTTTGGGAGCAGGGTTGAACATCAGGCGGAAAACTTCCGGAAGATGATTCTGGCGATGTCTTCAGATATCCGGATAATTCTGGTGAGGCTGGCCGACAGAGTTCATAATATGAGAACGCTGGAGTTTCAACCGCCGGACAGACAGAAATTCATAGCTGAAGAAACACTTGAATTGTACGCCCCTTTAGCGAACCGTCTCGGTATCAATTGGATGAAGGTTGAACTGGAAGATCTTGCCTTCCGCTATCTCAATCCTGAAGCTTACTTTGATCTGGTGAACCGCCTGGCGAAGAAGGAGCAGGAACGAGAGCAATACACTAAAGAAGTGAGAAGCATTATCCAAAAGGAAATAGACAAATTCGGACTGAAAGGTGAAGTTGAGGGGAGAGCAAAGCATCTGTACGGCATCTATACAAAGATGGAGGAGCAGCATATTGACCTCAATGAAGTGTATGATTTGATCGCCTTTAGAATCATTCTCGATGCAGACAAGGAGAGTGAATGCTATGAGGCTCTCAGCGTTGTGCATGCCCTCTGGAAGCCTGTTCCGGGACGTTTTAAGGATTATATTGCGATGCCGAAGGCAAACAGCTACCGTGCTTTGCACACAACAGTAATAGGTCCTTACGGTGAAAGAGTAGAGATACAGATAAGGAACAGGACCATGCACGAGTGGGCGGAGGCGGGCATAGCCGCCCACTGGCGCTATAAGGAAGGACGAGCATATATAAGCGGCGAAGATGAGCAGATCAAGAAATTGAGAGATTTGCTGGAGGTTCAACAGGAACTTAAGAACCCCAGGGAATTCATGTCCAATCTGAAGATGGCTCTTTTTGCAGATGAGGTATACGTGTTCACTCCGAAGGGTGACGTCAAGGCCTTTCCGAAGGGGGCGACGCCCATTGATTTTGCATACAGTGTTCACACGGATGTCGGAAACCAGTGCATCGGAGCCAAGGTAAACAGAAACATAGTGCCGCTCAAGTACGAGCTCCAAAACGGCGATACAGTCGAGGTCATTACGCAGGCAGGGCACCACCCCAGCAAGGATTGGCTGAAATATGCGGTAACGTCTAGAGCCATAGCAAAAATCAGAAATTGGGTAAAAACTGAGGAAAGAAAAAAGAGCGTCGCCCTCGGTAAAGACCTACTGGAAAAGGAATTCAAGAAGCACAATCTTAAATTTAGTCAAATACTCAAGTCTGAAGAAATCAAGAAAATGTACACGGAATATTCCGTCAATTCCATTGATGACCTAATGGCTATAGTCGGTTATGGAAAGGTCTCGGCAAAGAAGATTGTCAATCAATTTGTACCTGAAGAAGATGCCGGGACTGGCGAGATACCGCTCGTAACTGAGGAAAAGAAGAGAAAGACCCCCTCATCCGTAGGTATCTCCATTACGGATATCGAAGATATTCTGGTCAGGTTTGCAAGATGCTGTAATCCCATTCCAGGAGACGAAATTGTGGGTTATATCTCACGGGGAAGGGGGGTCACTGTTCATACGGTCAACTGTCCGAATGTCGCAGGGATGGATGGGGAGCGGATCGTCGATGTACAATGGAACATCAAGGAAAAACAGACATACCCGGTGCATATGAGGGTCGTCTGCAGGGACAAGAAGGGCCTGCTTGCTGAGGTAAGCACGGTAATATCGCAGTTGGATATTAATATTAGCCACGCAGAAGTGGAAACGAGGCCGGCTGATATGCAAGCAATATTGAGTTTTGAAGTGAATGTCCAGGATCTGCAGCAGTTCAACCAGGTACTCGCGGCCATCAAAAAACTAAAAAGCGTAATCTCCGTAGAACGGGTCAAGACATCATGACAAGATGGCCGGGTTGGAGACGACGCCTCAAGTTTATACGTTGACAGAAAATACAGATAGCTGTATGAAACGCAGACCTGACGGCTCGAGTGAGAAATCTGAGGGCGGGAGGAGATGCCAGTATGCAGGGACGCTCCGGAACAGGTTGTTGAAACAGCAGGGGAACTGAGATGAATAACTGGGTTATGAGAATACTCGTCGTATGTTTGGTCTTGATTATTTTTCCACTGACCGACGCCATGGCCCAACCAGCCCGGGGCAAGCATTCAGTAACAATAGACCCGGCGCATGGCGGAGGGGACCTCGGCGTTAAGATATCCGATAAGGAGTATGAAAAAGACATAACCCTTGCCATCTCGTCATTAGTAAAAAAAGAATTGGACAAATCCGGGAACATTGTGGCGCAACTGACAAGGACCTCGGATAGAGACGTAACATTATCTGAAAGGAAGCAGATCATAAAGAAGGTGCAATCGGAGGTCTTCGTCAGCATCCATGTTAACGCGGGTTTCAGCAAGAACTCGACCGGGTTTGAAATATATTTTCCGGGATTCAAGGGAGCGTCGTCGGAGCAGAGTGATTCCAAAGAGATCCTCAAAGACATGGCGAGAAACAAGTATTTGAATGATTCTGTGAAATTGGCTCAATTGATACAGAAGAACATGGACAAGGTCTTTCCCAGAAAAAGCAGAGGACTTCGGGACGCGCATGTACCTGCCCTGGAAGGCTTATCGATACCGGCGGTTGTCGTCGAGATAGGATTTGCTACAAATCCGGAAGACAGAAAGAAAATAGTCGATGCAGATACGCAGACGGCGATTGCACATGCTCTGTGCCAAAGCATAAGAGAATTCTTTTAGCAATTGCTGATAGGTCGGAACGGGTGATGCAGACACGGGAGTAATGCGGATCATGAGGGCTAAAGGACGCGGGCTGAATGAAGTCAGAGAATTGAAGATTACCAGAGATTTCCTGAAACATCCTCCCGGCTCCGTCTTTATTGAGATGGGAAATACAAAGGTGATCTGCACGGCTACGATCGAGGATGGTGTACCAGCGTTTTTGAAAAATTCCGGCAAAGGCTGGCTGACCGCAGAATACTCTATGCTTCCCTCGTCTACTCATAGTCGTACGCCTCGGGAGTCAACGAAAGGCAGGGTAGGAGGGAGGACCTATGAAATACAGCGATTGATAGGCAGATCTCTTCGGTCCGTAACTGCCTTGGACGCATTCGGAGAAAGAACAATTTACATAGATTGCGATGTGATCCAGGCGGACGGGGGCACAAGGAGCGCCTCCATCACAGGCGGTTTCGTCGCCTTAGTCGATCTTTTCCGAAAAATGCGGGAAAGGGGTATTGCGGACAGGAATCCTGTGGATGATTATGTCGCCGCCGTTAGTATCGGCGTTGTGGATAAACAAATATATCTTGATCTGGATTATGACGAGGATTCCCGGGCGGAGGTCGATATGAACTTCGTCATGACGGGGAAGGGGCTTTTCATTGAGATTCAGGGCACTGCAGAAGGAGTGCCTTTCGGCCGTGATCTGCTCAATGAGATGACCGATATTGCGGTACGAGGCATTGAGGAGATTACAAAAAAGCAGGTGGAGGTGTTGGGTAAATTAACCTGAGACGGATAGTCCTGGCCACGAAGAACCAGGGGAAAATAAGAGAAATTAGAGCCCTGCTCGGCGACCTGGGCGTTGACGTTCTTTCTCTTGATGACTTTGCAAACGTTCCCGATGTCGTAGAAGATGGAACGATTTTTTTTGACAATGCCATGAAGAAGGCGAAGGTGATCTCGGAACATACGGGAGAGATTGTTCTTGCCGATGATTCTGGACTGGAAGTAGAATATTTGAGAGGAGAGCCCGGCGTCTATTCGTCCCGATACTCGGGACCTGATGCGACAGACGACACCAACATAAAGAAGCTCCTTCATACTATGGAAGACGTCCCGCGTGAAAGAAGGCGTGCGGCCTTCCGCTGCGTGTTGGTCCTCTATTTTCCGGACGGCAAGTATGAATCCTTTGAGGGCCGCCTGGAAGGTATAATACATGACAGGCCCGTAGGCGGTGGAGGGTTTGGCTATGACCCTGTCTTATTTCTCCCTGACTGGGGATCAACGGTCGCGCAACTCCCAATGGAGGTTAAGAACCGCATCAGCCATAGAGCCCAGGCTGTTCTCAAGTTCAAGGAGGCGTACAGGCGGAAGATCTTCTCAGGTAAAAGCTAATGTAAAAGACGGGGCGTAGCGCAGCCCGGTAGCGCGCCTGCTTTGGGAGCAGGATGTCGGAGGTTCAAATCCTCCCGCCCCGACCATAAATACAAAAGAAAATCAATACTTTTACTTTTGATTGTATTTGATCCTAATTTAACATGCGCCGCCATATTACCTACCATGATGACCTCCGACATAGGTATTCGTAATGTCGATCCGGTGATGACCTAATTCTTCGGCAACGGCGAGACGTATCTCCTTGTCCAGCGCTCTGACTTCCTCTTTCGAGAGACCAGTCTCGGATGCCGCATGTTCCCGCCATTCATTGCCGAATTTTCCTACCTCAACAGGACACTTTACTTCGTGACCTGTAATTTCTTCCCACTTTGCCGCATAGCTTTCATGGGCAAACGAGTGTCGAAACGCATGAAACCTCTGTGTAGATCCTATGCTCTCGTTGATGCTGCGCAGAACGTTGTAAGCAAAATTCCGGTACTGACTGTAATTCATGTTGGAGGGTATCAATGATCCTCTCGTGAACCAGCCGGCATGTTCACGCACAAACTCTTGAGCATGTTGAAATGCGGAAATATCCCGGATCGTGAACGTGCGCGGTTGACCGTTCTTCACGCCGTCTCCACGCTCCAGCCGCACCGTGTTATCGGAGAAATCCTTGTGTCCGATTTTTATTTGAGTGCTTTCGCGAAACCGTAATCCGCCTTCTTTTTCCAACCGGACGGAATGCGCCAGCGCCTGGTATCGTATATCACCTGTATCTAAAAACCGCTCTCTCAGTTCATTTAATACCGTTTTATAAACCTCGTTTCTGGCTGACTTATCTAGATTATCGTAATGATGACCTCTCGCAATTCCATACTCCTTTGCGGATATGTAATTATTGTTGCCATAAACTTCGAAGACAGAGTTGATCGCGGAGATATAACTCGACGTCGTTGACGATTCTTTTTCTCCATTCTCCAATTCCATCCTCAGATTATCAGCGTACGCCGCATACTGTTCCTGAGTAACTTTTTCCAGGTCTCTGATCAGATACTCAGAACGCATGAAACCGGAAAAATCCTGCAAAGCGGAAACAATCTTATTCTCCGATGCCGTGCCGTTACGTCTTTCCCTACTCACATGCTCGGCGATCTTCCGGATAACGAAGTTGTCCAGATTCTTACCGACGCCATAATTCCTCATCTGCACCACTCAAGACATAGTATGCCCACTGGCAGCCTTTCCCCATAAGTAACAGAAGGGAATAGCTGCTGCCTTGTGGACGCCGCAATCTGACAAAGAGTTCTTAAATGTATGTTAGGTTAATAGATTGGTTACTACCCTGAGACTACGACCCCGTCGTATGAGCCTCAACCTGAATAGCAACCCTTAAATCCGCCTTTGTACCGCTCTTCGTGCGTTAGCAAAGAAACGGATTCGCCGCTTCGTGACCATGCTTCAGCCACGTCCAAGTTAAATGATATAGAAGTTAAATGATAAAAGGTGCTCATCGGGATTCCACACTATCCCGCGTCGCTGTGAGGATGATTCTCCTCACGATGTACTGTTTAACTTTTTTGTTTGTTCAGGTTTTTCCCGAGATGTTAAAATTTAATGACGCCGGTGAGACGTTCATTGCATCGCTGATCATGCAATTTCGTGTTTTCATGTTTCTGAAGGCTTCTTCAGCTGGCTTGAAACCTTCTCTCGTTCTTTTCCGCTGATTTTCTTCCCAGCAGAATGTGCAGCCATTTTTCTTTCTCCTTTCTTCGTTAATGTTCAATTGGCCAGGAGAAAGATAATTGCCCCTCAGGGGGAACAAGAATGCTTTCCCCTGGAAGGGTCCTTTCAGTGACAATGTTTTGTGAATAGATTATTTTTAATGTGCCGTGCTCTGAAACATTCGATCGTGTGGAGATCGAAAACGCCTGGTCGAGCATATTCATCGAACGGGATGAAGTAATTTAGAGAACCTTCACTTCCCCGCAACTGCAAGCATCCAAAATTCTCATCAATGAAAAATTCCGGATGCACTTCCCTGTGGCAATAAATGAATTATCGCCGGGTGTCATGGCAGCCATATCTTCAGGGGAAGCATCTGACTGCCGGTTACGGGCATGCAGCGTTATCGCCTAGTAGCTAAATCATAAACTGCAAAACTTCATTGCTTGGTCAGGCGAACATGTTGTTCCGCTGTGCCGGGAAGTAGTTAAATGATAAACGTGGAGTTAAATAATATATTAAGAGTACAATATATGCATATATGATACTTGTCAAGAAAAAAAATGCATATCCATCTATTTTTCTATTTTCAGTTCGTCATTTTCATCCAATACAAGTTTCCCCTTTAATAATGCGTCTTTAACCTTGTTCATTATCTTATCGGAAAATACCACAGCGTCAATAATCCCGGTCTTCTGAAGAAATTCCATGTCTTTCAGTCCGCCTAAGACTAGATTTCTCATTACCAGGCTTTTTGGCTGATTTAGTTTTTTAGCCAGCTTATCGATACGCACAACAACTTGATCTTCCAGTTGTATACCATATTGTTTCAGCTTTCTCATCGCAGTCCTCACTTTTAAATATTTATAATATTAACCATTCATTTATTATACGTACGTTATATTGTCAAGAATCAAACTTCATCACACTAAAATATTTTTTGCTCTTACACGACTACCCAGGGGAAGACCCTTCCCCTAGAACAGAACAAACAGACGGGGGGAAAAGGTTAGCTGAAGAGTTTCACACTGGCTAAAAGCCGGAATTCAGGATTACAGACAGTATAAAATGAAGTCTTGCCAGGTTACACTTATCAATACCTCATCATGCTGAGTTGTAGTTACCGAACATTTATTGAAAGGTGATTTGTGGCTGATGCAATTGTATAGCAGCTTTCATTAGTTAATGCGCGAGATTGATCAATCAAAAAATGACATGCGCCGGTTATGGGAAACACCTACTACTGTTCACCCTGGGATAGATCTCAAAGGTAATAATTACTGGGAGAAATGTGCATAATTAACTGGGGAGAGACTTTGTTGCCAGTCCATCATCCTCACTTCAAGCCCGCTTTGCGCATGGCGTCTATGGATCTATCCCACTGCGGGCCCTCTTTCCGTGGCCAGAATTTGATGAACTTCTCAAGGGAGTAACTGGGGTCTATTCGCTGGATCTCCGCTACAGCAGCCCGGGCTTCATCTTCGCGTCCGGCGTACATATACAATAAGACCAGATTAATATTTGCAAACACATTGTTAGGAGCCAACTTAAGGGATTTCTTTTCCGCAGCGATGCCCTCCTCATACCTTCCGGTTTGACGACAACAGGAACCAAGCAGCATATAGTAACTGGGAACAAAAGGATTGACTCGAATGGCCTGTCGAATCAAAGGAAGGGCCTCCTCACCTCTCTCGGAATTACTCAGAGAAAAGGCAAGAGCCCAGAGAGCCAAACTGCTGTTCGGGTTAATTCTCACAGCCCGTTCTCCGAACTCAATCGCCTTATCGTCCTGATGCATCTGCACAGAGATGACGCTGACAGCAGCGTGGGCCTCAGCCGAGGAGCTGTCCAGTTCGACAGCCTTTTGTGCCAACTTCATGGCATTGGAGAGAGTCTCTTGAGGCGATTCACTGGCACCGTAAATCACATTCCGCCAGAGGGCCCTGGATAGACGGGTATAAGCCAGTGCATACTTTGGGTCCAGTTCCAGGGCTTCGCGGTAAAGCCGCATGGCCACAGCAGCCCCCTCTTTGTTGGCCTGACGGTAATACCCATCCCCTTCCACCACTTTCAAGTAAGCCTGTAGGTTGTTTGTT
>JBKQQP010000019.1:0-9375 GCA_052144335.1 Syntrophales bacterium
ATAACCGACAAGCTCTTCCTTGGGATATCCGGTCATCTCACAGAATTTCCTATTAACAAAGGTGCGAATACCTTTATTATCAACCATCCCTAAACCTTCATTCATGGTCTCAATCAGTAGCCTGTATCTCTCTTCGCTCTCCCGCAGGGCATTTTCCGATTGCCTGACGGTGTAAAAGAGTGGTGCGATCAAGGCAACGCCTGCCAACATTAAGACGGATATAAAGACACCAACCCAGTCGTTCAGCAGGCTGATATTAGGGGTTATTTCCATGGCGAAAAAGGGCAATATATCTATAAAGCGCCTTACAGCCATGAGGACAAGCCCAGCCGCTATCAACATCCACGCCGCCCGAGCTTCAGTAACGCGTATCAGCCTGAACGCCAAAACGGCCGCCACTACTTGAAACAAAACAGAAATGAATAAAACATATTCGGTCATGGCTTACCTTCGCACCCCTGGTGCATACATATTACAAAAAATAGTAGCAGATTTTCTCTGTGGGTGGAATCTCTATCACAAAAGACTTTGCACTTGAAGGAATATTTGAGCAGAGTCACCTGCCCTTGCAGCCCATGGCGGTTTTGTCGTCAAGCGGAATTATGAAGGGTGGATCGTTGAGCTGGTGGTGCTATTACTCTTTGCTTAATACTTGTGCCGCAACATGTTTCCAGACTTTAAAGTAATCGAGGAAGAATGCGTATTTTTTGCAGAGTCGTCAAAAATTCTGTTGACACAACCAATAGCATATGGTAAGCGCACTCCCGTACTTTACTGGCATTTTCGTGTTGCAATAAGATCATCTCTGTCTTTATTGACAACAGACAAATCCTCTAAACATCTCTTGAAGTTGGAATAAAATTGACCCTCCATGAATTAAAGAAGCTTCTTGATGCAGACGTCCTGATCGGCGAAGACCAGCTAGACATGGAAGTGAAGACGGCCTTTGTCGCCGACCTCATGAGTGACGTTCTTGCCTTTGCGACTGCAGGAAGTCTTTTGATTACAGGATTGACAAATCCTCAAGTTGTAAGGACAGCAGATGTGCTTGATATCGCGGCAATAATCATGGGTCGCGGGAAATTGCCATCCCAGGAGACCTTCGAGTTAGCGGAGGAACTTAATATCCCCATTCTTACGACCAAGTATATTCTGTTTGAGATCGCTGGACGGTTATACGCCAAAGGTATAAGAGGTTGTATAGAAAAAGTGGGGAGTAAATAGACGTAATCGTGGATGAAAAACCCCTCTATGAAGGAAGTTTTACAGTCGTCGGCGGTAATTTTGCTCATGCTGGAGAGGTGTCAACTAATATCAAGGCAATTTTAAAGAAAATAGGGCTCTCCAAAGATGCAGTGAGGAAAGCGGCCCTCGTTGCTTATGAATCGGAAATAAATATAGTTTCTTATGCTAGAAAGGGGATGATCAGGCTCCGTGTTGTCCCTGACTCTATTATGATAGAGGCTATAGATGAAGGTCAGGGGATACAGGACATCGAGCAAGCCATGCAACCCGGATTCTCGACGGCGAACCAGAAGATCAGAGAAATGGGGTTTGGCGCCGGCATGGGATTATGCAATATAAAAAGCTTTTCCGACGTATTTCAAATCCTGTCCGAAGTCGGCAAAGGCACATATCTAAAAATGATCATTAAGGCGAACAGCAACAGTATTAAATAGCGAACAAAAGGAGTGCCGTGACGTGGATTTGGAATCTCTCGTCAAAGCCCTAAATTTAAAGGTTAAGTCCGCTGAGGACAATCTGAAGACAGAGATTCGGGGCGGCTACACAGGGGATTTATTGAGCGATGTCATGGCAAACAGCAAGGAGGGCGACGTCTGGATCACGCGACAGGTTCATCAAAATATAGTTGCGGTAGCCAGTCTTAAGGAACATGCAGGCATAATCCTCGTGCAAGGAAACGAACCTGCTAAGGACACCCTCGAAAAAGCTGTCAAAAGCGGCGTCCCTATAATGGTATCGGACTTGCCGTGCTTTGAGCTCACCGGCAGGTTATACGCATTAATAAGCAACGCCGGTTAAAGTGATAACGAGCAGGAGAAGGGGCCGGATGATGGCTTTTTCTTCAAACGGATACTAAATCTTTATGCTCCGGGCTTTTCGTTGCGATCTTCATGTACATACGTGCCTTTCGCCCTGTGCAGATTTGGATATGTATCCGAGGGCGGTGGTTGACAAAGCCATCGCCGAGAAATTGGACATCATCGCGATCTGCGATCACAATGCCTCGGAGAATACGCAATTTGTACTGAGGTCGGCTGAGGGAAAGCCCCTCACAGTCCTCCCGGGGATGGAAATAACAAGCAGTGAAGAAGTTCATCTATTGGCTCTTTTTGATACAATGGACGGCCTCACGAAGATCCAGGAGATTATCTACGGTCATCTTTTCGGCACGAATCGGGAGGAGATATTCGGGTGCCAGGCCATCGTCAATGACCTGGACGAAGTCGAAGGCTTTAACGACAGATTTCTGCTCGGAGCAGCCAAGTTATCGCTGCCTGAAATCATAGATCGTATTCACGAGCTCGGTGGACTTGTGATCGCATCCCATATTGATCGGGAAAGCTTTAGCGTCATTAGTCAATTGGGATTTGTCGACCCGGAAATTCATTTTGATGCCCTTGAGGTAACGCACCATTTGGGAATCAAAGAAGCCCGGATAAGATTCCCGGAGTTGTCAGGTTACCCTCTAATCGCGTCATCAGATGCTCATTTTATAGACGACATCGGACGTGGTGCGACAACGATTTTTCTCGAAAGAGGTACTATTTCGGAACTGAAAATGGCCTTTAGGCAACAAGGTGGAAGATATATTCAGGAGAAATAGTTGCTTGAGATCTCCCTGCATATCCTGGATATTGTGGAAAACTCGACCAGGGCTGGCGCCAAGACCGTATCTATTGACATTATAGAAGACACAGCGAGGGACATCCTATCATTAGAAATACGGGACGATGGATCCGGCATGACCGAGGATATTTTAAAAAAAGTCATCGACCCTTTTTTCACAACGAAAACGGTACGCAACGTCGGGCTGGGGCTTCCCATGCTTGCCCAAGCAGCCGAAAGAGCAGAAGGTAGATTTATAATCGAATCGAAGGGAGGTGAAGGAACGAGGGTTGCTGCTGATTTTAAACTCAGTCACATTGACAGACAGCCCCTTGGAGACATATCAGGCACGCTGGTCACATTGATTGCCGGAAATGAGGACATAAACCTTATTTACCGTCATGAGCATAATGGTAAGATATACATTTTCGATACGGGAGAAATTAGAAAAGAAATTGAAGATATACCAATTAATCATGTGGCTGTGCTGAATTTCATCAGGAATCATATCATAGAAGGCCTGAAGGAAATCGGAGCAGAGGCATGAAGATTTAAGGAGGATTGAATGCATGAAAGCGGGTAATGGTGATGTTGATATACAAAAAGAGTTTACGGCAGAACAACTTGCAAAGCTCGATGAGATTATCAAGAGATCCAAGGATAAACCGGGCGCGCTAATTCCCGTCCTGGAAGAAGCCCAGATGGTCCTTGAATTCTTGCCGATGCCTATTTTGCAGATAATTGCAAAAGGACTGCATCTGCCGCTCAGCCGTGTATACGGGGTGGTTACTTTTTATTCATTCTTTACGATGACCCCCCGCGGCAAGCATACATTACGTGTCTGTCTCGGCACAGCCTGCTACGTCCGCGGAGGCAAGTCCATCATGGAGTCAATTCAAAAAGAGCTCGGCGTAAAAGAAAAAGAGACAACCGCCGACAGGCTCTTTTCGCTGGAGTCAGTCAGATGTCTCGGCGCCTGCGGATTGGCCCCGGTCATCATAATCACCGAAGATGTCCATGGCAGGATGAAAACGCAAAAGGTCAGGGATATACTGAATCAATACCGAGAAGAAACGGTATCAGCCTAATAAATTTTTCAGACGAGGGAAAGAGCTATGGCAAAACTCACGATAGCAGATTTAAAAAAGATCAAGGATAAGGTTCATACCGAAACGTCATTAAGGGCGGGTGAGCACAGAGCGAAGGTAACTGTGCACATGGGAACCTGCGGTGTTGCCGCCGGTGCACGGGCCGTCATGGACTCGTTGATGGGCGCGATCGCTGAAGCCAATGTATCCGATGTCATCGTGACGACGTCCGGATGCGCAGGGCTGTGCAGTCAGGAACCCATGGTCACTGTTGAACTGACGGGGCAGAACCCAATTATCTATGGCAAAATAGATGCAAACAAGATGAGACAAATATTTATGAGACATGTGATGCAGGGAGAGGTGCAGACGCCCTTTGCAATAGCCAAGGTCTAAACATCCGCAAATGCGATGAACAGGATAGTTATACTAAAATGTTAAGGAGGATAATATCCACATGAAAGTGTTTCGTTCACATTTTTTGATCTGTGGAGGAACCGGTTGCCATGCTTCAGGAACTGCCAAGGTCAAGAAGGCATTGATTGAAGAGATTGACAAAAGAGGTCTTTCAAAAGATGTCAAGATTGTTGAAACCGGTTGTAATGGATTCTGTGCCCTGGGGCCTATTATGGTGGCCTATCCCGAGGGCGTCGTGTATATGTCAATTAAACCCGATGATATGCCTGAACTGGTCGAGGAACATCTGGTTAAGGGAAGAATTCTTCAAAGGCTTCTCTACAAGGAACCAACCACGAAAGAAGTCATACCGGCCATGCATGATATACCCTTCTTCGCCCTTCAGGAACTGAGGGTATTGAGAAATAGAGGGCTCATTGACCCAGAAAACATCGATGAGGCAATCGCGAGGGATGCTTACACCGGACTGGCTAAGGCCCTGACGGAGATGACGTCGGAGCAAATTATTCAAGAAGTTTTGGATTCAGGTCTCCGCGGCAGAGGCGGCGCAGGCTTCCCCACAGGTCTTAAGTGGAGATTCTGCTTTCAGTCGCCTGGCGATGTGAAATACGTTATCTGCAATGCCGACGAGGGAGACCCCGGAGCATTCATGGACAGAAGCGTCCTCGAGGCTGACCCCCATGCTGTCCTTGAGGGGATGGTAATAGCTGCTAAGGCCATCGGCTCTCACAGCGGATACATTTACTGCCGTGCAGAGTATCCCCTTGCTATCCACCGGCTGAACGTCGCCATCGGCCAGGCCAAGGAGTATGGCCTCCTGGGTAAGGATATTCTAGGCACTGGTTTTGACTTCGATTTACAGATTTATCAGGGCGCCGGTGCTTTCGTCTGCGGTGAAGAGACAGGCCTGATGACATCAATCGAAGGCAAGCGTGGCATGCCAAGGGTTCGCCCACCCTTCCCTGCAATTGCGGGCCTCTGGCAGAAGCCCTCTATTTTGAATAACGTGGAGACCTTTGCCAATATCGGACAAATCATCTTGAAAGGTGCTTCCTGGTATAACGCCGTGGGAACGGAAAAGAGCAAGGGCACCAAGGTATTCGCCCTTACCGGCGATGTGAACAATGTTGGTCTCGTAGAGGTTCCCATGGGAACCACCCTCGGGCAGATCGTATATGACATCGGCGGCGGCATTCCCGGTGGCAGGAAATTCAAGGCTGCTCAGTTGGGCGGTCCATCCGGTGGCTGTATTCCCGCCGAGCATCTTAATGCGCCCATTGACTTCGAGCGTGTCACGGAACTGGGAGCTATCATGGGTTCCGGCGGCATGATCGTTCTGGATGAAGACAAATGTGCCGTTGACATTGCCCGTTTCTTCATGGATTTCGTGCAGGATGAGTCCTGTGGAAAGTGCACACCCTGCCGCGAAGGAACAAAACGAATGCTCGAGATGTTGACAAACATCACCCAGGGCAAGGGCAAAGAAGGAGACATCGAAAGCTTGTACGACATGGCGGGCATTATCAAGAACGCATCTCTCTGCGGTCTCGGACAGACAGCCCCGAATCCCGTACTCAGCACCATTCGCTATTTCAGGGATGAATACGAGCAGCATATTAAAGATAAACGTTGCAAAGCGGTCGTTTGCTCGGCCCTCTTTAAATCGCCCTGCCAGCACACATGTCCAGCAGGTATGGACGTACCCGCCTATATTGCACTTATCCGGTCCGGGCGTTTTGAAGATGCATATAAAGTCATGTTACAGACAAATCCATTCCCGTCAGTGTGCGGGAGGGTTTGCGACCATAAGTGTCAGGCGAAGTGCCGCAGAGGCAAGCTCGATGAATCCCTCGCCATAAAATTCCTGAAGAGATTCATCACGGACAATGCGCCGAGACCCAAAATTTCGCCGGTGTCCGTTACCAGGAAAGAGAGGATAGCAGTTATCGGTGCAGGGCCGGCCGGTCTGACCGCGGCGCGGGATCTGGCACGCAGAGGCTACAAGGTAACCGTGTTTGAAGAACTCTCAGAACCGGGCGGAATGCTTCGCTGGGCAATTCCTGCTTACAGGCTGCCCAGGGAAATTCTTGCCAGCGAAATTAAAGATAATATCACGTCGTTGGGAGTAGAAATAAAATGCAATACGCGTGTGGGCAAAGATATCTCCTTTGAACAGGTGAGTAAGGATTTCGATTATATTTTCCTGGCGCCCGGTGCTCAAAAGAGTCAGCCCATGGGTGTTCCCGGCGAAAATCTTAAGGGCGTCTTCGGCGGCGTTGAGTTCCTCAGAGACTTTAATGCCAATGAGAATGCTTGGTTGTCAGGGAAGAAAACCCTCGGTGCAAAGGTTGCTGTTATCGGCGGTGGCAACTCCGCAATCGACGCTGCCCGCGTGGCACTTCGCCTGGGGGCCGATGTGACCATCCTTTACCGTCGTGAGAGAAAGGATATGCCTGCTGCCGAAGAAGAAATCATCGCGGCGGAAGATGAGGGTATCAAGATTGAGTATCTTGTCGCCCCGCTAAAGATCGCGGAAAAGGACGGCAAGGTAAGTGGGATAACCTGTCAGAGGATGAAACTGAGCGAATTCGACCGTAGCGGGCGAAAGAAACCTGCGCCGATTGCCGGATCAGAATTTACGCTCAGTGTGGATGCCATCATTGCCGCGATCGGACAGACGTCAGACATGACCTTTGTCTCCAAGGATAGTGGCGTGAGCGTCAACAAATGGTCCACATTTGACCTCGCAAAAGAAAGCAAATCTCAGACGACAAATCCCAAATTCTTCACCGGCGGTGACGCTCTTACCGGACCGGACACCGTCATCGGCGCGATCGAAGCGGGACATCAGGCAGCCAGAGATATGGACAGCCACATCAGGAAGATCAACGGCGAACCAGCTTACGTGGAGCCACCAGAGGATAAGATTGAAATTCCATTTATCATTGATGAGGAAAGCGTAGAAGCTCCTCAAGCGAAGATGCCGGAGTTGCACGGGCCGGAGCGCAAGCGGAACTTCAAAGAGGTTGAATTGGGCTACTTGAGAGAAGTAGCTATTCAGGAAGCGTGCCGCTGCTTGCGGTGCGATGCTGAAATCAGCTAGTTTCTTTAAGCATGCGAAATTGAAGTCCCTTGAACCCCGTCCCCTGGACGGGGTTCTTTTTTGTGGCTCCGAGTAGAACGATCTGATGTGGCCCCGGTGCTAAAAAATGTTTATGGTGTAAGAAGGGGTTGAAGAAAATCATCATTTGTGAAGGGACAGAAATGGCGGAGATAAAGAGCACGCTCGACATCATCATGGAAAGGACGAAGAACCTGACCATGTCAGAGGAAGAAAAGGCATCATTCCGGCGGAAAGAGGCGGAAGGGAAAGTAAAAGGATGGATACAAAAGTGCCAGGATGGAGCCATCGGGCTTGATAAGTTGAAATCAGACATCGAGAAGGAAGCAGCGGGACATCCGGAAATTCTCCATATTCTCAAGACACAATTGCTGGACTGCTTAACACTCTATGGAGACAATGGCAGCATACTCAGACTTCTTGAGGACATGCTCGGAGTAAACACGGAGAGTATCGATAATATAGTGCTGTCCTTTAAGACCGAGATGGAAGTCCTGCGGGCAAGGAGGATTAAAGTTCTTCGTGAAGAATTGAAGGAACGAGAAATTTACGGATCTGCAGTTGTCCCCAATCCGAATCACGGCATAGACTGGCAAAAAAGTATACTTAAGGCGGAATCAGAGCTGAGGGAACAATTAAAGTCCCTCGTAAAATAGAAACCACAATGAAAGATTGATAACTAACCAGTAAATCGTGCACGAGCTAAAAAGAGGGACGGATATGCCAGCACTGAGGTCCTGAATGTGTATCGAGATATTTAATTTGACCTGCACCAGAGTTGTGTGGGGGCAACGCAGTGCAACAGTTAACATTCTGTCAGCGACCTTATAAATAATCTGTCCTGAACCATATTCGACTTTACAGACACTGTCAAATTAGGTCTCGTCACTCTTAACGAGTTCACCTTGTATAATCAAAATCGTTTAGTAGATGCATAAAAACTTAATAGCATATGTTAAATAAGAATAATATAAATACGTGTTGCGTTGGTTGCCGTAGACCGTTTTCACCGTGGGGCAGAGCCCGTTTGGTAGCTTGGGTCGCTGCGACCTTCTCCAAATTAAACCCGAACAGTTGCCAGGGACTGTAAACAGATCCCGCATCTTTCGCAAGGAAGGGAAAAGGAGAACAAGACATGAAAGAGGAGAAGACATTTATCGGTATCGATGTTTCGAAGGAGAAACTTGATGTAGGAGTAAGGCCTCAGGTGGATTTTATGACATTTGCCAATACGGAAGACGGCATATCTCTGCTGACGGATTTCGTAAAGTCAAAACAGCCGGAGCTAATTGTGCTTGAAGCCACAGGAGGGTTGGAAATGGCTGCTCTCAGATCCCTGGTTGTTGCAAAGCTTCCCGCAGTTTGTGTCAATCCCAGACAGGTGAGAGATTTTGCCAAAGCTATGGGTGTTCTGGCCAAGACGGATAAAATTGACGCCCATGTTATTGCACGATTTGCAGATTCGGTGAGGCCGGAGATAAAGCCATTAAAGACCGAGGAAACGGAAATGCTGGATGCTTTTAATACCAGGCGCAGCCAGATCATCATAATGTTGACGGCTGAGAAAAACCGTTTGACCACAGCTTCGAAGTGGACGAAAAAAGATATTGAAAAAAGCATTAAAGGGCTGGAGAAGGCACTTACCAAAATCAACCGTGAGGTTGAAAATCTTATCAAAAAAAGCCCGCATTGGCGGCATATGGACAAGATCCTGCAAAGTGTTCCCGGTGTTGGGCCTGTTATGTCATTGACCATCCTTGCTGATCTGCCGGAGATTGGAACAATGAACCGAAGGCAGGTAGCGGCCCTTGTTGGAGTTGCACCTCTGAATCGGGATAGTGGCAAATACAAAGGCAAGCGTACCATCTGGGGCGGCAGGGCAAGAATCCGTTCCGTATT
>JBKQQP010000020.1:0-64015 GCA_052144335.1 Syntrophales bacterium
TGCTTCTTTGACAGCCCTCTGTGCTTTCTGTAAATTTCTTTCAATCTAGAAAAATAACCCTCAAGCTTATTAGTCGTCGCTGCAATGCAGTTGTTGCCAAGATAATGAAAACATGTGCGGCAAGGCATGAAGAACTAGGCTCCTGGTCCTTTGTAGATCGCCATAGACCTTATGATTCGATGGGAGAGCTTGCACGGTCTGGCCATGACGCTTTTCCCATTCCTCAAAATTCTTGATGAATATGTCTCTCCTTCTTCTGTCTTTAACTTCGGTTACAGTTAAAAGAATCATTCTTAAGTCTTTTGACGCTTGAATCTTTGGATATCTCCTCAACCATGCCAATCCTTGTCTCTGTATATGTGTTATGCACCTCTGAATAATTATATCCGGCCAGACAGCTCTCAATGCCCGAATTACACTAGTGTTGCCATCGATTGTAATCGCCTCCGGATTAAGATCACCATCGTGCATTTCTTTAAACATTTGGTATGCAGATTCAAAGTTCTCTCGATAATGGTATTTATGTGCGATCACCTTACCTGTCGCATTATCCATTAAAAGCATTAGACAGTTTCATGCTTAAAATATGTGCCATCAAACTGCAAATACCTGATCGCGCTTGCGTCTGATCAATCATGAACTGTTCTCCCAATTTGCCTCCAGGGGACTAACCATCAATGAGGGCATAGCCGTAGATGCCCGCCTGGTGGAATCTGCCAGCCGCCCCCTGAGTAAAGAGAAACTGGAGGAAGAAAAAAAGAAAAGAGAGACTCCCGAGGGAAAGCTTGACAGAAAGGGAATCCTCTTAAATTCTCCCGCGATCTGGAATCGGACTGGACGGTACGTAACGACATTCCTCATTATGGTCTCAAAGAGCATGCTTCTGTTGATACCCGGTATGGGTTTGTCCTAGCCACGGAAATAACACCGGCCTCCTTCCATGACAGTCCGTATCTCCCTCTTTGCGTAGCCGGCAGTTGTCATACCAAAGATCCCATCAAGAAGGTGTATGCCGATAAAGGATACTTTGGAGAAAACAACAGAGAATTCCTCAATCTGAACAAAATTGCAGATGGCATCATGAGAAAAACTGCAAAAGGGATGGAACTGACGCCATATGAAAAAGAACGGAATAAAGCCATTTCAAAAGTCCGTTATATTGTCGAACAATATTTTGGAATCTCTCATCTCCACAACAATGCCTTTCTGGCCAGGTTTACGAGGATGATTAAAAATGCCATTGACGCCTTGTTCCGGCAGATGGCCCTCAATCTTCTCCGGGGGACAAAAGTAATCAAACCGGCATGGGCAAGGGGATGGATTGCCATATTGCCGGGGAGCAGCATGAACTGCTCAAAAAATGACCATCGATGGGGGTAAAATGAACTCTTCATAAAGCAAAAATCATATCCGGTTCGTTACATCGGCCGGATGTTGAATGTGCAATCCTAAAAAATCGGTCACAAAACTGATCACCAATAAAATTAACGGTTGTTCAAACCTCTCGAAAGATACAGCTCCGCTCTCTCAATTACCGCGGCCCTGTTCTTAAGAAGGTTTCCTCTCATTCTAAAGGCTGTGTAGTTATTCCTAAGAGAATGGGAGGTCGCTGCCCTTAGGAGCTTACATTGAGGAGTTTGCTTTTCGTGGCAATTTCCAGTAATATTTATTATTTAATGAAATGTTTCAAGTATTTTCTATTAGATTTATGTGCCGAATATCACAATGCAAGGCAAAATGAGTAGCAGTTAATTGTTAGAAATAATCCACCATATCACGTACATTTATTAAATATTATCACTGGTATCATAGAAGGACACCGACCCATTATATTTCTAGAGATGGCCATCGGACTCGAACAGTGATTTTGTGGTCTGAGGGTTTGTTAGCTTTTGATAGTTCTTATCTCGATGAGTCCCAAGACAAGAGGCAACATCTTCAAAAGGTGTTACCATTTGCTCACTATCTTCACGCGCATAGTCAATTCATAGAAAACAACATTACACGTGCAAAGTTATCATCCTCGAGATAAAGTGAATTGCGATGATCACGGGTTGAAATGTTGAATATTGGCTGGCCGTCCTACTGTCTGCCGTATGTGGTTCCGAATAGATAAGAATTCGGGGAGAGATTTTTCCCTCCCCGATAAACAGCAATAATTGATTTACTGCTATGGCAGACTATAGGCTAGAGATGTTTTAATTCACTACCATACTCGTCGGGGCGTACGGCGTAGTCTGACTCCAGGTCGTGCCATTCCATTCCCAGATGCCGTTTCCCGCAAAGTTCCCATACAATAGCGAACCAGAGGCCGACATGAATTGCGGATTGTAAGGTGTAACCTGACTCCAGGTCGTGCCATTCCATTCCCAGATGCCGCTTCCCACAAAGGACCCATACAATAGCGAACCAGAGGCCGACATAAATTGCGGATTGTAAGGCGTAACCTGACTCCAGGTCGTGCCATTCCATTCCCAGATGCCGTTTCCCGCAAAGGACCCATACAATAGCGAACCCGCGGCCGACATAAAGTCCGGATTGAAAGGCGTAACCTGACTCCAGGTCGTGCCATCCCATTCCCAGATGCCGTTTGCGGCGAAGGACCCATACAATAGCGAACCAGAGGCCGACATGAATTGCGGATTGTAAGATGTAACCTGACTCCAGGTCGTGCCATTCCATTCCCAGATGCCGTTTCCCGCAAAGGACCCATACAATAGCGAACCAGCGGCCGACATAAAGTCCGGATTGTAAGGCGTAACCTGACTCCAGATCGTGCCATTCCATTCCCAGATGCCCGCACCCGCGAATTCCGCATAAAGCAGGGTCGAAAGAGTACCGTCTGACAAAACTTTCTGGGCATAGATGTCAGCATTGCCATTGCGCGAATCCTGCCAGGTAATGATGGCCCCGCCGCTGCCGTCGCTTGTTATCTGAGGAGATAACTGGTCACCAGTCGCAGTGGAAATGGCCACCGCCACCCCGCTTGCTGTCGGTGTCCATGGGATAGTGCCGTTCGCGGTAACCTTCTGGGCATATATGTCATAATTATTGTTACTGTTGTAATACTGCCAGACGATGATGGCGCCTCCGCTGCCATCGCTGCTTATTTGTAGCGGATGCGCAGCCAGGTCACCATTCGCAGTGCCGATGGCCAGACCGGTTGCGGGCCATGTGACAGGGACAGTACCGCTGTTGTCAATCCTCTGCGCATATATTTTATAATCGCTGGTGTAAGTATTCATCCAGGTAATAATGGCTCCACCATTGCCATCGTCCACTATAGTCGGATTAGTACCATGTTCTGTAGTATAGATGGCCACTCCATCTGCCGCCGCCCATAAGAGATTGCCGCTTAAGTCAATCTTTTGCGCATAAATGCTCCCGCCTCCGGGACGGTCATCCTGCCAGGTGATGATAGCGCCAACCGTGTCAGCTATTATCGTCGGGTTGGTCTGGTTCAAACTGCTCGACCCGGTGGTCAGTTTTACGCCGTTTACTGTCCACTGGACAGCGCCGCTGTAGTCAATCCTTTGGGCATAAACGTCATACTGTACGTTGCTACGGTAATCCTGCCACGTGATGATGGCCCCCCCGGCCCCGTCAGTAACTATTTGAGGGTTAATCTGTGCATATGCCGCCGTGCAGATGGGAACCCCGTTTTGCGTCCATTGTACATTGCCATTCTCGTCGACACGCTGTGCGTAAATGTCCGTGTAGGTGCCGTTACGTGCATCAGTCCAGGTGATGATGGCTCCCCCGGCCCCGTCACTCACTATCTGAGGGTTAGTCTGGTTATAGGCCACCGTGGAGATGGCAACCCCGTTTGTTGCCCACTTCACAATCCCGTCTGCGCCAATCCTCTGTGCGTAGATGTCCGTGTAGGCCCCGTTGCGTGCATCCTGCCACGTGATGATGGCGCCCCCCGCTCCGTCAGCAACTATTTGAGGGTTAGTCTGGTCACCGATGGCTGTGGAGATCGCAACTCCATTTGTTGTCCACTTCACAATGCCGTCTACGTCAATACTCTGGGCATAGATGTCCACCCCACTGGCGCCGGGGCGCTGATCCTGCCAGGTTATGATGGCCCCCCCGGCACCGTCAGTCACTATTTGAGGGGTAGTCTGGGCACCGGCCTCCGTGGAAATGGCTGTGTTGACCGTTGGGTCGTTCGACCATGCGGCCCAGATCTCAATCGGTGCCATGACAGCAATTAAAATGAACGCTGCAAAAAACACTATTGAAGAAGTTATTTTTTTCATTAGTCTCTCCTCAAGATAAAAATGTTCCTAATTAAAAAGCCTTATAATGCCACTCTTACACCCTTTAGGGCTCTCTTCACAACCTCATCTTTTTCCTGTTGCGGTCATTCCTCCTTTTAATTCGCGTCTCTCAGCTTTGAGCACTGCTGCAAACCATCCTAAATTATTACACCATGAAAGAAATAATCTGCAACATATAATTCTTACCACAGAAAATATGTCGGTGCGATCGACTTTCGGGCATCAGTTCCAGATTACAGTTGCCAGTTAATAAAAGCAGGAAATGGAAAAAGGCAAAGCCAAGCTTAACCTGCCTTTAATTTATCTTACTTTAGGGTATCCTCGATTCTTAAACTTCATAACAATCATTAGTATGGAACACAATTTATGTTTTCGTCAGCATGCTGACCACCATGCTCGCCTTTAAGATTAGCTTCTGCCCATCAGCATCGCTGATTCTTTTCCCCTGTCGATGTCTTCCTGTACCTTTTTAGTGAAGGTGTTTAGCTTCCTGACTATAGGTGTTAGCTCTTTTCCTTGAAGATCCAAAAGTTCTTCAGGTTTTTTTCCCCGGCACGGTATTCCTCGTTACCAGAATCAGTATTCATCCGGATGGAAGATGTCTTATGCTTAAAAAGGCAGAGTCAATCGACGCTGCCCCCCTTCTGAAAATTCATATACTAAATTTACACTTTCAACTTTCTCCTGACTCCTGCCAAACCCATCAGGCCAAGTCCGAGAAGCAGCGTGGTGGTGGGTTCGGGAACTGGATCTGGATTGTACAGCTGGTTCTGAATATCCGGCCCATAGAATTGGCCGTTGCCATCCATACCGGAGACTATGTTGATAACCTCGGTTCCCCATGAAAGGCCATGCTGATTAGCATAATTTGCATCGTAATAAGCTAGATCACTGGCCCATAGAGTTCCGGCTAAAGGCGTATGTGACGAGCCCGAGCCCTGCAGACTCCAGAGTGTGGCTTGGAAATCATACTGGTAAGCCTTTGCATCTGGGGCCGTATAAAACTGATAATTATAGGCGCCACTTGCGAACCGGGCATAGAGGTAGTCGACTGCTCCGTCAAGAGGGCCGGCACCGGCAGGCGGTGCATTCGGAGCGAAGTAACCGACGTTTGTTGATATACTTGCTACAGGATACCAGGTATTGGCATAGATATAGACATTGTCCTGAATGCAAAATGTGTTATAGGAAAACGATGTTCCATTATGCGATACCGTATAAGTCATTATACCCCCATTCCCGGTTGAGTTGTAAGCGGTTAGATAAACATAATCACCAGCACTTATTGTGACTGCCATTGCTGTTGGCACAATCGGCATTAGTAATACCCATACCAACAAAATCACCATCGTCATTTTTTTCATTTATCTTACCCCTATGGAAGTTCATTTTCTTTTGTATATGAGAATTAGCAATTAACGTACCACAATGTATTACTTTTATCGCTTGATCTCTCAACCTGTATAACATCTTGATTTGCAACATAGATATCTGTATATCTCAAAACTTAAAGCTTAAGGCAGATGAAGTAGTTTTCATACATGAAATATATTGTAAATTATTCCGACACTTTTTTGATTGCTTACAGGGGTGTGTTTAGATATATTTGGTATAAAACACTGATTTTACACTGTGTTATAATGTATTTGAATATATTTCATTTTTGTAATGAATTCCGACGCTCTTAATTGTTTACGGGGATGTGTTTAGAGATATTTCGGCAAGAAACACTTAGTTTACAATACCTTATAATGTAATACAATGTGTTGCAGTTTTGTAATGAATTACGGCACATTAAAAAATTACCGTCAGATATTCAAATGCATATTGACAGACAGGCATTATAACCGGATGGGAAGTCTTCGTGATACGAACAAGGTGGGACAGGGCGTTACATCAGGTAGGTTTGGAGCGCTCTATAGCTCTTAAAATCAGCATCAACAATCAAGGCCCCGACATGAATGCTGTCTTCAGCATCAACCACTCTGTTCGACTCACAGGACAACCTTATGGGCTTGTTCTCGGTAGGCAAATTGAAAACAATCTCAAATCTTGAACCTTGCGAATCAATAAAGATCTGATGCCTGAAATCTTTGGGAATTAATACTTTTACACCGCCAAGGGAAATCTCTGTGATGGCACCTATTCCCATTTTTCCGGGCTCCTGCTGATTAATCACAGCCGGGACAGAAAGAGCCTTTCTCGGATATTGACGTTTTTCTTTTTCAATACCATGGAATGCCTTCCTCTCCTTCAGATAATTCGTCAGGGCCATTTCAATCGTCGACGACAAAGACCGCCTGTCTTCTTTTGCAACTTGAGCCAGGGATTCAAGCAATTCTTTGCTGGTACGAAAGCTTATGTGGCTGCCTTTTTTCATGAGGACGCCCTTATACTCAATAAATATCTAATCCAAATCTAAGAAAGCACAAACTGTGCCTGATGAATCATTTCCGACCCATAATTGATGTTAATCCTAGCAATCACTGTCCTTTTTTAAATTAAATAACCACAATTACACAGATGAATTGTTTTCATTATACAGCATATGCATCGAATTGTAAAGAATTCCGATAAAAACTACTTTCACTTCAAATCGTAATTCTCACTGTTCACTAAAAGTCTTGGCGAACCTTCGTAGGTGAATGATGCAATCATTGGAACGGACCGATCACTTGACCAGCACCTCAACCTCACAATTATTTGAAAAAAAGGGGTTGCAAGTACTATGACTTTGCAACCCTTCGAAACGGCTGGAGGCGGCAATCGGATTCGAACCGATGAATAACGGTTTTGCAGACCGCTGCCTTAACCACTTGGCTATGCCGCCAAATAAATGGAGCGGGCGAACGGATTTGAACCGTCGACGTCCACCTTGGCAAGGTGGCACTCTACCCCTGAGTTACGCCCGCTCATGTAGTAGGTTTTCTATATCAAATTGACCGCGTTTGTCAATAGAAATTCATTTGAAGATATTATTCTGCCCGAGGGCCGCCGCTCTTATCCACTAGCCATTTTATGGATTCCAGATACGCGGCTATGCCATGTGAAAAAATATCGTTGTGATTCGCCCCCGCGACTTTTAGAAATTTTTTATGCCGGGACGGACTTGCTTCAAAGAGAAGCCGCCCTTCAGAAAAAGGAATAATATGGTCAAACTCTGCGTGAATAACAAGCGTCGGTTTGTCGAAACTGCGGATCTTATCCAGGTTGCGAAACCCCTGCCCTTCGCTTATGCCTAAGGCCTGCATGTCAATGCCGAAAAGAAGAAGCAGCGGACCCGCGTACGCAAAGCCGCTGTCAATGATTAGGCCGTCAATTTCAGCTCCGTAATGAAATGCCAGTTCGAGGGCTGGAGCGCTGCCGAGGGATCTCCCCATTACTATGATAGGACCGCTGTATCCCTTTTCTTTTAGCCGCTTTTTTACGTATGCGAAAACCGTGTGACAGTCCCGCATGACGGCCGTCACCGTCGGCCTACCCGTAGAGCGGCCGTAACCACGGTAATCAACTGGGAAAAAATTTATGCCCATGTCTGCATAGACGATCCCCAGATCGTCATAATCCGCGACTATCTCGCCGTTTCCGTGAAAGAAAATAATCGTTGCAGCCTCAGCCCCGGCCATATGCAGACGGGCGCCAACCACAACGTCTTTCTCAACGGGAATAAGAATTGATTCGACAGTTTCGTCGTCAGCGGCTGCACCCCATTCGGGGCGCGGATAAAACAAAGAGGCGGAGATCATGGGACTGTCAAATGATGAATAATCTGTTTCAGAAATATCGACCATTGCCGCCCGTTTTATCTGCTCAGGACATTGTTATAGAACTTTATCAAATAATCGATGCCCGAAGTGACGGATAGCACAAGGGCAATGTAGAGTATCACCGTTCCCACTACATGGGCATCTGCGCCCAGAAAGGGATAATGAATCATGAGGGCGGACACGGCAAATATCTGGCAAAGGGTCTTTTGCTTGCCGAGCCTGCTTGCCTGGATAACATGACCCTCCGACTGGGATATCGCTCTTATCCCATCGACAACAAAATCCCTGACAATTATGATAGCGACAATCCATGCAGAGATACGTCCGATGGGGATCATCAAGATCATCGCCGTATTGACGATGAGCTTGTCCGCAATGGGATCCAGGAATTTCCCCATCACCGTGACGATCTCATATTTTCTGGCCAGGTACCCGTCGAGGAGATCCGTCAGGCCAGCCAGAATGAACAATCCCGCAATTATCAGACTCCCGTCCCTACCAGGAGAAAGAAGGAGAAAAAATAATACGGGAATGATGGTAACCCGGAGCAGGGTAATGAGGTTGGGAAAGTTTAGGCGCGCCCCCTTTTCGGTCAGGTCCGGCAACCGGCTAAAAGATTTTTTTATGAGACCAATCATGTAAACGTGCCCATGCCTGTTATCCGTTCTTGGGAACTTTTTTCCAGTCGGCCAAGAACATTTCTATGCCCTTATCCGTCAGAGGATGCTTGGCGAGTTTTTCGATCACATTAAAGGGAATGGTCGCTATATCAGCGCCCATAAGGGCAGCTTCTAGGACATGCAATGGATGTCTCACGCTCGCTACGATGACCTCTGTTTCAAAACCATAGTTGTCAAAAATTGTGATGATCTGCTCCACTAATCCCATCCCGTCATGCGAAATATCATCGAGCCTGCCTACAAAAGGGCTGACATACGTGGCGCCGGCTTTTGCCGCCATCAAGGCCTGTACGGGAGAAAAGATCAGCGTCTGATTGACCCTGATGCCGGTGTCTGCAAAAATCTTTGTGGCTTTCAATCCCTCTGTCGTCATGGGGACCTTTATCACAGCATTGTCACCCAGTTTTGCTAATTTCTTCCCTTCGCGGACCATGCTCTTTGCCTCCAAGGCAATGATTTCCAGACTCACCGGTCCATCCACCACATCGAGGATCTCCTTTACAACATCTTCGAATCCCCTCTTCTCCTTGGCAATCAACGACGGGTTTGTGGTCACCCCGTCCACCATCCCTAAGCTGATGCCTTCCTTGATTTCGTTAATATTTGCAGAATCAATAAAAAATTTCATGCGGCCCCCTGCGCTTTCTCTGATGAGTGTTCAGACAAGTATTTCTCCAAGCACTTTTCACTGCAAAAATACAAGTCCCGCCCGTCCACCGTTGCTTTATGCGCCTGGCTCACAGGCACGTATATATGACAGTACGGATCCTCCACCAGATCCTCGCCCTGAGTGGCAGGCACCTGATGCCCCTCCATGTTCTGGCCCTTGATGCCCGGCGACATAATCATCCATTTCGCAAGCCTATAGATCAGGTAAATCAGAAAGCCGAAAATTACTAAACGAATTAAACCAAGCATTGCTCTCCACGTCCACTATAAAGGTAAACGCTGCTGTCATCATCGAGTCTCTCCGTCAGCCCGCGGACAGAAACTCCGAATACCGGGTGAATAGTATAGGACGCTATTTCACAGAGAGGTTCAAGAATAAATCGCCTCTTGTGAAGCTCGGGATGGGGAATTACCAGGTCGTCATCCTCTATTACCTCCTGGCCATAAAGAAGGATGTCGAGATCTATGATCCGCGGTCCCCACCTGGGTCCCCTTATTCGTCCCATCTTGTCCTCTATCGTTTGCGTGGCCCTCAGCAGCTCGTGCGGAGTCAAGACAGTCCTTATCTCGGCCACGGCGTTAATAAACCAATCCTGCTTTTCAAATCCCACGGGCTCCGTCCTGTAGAGGGACGACTGCCGAAGGACTCTTATGCCGCTTGCTTGAGACAGGTAACAAAAAGCCTCTCTGCACCTTGCCGCAGGATCGCCGATATTGCAGCCTACACCAATAAATGCGATGACTCCGCAAAAAGCATCTGGCAATTGTGCTTGCACCTAAAGTCACTTCCCTCTCATCCCCAGGACATCCTGCATATCATAGAGACCGTTTTTCTGATTTACTATCCACTTCGCCGCCATTATTGCGCCCCTTGCGAAGTTGTCCCGGCTGTGGGCGCGGTGAATGAATTCCAGTCTCTCACCGACACCGCCAAACATGACCGTATGTTCTCCCACTATATCACCGGCCCTCAATGTTTGAATGCCGATTTCGGCTTTCGTCCTTTCACCGACCATTCCTTTTCTCGTGAAGACACCTACCCTCTCCAGGTCACGGCCCAGTTTCTCCGCTATGATCTGCGCCATTTTCATCGCTGTCCCGCTGGGAGCATCTTTTTTCAAATTGTGGTGCGCCTCCACTATCTCCACATTATAATCATCACCGAGTATTCCCGCCACATAGTCGAGAACCTTGAACATAACATTTACGCCGATGCTCATGTTCGGTGAGAGGACGCAGCGCGTTCCGGCCGCAATCTCTTTGATCTTGGTCATTTCATCGGTTGTAAAGCCGGTAGAACCTATCACTATGGCCCGGCTCTTTTCGCGGGTGACCTCGAGATGGCCCACCGATACCTCATGGTGAGTGAAATCGATGACCACATCGCCTTTTTCGATACATGCAGCAAGATGATCATCGACAAGGATGCCCGTTTTACCGAGGCCAAGTTTCTCCCCTATATCCTGGCCAACAAGGACATGACCTTTCTGCTCTACGGCGCCTGCCAATTTCATCTCCGGAGCCTGAGAAAGAAGGCTTATGATCCTGCCTCCCATCCTGCCTCCAGCGCCGGTAACGATGGCTTTGATCATCGGTAATCTCCTGCGTTGTTAAAACATTCTTTAAGGACTTCTAAAAATCTACGCTGCAATATCATCATGAGACAAGCCCATAACTCTTCATGACGCCCTTTAATTTTTCATAGTTGCCGTCCGACATCTTGCACATGGGAAGCCGAACATCATAGGCAATCTTACCCATCATGGAGAGTGCAGCCTTCACCGGTACGGGGTTGGTTTCAATAAAGAGTGCATCAATCAACGGAACCAATTTATGATGCATCTGCTGCGCCTTTTTGATGTCACCCCTCTCAAAGGCGTCTACCATGGCCGCCATGTCGGCAGGTACGATATTGGAAACAACGGAAATGACGCCTCTGCCGCCTATCGCCAGCAGAGGGAAGGTAAAGAAATCATCACCCGAGAGGACATCAAATTTATTGCCGCAGAGACTGATCACATCCTGCATCTGCTTCAGGGAGCCTGATGCTTCTTTAATCCCCACGATATTGCTTATTTTTGCAAGTCTGGCAACCGTCTCCGGCAGGAGATTAACACCGGTCCTGCTCGGAATGTTGTACGGGACAACCGGGATGGGAACGCTTTCCGCGATAATCTTGAAATGTTGATAAAGACCTTCCTGAGTCGGCCTGTTATAGTACGGGCAGACCAGCAACACCCCATCCGCGCCAGCCTCATGAGCATGCCTCGTCAGCCGCAGGGCCTCATCAGTGCTGTTCGAACCGGTGCCTGCGATGACCGGGATCCTCTTGTTTACGGCATCTATCGTTATTTCGATCACCCTGTCATGTTCCTCATGAGACAGGGTCGAGGATTCGCCTGTCGTCCCGCAGGGGACGATGCCATTGGTTCCATTCTTGATCTGAAACTCAATCAGCTCCCTCAGGGATTTCTCATCCACTTTTCCTTTTCTGAAAGGCGTGACAATCGCCACAATTGCTCCACTAAACATAATCGCTCCTTATCTTAAAAATTCGGGTATCTCCTCTCCCCTGATTAAGTCCTCGTAAACTTCTCTCTTCCTGATTACAAAAAATTTGTCATCGCGGACAAGAACTTCCGGTATCCTTCCTCTCGAATTATAGTTAGATGACATTGTAAAGCCATATGCACCGGCGCTCATGACCGCCATCAAGTCCCCTCTTTCGAATCTAACAATCTTTCTTCCCTTTGCCAGGTAGTCGCCTGATTCACATATGGGTCCGACTACGTCGGCAATGATTTCTTCTCTTTCTTTCTCAATCACCGGCCGGATCTGATGGTACGAATTATACAGACTGGGACGGACCAAATCGTTCATCCCCGCATCAATGATGATAAAGTTTTTCGCATCATTGCTTTTCGTGTAGAGAACCTCTGTTACGAGAATTCCCGCATTCCCTACAATTACCCTTCCCGGCTCAAGAATGAAAGTACAATTTATATCCTTCGAAGCATCAATAATGGCCTTGGCATACTCAGAGGGATGAGGCACATCCTCTTGATCGTAGGTAATGCCGAGGCCCCCTCCCAGATCGAGATACTTGATACCCATTCCCTCTTCCCGGAGCAGCCGTACGAGCTTCTTGAGGCGGTCGAGGGCATCGAGGAAGGGCGAAATCTTTGTCAACTGAGATCCGATGTGACAGCTTACGCCTTTGATATCCAAATGTCTCAGCTTCTGCGCCTGGCGGTATCCTTCGAGAGACTTTTTGATGTCGATTCCGAATTTGTTGCTCTTCAATCCCGTCGATATGTGGGGATGGGTTTCGGGATCCACATCCGGGTTTACCCTCAATGCGATGCCGGGCTTCTTTCCCAACCTTTCCGCGCAGCTATTGATCACCTCAAGTTCCTGAGACGACTCCGCATTAAACATCAGAATATCCGCGCCCAAGGCATAGTCGATTTCATCGACCTTCTTCCCCACTCCGGAATAAACGACCTTGCGGGCGTCTACACCCGCCTGCAGCGCTCGATACAGCTCTCCTCCGGAAACTATATCCACGCCGCTCCCTTCCGTAATAAAAATCCTGAGCACGGCGATATTTGAATTGGACTTAACGGAAAAGCAAGTAATGTGCGGGACACTGGAAAACGCACCATCAAACACGCGGAAATGGTGTTTCAATGTCCTCTCGCTATAGAGATAAAATGGCGTCCCCACTTTCCCGGCAATGTCTGCGACAGGAACTCCCTCGCACCAGAGCGCACGGTCTTTGTAGTGAAAGTAATTCATTTACCCTTAATCATTCTTTCCACTGCGGTTGATCTATTTCTTTCCGGATCCTTGCTTTCCAGGAGGATAATCCGCGCCGATCACAACCTCCGCGATATTGGAGGCCTGACTGCACACTCCCGACGAGTCGCACGCTACAACGCGATACGTATAAAGATACCCCGCCTTGATTCCGGCGTCCAGATAGAGCACGGTATTCTCCCCTTGCTTCGCCAGTTTGGGATCATTGGCTGAGATGTCCGTCACAACGGCATATTTGGGAGGGCATTCCGGACACGTCGCCCCTCTTGCAAGCATTTCACTCCTCTCGATCCTGTATTTCTGAATGCCGCCTTTGACTTCCGGGACAGTCCACCGGAGAACAACGCCGTAATCGGCCAGACTCGCCTTGAGATCCGAAATGGCCGGCAGGGCAGAGGCGGGAGGCCGCGGATCGCCCTTCTTCCCGCAGCCAGAGAGTACTCCGCCGAGGACCAGAAGAGAACACAAAATTGCAATCAGCAACCTGAGAAATTTTGTCACTTCTTCTTACCTTTAATATCTTTCAGCCGCTGCGAAACACTTCTTTTCGAAGTCCCACCGGGACTCTTCTTTGACTGGACAGCATGCTCTAGCTTGAGAAATGTATAGACGTCCTCCCCAAAGCCCCTGTAGAACCGCCGGAATTCTGCCAACGTCAGAGCGGGCATATCCTTTTTCTTCTCGATACAATAGGCGACGAGTCGCCCGACTACTCTATGTGCTTCCCGGAAAGGAACGCCTTTCATGACAAGATATTCAGCCACGTCAGTTGCCGTGGAAAACCCGCCGGAGGCGGCTTTCAGCATTTTCTCTCTATTGAACTTCAACTGCGGCGCCATCCCACACAGAATTTGGAGGCAACTCTTCACCGTATCCACGGCATCAAAGAGCGCTTCCTTATCCTCCTGAAGATCCCTGTTGTATGTCATGGGAAGTCCCTTCATCATGGTCAATACGGCAATGAGGTCTCCATATACCCGTCCGGCCTTCCCTCGGATAAGCTCGGCCGCGTCGGGATTCTTCTTCTGCGGCATGATGCTGCTTCCTGTGGTAAAGGCATCAGAGATCTCCACAAACTGAAACTCGTCTGTTGACCAGATGACGAGGTCTTCACAGAATCGGCTCATGTGCATCATCAGGAGAGAGGCGACAAAGATAAACTCCGCGACGAAGTCACGGTCCGATACGGCGTCCATGCTGTTGTGAGATATTTCCGGAAATCGCAGCAGTCTCGCGACATACGCCCTGTCTATGGGCAGGCCTGTCCCTGCGAGGGCGGCCGATCCCAGGGGCATGACGTTCACCCGCCTGTGACATTCCCATAGTCGCTCTTCATCCCTGTCCAGCATTTCCCAGTAGGCAAGAAGATAGTGGGCCAAGAGCACGGGCTGCGCCTTTTGCATATGAGTATATCCCGGCAGTATTGTCCCTTCTTTCTCACATGCAAGCTCAATTAGCGACGCCTTCAAGAGAGATACCGCTTCGATGATCTGACGGATTTCATCCCTCAGGTACATGCGGACGTCGAGTGTCACCTGATCGTTTCTGCTTCTCCCTGCATGAAGCTTACCTCCAGTTACCCCTATCTTCTCCATTAATGCCTTCTCAATGGCCATGTGGATATCCTCGTCCTCCGGCTTGAAGACAAATCGGCCTTTTTCGATATCGGCAAGAATGGCCCTAAGCCCTCTAACTATGACCCTCTCGTCCTTCTGGGAGATAATTTTCTGTTTGGAAAGCATCCGGGCATGAGCAATGCTCCCCTCAATGTCATAACGATAGAGGCGTTTATCAAAGTGGATGGAAGCAGTGAATGCCTCTACCATCTTGGCTGTCGGCTGGCTGAACCGCCCGCCCCACGGTTTTTTCTGTTTTCGTGGCATCGGCCTTTCCCTACACTTTTCCTTTTTTCATAAACGCTTGAATTTTCAGCCTCAGGGCATTGAGCCTTATGAAGCCCGTGGCGTCTTTCTGGTCGTAGACCCTGTCTTTCTCAAAGGTGACAAATTCCTCACTGTAAAGCGAGCTTGGTGACTTGCGCCCGACAACAATGCAATTCCCTTTATACAATTTCAGGCGCGCCGTCCCCGTAACATTTTCCTGCGTTTCATCGATGAATTTCTGCAACACCTTCATCTCCGGCGAATACCAGAAGCCGCTGTATACGAGCTGTGCATATTTGGGAATGAGGGCGTCGCGCATCAACATCACTTCGCGATCCATTGTAATAGACTCGACGGCGCGATGGGCAGCCCAGAGCACTGTGCCGCCGGGCGTTTCATAAACGCCCCTTGATTTCATACCGACAAAACGGTTTTCCACCATGTCGACCCTGCCGATCCCGTTAGCCCCCGCCATTTTATTCATGCTGCGAAGAAGCTTTGCAGGCCTCATCTTCACTCCGTTGATCGCTACGGGATTACCTTTCCGGAAATCGATTTCCACGTATGTGGCAATATCAGGCGCCTTCTCCGGGGACGTCGTCAAGACGAACATATCTTCCGCGGGCTCCCTCCATGGATCTTCGAGTATCCCGCCCTCGTGAGAGATATGGAGGAGATTCCTGTCGCTGCTGTACGGCTTCGCTTTTGTTATAGTCACAGGAATGCTATGCTTCCGGGCATAATCGATCATGGATCCTCGCGAATCAAAGTGCCACATGGGGTCTCTCCATGCCGAAATGATCCTGATGGCTGGGTTCAGGGCCGTGTAGGTCAGCTCGAATCGCACCTGGTCATTTCCTTTGCCCGTGGAACCATGCGAGACTGCATCGGCCCCTTCTAACGCGGCAATCTCAATTTGTCTTTTTGCGATGAGAGGCCTCGCCAGTGATGTGCCCATGAGATAGGTGCCCTCATAGATGGCGTTGGCCCGGAGCGCCGGAAAGACAAAGTCCCTCACGAATTCTTCCTGTAAATTGTCTATATAAATCTTGCTGGCGCCCGTCTTTTGCGCCTTTTCCCTGAGACCGTGGAGCTCCTCTTCCTGGCCGATATCAGCGGCAAAGGCAATTACCTCGCATTTGTATGTCTCAATCAACCATTTCAGAATGACGGATGTATCCAATCCTCCTGAATAGGCCAGCACTACTTTTTTAACCTTATCTGCCAAGACCCTATCCTCCTAAGATCAATATCTCCATAATCGCCTTCTGCACATGCAGCCGATTCTCCGCCTGATCGATTACCACGGAATGAGAACCATCAATAACATCATCCGTTATCTCTTCGCCCCGGTGCGCGGGCAGGCAGTGCATGACAATGGCATCTTTCCGTGCCCGGGCAAGCAATTCCTCATTGACCTGATACTCTCTAAATATTTTCTTTCTCTCTTCCTTTTCTGCCTCCTGGCCCATACTTGTCCAGACGTCCGTGTAGATCACATCTGCATCCTTAACGGCCTCAGCAGGGTGTCGATAAAGGGCTACGCCACCCTGAGCCTTTTGGGTGCCCCTTTCCAATATGGCCTGTTCGGGCTCGTATCCCTTCGGACATGCTAGGCTGAGCTGAATAGGAAGTCTCGCTGCGGCGTCGATCCATGAGTTTGCCACATTGTTGCCGTCTCCTACATAGGCAATATTCAATCCTTCATACCTGCCCTTTTTCTCCATGATGGTGAAAAGGTCGCTCAGGATCTGACAGGGATGCTGCTGGTCTGTCAGGCCGTTGATAACGGGAATAGTTGCGTATCTGGCGAAGTCTTCCACAAAGGACTGTGAATATGTTCTTATCACAACTGCATCAAGGTACCGAGACATAACTCTCGCCGTATCGGAGATATCCTCACCCCTGCCCACCTGGGTATCGCGATTGTTCAGGAATAACGCCATCCCTCCCAATTGATAAATGCCCACCTCAAAAGATATTCGGGTTCTCGTAGACGATTTATCAAAAATCATCCCGAGTGTCTTGCCGGCAAGCGGCGCATGGGATACACCCGCCTTGAGCATCCTTTTGACTTTACCAGCCTTTTCAAATACGGCCTCGTAATCAGCCCGTTCAAGATCATAGAGGCTTAGGAAATCCTTTTTCATCTATCGCTAATCACCTCGCCTAAAATTGCAACGGCCGCATCTACATCCTTCTCCGTAATAGTCAATGGCGGGACGAATCGAAGAACACTTCCACCGGTGCAATTGATCAACAAGCCCCGGCCCATGCACGCATTGACTATTTGCGATCCGTCAATGCTGATCTCTATGCCGATGATTAAACCTCTCCCCCTTATCTCCTTTATGATGGATGATTTCTTTTTCAACTCATGCAGCCTCTTTATGAAATAAGCCCCCACTTTCCTCACGTTTTCCAGAATTCCATCCTTCATGATAGTCTCTAGAGTTGCCAGTGCTGCCGCCATGGCGAGTGGATTCCCGCCGAACGTTGAGGCGTGGCTGCCCGGCTGAAACGCAGATGCAACGCGATTGGTGGCCATCATCACGCCTATCGGAAAGCCGTTGCCGACGGCCTTTGCCAGCGTGACAATATCGGGCTCCACGTTATAATGTTCGTAAGCGAAGAGTGTTCCCGTCCTCGCCATCCCAACCTGAATCTCATCCAGAATCATGAGTATTCCTTTTTCGTCGCAGATTTTCCTCAGTTCCGAGAGATATTTGTCATCGGGAATCTTTACGCCCCCTTCTCCCTGGATGGGCTCCAGCATTACTCCGCATGTCTTATCCGTAATTGCGTCGCTGAGCGCAGAAATATCGTCAAACGGCACATGCTTGAATCCCTCCAGGAGCGGCGCAAAGCCGACTTGGAACTTAGTCTGCCCGGTGGCGGTCACCGTCGCCATAGTTCTGCCGTGGAACGAGTCTTTCATGGTAATGAGTTCATATTTTCCCGCGCCCATGTTCTCATGGGCATACTTCCGGGCAAGTTTTATCGCCGCCTCATTTGCCTCCGCCCCGCTATTGCAGAAAAATGCCTTGTCGGCGAAAGAATTCTCCATGAGCTTCTGGGCATAAAGAATCTGCGGCTCTATATGGTAGAGGTTGGACACATGGGTGAGAATCTCCACCTGCTTTCTTATCGCCTCAACTACCTTGGGATGCGAATGTCCCAGGCTGCAAACGGCAATCCCTGCAACAAAATCAAGGTATTCTTTCCCATTGCTGTCCCAGACCTTTGCGCCGGAGCCCCTGACAAGCACTATGGGAAACCGTTTATACGTGGACATAATATATTTGTCAGACAGCGCCATCAATTCATCTGTTGTCATTTATCAACCGCCTTACTCTTAAAATACTTTACCACTGAGAATTGGCTTCGGAAAGTGCTCACAGCACTATTTCTGTTCCTATGCCTCTATCCGTAAACATCTCGAGAAGCACGGCATGTTTCAGACGCCCATCTACAATATGGGTTTTCTTTACACCGCCGTTAAGCGCCTTGAGACAGCACTTGACCTTGGGATACATGCCCCCGCCTATTGTCCCGGCATCTATCATGCTGATAACGTCTCTGTCATTCATGGTATTGACCAACTGCCCATCCGCGTTAACGACGCCTTTCACATCAGTCAATAGAACCAGTTTCTCGGCCTTAAGCGCAGCTGCCACCTCGCCGGCAACGATATCTGCATTTATATTGTATGTCTCACCATTGTCTCCCAGGCCGGTGGGGGCAATCACGGGAATAAAACCATTATTTCCGAGGGAGACGATCAACTCTGCATTGATGCTCTTTACCTTCCCGACCAGGCCGATGTCGATGATTTCCGGAGGTGTGGCTTTTGCCTTCTCCTCACTCAAATAGTATTTTTCTGCCCGGATCAGCTCTCCGTCTTTTCCGCTCAGACCTACGGCCTTGCCGCCATGTCGATTAATGAGGCCAACAATTTCCTTGTTGACCTTGCCGACGAGGACCATCTCTACAATGTCCATTGTCTCTTCGTCAGTTACCCGCATGCCTTGGACAAACTTAGAGTCCTTGCCCAATTTCGAGAGGAAGCTGCCGATCTGCGGCCCTCCCCCGTGAACGACCACGGGATGGATGCCTATGTACTGCATCATGACTACATCCTTGGCGAACTGATCCTTCAGCTCCGCATCTACCATCGCATGGCCGCCGTACTTGATGACGACGGTCTTGTTATAAAACCTGCGTATATAAGGAAGAGCCTCGAGAAGAATTTCGGCCCGTTCAATGGACTTCCCTATCGTATCCATAATAATCCCCCGTTAAAGGATGTACCTGCTTAAGTCCTCATCCTCGACGATGTTCTCGAGTTTCTCTTTCACATAATTGGCATCGATGACTATTTCCTTTCCTGCCATATCAGGGGCATCGAAGGAAATGTCATCCAAGAGGGTCTCCATAATTGTATAGAGGCGCCTGGCCCCTATATTTTCCGTTCTTTCGTTCACCACTGCCGCCACTTCTGCAACCTCCGCAATTGCATCATCTGTGAATGACAGTTTGACCTCCTCAGTGGCCATCATTTCTATATACTGCCTGATAAGGGCATTGTGCGGCTCCGTCAGGATGCGGATGAACTCCTCCTTCCCGAGGGAATCCAGTTCGACCCGGATGGGAAACCGCCCTTGAAGCTCAGGGATCAGATCGGATGGCTTCGAGGAGCTGAATGCACCGGCAGAAATAAAAAGTATATGATCCGTCTTAACCATTCCGTAGCGTGTGTTCACCGTGGAACCTTCCACAATGGGCAGGAGGTCCCTTTGAACACCCTCTCTTGAGACATCCGGGCCGTGCGTTGAATCACTCCCTACAATCTTATCGATCTCATCGAGGAATATGATGCCCGACTGTTCAACCCTTTCCACGGCGGTTCTTGTAACCTTGTCCATGTCTACCAGTCTCTGGGCCTCCTCCTGTTCCAATATTTCCAGCGCCTCGGGGACTTTCACCCTTCTCTTCTTTTTCTTCTGCGGAAAAATATTCCCAAACATTTCCTTGATATTCAAACCCATATCCTCGATGCCGGAGGATGTGAAGACTTCTATCATCGGGCCGCTTCTCGTTTCCGATATCTCCAATTCCACAAAGCGGCCGTCAAGCTTTCCCTCGCGGAGAAGCCTGCGCATCTTTTCACGGGTATTATCTATTGGCAGAGGCTGCTCTTCTTCGTGCAATTCCAAATGTCTGTCTGAAATAAGATCTTCCACTTTCCTCTCGACCGGCTTTGGCGGAAGCAAAACATCCAGAAGCCTTTCCTCTGCCAGCTCAGCCGCCTTGGGCTTCACATTCTTCTGCTCTTCCGATTTAATCATGTTCACGGCCAGTTCAACGAGATCGCGAACCATGGATTCTACATCCCTGCCGACGTAACCAACCTCGGTAAACTTTGACGCCTCCACTTTCAAGAAGGGAGAATTTTCCAGCTTGGCCAGTCTGCGTGCGATCTCCGTCTTCCCTACGCCGGTTGGCCCGATCATGATGATGTTTTTCGGAGATATCTCCTCTGCCAGTTCTTTCGTCACATTCTGGCGCCGCCACCTGTTTCGAAGCGCAATTGCTACTGCCCTCTTGGCCTCGCCTTGACCGATGATGTACTTGTCTAATCTTTCCACGATCTCTCGTGGCGTTAATTGCTTAGATGACATAATTATTTCTGCCTCTTCCCATCCATGATAGTTTCTTTGCAATTCCAAAGCACAGCTCGCACCGCAGATCATGGTCACTACGGCAAGAGTCTCGATTTTATTCTAATCAGTTGAAGCCCTCCGCAGCAAACTGCGGGAATGCGCTCACTATAGAATTCACTGCTTCGATTTCTTATCGCTTTTAACATCCGCTTTCAGACTTACGTCCAGCTCCTCAACGGTGATATTGTCATTTGTATAAATACAAATTTCTGACGCAATCTTAAGAGCCTCTTTCGCTATCTCTGTTGCCGTCAAACCCGAGTACCTGACAAGGGCACGCGCCGCCGCGAGAGCATAGGCACCTCCGGACCCTATGGCCATTACATCATCATCGGACTCGATGACATCGCCGTTTCCTGAAATGATCAGGAAATGATCCTTGCTCACAGCAATCATTAATGCCTCAAGATGCCTCAATATCCTGTCCGTCCTCCAGTCCTTCGTCAGTTCAACGGCCGCCCTAAGCAGATTGCCCTTATATTGTTCAAGCTTCTGATCAAAGCGGTCGAAGAGGGTGAAGGCGTCGGCTGTTGCACCCGCAAAACCTACAATGACCTGATTATTATACAGTCTGCGCACTTTTCTTGCGCCGTGCTTCATGATCGTCACATCAACTGTAACCTGGCCATCACCGGCAACCGTTACTTTTCCATTGTGCCTGACTGCCAATATAGTTGTTCCTCTTATATTCATGAGCGCTTGAGACCTCCCGCGAAGAGTCTTGATCACTTCGCCTCTATGGCATTATCGTCACTTGGTTGAACTTTTTCTTTTTCGGGCTTATCGCTTCTGGCCTTCGGATGAGCCTTATCGTAAACTTCCAACAGCCTGCCGACGGTGACAGACATATATTTTTGCGTCGTGGAAAGGCTTTCATGGCCGAGAAATTCCTGAATAGCCCTGAGATCAGCGCCGGCTTCCATCATGTGAGTAGCAAAGGTGTGTCTCAACATGTGGGGGCTCACTTTTTTCCCCAATCCGCTTGCCGTAACCAATTTATCCAGGATCCTTGCCACACCCCTCGTGCTCAGCCTCGCGCCTGTCCTGTTGATGAAGATCGGTTCATCTGTACCATGTTTAATATTTCCTGGAGAAACTTCGTTTCTTCTTTCAAGATATGTTTTCAAAGCGACAACTGCCTTATCGCCAACCGGGACCATCCGCTCTTTCTTTCCCTTTCCTCTGATTTTCATGAGGCCCAGGTTGCAATCGACGTCACTCCGGTTTAAACCCGCAAGTTCAGAGAGGCGAATGCCCGAAGAATAAAACAACTCAACGATCGCCTTGTCTCTCAAACCATAGGCATCTGTCGGGCTCTTTGAGTTTAGCACACTAAACATTTCGTCCACTGACAAGAATGCGGGCACATATTTTTCTATCTTCGGCCCCTGGACCATCTGCCCGGGATTGACCTTTATCTTTCCTTTGCGTTCAAGGTAATTGAAAAAGGTCCTGAGAGCAGTCACCTTTCTTGATATGGTTACCTTCTTGAGCCTTTCACGATAGAGGGATCCCAAGAAAGCCCTGATGACCATGTGGTCAACATCAATCATGCCTGCCTTATCATCTATTCTTGCAGATATGTTATTGGCATCAAGAAATGCCTTGAATTGCCTGAGATCGGCAATATAATTCTTTCTCGTATTCGGCGAGAGGTTCCTCTCAACTTCCATGTGAATCCCGAAATTTGCGATTTCGCTTTCCATATCTCTCAAAAAATAAGAGCCACGAAATTTTTTTCAAATACAAGCACGTCCGTACTCTCTCGTGGCGAGCATAATGCCGTTACAGTCACTTACTGATGAAGATAAAATTCTGTGATCCTGCAGCGTATATTAATTAATGATCTTAACTCCCAGATGCCTCCATCGCCTCACATCTTATATTTTCCAAAATCGTCAGGAGAAAGATTCTCCAAAAATTCCTTCAATTTATCATCTTTTAAATTGTCGAGATCCGTTATTTTCTTGCCGAAGTCAACATTCCTTGATTTTTCGATCACCTTTTCGTCCACATATATCGGGGCATGGGCCCGCAAGGCAAGCGCTATCGCGTCGCTTGGCCGCGAATCAACCACTATTGACTTGCCGCCTCTTAGCAAATGGACATTGGCGAAAAAAGTATTGTTTCTCAGATCGTGGATCTCAATCTGGATGACCTCTATATCAACAGCCTTAAGAATTTCATAAATGAGATCGTGCGTCATGGGCCTGGAAAAAGTAATCTTCTCCAACTCCGTCGCAATGGCGCTCGCCTCAAAAAGGCCTATCCATATAGGAATAGCTTTTTTCTCATCCGTGTCCTTTAAAATTACGATAGGCGTATTCGTTAGCGGATCTATCGTCAATCCGGCAACCTTCATCTTAATCAACATTCAATAACCTCCCCCTCAGAGAATGTTGGTATGCATCGGTGATCAAAACGGAGACAGTCTTGCCGATCAGTTCATGGCTTCCTCTGAAGTTCACAATCTTATTGGTGCGTGTCCTGCCCGACACATCTTCTTTGGAGTTCTTGCTTGTCTCCTCAACAAGAATTTCCTCCGTCTTCCCTATCATGGCCTCATTCTTTTCCAAGGTATGCTTTTCTTGAAGTGCCTGGACAATTTTGAGTCTCTCGCTCTTAACGCCTTCGCTAACCTTGTCGCCGAGTTCTACCGCGGCAGTTCCATCCCGTTCCGAGTACCTGAAAGAGAATACACTATCAAACCTGATTTTTTCCATCATGTCAATTGTTGCTTGAAAGTCTCTGTCTGCTTCACCGGGAAATCCCACTATAATGTCTGAGGTAATACTGATGTCCGGGCAAATGGACTTGAGTTCATCCACTCTCTCGCAATAATCAGCACTCGTATAACATCTGTTCATCATTTTAAGGACTCTGTCCGAACCGGTCTGCACCGGCAGATGGATGTGTTCACACAATTTATCGACCTCTGAAAAACATCGTACCAGCCTGTCGGAGAGGTCCTTAGGATGTGAGGTCGTAAACCTTATCCTTTCGATACCCCCGATGGTCCCGATCTCGCGAAGCAGGTCCGCAAAGTCATGACCGTTACCGATGGCTTTGCCGTACGAATTGACATTCTGCCCCAGGAGTGTCACCTCTTTAATGCCCCCACCAGCGAGCGTCTCCACTTCCTTTACAATCTCCGGCAATGGCCTGCTCTCCTCCTTGCCCCGCAAATGAGGAACGACGCAGTATGAACAAAAATTATTGCAGCCTTGCATTATGGTCACATAGGCCGTCACTTTCCCATTTACAGTTGGCGCCACAATGCCGAGTGACTTCACTCTCTCATGAAATTCTGTACTCACGACAGGTTGCCCCGTCTCTTCGATCATCGTTATCAAATCGGGAAGACTGTGTATGTTATGTGTCCCAAAAACCAAATCGAGATGAGGCACTCTTTCAATGAACCTCGACC
This sequence comes from Syntrophales bacterium, assembly GCA_052144335.1. GTDB lineage: Bacteria > Desulfobacterota > Syntrophia > Syntrophales > UBA2185 > Fen-1135. The sequence goes on from JBKQQP010000020.1 coordinate 24,252, forward strand.
CCCACTGTTGAGCGAGACAACCCCCTACCCCGATGATGAGATTGGGTTTCCTTTTCTTAAACTTTCTCAGTCTACCCAGTTGACTGTACACCTTCTGCGCGGCCTTCTCTCTTATACTGCACGTGTTGATAATAATAAGGTCGGCCTTCCCAACGTCGTCCACGCTCGCATATCCCGATTTTTCCATCAATGCTGCGATCTTCTCAGAATCGTGGACATTCATCTGACAGCCAAATGTGTAAATAAATAAATTCTTCTGCAATCTTTACATTTATCCTAAATCTTTATTGACTGCTCCCTGAAACTACCATGCTCCGCTCAATTGTATGTCTTTTTTCAAGACTATTTACAATTTTTAATTCGGAAGCTCTCTGGATCCCACAGCTTGCTGCGGAGAGCTTTAAATAACTAATATAAGGGCAATTTATAGTCAACAAGTTTTTAACTCTGAAAAACTAGAATCCTATCCCTTTTCCTGTGGGAGCCTTCCATAGATTACTTCGTTACTGCCCTTGCATGTAAGGAGGAAGTGATGTACGAGCTTTGAGCAAAGTGTACCAGGTGACCAGTCAATGACAGGCTGATCCTGCGAGGGAAATACTTCCCCCCCGCAGGATATTGTTACGGGTTTCATTTTTGTTAGCGTTTGATTTTTGCAGATACTTCTTTTGGGCTTCTTATTAGCAGGAGATCGAGGAGGGTATGTAGAGCCGTATTTAATCCCGCAAGCAGGCCGCTACATATATTGTAGAATTATAGGTCCATTTTATCTTAATGGTTATTGATCTAGGACCCTTTTTATTTTGTCGGATAGCTCGCCCATCTGAAAAGGCTTCTGTATGAATGCCTTGCAGCCGCGTTTCATGATTTCCTTTGCCTTGCCGTTTATGCTGTATCCACTGGACAGAATCACCCTGACGTCAGGATTTATTGACTTGAGAACCTCGAATGTTTCCTCGCCACCCATACCGGGCATTATCATGTCCAGAATAATCACATCGATTTCGTCCCGCTTTTCTTTATATAGATCTATAGCGTCGCTGCCATTTCTTGCCACATGAACACGATAACCTAAAACCTCTAACAGCTCGCGGCTTACTTCAACGATCATGTCTTCATCGTCCACGAGGAGGATCGTACCCTCCCCCTTTACTACGTCCGCGGGAACCTGAACCTCCTTTACAAACTCTTTCTCCGAAGCAGGAAGATAAACGGTAAACGTCGCACCGTGTCCTTTCTCACTGTAGACGTTTATGATACCGTTGTGCCCTTTGATAATGCCATAAACGGATGCAAGCCCAAGGCCCGTGCCTCTTCCCATCTCTTTCGTCGTGAAAAACGGCTCGAATATCCTCTCCTTCGTCTTCTCATCCATCCCGATACCCGTATCCGTCACGGAAATCTTCACGTATCTCCCCGGCTTCACGAAAAATGGCTTTACGTATCCTTTATTAATGGTAACATTTGCCGTTTCCAAGTATATATCCCCGCCTCTGGGCATAGCCTGCCAAGCATTCACATAAAGATTTAGGAAGACCTGTTCAATCTGCCCCCGGTCTACCTCCGCCATCCAAAGATTTTTCTCAAACTTTCGATGGATCGTTATCTCCTTCTTTGTCCTGCCAAACATTGTTGACGTCTTGTCGACGATCTCGTTTAAGTCAGCAACCGCGACCTCGTACCTTCCGCCTCGCGCGAATCCGAGAAGCTGTTTGGTCAACTCCGCACCGCTTCTCACGTGGTCCTCAATCTTTTTGAGCTTTTCATAATGGGGATGGTTTGTATTCATGTCGAAGAGGATAAGGGACGCATACCCTTGAATGCCCATGAGAAGATTGTTGAAGTCGTGTGCGATGCCGCCCGCTAGTGTACCTATGGCCTCTATCTTGTGGGCCTGCCTCAGCCTTGCTTCCAGACGCTTTCTCTCGCTGAGGTCCTTGACTATTACAATTACCTTGTTCTCTTCATCCCTGATCGGCAGGATGCTAAGGGAGACTTCTTTACTGTTTGCGAGCCGATACGAACTGTTTGAATTAGAAGCGGCCGTTTCCCGGTTCTTGAATAATCTGTCCACCCTCATCCTATCAATTTCATGGAATAGCTCAAGGATATTTGAAGAAAGGAGCTTTTCCTCCGGTAAATCTGCAATGGAAATAGCGGTCGGGTTTGCGTAGATAATCTCTCCTTCCGAGGTAATTTCAAAGATTCCCTCGGACATGCTCGACAAAATAACTTCCAGGTGGCGCTTCAAAGAAAGTAATTCTTTGGCAATATCAGGCGAAGACGTATCGTGTATTCCGATTACATCATTGGTGAATACGTGTGGCGCCGAAGAATCTAATCTGTCTAACGTTGCCAGAATGCGTTCCGACATTTTATTGAAGGAGCCTTTTGCAATACAAACATTGGCTCCCAGGTCAGCAAGGTCAGATTCGTGCTCTGCCGCAACGGCTGACAAAATAATGACATAGACATCTTTCATATGAGGCATTCTTCGTATCATCCGGCATAGCTTCTCGCCGCTGATGTTAGGCATGATCAAATCAGTGATTATGACATCCGGTCTTTCGGTTTCCAGAAACTTCATGACCGCCAGACCATCTTCGGCGGTTGATACCATATACCCGTGGCTCACGAGTAAGTTATTCATAAAACTCAGCATTACAGGGTTGTTGTCCACAACCAACACTTTTTTCTGTCTATTGTCTGAGCCCTTCTGGGCAGTCTCGAGATTCTGGTTCATCATCGATACGCTGTCAGCCTCCATGACTATTAACTCAAGATAAATCGCTCACCATTTATTATGCTAAGAAAGCCTAACATGCATTAATTGTACCTTAAATGAGACACTGCCGTTAAATATCCAAGTTTTTCCACCAGATATTCTCTGGCTTCTTCGGCACCTTCGAGGACATTCTCGCGTGCCTTGAGTTCCATTATTTTTGCGATTTCCGACATTTCCGGTATGCCAAGGTTTTCGGCAGCGCCCCTTATGTTATGAATCGTCTCATAAACTTTTATTGAATCTCCATTGAGTATGTGGGATTTTATTTCCTCTAAGTAACGAATACTCGTTTCAACGAAGAGTACCAATAGCGGCAGGTACTCATCCTCATCCAATCCAACATTTTCTGCCATTTTTCTCAGATTGATTGATACTTCCTTCGCGGAGCCCATTTCTCTATTACCTCCTTTACGATCTCCGTTCTAACCGGTTTCGCAAGATAGTCATCCATGCCAACCTTGAGACAACTTATGCGGTCTTCCTCCATCGCACTCGCTGTCAAGGCTATAATCGGAATATCTCCATACCCTCTGCTTCTTATGATTTTGGTCGCTTCCAAGCCATCCATGACGGGCATTTGAATATCCATGAAAATCAAGTCAAAAGGATCATCTGTCCTGATGAGTTTATCAACTGCCTCTCGGCCGTTACTCGCCAGTTCTACGCGATGCCCCGCCTTACTCAACATGATCTTCACTAAATTCTGATTGACGATATTATCTTCGGCCAGAAGTATTCTTAACTGAAGGCCGTCCGATACAGGAGTCTGAAGAGTATAGCGTTTATTCTTATCTAAAATAACATTATCATCTGTCCTGTTATCAGTAACATCTATTACCTCCGTTATCGTTTGTATCAACTTCCGCTTCCTAATCGGCATCTGAATGAAGGAAAGCGCGTCCCGTGTTCGATGCTCAAGCATAATTCTCGAATTGAGAGGGCCGAATACAAGGACGTGCATATCTTTGATCTTAGCAGCCTGGATCATCTTAACAATCTTGTTGATGTCTATATCCGATAGCCTGATGTCAAGCATGCAGATGTCGAAGAAATCGCCACTGTTGCGGGCATTGATTAAAGCGGGCAGAACCTCCACTCCCTTTTCTCGCGTCATGACGCTCATTCCGGACGACTTAAGCATCTGCGAAAGAATCTCGAGATTTTCCCTATTTCTACCAGCGATGAGAATTTTTTTGCCGGCAAGGGAAATGTTCTCCTTTACTTTTTCACTGACAGGCTCATCGAGCCAGGCAGTGAAATGAAATTGAGAACCCTCCCCTATCGTGCTCGTGGCCGAAACATCGCCATTCATCAGTCCCGACAGTTGTTTGCATATGGATAGACCGAGCCCGGACCCTCCATACTTCCGGCTGGCAGAACAATCAACCTGTCTAAACGAATCAAAGATGGTCGATAACTTGTCTTCAGGTATACCAATTCCGGTATCTCTCACTGTCGCTCGAACCTTTACCTGATGGTCTTTTCTCTCCTCGCCATCGAGGTAAAGTTCAATTTCACCGGTCTCGGTAAATTTTGCTGCGTTATCAACCAGGTTTAACAAGACCTGCCGAAATCTGTAGGGATCTCCCCTGACGCTGGAAGGAAGATTGTTTCCAATCCGGCAGAGAAAATCGATGGATTTGCTTCCATACTTCGGCTGAATAAGTTCACATACATCATAGGCGACGTCTTCCGGATCAAAGTCGATATACTCAAGTTTCAACTCACCTGCTTCTATCTTCGAAAAATCCAAGATGTCGTTAATCAGAAACATTAATGCGTCGCCGCTCTTCTTGATAGTGTCCACATAACTGTTCTGCTCTTCATTCAAATCCGTGGAGAGCAGCAGCCCGGTAAAGCCGATGATACCATTCATTGGCGTCCTGATCTCATGGCTCATGTTTGCGAGAAATTGACTTTTGGCAATATTCAATACATTCGCCGCCTCCAGGGCTTTTTGCAATTCCTGCGTACGCTTTCTGACAATGTCTTCAAGCTGCCGGTTCGCATCATTTATTTTCTTGTAGAGAATGGCGTTCTCCAAGGCCCGTGCTGCATTGGACAGTATTATCGTAAGAAGGTTAGTCAGCACGTTGTTGACTACAAGTTCATCATCTGCGAGAATCCCTACCATCATCCCTAGTACCTGCGATCGCGTAACTAAGGCATGAAATACTACTGTCTTCTTGAAGTATTTTGCAGGAACAGTAACAGCCCGGTTTTGATACAGCGCCCAGGAAAAAACTCCCTCGGCAATCTGAAAGTCAACCTCTTTCTTGATCAGAGAGGCATCCGGCTCTGGTTCACAATCAACGAGAACAAAATCAGAACTTATCTCGTCCACCATAAAGAATGCGAGTAGCTTAAAGGATATCAGACGTTCAAGATGCGCCCTCGTAGCGCCGAAAATCACGGCGGGTTCCTGGTCAAGCGGACTGCGACTATTATGCAAGTCTCCAAAGGAAACGGCCATATCGAGGGCATCCAATGTCCAGCGATTGATTTCCTCGAGATGCCTGATCCGCTCTACCAAGTCGGCCGGACCCTTCCTATTTTCTGGTGTCTTTCGCATGATCAGGCCTTGCCGAATAGAGACTGTACGACATCGCTGACTTCCCGTTCCAATTGATCCAATGTGGGAGACAAAGCGCTTGTGGGAATGCCGATGAGTTGCCACGCCTTCTCGTCTAAAGATGGAATATATTGTTCCCCGCTACTGCCCAGCTGCATCGCATGGACGATGATATCCGCTATGTGAACCACGGACGACTCAATGGGATATCGTCTTGCTTCCTGCGGTGAATGATGACAGGCCACAACTTCTTCCAGAGACGGCGGCAGATTCCAGATTTGCATTAATCGACGTCCCAGTTCCGAATGGTCAAAGCCTATCGTTTCTTTTTCGACTGAAAATAATGGCTCTCTGCTTTTCCTGCAGCGCAAGATCATTGCCTGCGCTGTGTCTGGAATTTTCTTGTAGATAACGAGTCTGCCTATGTCATGAATGATGCCCGCCGCAAAAAAGCGTTCCACATTCATTTCACAGCGTCTGTAAGTCGCAAGTATTTTAGCGGCGAGACCACAGGCAACGCTGTGTCTCCAGAACGATTCCATGCTGACGAGAAACTCCGGTACCCCTTCAAACACGTTCATGATGGAAGTCGCCAACGCAAGATCGCGTATCTGCCGTGTGCCAACTATAAAGAGGGCGCGGCTGACGGTCTCCACTTTTGACGGAAAACCATAAAATGCGCTGTTGACGAGCTGCAGTAGTCGCGACGTCAGGCCGGGATCATCGCTTATTATATCGCCGATATCTTTCATAGAGCACTGCGGATTGTTAACTGCTTCATTGATTTTGGTGTATATCACTGGCAGAGAAGATACTTGCACCAGGCCGTTCAAGAGTTCCTCAGGCTTCCCGATCATAATGCCCTCTCCTGATATACGGGATTCAGTAGAGAATAGTGCGCCTCACGTCCGAAATCTGGAAAGCAAATTTGGAAATTGCCGTTAAGCATAGTTCTATCCTTTCGACTTGGGTCTAACTTGGCGAAGTGTGACTAAACGGAACAGTTCTTCTATAAATGGGTGTTCCATATCTGTAAGGCAGAAGCGTTCGCGAACGCGACTTTGTGCATCTTGGAAAAGGGACGGGTCAAGTTGAGCCACAATACCTGCGGCGATTTCCTCCTTCTCGACATCCTTGATATCGGCTTCTGTAATTCCCCACATCTTGAAGACCCTCAGATGATTTTCCGTGATTTCGCTTCCGCCGGCTAACAGGACGCGGCCGCTCCGCTCTCTTATGTCGCCGGCCAGAACCATCCCCACTTGAATATCTTCCAGATTGATTATCCCCATTTTCGGATCCTTATTTGTGGCAATTAATTACTCGCGCAGCTCTCCGTGTCTTCGCAAAAGTATTCAATACTTATATCGTCATTTACTGTAAAAACTTTACTTTGGATTCAAGATGATCAATGTTCCGGACTATCGGAATGGGGTGGAAGGATATTGAGGTGGAAAGGTCTATATAGTTGAGGATATCTGGTGACGCGTACTTTCTCAGTCTTTAGACAAGAGTTCGCGTTGGATGGCAAGGATTTTTCCGCTTAAAATGTGACTGCAACCCTTATCCAATTTCATAAATTGAACTGACACGTATTCCAAATCTGTCCGCCTTCCGGCTTCGGAAGGATGCCAGACATTCACTGTCTTCGCCTCAATGTCGAACTTTTGCGCGTCAAGCTTCAAAATCATTTTGATTATAGTTCTCGACTCGATGGGATGGTCTTTTGCATGACAAAAACGCACTCCGCCCAGGGAGACATCTATGAGGCTGACCCGTTCTTGGCCCACATAAAGATCGATACCGCTGTCTGATTTCGGGCTCACCCTGTAGTTCATTCTCAAGTCATAGGTCTTGAGCCCACCCCTCCGTAACACATGCAAGGCCTGGACGACGTTTGATGAGTATAGACTGTAATCATCCAAGATGCTGGCTATCTTTCCCGAAAAACCTATTCTGCTTAGACCGTCTTCTCCCTTTACAGTGTAGGTGACCGTGATGTCCTTACCGATATGATATTTTGTAAAGGGTGGATTCGTTTGAGACAGCAAAATCTTGGCGCCGTCGACATCATAAACTATCGCATTTCTGACCTCTGTTATCTCCTTGTCTATATCGACATCAGCAACGATATTGACGCTCATTCCGGGATTGATATCTTTCAACTTTTCCACTCTGAATTCTTTAGCCCCTTTTCAATATGAGAGTGACCCGAGAGACGAAAACTTCATTATTGTAAAAGTAGCAAAGAAGGAGAAATATTTCAATTCATTACTGCGGCGTTTCATGAATATTTACGATCCCGGTCTTTGCGGCAAACATTCTTTTGAAAAATCTTTGCGTCTTGAGGCGTTTTGAGTTAAAGATAGCAATCATTTAACTCACAAACAAAGAGGTGTCGCTGTGGATGAAAGATTCAGCACGGTAAATCAGGATGTGAAAAGAAAATTCGTCCTCGTGGGAACGGCAATTATCGTCTTTCCGGCACTGATCCTTGTCTACATGCATTTTAATGAGGATGTAACTTTTACTTACTATGTGAGTACACTCTTTACCATTATTTTGCTCATAGTCCTTACCGGTTTATATATACTTTTCAAAATATTCGACGACGTATTTTCCTTTGCGGAATCTATCATAAAAGAACTGACCGAACAGGCGTCCAAAAGTCATATAGAACTCACGGCTATCAAGGATGTTGCAAACAAAGCCTTCCAAAACAGGGACTTTGAAGATCTTCTTAATACTTTCCTTGATGCCGCCCTGGCGGTGACAAATTCGGAGATCGGCTCATCATTCGTCGTCGATCCGGAAACGAAACGGCTGCGCCTTGTCGGATCGAGAGGTATAAAGGGCGGTTTGAAAAAAGGCGATTCTATCGATATCAATGACTCTGTTATTAAGCATGCAATTACTCAAAGAAAGCCCCTCCTCGTGAAAGATATCGAGAAGGATCCGAGAACCAAGAAGAAAAACGATCCCAAGTATGGTTCTCCTTCGTTTCTCAGCATACCCATCTATGCGAGGCACAAGGGCGATGTCACCGCCGTTATTAACCTGTCACGTAAGAAAACAGAAGGCGCCTTCGATGCAAAAGATGAAAACCTGCTATCAACCATGCTTATTGAGATCAAATTAACTCTCGAGAATGCGCTGCTTCAATCACAAATAGCAGATTACATAGAAGAGATGGAAGCGCGAAATATCAAATTGGAACAGGAAATTGCCGATCGTAAACGGGCTGAGGAAACTCAGAAGAGACTTCATGAAGAACTGATGCAGGCGGAAAAATTGGCCGCTGTGGGCACATTTGTGGCCGGAATTGCGCACGAGGTGAAGAACCCTCTCGCAATCGTTCTTCAGGGCATCGAATATGTTAAGACATTCTCCGACTCGGATCCTCTCCTGGCTGATGCCGTAGAAAGAATCAAGAAATCGGCGCAGCGGGCGGATAATATAGTGAAAGGGCTGCTGAGTTTCACACGCCCGATATCAATTCAAAAAGAAAAGGTAGAGATCACACCCGTGATTGAGGAGACGCTGTCATCTTTAGAACATCAGATCAACACCAAACATATAACGGTAATCAGACAATACGCGCCGGATGCGCCACTGGTGAGCATTGACAGTGATCAAATCAAACAGGTATTCGCCAATATTCTGTTGAATTCCGTCGAGGCGATGGGGAACGGTGGAACGATAACAATCGCCGCCCGGCAGATCAAAAATGAAGCTGGAGAGCCGTATCTACAGATCTCTTTCGCGGATGTGGGAAGCGGCATCCCGGCGGACAGGATTGAAAAGGTGTTTGATCCATTTATCACAACGAAGGATAGCTTGGGAAATACAGGCTTGGGACTTTCCATCACAAAAGGGATAATTGATAAGCACCATGGCGCTATTCGTATAAATAGTAAGCTTCAGGAAGGAACCGACGTCGTAATCGAATTGCCAGTTACTTAAATTAACAAAAAAGACCGTGCGTACCGCATGAGTATGAGTATTCGCGCTACAGTTCCGGAAGCGTACATTGCATAAAGTCCGGAGAGACATTGAGACGCACGATGGCAAAAGAATATACACTTCGCCAGCATATAGAACGCAATGGCCTGATATTAATTGCCATCTTCTTGATATCAATATACTGGATTTTAGATTCTCTCACATCCAGCCAGATACTGACACGTCTGCTCGTTTCTTGTCTTGTCATCATATACGGAATTTTTACGCAAACCCTCATCAATTCACGCAAAGCGGCGCTAGAGGAACAGGAACGGACACAAAAGCAGCTTGTCCAGTCCGAGAAGTTAGCAGCGCTAGGCATTGTTGCCGCCGGCATCGCCCATGAAGTGAAAAATCCGCTCGCAATCATTATCCAGGGGGTCGAGTACCTGCGGACATCCGCTGACTCCGATGTTCATATTGCGGATGTCTTGGACAGAATCAAGAAATCCGCATTCCGGGCTGATTCTATCATAAAGGGGCTCCTGAGTTTTACACGTCAAATGCCGATTCAGACCGAGCAGGTGGAGATTCCGCCTGTCATAGAGGAAACGCTGTCATTTATAGATCATCAGTTGAAATTGAAGCATATAGAGCTTGTGAAACAATTCTCTCCCGGTCTGCCGAAGGTGACAGTTGACACTAATCAGATCAAACAGGTATTTCTCAACCTCCTATTAAATTCTATTGATGCCATCAAAGACGGAGGGACTATCACCGTTAGCGCTGAGAAAGTTGAGAGTGTGCCGGGAGAAAGCCAGTTGCAGATAACCTTCGCGGACACCGGATGCGGAATACCGAAAGACAAAATTGAAAAAGTCTTTGATCCTTTCTATACTACTAAAGACGGTCCCGGGAACGCAGGTTTGGGACTCTCCATCGCAAAAGGGATCATCGATAAACACCATGGAACGGTGCAGATAGAGAGTGAATCCGAAGGAGGCACATGTGTGACGATCGCCTTGCCGGCCGACGGTCCCGTTTGACAATGTGGGCAATCTCAATCAGCGAATACAGGAGAGCATCATGAAGGAAGAAATCAAGTCAGAAGCAGCGCCTGAAAAGAAAAAAATATTGCTCATTGATGACGAAGAAGATTTCTGCTTTTTTGTCAAGCGCAACCTGGAAAAGACCGGGAGATTTGAGATACTGACAGCCACGAGTGGCAGCGTCGGCGTAGCTCTCGCTTCTAGAGAGCATCCGGATTTGATTCTTCTGGACATAATTATGCCGGAAATAGGCGGCGGTCAGGTTGCTGAGCTATTGTTCGATAACCCAGAAACACGGAAGATCCCCGTATTGTTCATCACCGCCATCGCATCGAGACGAGAAGTTCAATCACACGAGGGAATCATAGGAGGAAGAAATTTTATTGCCAAGCCCGTAACGCCTGAAGAACTGATTGCTAAAATAGACGCGGTATTAAAAAGCAGCCTGAAATCCTAAATTGAGTGATCAGAAAAATACTGCGACATCTGCACGGCCTGCTTAAAATTCCTTCCGGTTGCAATTATCCTTTTTTCATTACGAAAAACCATCATCACAAAAAGGATGCTCCCGCCGGTTTTTATGCAGTTCAAACTGATAATCCCAATGATAATGTGTTTTACAATAATTTGAATGACCATATTTTTACTGTATATCCGTATAATAGTACTGCGTATGTCACTAGCATTGTTTTGCCCTATGGTAACGGTAACGATGCTACAGCAGCAAGAAATGTTTCGTCACAATTACTGACCCAAGTTTATTAGCATACTTCACCGGTACGATAAGTAATCATACCTTCGGAGTGGGATTTGACCCAGATTGCCATTATTGGAGTAGCGATATATGGGTTGACATCAATACGAGCCCTTTTCCCCATACCAGCTGCGGCGTGGCTTCTTGGCACGGGTCTAGTCGGTTTGGTGGGACTCAGAAGAGAAAGTTTCAGAAGTAACGGCACACATAATCGGCTTATCACAGAAAGGCAGGGTCAGAAATAGCTCTGCCATTTTCATTTAACAAATAACAATTACGACTTGAAAAGTTGAATGTATGGACAGAATTGAAAAAAGCAACTTTGCAGGAAGAAAACGACGAGATGATTATTATGTCACAACTTTAGATTCTATTTATGCGCTTAAACTTTCCACCACTTTTTTATATTTTTCGTGAATCATCCTTCTGTCGAACTCATAGAATTCAAGAAGCATTGCATCCTGTTCCTGTTTCGTAAAATAATCCATGCAGGGATAAAAGAAATGCTTGTCTTCTTTTTCAATGTGTTGAGGATAGAATCGGGCTAATTCCTTCAGGCAACCAATTACCTCTCGAGAGGTGTCTTCACCGGTCAAATATCTCTCCTTGGCTGCCACCAGTTTGCCTACAGTCTTTCTTGCATACTTATGCTCTTCGATAAGTTCGTTCATAATCCTGGCGTGTTCTGTTGAAAGTTGCTTTTTTGCAAGATCCCGAAAGAGTATATCCTCTTCTTTGCCATGATGAGTCCTGTCGGCATAGGTTTTGATAAAATCAACAGCTGTATCGATAAAAACGGTATCCACCTTCTTTTTTTCATTGACCTTTTGGATCTCACCATCAAACAGCCTCAACATTTTTTCAATTAATCTGTGTTCCCACATCATAGGCCCGATTGGTTTCATGACAATTCTCCTCGATTTATTAATTAACTTTTCCCAATACATAATTACGGGTTGAGCTTCTGTAGAAATTTGTACCACATTTGAAGTTTGAGTTCTGTATTTTTTTAAATATTACTGATGGGAATGTTGTAGGGATGGCTTAAATCAAAAAAATAGCACAGGAAGAACTTGTTAATCTTGACGCCTTAGTAAAGTCAAGTCCTAACCTTCACACATTAGTACATGTGATTAGGTTATGCCGATGATTACGGCGTGCTATGCACAAATAAAAAAAGGCAAGATCCATATCCTGCCTTCGATTTCTTGCTGCTCTCTTTCTATTTCTAAAAGAGTCTTCTCAAAAGATATAAAGTCATTCCTGCTTCTCCTATCATTCCTGCGAAAGCAGGAATCTGATATGTTTAGATACTTTCTAGATTCCCGTTTGCACGGGGAATCACAGAATGTAATGTAGTGCGTACCTTTAGGTGCGGTATATAAGTAGGACTAAAGTCCTGCACTACGTTATATAAAATGCCTCCTCGTTTATGTCCTCATCAATAAATAGTTATCTGTCCCCATATGAGTACGTATAGTAAGACTTGTAATAAGAACTCAGAACGGTCTCGGCACGGTTCAGTACAAACCCGAGAATTTTTTCCTGGGGAAGAAATTGGAGTGCATGGTCAACGTCTTCCATAGAGGTTTTTCCGGCTTGAACAACAAACAGGATATAGTCAACCAACGGTACAAAGGCCTGAACGTCCGCACCGGCAAGAACCGGAGATGAATCAAAAATGATGAATCTCTCGGGATAGCGGTTCTTGAGATCAGATACGAGTTCCTTCATGCGCGGTGAGCCCAATAACTCTGCACTTTCTGTTATAGACCGTCCACCGGAAATCAAAGACAGCTTCTCAACCCCCGGCCAGCAGATGAGATCGGATATGGGACAACCATCCACGAGATAATCTACCAAACCCTTGTCTTTAGCGTATCCCAGGTGTTCGTGGATACTCTGTTTCCGTAGATCAGCATCCACCAGCAGGACCGTATGCATGAAATCCCGCGCAAATGTAAAGGCGAGGTTAATTGCCGTAAGGGTTTTTCCCTCGCCAGGGAGGGCGCTTGTCACTAGGATCGTGTTACCCGCGTCGCCCCTTGCCTTTATGAGCTGGGTAATACGAGTCCGCAGAACTCGATACGCCTCAGTTTCCGGGGTACGGGTTAAATAGGCAATACACCTGTTAGCCAGGATGACTTCCGGTTTCAGCCTGATGGTTTTGGATTGCGAATAGGTCGGCGATACCCATCCGGCGCGCTTTTTATCCTTTTCTTTCTGATCCATAATAATGGAAGACGCCAAGGCTCCGTTCGCTGCTTGATCCTGCTTTTTTACATCGGATGATGAGGTCTTTCGGATTGATGATAACCATTTCTTCGGCTTGTCCATTATTTAAGAATTCCTTTCAAAAAAATCATTGTGTTGTCAAAACGCCTCCCTAAACGTGCCCACAAGACATCCATATCTATGATAAAGAAATGGACGACCAGTATCATGATTACCACGGCAAGGATTGCCGTTACGATAATTGCCTTTAAATGCCCCGTTTTGCGCTGCTCATCCTGACCGGAGATGATCAGCGGAATTTCGGCAAGAACGGGGAAGGGAAAAATCTTCGTTAGGTCTTCGGAACGACGCGCCGAATGGTCGGAGAACTCTTGCGCTGCTGCCGTTCCCACACCGGCGCCAATGCCCAGAAGAAATCCGATTAAAATAATCGCGGGACGGTTCGGTCGGACCGGTTTTTCCGGAACTGAGGCTGGATCGATCAAACTAAATCGCTCTCCCATATGGCCTTTTTCAAGCCCACCGGCCACTCTGGATTCCATGAACTTTTTCATGAGATCATCGTATTTCAACTGAGTGTTGTTTCTCACCACCATCAGGTTCTTATACCCTTCCTCCACGGTAGGGGAACTTTGCAGTCTTCGTCGGTAATCCTCTCTCTTGTGTGTAAGATTTTCGATCTGTCTCTTTACCGATGCAATATCTGCCTGGTTGGCGGCCAGTTGTGCAGACAGTGTCTGATAAGCAGGGTTGTCCGGTTCTTTAGTGACATCGCCCTTGCCTGTCTTGACACTAAGGCGTTGTTCAAGCGCAGCGATCTCGGATTTTGTCTTGATCACATCGGGGTGTACATCGGAATACTGCGCCCGCAGGCTCCCTAACTTTGCGCGAAGCTCCCTCAGGCGGTCCTTGTTGCCCTGGTCGGCGGAATCGGGAGATAAACTGGACAACTGACTCAACATATATGTCTCTTTCTCGCGCAGTGTGCGGAGCTGATCGTTCATCTGGTCGATTTCCTTTTCGGTCCGTTCCAGGGCCTGGATATTGAACTGATAAAGTTCGGGGAGGCTGACGTTATAACCCCGTTTGTATGCAGCAATCTTGCTCTCTAATTCGGCCAGCTCTGCCTGGACGGATTTCATCTCGTCTTCCAGGAATTTTGAAGTGCTTGCCGTCTGCTCACCGACAACCCTGCTATTCTCCTCGAGATAAAGAGAGGCGAGAACGTTGGCAACCTGCTGAACAACCGCTGGATTTTTCCCTTCGTAGGACACGGTGAAGGCGATGGTGGCCATAGACCGACTTCCCGTCCTGCTATCAGACACATCAGCGGTAATTGTGGAAAATTTTATATCGTCTTTTCGCATGTCCTGGACGACTTCCTCGATTGTCATGCGTTTGCGCTCATCCTCATACAGATTAAATCGTTTGATGATATCGGTAAGACGCGCCGAACTCATGATCCTCTGGTTGATCTGCTGCAGGCGCTGCTCCGCGTAACTGGTCACGGCTGCCATGACATAGTCGCGTGAAATCTGCTGATCCTCAATCAGAATAGTGGAGGTTGAACGATAGATTGATGGCAGAATGAAAGCAGTAGCCACGGCGAGGGAAAAAACGGCAACAAAGGGTATTATAAATCCCCATCGCCTCCTTTTCGCGATTATAATAAAATCTTTAATATTTAAATTGGTTTCGTCGTCCATGCAAATTCTCTCCCCTTATTCTCGTTGAGCCTTTTGAAAAACACAAAATCATATGATGGTATTATCATATAAATCAATCCATTCCCTACCGTATCTCCGCCAGCGTTTTCTGCGCCTCATCCTTCCCGGCGAACCCGGCTTTTGATGCGACCGCATACTGCAGAAATTCCTTCGCTTTTGCCGTATTTCCCGCCTGATAATACACCATACCCAAATGGTAATTGATGACAGGATTCTGGGGGACCTTTACCTGCGCCTTTCCGAGCGATTCCATGGCATTGTTTAACTCGCCTCTCTTGTAGAATACCCAGCCGACGGTGTCTAATATAACTGGATTTTCCGGATCTAGGGATTGGGCCTTCCGCGCTAAGACCAGAGCCCGATCCAAATCCTTCTTGCTCCTGTTGTGTTCGGCAAGCATAAACGCCATGTCGTTAGCTGACCCCCACGCATTCGGGTACATTTTCAGGACCTGCTCAAGTTCCGCGACAGCCCTGTCAATTTTCTGCTGCCGCTCATAAAAGGCGCTCAGTTTTATGTAACCTGCAGGATTCTTCGGAGCCCGCCGCTTGATATCCGCATATTCCGCCTCTGCCCGCCGGTAATCCCCCGCTGCCTGAAAGAGATCACCTAGTTCAGCCCGCACTTCCAGATCATTGGCGTTGGCGGCCAGAATTTTGCGATACTCGGCTTCGGCATTTTTGAAATCTTTCTGACCGGTATAAAGACGTGCCAGTGCGCGTAACAGGTCTCTCGTTCCCGGCTTGTCTTGCAGGGCATTTTTAAGGGTATCAAAGGCAAGATTTACCTCCTTGTTCATCACATGGGCATCAGCGAGGCTGATAATGCCTCTAATAGACCATGGGTTTTCTCCTACGACAACCCGGAAGGCGGCAACAGCGGGCTCGCCCTCCCCTTTCATGAGATGGATGCTTCCCTTGGTGTATTGGGCATCCACATTCTTAGGGCTTTCCTTGAGTACCTCATCAACGTATGAATTCGCCTTATCCAGATCCTGTTTGGCCAGATAGATTTTCGCCAGTGTGTTCTTCGTAGTGAGGATATTTGCATTTGCCTGATCCTTGTCCAAGTTCAAACATTGTTGAAGCATGGAAATCGCCTGATCGGCACGGTTTGAATTCAAATACAGATCAACCAAGAGAAAGCGGATGCGGAAACTTTTCTCGTTCTGACTGATTCCCTCCTTCAGCTCACGTTCCGCATCGTCGAATCTGTTTTTCCTGATATAAAATTTCGCCACTTCGACCCACGGTTCTTCTTTCTTAGGATCGGCGGATACCAATGCATTCAAAATATCCCTGGCCTCCTGCTCTTCGGCTTCAGACCAGTAGATTTCTGCCAGCACCAGGCGGTGCTGATCCACATTCGGCTCAATTTCAATAACCTTCTGCATGTGCTTGATAGCCTCATCGTTCTGTTTGTTCTTCAAATGATAGTCGGCAAGGGCAAGATGGAGGCGCACGGATTTTTCGTTGGCAGCAAGTCCCTTAAGCAGAATCTCTAAAGCTTTTTGCTTCTCACCCGCCTTTGAATAAATGGAAGCCAGAAGCAAATACCCATCGGGTTTTTTGACAGCCTGCCCAATAACATCTTCCATAAGGCGTCTAGCACCGGGAATATCCTTCTTCGCGAGCAGGGCAGTTCCCTTCAGGAGCAAAGCGTCTTCATTGTTCGCATCGCCTTTGAGCACGAGGTCCGCTTTCGCCAGGGCGTCATCCGGTTTGCCGCCGCCCAGCAACAGCCAGCCCAATTGAGTGTGGGCATCCCAATTTTGGGGTGATAGATCGACGACCTTGGAGAAATTACCGTAAGCTCCTCTATAATCCTGTGTCTTTAAGGCAATCATGCCCATCATGTGGTAGGCATCGGCGTATTTGGGATCGATCTGGATTGCATTCTTTAACTCCAGCTTCGCCTTAACATAGTCGCCGTTTTCATAGAGCGCCTTTCCCTTGTTGTAGAACTTCAGCTTCTTCTCTTCAGGCCCACCGCAGGCCATGAGAATGGCAACAACCAGAATTGCTGCAATCCCTGCAAATACTCTATGTCTTGCAAACATATTGCACCCCTCTATAATTGTGTTTATTAAAAGACAATGTAGTGCAGACCTTCAGGTCTCTGTATCGCCACCAAATGTAGTGCGCACCTTTAGGTGTGCCGTATCAGCGGGACCAAAGTCCTGCACTACGTTATTTAAAATCCCCTAACTTATAATGCCCCGCACACCGATTAGCATCAAGGTCAGCAGTGTCGACGCCGCCAGGGCATTGTTCTTCCCGCGTAGCTCCGTGATGATAACCTCATAACTGAAAAAAAGAACGACGATCTCCACCGCCAGACGTCCCAATTGTTGGCTCTGGATAAATTGATCCGGCAGATTGGGAACGATAATGGCAATGAAGATGATCAGAAAGTCCATGGTTGTCACCTGGAAACCTTTTTTCCTTCTCGAAAACTTAACTGTCAGAAGAACAAAGATGGCACCGATGACAAAAAAGATATGGTAAAGTAACTCTGCAGTTCTGTTGATCCAAACGGCTTTGTCCAGCTCGCCGAAATAAACAATGAGGGGAATGGTCAGATAAAGGGCCGTCCGGAGAGCCCAAGTCAAGTATTTATTATTAAAAACCCAGAAATACATGATCAGCAGGCTGAAACATATGACACCGGCAGAGAAATATCCGGAAATCTTTGCAGGATAAAGTGCTGTAAAAAAAAATATCTGCGGTATCAAGAATCGTGTGATGTTGAAGGAGATCTTGATAATCAATTGCTGATCCTTGATTATCTTCAATCTTCCTTTAATAACACTATCGATAATTTTATAACGTTTGAATTGAAATTTCATCTTGTCGCCGAGGACAAAGGCAACGACGATAAGAGCAGCAAAGACTAAGTAGCCGATAAGGAGCATCCGGTCGTCGTAATATTTGAGGGAGATTGCCGAAATAACCATCACCCCCTGGATAATATAAATGACGAAAACAGCCTCCGTATGAAACAATCCAAAGCGCATCAGGCGGTGATGAAAATGATTCTTGTCCGGTGAAAAGGGCGACCTTCCCTCCCTAATACGTTCAACCATAACCGTCAGGGTATCCAGAATGGGAAAGCCAAGGATGATCAGAGGTAAAATGGGACTCAGCGCAGTATCGGCTTGGGTGATTTTAATAGCCAGCACGCCGGCAGAAAACCCCAGAAGCTGGCTTCCCGTATCTCCCATAAATAGGCTGGCCGGGTACGTATTGAAGCGAAGGAAACCGAAGATGGCGCCAGCCAGTGACAGGGAAATGAGGAGGACGACATTATCATTCATAAGATAGGCAAGATATCCGATGCAGCAAAAAGTAAGGAGCGAAATGCCCCCTGCGAGACCATCCAGGCCATCGGCAAGATTGATGGCATTGATGACACCGACAATCAAGAGCAGTGTAAGAGCAGCGCCAAACCATTCTCCCAGTATCATATCTTCGGGCAACAGGCCCCCGAGAGATACTATCCTGACGCCTCCATAAAAAACGATAACCAGGGCGGCCAGAATTTGTCCCAGGAATTTTGCCTTGTAGCCAAGCCCACGCATATCATCGACAAACGCGAATACAATGACAATAGCCGAACCCAGGAGATAAGCCCTTGTAAAATTATCTGCCGTTGTCCAGAGAATGATCGGGATAAAAGCGCCGATGGCCATCGCCGCCCCGCCGATCCTGGGAATAGGACGGGTATGCGCCTTCCGCGGGTTGGGGAAATCGACCATATGGAATCGGGCCGCCAACTTCGTCATGATGGGAATCAAGGCTACGGTAATAAACAGCGAAAGGAAAAGTGTCGTAAGATAAGCCACAGCCTGTTATTCCCCCCAAAACCATCTTTTGTCATTCCGCACTTGATGCGGAATCCAGTTACTTCGCATAGCTCTGGATTCCCGCTGGAGCCTGCCCTCGGATGTCCTTATCGGGGGCCGGAATGACGTGTGTATTTTCTGCAACGACTTTTCTACACTTCATGTAACTTTTTGCAAGCACTTAAATAGAGAGGAATAGATGTCCCTATTTATTTCCCGGTACATATTCCTCCATAACCGGCACAATTTGCCTTGTGAATTCCTGGAGCCGCGCCTCGGCATTCTCGATTTTTTCATCCGGGTACACAGGCGTAATGACACGCACCAACGCCGCGTCTGTACGCTGCCGCGTCAGGGCATCCCATAAGGTGTAGATCTTCATCTCCCACGCATTCGTGAGGATGCGCCCTCGGGCCGGGAACCAGAAGTAAGCAATCTGTTGCATCCCGCTTTTTTCCATGATGGCCCGATTTACCTTTATTCCCGCCCCCTGCCCCTCAATCGGCACCCGCACTTCACCGTCCTGTTGGAAACTCCATCCGCTGGCGGGCAGACATGTTTCTGGCGAGTGGATCGATTCGCCCCTCCTCTGGCTCTCATAATAGGCCACGTAGAAATCTACATGCCTGCCGTCGCCGTTCTTATAATCAATCATTGCATAATCGCTGAGGTCCAGCCGTGTGATAAACATCTGCTCCATGGACTGACGAGTGCCATCCCAGGCCCCCACGGATAGAGGGAACTGACTGAAGGGTCTGCTGCTCGGAATTTTTTCGCGGAAATCCACGGCATGGTATATCCCCAGAGTGAGAACCAGAAGAACCGCCGCCACAATGAACTGCGGGGGTGTGAGAAAGGCCGTCCAGCGCGCTCCCCTGGCTGTAGCCACTTTGACATTGCCTCGTTGCGTCACTGACTCGGGCCGAGCAAAGAAACTCTCTGACGGACTGGGCGCAATTCGCCTGAGAACCCAGATCTCGGCAAGCAGCACACCCAGAGTGAACGTGAAGATAAGCCAGCCCGAGAACCCGTGAAAGAACCCCTCAGCCGCTGCTACCCCCCAGTGTGTGGAAATAATGCCCGTGAGTGCAATCCGCAGGCTGTTGACCACAATCGTGAGCGGGATGGTAGAGAGCACAAGGAGCAGACGCTTCCAAAGAGCCGCCCGGTAAAAGTACGCGAGAAGGATACCCATGATCAGAAGTGGAAAGAGATATCTCAAGCCGCTGCACGCATCGACGACCTCGAGCTGGGTAAAGCCTAAATCAATGATATTCCCCTCCCGATAGGCCGACAACCCACAGAGGTGGAGCAGCTTGACGCCTAACTGCGAGGAAATAAGCTTGAGGCTGAAGGTGAGCTTCGTGTTCAGGAAGACCGGCAAGGGGAACATGGTCAGGGCCATGAAGAGCGCAAAGACGATGACCTTCAGCTTCCGCCACCCGATGTGCATCCAGAGAATGCCCACTGCCACGAGCCACGAGGAGACATAGAGGCTGTATAACTCGCCAGCGAGGTCACCCACCCAGAAAAGGATGATGCCCGGCACCAGGAATAAGAGACCTCCCCATGACGGCACAGCCGGTTCAGCAGCAAGCTCTTCCTTTTTCTCCCAGATCAGGTAGAGGACGACGAACGGGATCAGGTAGCAATAGTTGTAGTCTTCACGCGGCCAGTCCCTCTGAATGAGCCAAGAATATGCGGAGTAGTAAATACCGATCAACAGCAGGGCATAAATGCTGAATCTTATCGCAGATTGGGGTCGCAGATTGAGAGGTTTCAATGTAATCTCCGATTTATAACTAATGAGCAATTAGAATATAACTTTTTTATCGAGACTGATTACTATCTCCGCGAAGCGTGTTTTTGGTTAACACCGAAGCGCCGAAAAACTCGAAACCCTCAACAAGAATGTTTTTCTTCAACTCATTCACCAATAAATTTAACAATTTCTTCGGCAATTCTGCATTCAGGGTTTTCGTATATTTTTAAACTAATTTTCTTTGAATCCAATATCTTTGTTTTCAATTTTGACAACTCATAACAAGAGATAATGTAATTTCCTTCGGAGAGTGCATCAATCAAATCGGTTTGATGTTTATCTTTTCTTTCTAAATTTGGTACTGAGATCACCTTTTTGTTTAATTTTATCAAGTTAAAAATTGTTCCTGCACCGCCGTGGCATATAACCAAATCTGCATTCTTGAATTCTTTCTCTAAACTTGGTTTGAATCTGAAATATTCACAATGTTCAGGAATATACTTTCCGTCAGCAATTTGACATATTATTTCTTCTTTTATTTGATTTGAAATTTCATCCACAGATTTAATTAATGAATCAAAAGCAGTCGTGCCAACTGTGACGAAAATCATGCCAACCTACCTACATATTTTGCTTTAGGATATTGCTTTACCATTTCAGGCCATTGAACAAAAAATAAATCAGAAAATGGATACAATACCTTGCCAACGTACGATTTCGTTTTTGTTCTACTCCAAGATTCAATTACAATTATTTTTTTACCTATAATCTTTCCCAAAATACAGATAGGAATTCCCAATCCCGGACCTGTTGTGATGATGTATTTAGGATTTGACGTTATCAAAATGATTAATGACTGAAATGAATTTAAAAGGATTCTAAATAAAGTCATTAGTACCGATTCACTTTTCCCTCTTATTGAATTAGCTGTATAAATTCTGTATTTTTTTGAAAATTTCTCAATTCCTAATTTGTCTGATTTTTCCAACATCAATTCAGAATCATATTTATCTCCGATTTTTTTAAGAAGTATTGATAATTGGGCAACATGTCCGCCAGATCCTGCAACGAAAAGAATTTTCTTCATACAGGCACCACCATATATGGCGCACTAAGATCGATCCGGATTTTCATGCGTTAGTCGATGGCCTCCAATTATTTCCTTTGCTTAATTATTCGAGCGGGATTTCGCCGTGTGATTACGCGCTCTGGCACGCTCAAAAGCGCCTTTCTAATAGTGCATCATACACGCGCCTAATCCGTCTGGCTGTCTTCGCGATGTCCATCGCCTCAAGGCACTTGCCATTATCCATTAGCCCTCTGTGTTTTATTCGCGCAAGAAGACTGGTCACTGCAGCTGCGATGGTATTTGGGTCTCTGTCCGACACCACTACTCCAAACTCCACCAATCGTGCCCATTCTTTTACGTCACCCACGTCGACGGAAACAAACGGTAGTTTAGCCGCTATGGCTTCTTTTATGACTGTTGGAGAGCCCTCGGATAAGGACGTGAGAAGCATAACGTCGCAGTCCCAGTAGATTTCCCGGACTCTCGCCCGGTCGATATTCACCAGATGCACTTCCTCTACTTTATTCCCGCTCTTTTCCAGCTCCTGACGGACAGCCTGAAAGAGGCCGTAGTCCTTGATTTTCCTTTCGGGATCGGACGGAAACAATACCTTAAGCTTGCCGGGTATTCTCGGACTCGGCTTGTTTTCGCAGGACGATGGGAGAGCGAAATCCTGCACTCGTATACCGCACGGAATCACGTCCCCATAACCGAGAGACTCTCTGAGCCTCTCCGAGACGACGATTACCTTTGATGCCCTCGGCGCCAAAAGTCTGGATACGTGCTTGGTCGGATTCACCAACAGATCCGAACCATGAAATGTTATAACTACAGGAGCACAGATGAGGAGCGTAGAAACCAGAGTCAGTCCGAAATGGGCATGGACAATGTCATACTTGCCCTTTTTCACGACGGCAGGTAAAAGCAGTATCTCCCTCAGGTAGGCCCATCTTGGCCTCTCCCCTTCGATCACGCGAACGTCTATCGTCAGATCAGGGTAGCATGCCCTCAGCGACTCTACCTGTTCCTTCACAAAGGTACATATAAAAGGCCTCTCCGGGGTTGGATAAAGGTTGGTCACCACCAGTATTCTCATTGCCGTCATTCCACCCTGCAAATGCAGAGTATCAATTCTTTTATCTTTGCTTTTGAAAATCTATCCATTCATTATCTAGGCTAGTGATAACACGATATCATCGCGGGCAAAGCGCGGTGATCCTGCCATCTGCACGAGATTACCGCGCAACCTACGGGAGCTCACAATGACACGCATATGCTGCCGGTTATGTTGTTATCGCTGAATTTGAGTGATAAATAAGATTTGTATCTTAATTTTTTGATTACTGGTTATTGAATTCGAAGATTTTTCGGCGCACCTGGTCGAGTGGGCTTAACATATTCATACGCACCAATGTCAGGAGCACTATCAACAGGAACTCCATGACCAGTTATATCTTTTGTTTGACCTACAGAAACTCCAGCACCAATAGCAGGCGAACCGGCTTGTAAATGTAAATCTGATGCAGATACAAAGCGAGGATCGGAGGTACGCGAACCAATGGTATCATGTCCATTACTTTTCCAACTAGTAAAGGTCATTCCGTTGGTGCCTATTTGAAATCCCCAAACAGCATTTACATAGATATTATGGTCGAAGGTAAGGCCTTTAGTACTGGCCGCACTTACGCTGATAAAACTTGGAGACCTTACTATATTATTCCTGACAACCCAAGTTCCACTTGCACGATTGTAGAAATACATCGCTAAGCCAGCAGTAGAATTGTAAATCGTATTATTAACAAAGTAATTAGTTCCAGTTAAGGGATTGTCTGAAGCCATATTTATATCAAAAGAAATGTGATCTGAAATAGATTGGTCATACCGAATTACATTATACGCATAGGTGTTATTCTGGAATCCTGCAAAACCCGCAGCCGTTGAAACATAAATAGCTGGATAGAAATGACCTGATATGTAATTGCGTAAAACAGAATTTCCTGAGGTAGCAGTGGCACCATTAGTCAGATAAAAGTATATAGCGCGAGTCCAATACTCATCCGAAGTGAAGGACTTCACGAAAGTAGTGGTAATTGTATTATCCGAAATTACGCTGTCTTTTACGTCCTGAAACGATATTCCCTCATGGTCTGTATAATAGTAACTCGTCAGCAATGTATCAGACCATACCTTTGTGGACGTGATAGAATATAAGTTTGTTATATGGTTGCCAGTTATAGAATATCTGGTGTGATATTCGGTATGACCGGGAGTGGTATCACTGTTTGTCCATGCACTTATTCCACTGTTACAGTAGTCAATAGTATTGTTATAGATTGATATATCTGATTCTACACCAGAAACTACCTGGCTCCATATTGCCCAGAATGTTCTTGTAATAGTATTATCATGGATGGCGATGTTCGTAATTGGGGATACTGGAGATGAGATATTTTGACCGTGACCTATACCGCTTGAACATCTATTAAAAGTAAGCCCATGTACTGTGACATTACTTTTATTCCTCAAGTCAAGTCCGTAAGGCGCCCAGTTTGCATCAAACCAGAAAGTCCGTATAGTGTGGTCAGATGGAGTGCCACTTGTAGGTTTATATTGGAATACGCCAGAGCCAGTATTATAATACCAATTTCCATCACGGCAAGACGCATTTGAAGCTGCTTTCAGTGGAACGTCATCTTCCCAAAGAACCCTGCCATAACCTTTCTTCCGATAAACTCCTCCACCAAGAGTAGTCCAGCCGGACGATCCCACGTTTACACTGAGGTCTATGACAGGAGTAGCACCATTTGCATTGTTATAGATTATAGGATGTCCGCTCGTACCACTGGACGGTGCAATAATGCTGGCCTTATAGTCTCCCCCTGTATCACATAAGCTAATGATGTCGTCTGCCGAAAAGGTTGAAGAGTTGTGCGTAGCGACAGACATAGCTGTAGAAGCTGAAGAACAGGAAGTAGCGGCACGCTTGTTAGCAGCCGTTCCGTCTGCCCTCATGTAGTATGTAGCTGCCCGTACCGGAGCAACAAAGAGTAGGAGAATAATCATAAATGATATAAGTTTAAGTCTCATTTGCATTCGGTAGCGAGCGCATGGTGAACGATGCCATTCTCGATAAGAAACCGCACTCTATTGGACTTAACTGTGTGTCCGCTTTCTCGGGAGAAACATCACCTTGTCGCTTGCCTCGTGAACCTGCCAGTCATTATGGGAATCTTGCTGTTTATTATGTACACTGCGGGAAAAAGCGCGAGTAGTGATAGCAAAACATAGCTGCAGGCATAGATCATATTTGGCTCGATAGAATTTGGTCGTGTTTGCAATATCAAATACGCCAGAACATTGACTGCAAAGAAACCTTCATCTTGAAGGAGAAAAAAGACTAAACTATTTTGCCCAACATAGCCAATTAACCTATTGTTTGGGATTCGTTTGGCTAGGCAAATATATGCATAAATACTCGAAAGAGAAGAGGCGTAGAATAACAAGGGATTGCCATAATTGCTGTAATTCATGTCTACCCTACTGTTTAAGAATCCAATGCCTAATCCAAGTAGAAGGCATATAAAAGCACTGCCGATACCGAAATCGGAACTCAATAGCTGGTCTCTGAGCAGGTAACCTAATCCGTAGAACACGACTGCTGTAAAAGCAACATCAAGGCTAAAAGGCATTCGTATTTGTGAATATACAGCGTCAATATAGCCGAGGATACCGAACAACAACAGAGCAAGCAGCATCGTGCGCTTTGTCTTGATAGTCGAATACATGATAGAAAAAATCATTTCAGTAACAAATAAACAAGCCAGAAACCATAATATAGAGTTATGAGGAAGCCATTCACTATCGCCAATTCCATAAAGCATCCCTAGCAAAGGTTTGTAAAACAAGCTATCGGGAATTGGGTGTGAACCTTGATATATGCCATGTTTCTTTAGCAAGATCGGAAATAACCAGATACAATACGTTAATAAACCAAACGAAATGTAAGGTATCATCCGCGCCTTGATTCTTTCTAAGCAGAACTTGCGAAAGCTTCTGGATGCATCGCTGGCCTTAAAAAAGATCCCTGAAATAAAAAAGAATAAGGGCAGATGAAAAGAAAAGATATAATGCTCTATTTGCTTATTTGTTAAGGTAGTATGCCCAAGAAAGACAATGAAAATACCAAATCCCCTTAGCGTATCGATCCATTTAACTCTCTGAGCGTTCATTTATGGTCTCTCAGAAATTTTCGAAAAGTCAGTTTCGCGCTTCGGGACAGTCCCCGTCTGCGCGGCGCGACTGCAAAAGTAACTATACCAGATCAAGGACCATATCACGTTGAAGTACCATCTGTTGGAATTCATGTGATCGGTCACTGAGTTTACCGCAAGTGCGACAATAACGCCGAGACCGGCAAGGTATATCGCGAGCGCGGAGGGATCATGGATTGCGCTCTTTTTCACGCGAAAGAAGGAAATCAGTAGTGCTACAACAAGAGACGCATAGCCCATTCCGCCAATAAGGCCATAACTCACGGCGTAGGTCAGGTAATCGTTATGAATATAATATTTTACCTTATCGCCGACCGCTAAGGTCAGGCCGACGCCCTCGGGATGTTGAAGGATTTGTTCCAGGGCCCGCGCCCATAGCCATAGCCTGTCTGTATCCGCTTTAACAACACGATGCTCGTAGCGTTTTCCCAGGTACTCCTTGATACTCGGGGGCGAGAGGCTGTATGTCAAGAACAGCACGCAGCAAATGACGGCCACTGCTGCGAGCACTTTTGTCACTTTAACGGTACGGAACTGAGTGTAGAATATGGCTGCCAAACCGCAAAGGCACGCCAAAATGCTTCCAAAACTGCCGGTGGCAAGCAGAAGAAAGGCGTTCACGGCCAAACATGCTCCTGCCAACAACTTATACTGGGTCTTGATCTGCGAGACCGCTACCGCAGTTGACGCACAGATCAGGGCTGCCAGTATGAACCCGACTTCCGTTCTCACGAAACTTACAACCACCCGACCAAGTTGGTATTGGAGGAAACCCTCAGGAATGCTTCCGACGTGCAACGAGGCTTCCCACGCATTAATCACGGTGCCGAACAATTTTGCTGATATTAGTATCAATGTCGATGGGACAATCAGACAAAACAACAGGCCCCGGAGGTTCGCGGCATGATCTCGACCCTCCCTCATTTTCAAGTATAACAAAGGCAACAACAGGAAAGGCGCCAGAAATAAATTGTAAGCGAATGTCATTTGCCGCATGATGCTGCGTTCAACATCGCCAGACATCCAGTTGATCGAGCTGGTAAAGATTCCAAGTACTGCCAAAGCGCTTGGCACATAAATCCATTTGGGAAGCCTTAATAAATAGCGCGGGTTTAACACTGCAAACCAAAAGGCAAATATGAGATTGCATGTAAACTGATATCTGGATATTGCTATGGGAGTTGCCGCTGATACTGAGACCAAGGAAATCCAGGGACGGGGAGACTTCCGCCATAGAAGAGTCATAAAAACCGAGAAAACCAGAAAAGAAACAAAGAACGCATACGAACGGCCGAGAAAGATGGATACAGCAATGACTGCCATCCCCAGAAAAAACGCAATGACAGATGTTCTTTCCCGAACCTCACGAAAACCCTTAACAGAATTACGGTATAGGGTATGGCGCTTCCCGAATATCACGTCTCACGTCTCGTCAAAGCAACTAAATCCACATAGGCTGCCAAGGTCCTAGCGGCGCGACCGAGCAGAGACCCTACCGCGACTGCGAGAAGCCCGCCAATCACGGGTAACAATAAATAGGTCGCTAAAGGAAAGACAACCAATCCCGCGATAACGCTGCGGCCATAGAGCCACGGCCTGCCTGTGGCAAAAAGGATATTGATCGGTAAAAATGCTGCCTGAACAACAGAAAACCAGAGGCAAATCTTCATCACCGGAATACCGGCAATATATTTTGGAATGAAATGCGGAACGAATACTTCCAACAAAAATGAACCTGCACAAGCCAGCAGTATCATGAATCCCGTGAGCCCTGCCGTCACCCAAATGATCCGTGCGTTGGCATTGCGCACGCTTCCATCCCGAGCAAGGGCGGTAACAACGCGCGGAGTGAAAACCTGCCATATCGACATAGGCAGGGAGTTCACCGCACCTCGCACAACGACGGCGATTGAAAAGAGTCCCAGAGCAGTTACACCACCGAGGGAGAGCACCAGGGCGCTTTCCGTTGCAGTCCAGACGGATGTTTCAAGGTTCCCCCAAAAACTGAACGGGAGACCTATCTTGATAAGCTCCCTTAGGGCTCTGGTATTGAAGCGATAGATTACCTTGAGCGGCCGGTGTCGGTGAAAAAGCCAAACAGCCAGGAACGGCGGGAAGGCTGCACGGGCACAGAGGCCATAGAACCTGAAGAACGGCAACAGGAAGACCATCCCAAAGGTCAGTACTGACTGGGCCACCTGAATCCTTGCCAGAGTTACAAAATGATGCAAGGTGCGGTAGGTTGAGGTAAGATAGCCGCCGTAGAAAACCCCCCAGCAAAAAAAAGCTTGAGAGAGCCAGCCAAAAACGCCGTAGAAATCATGGTGAGCCAGGCTGTATATCGCGCAGCAAATAAACCCGCAGGAGACAACAAACGACACAAGAAGATTGAAGGCCCCGGCTGAGGAAGCGAGAACTTCAACCTTCTCCGGCATTTCTTTGCCGACGTAATAGGGGATCTGGCGCCAGAGTCCGTCCCAGGTGCCAAGGTGCAGGAATATCAGATACGTTAACGGGATTGTGAAAGCACGGAATGATCCGGCCTCATCGGGCCAGAGGAAACGGGCAACCAGCAGGCCGCCGATGGCGGTGAGCACCGATGATACAATGTTGCTGCTGAAAAGGGCTGTAACGGACCGGATTGTTTGGCTATTTTTAGATATCCTTGCACGTACCTTGATGATTTTTTTTTTAAGAATCGAAACGTCTCCCGATGTCAAATCGCTTGTGCCTACTTAGTTGACTTCCATCTATATGATCATACGTTCTCAAGAAAGGTGAGCAGTTCCTTTCCCTGCTGCTTGTAATCAAAAAACGATTTGGCTACTTCACGTCCGCGCGCGCCTATGACTGCTGCAGATTCTGGATTATCAATGAGGAACTCCGCTGCCTCGCATATTTTCGTACTGGAACCAGGCTGTACAAGCATCGCATTTTGTCCGTGTGCAAGAAACCTGTCTACGTCGGAAACCCTTGAAGCAATGACAGGCTTACCGGTTGCAAGGAACTCGCCCAGTTTGAACGGAAAGCCGGCATGCGCAAAAGCAGTGTCCACTCGTGTCATGCAAGGCATATCAGCATCATTCAATAAAGCATAATAATCCTTCTCGTCAAGATAACCTTTGAATTCTATTCTATCCTTATATGGCGATACCTCCATGCGGGCAAAGAATTCTTTCATTGCCTGTCTATCACCGCGGCCTGTGAGAACCAGATGAATATTTTTGTATCTCCCTGCCAGTCTGTCAAATGCATCGAGCAGTATGGGTAGCCCGTCCTTCTTGCCGAAGGTACCTGCATAAAAAAGCGATACGGTTGATTTCGTCCCATTTGCTCTCAGAGGAAAACAATCCATGTCTACAGAAATAGGCATGTAGTGAACAGGCACCTTCCCCTGTGTGAGCATCCTGCACTTCTCTTCCAGGTGTGAGCTGATTACGATGATCCCCGTAGACAGATACTTGATTCGTGACGAAAATCGGTCTGCGAGTTTGCTCCTCATGTACTGGTAGAAAGAGCGGGAAACCGCCTTTGCAAGACCGAAGTCCTCAATGACATCAAAAACGATCTTATATCCGAGTCTTTGCGCGTAGCTCAGAGGCGCGATGCTGTCAAAAAACAAAGAGCCATAAAAATAGATCACGTTCTTATGATCAGGCAGGAAAGCCCTTTTCAATGCAGCATATGTCTTGTAGAAAAGTATTGGCAGTGCTACAAACATCTTGGCCCGCAGGAGATCCCCCATGACCGTCTCATAGGGTGTGCCGTCATGCATTCCCGAGAGGATATTGTCTTCCCCCGATTGGCGCTGCAGGATAACTCGGATCGCTACTTCAGGATATTCCTTCAGTGCATTGATAGCATTTTGGATCCGCTTTGTTCCCGCCATTCCACGGGGATAAGTGAACCCTCCCATGAAGACTAGATTGATCTTTTCAGTCACGACTTAGCCCCGCTTGATGCGTATCGATTTCTTTGAGGACCTTCGCAGGCATACCGCCGGCCACAACATTTGCGGGCAAGGACCGCGTCACCAGGCTCCCCGCTGCGACAAGGGTGTTTTCACCAATGGTGACGCCCTTAAGCACAATGACATTGACGCCCAGCCAGACACCCTTTCCTATTGTCACTGACGCATCAGGACCCGTGCGTGGATCATCAGTGTGCCAATCGGTATCGGTGATCAATGTGTTGGCGCCACAACGCACATTCTCACCAAGAACAATCTTAGATGCACAGCCTATAACCGTTCCGCTGAAGCCGCAGTTTGGCCCTATGTGAATCTCAGCGCCTTCCGTTAATGTCGATACGATGCATGGACGATCGACCCCCATAAGATTTGAGACAGGGGAAGAGTTGAACTTGCAGCCCGTGCCAATCGTGATCCCGCTACGTGGGTGACGGCGAAATCGTGGAAGCCCGTTGAACTCGCAACCCGGGCCAAGGCGCACACCCCACCACCATCCGGCTAATCGGACCCATAACGCATACCATCGCATAATACCAATGCGGCGAATGCACTCCACCATATGGGGGAGGCTGTCACGATCTATCCTTCTCATGTCAATGCAGAATCCTTCCGATGTAGGTCATCAAATAGAGAAAAGATACTTAGCCCTGTCAAGTGGACTTTCCGAAAACATCCTCATATGCTGTCAGTACTTCATTAACGATTGCGTCGGGATCGTGCCGTCTGACAGCAACCTCGTGAGCTTGGCTGCCTAGTTGTACGGCCAGACTCTCGTCCTCGAATAATTCCGTTAGTCTGGCTGCAAGCATGGGGGTATCACCGGTCGGAAAGAACAGCCCGGTCCGTCTATCCTCGATTATGCTTGGTAATCCCCCCGTGTATGTCGAAATGACAGGCATGCCTATTAACTGAGCCTCACAGACCGCATTTGGACTGTTATCTATGAAGGAGGGGGACACGAATACATGGGAACTGACCAGTTCCTTCACCATTTCCTCAGCATTCAGCGGTCCAAGTTCGAGCGCGGCATGACCCAGTTCCGCGATCCGACCGCGAACATACCTTCCATAGCCGCTTCGCCGGCTGATGCCGCCGGCGATACCTACCTGGATATCGGGGTAATCGGGTCGCAGCAATTTGACTGCATTCAGCAAAGTCTCGGTTCCTTTTCGGGGATAGCCTCCGGCATTTGTAAATACAATTCGGTGTCGCCGGGCTCGCCTGATGTTCCAGCGCTCTTGCCAGAACGCTTTCCGCAGAAGTTCTCCACCATGGAAGTACCGTGCGGACGGATTCAGGGCACGGATGTATGCCCGGTCCCAAGCTGTGCGCCCCATGAAGAACCGGTTGCCGGCAATGATTTCCCGCTCTCTTTTCGCCATTTTTCGAATCCTCCAGAATCCTATCCAATGGCCGCGCATCGCGGGAATATCCAGCCACCGATGCATCCTGATAATATCCATGAAACTACTGTTACCGAAGTAGCGATACCATTCGGAAGAAGGCCCCAACAGCCCCTGTAGGCTGATGAGCGCCGGGCATTTGACCATACGGCGTGCCGTCAGGAGACCGTAAGCGGCTTCTGTACCGTGAATATGGAGCAGATCGGGTTCCCACTGGCTGACCAAATCGCGGCATGCATGTAAAGTGTGATCTATTGATCTACCAATCAAATCCCCCGGAACTACAAAACAGGTGATGCGATCGTCGTTCGACACCTGAACGTCTTTCACGTCTCCGAATGCAACGCAAGCGAAAGTGAAATCGGTGTTCCTCAACATCCGACCCACAAGTGCTGCCATCCATCCACCGGCAGTATTAATCTCTTTTCCCTCCGATCTGAGTTCATCGATGCTCAAGGGTGCATTCATAAAATGGAGTATACGCATAACGAATCTTTCTCAGTGGGACAATTTGGAAAGAGCAAAATATGCCAAGCGCCACAGCTTTCCCGTAACCCGCAAATCATTTTTTACGACACCCCTCGTATTCAGCCCTTTACATATCTGGTTTGAGAACATATCATGCAAATCTCGGGGTTGATTATATTTCTTTCAAGATTGTTTCACGCGCTGCCATTTATCTTGGCGCGAGCAACGCCTTCTTGTCTGTTTTCCTTTTCTGCGATTACCCTTACCTGGAACCACGATCGTTCGATTCGTCCGTAAATATGACAAGCTATTTCAAATAGTCTTCTGCCGCCCAGTTTGGCTATGACTTTGTACGCTGACGGCCATATGTACTTTATTCTCGGCCATTTGTGTATGTACGCTTTAGATTCAATTACTGAAAACCCCGCTTCGGTAAAGAGATTGCCAATGCACATGGGACTCCAGCTAAAAAGGTGATGGTTAATATCGTTCGGTTTGTAGCTACATCCGATAGGCTCGCACGTAACCACGAAAATAATCTTTCCGCCCACCTGCAGTTTCCTGTATAGCGACTTTAATTCTTCAAGCGGCTGAAGGGTGTGTTCTAAAGAATTGTCTGAGATTATTACATCAACATAGTCATCAGGCACTTCTGCTACGCTTCGAAACACCTCAATTCCGTTGTTCTTTGCAATGTCAGCTGCTGATTCGTTGACTTCAATGCCTACCTTCTTGTCACAATTTAGGTTTCTAAGCAGAAATCCTCCACCACAACCAAAATCCAAGACCTTACTGTTAATTGATATATACTCAATGAACTTGCTTTGATTCGCCCAGCCCCCGAACTGTCCTGTGGAAGATTGCCAATCAAAATATTTCTTGTCGTAGTGTTTACTCACAAGTTCTGACATTTTGCTCCTCTTTCTGACATTTATCCAAACCTTGAATTCTTGAAAACGTGATCTCGTATAATTCTGGACAGTCTATTAACCTACAGTTTATCGCTACTAAGGCTCGACAAAAGAACTAGAAGGGTTGAGAAGCCATCATGCGCGAACAAGCCTTTAACAAGGGTGTTGGGCCAAGGGATATATGGCGGATAGGTTATATTTGACGAACGGCTCACCATTGAAACCGATAATCCCAACGGTCATCCTGATCTCTGCATCACTCTCAGGCATGTTCATACCATTTCAAGTTTATGTCTCGTTTCTCTCGGGAAAAGCAAAATTAAGGTATCCTTCTTTCGCATTGGCATGTTGTTTGGCTTTGTGTAGCCTGCCGTCGGAATCCCATCCATCATGAAACCTCCGTCCTGTGTAATTACCTCAACTTTGGTACCCATTAATTCCGTCTTATTTCATCTCGTAGACGCGCCGCCAACCGTTAAAGAGGTTCTTTCACTTTCACGCCATTCCTACGCACAATATATGCCGGAACGCCAATGACGGTGCAGTTTTCTGGAACATCTTTAACAACGACGGCATTTGCTCCCACTATGGAGTTATCGCCGACTTTTACATTACCAAGCACTTTTGCTCCTGCATATATGGTAACGTTATCACCTATTGTGGGTTTGTCAGTTACATTTAAGTATCCGATTGTGACGTTCTGGAAAATATGGCAGTTCCTGCCAATTTTCTTTCCGCCAATCCCAGTGGCCCAACCATAATGAATAACTAATCCAGGCCCGATACCCTCGTCTACCCTACTAATGAAGAGAGTGGGCATTGAACGACACAACGGATATAGTATTTTACTAGTCCATCCTAAACGATAGTAGAAAAGGCTTCTGTATTCACGTAAATATGTCATTAACTGAATGAAAGACCAGATAGTGTCCCAGGCTGTTTCAGGTCTCTTCATCGGGTACCTAAGGATCAACCATCTCTCAATGTCTAAGACTATGTATTCTCGTGATGGATGATATTTCATAAAGAAGATGTGCGGGATAAGTCGTACAGCGCTGAGTGACAGCCAGATCTTCCTAGCGATGCTTTTCGCGGTCATTTTTACAACCCTCTATTTAATGAAGCTCCCCGCCGCAAGCAGCGGGGTATCTTCAGGAGTTATGTTTTATTCGCCGCAAGCGGCGGGGAATCAGACCCATAAAGATTAAATCATGAGTGACAGCCAGTACCTCAAAGTGACGCTTTTCGCGTTTGACCTGTGATCGAGTATTTCAGAAATACTAAAGCATGTCGCAAAAGATAGGTGTATCTGAACGCCGGCTACGGTGGGAAAAGGGGCTTGAGAAAATAGCAGTTGTATTTGCCTCGCTGTATCTGTACAAGTCAGCCTGTAGATAGTCCGCCAAATCATGGCGTTCCATATTTTAGCCCTCTCATCATATAAGGCAAATCAAGTGTGACGTGACACTATCGATATGGCATCACTTCACGAAGATAAGTAATCGTCCCTGATGCTCTACGCAATAGATACATGCAACGGCTCTTTAACGGAAGGCTGCGGTACGTCCTCTTTTCTAAACTCCTCTCCGGGTGGCTATCCGCGTAAACAAACGGAGGGTGCCGTAACGGAAATCGGAGGGGCTGCGCCTGAAGATTTCCGAAAATCGAATTCATGTGTCGCGTATGCGTGCTGTCTTCATCGAAACCAGTATTGATCATCAAATTCTTCTCAGGGACGATGCTCAGCCCGTTCTGTGCATAACACGCCATGTTCCATTGAAAATCCCAGTTGTTGAAGGAACCCTTCTTGAATTCCAGAAGTTTCCTGTATTGTTGTAGACATATTGTATGATCCGGATGGTATGCTTTCAGTATTGCAAGCGCTTCTTTATCGCTATATCGGTCCATATTGGACGTAAAATGTTTCCAGGCACGACGCCATGTAGCCCAACTTCCGCCGCATCGGAAGGCCCGGCTGAAGTGGTAATCGTAAGGATGTTCCCTTGCTGCGTATGGGGAAAGAGACGATATCTGCATTATACGTAGATCATCGGAATATCGTACGAAGAGCTCCCCGCAAAATGCGAAGAAGTGAGGATGAATAACACCATCGTCCTCAAGAATGATGCCGTACTCTACCTTTTGGAAAAACCAGTCAATAGCCGAAGAAACGGCCGGGTCACAACCCATGTTATCGCCAAGGAACCTCGTTTTGATATCACAAGCCCAGTCAACGGTTGTTACTACTACTTCTCGGGCCAGGCGGCACTTCTCAATGTCTTGCGGGTGGTTGCGGCGGGGACCGTCAGCTACCACAAAGAGCCGCTTCGGCTTGATCTGCCGCAAATTCTCCATTACCGCTCTTGTCTTATCCGGTCTGTTGAAGATGGTCAAAAGGACGGGGATCTCTTCATTCGGGACACAGCTATTTGAATGGTTTCCAAGCACAGTCAGATCTTTTTATCCTTTCCTAAGGGTTATTTTTCGAGGAGACAAATCCCGATTCACGCAGTTTCCGGTATCCCCTGCGTATTTCCATCTCTACGCGAGTTCGCGTCAAAAGTAATTGGAAATGCTTTTGATCCATATCGCGTCTCATAGTTATTCGGGGAAGAAGATATGTAATAGCGTCTGTCAATCGCATCTGTTCCCCCACCGCTACAGCACATTCATAGCCAGATGCCTTCACAGCTTCCACAATTCGACTCGACCATTGGCCCCATGGATAGGAAAAAGCGTAGAACGATTCACCCAGACGAGTAAGTCTGTCATGAGAATCTCTGAGCTGCCGCTGCAGGTCATTATGGTCCAGGAGTGTCAGGTTCGCGTGTGTGGCTGTGTGACTGCCAAGACTGATACCTTGTGCCTTAATGTAGCGAACTTCATCCTCGGACATGAGCCGTACATGTGTTCCAGACTCGCTCCACGATGCTCTCCCTCCAAGCATATCTGTAACAAGAAAAACAGTGGCGGGGGCTTCGCAATCAAGCAGTATCGGCAGTGCATTGGTAACAAAGTCTTGATATCCATCATCAAACGTTATCACGACCTTTTTTCTTAAGATCCTGTAATTCTGAGTCTGAATTGAGAGGAGCAAGAATGATAGGGGAACAACTTCGAACCCGTGTTCAGAGAGCCAGGAGATCTGCTCCCGGAAAGCGTCGACAGACACCGAGTAAGGGTCATCAGGATTGTCAGCAATTGAATGATACATTAGTATGAATGGACCAACCATGAAGTCAGTTAACATTGCTAATTGAATCCCCGAAATACCGTCCGAGATAATGGCCACACTCATAATAGCGCATGAGATTGCTTCGCTTCGCGCACAATGACGTTAGTAGTGTGTTTTTCAAAGGCCTTGATTCTTGATGCAGCTCCGCCCTCTGGATTACATTTGCGCTCTTTTTCTCAATGGAAATCCATACGTCTTTCACAATGAACGCAGTTTTCATGCCATATTTAAGAAATTATTATGGCAACCACCTGATTATTTTGACGAAGCCATCTTATGAGTACAAATAAAGATAGCAGAAACGCAAAAATAAAGCTATTCTTTTCCCTATATTCATAAGTAGTTAGAACCAAGACTTCCGTTGGAGTGCGCATCGCAGACTACCAAGTCCATATTATGCCCTACCCGCTTGCCAGATCGTAATTCACATTTGACTTTTTTGTGGGTTCATTATAGTGACTCGCTGAAAATTTGGCAAAAAAGCAGGCCCCTGTTCCACGATGAGCCTGCTCAGCAAGTATTAAATTTCATGGTTAAGGTGAGGCCTGCCGGGATCGAACCGGCAACCAACTGATTAAGGTTCAGTTTCACATCATACTCCGACTTATTCACCAATTCGTCGCCTACCCTTTGAAACGCTGCAATTGTGTTTTTTGTGACCTCCATCACGGTGCTTAATCCTATTCTATCCGATACTCCTTTACAAAGGAGGCATTGAGATGAGACTCAAACTTATATCATTTATTACTATCCTGCTCTTTGTTTCCCCTGCATGGGCGGCTACCTACTACATGAGGGCAGATGGAACGGCTGCCAACAAGGCGGCTGCTACATCCTGTTCTGCCGCTTCTACGGCCATGTCTATTGCCACGCACAATGGTGAAACCTTCTCAGGCGATGATGTAATTAACTTATGCGATACAGGTGGAAACTATAAATCTTACATAATTGCACCATCAAGCGGAACAAACGGTCATCCCATCATTTACAGAAACAGCCCTGGTGCTACTCCCATCTTAGATATGACCACGACCATTAGCAGCAGTGGTTGGACTGATTTGGGTGGCGGTTTATATCGTAAATCACTTACCACCATGCTTCTTTTTGAAGACAATGTGTCATTGAAATCAGCTACGAGTAGTGCCGTTTCAAATGGAAATTTTTACTGTGACCATGTAGGTAATCTTTACTATAGGCCAACATCCGGTACTCCTTCCAACCATACCGTAGAAGACTTAAATTATTATAGTTTTTACTACTATGGAGCACTTGATTTAAACGAAAAAAGCTACATTACTGTATATGGACTCACATTTGATAGATGCCCAATCGGGATATACTTTGGCAGTAACTTAACTACTCCAACTGCTACAACCATGACGGGCATCACTATCCATGATAATACTATGACCCGATGTCATTGGGGAATATTTGGCAATATATCAAACCATACCGCAGTAGTGTCAAACGCATCTATCTATAACAATATTTGCAGCTATTGTGAGGCTGGTATTTCTGTCTGGACGAATAGCGATACAGCGGCGGGGCATAGTGAGCATCATACAGGACACACCATAACAGAAAACCAAGTTCTACATTTAGGCTCTGTTTCAAGCACGTTGAAGTTTTCAGCAGCCTATCTATATTATGCTTATGGAGTAGACCGCGAAGGAATATCATTCCAAGACATACAAAATAGCACTATTTCTGGGAATTATGTCCAAACTGACCTTACTGATTTAAATGACACCCAGAGAGCTATTTATTTTTTCCTTAATCCAAACGGCACGGCAGATACTTCAGGAAACTCTGTCTTGGGCAACTACATATCAGGCTACTTTCAGCAAGACATCTATGTGGAAATGACAACCGGAACTGCGGGGTTTCAAAATAACACCATAGCTTACAATATTATAAACTCTAGTTCGGCGAGTGGCAACAATAATCATATTTATATTTGGGCTATAACAACAAACCCTGAAACTGGAATCAATTATTTGGTAAACAATACCCTTTATACTGCTTCTGGGTTACCCTTGGGATTTGCTGGGACTGATGTTGGTTACTGGGTTGTCAGGAACAACATAGTGGATTCTGCGGTTACTTCTTATTTCTTGGTCAATGTGACCACGCCCCATTTAACAATTGACCACAATTTATATTATCCCAATGCTGCTTCGGGAGGCTTTCAGATAGGCGGAAGTGGACTCACATATGCCCAATGGCAGGGTGATGGATATGATACGAGTGGTTCAATTACCTCTGCTAACCCTCTATTTGTCAATGCTAGTGGCACATATTCGCTAGTTACGGACTTCAAATTACAAGCCGATTCAGCCGCAAAATGGGCGGGTGTGAATGTGGGATTGACAACTGATTATGACGATAAACCGGTGCACAATCCGCCCAGCATTGGAGCTTATGAATATAATCCTAATACTGCGTTGTATGCAAGCTTCCCGGGATATGGCCTCTATTCATGGAATGGCACTGCATGGAATGAACTTACTCCTCTCCATCTAACAAGCATGGTGGACTCCGGTTCGATGCTATATGTGGACTTCCCTGGCGCCGGCATCTGGAAGTATGATGGCACGACCTGGAGCCAGGTTACACCGAATTCTCCCATATCCATGGCAGCATCAGGTTCACTATTGTACGGTAACTTTGGGACAGGCGCCGGCATTTGGAAGTATGATGGCACGACCTGGAGCCAGGTTACACCGAATTCTCCCACAGCTATGGCAGCATCAGGTTCGCTATTGTACGGGAACTTTGGGACAGGCGCTGGCATTTGGAAGTATGATGGCACGACCTGGAGCCAGATTACACCGTATGCTCCCATATCCATGGCAGCATCAGGTTCACTATTGTACGGTAACTTCGGGACAGGCGCCGGCATCTGGATGTGGGATGGCACAACATGGAGCCAGATCACACCGAATTCTCCGACCAGCATGGTGACGAATTCAGGCACCTAAAGCCTATAGGCAGTCACTCATGTTTGACGCAATAGTAAATCAATGAAATGCTATCCCTCGGGGAGGGATCTCTCCCCGAATTCTTATCTGCCTGTAATTAAAACCGGCAGATTGCAGGATAATCAGTTAAAATGCGCGTTTGAAGCTCTCTGCGGCAAGCTGCGGAGAATCTTTGATTCCTAAGGAACGGTATCATTCGTCATTCGCTCTCGTACCCCGCAGCAAGCTACGGGGAATGCACTCTCTACCAAATTCAATCTAATCTTCATTATCCATTTCATGTTGATGTCCATATTTCGTAGATGTCGTCGAGGTTCTTCGTCCAATCCCTAACTTCCGTACTGTTGTTTTTCAATTCTATCCATCCATGCACCATGTCAATCAATAATAACCTGCGGCCTGTTATGGCCATTTGATGTTGACATACAGAGGGAACTTTCCTATATTTCGCATGTCAGGAAGCAATGTCTTATCGGAGGCATCCCGGGATGCATCCCCTTTCCTTCATAGAACAATTCGTTCGTAAACTAATCGGACAGCGGTTGATCATCTGCCTGTTTCTCTGCATGGTGACGCTGTTTGCCTATATCCAGGTAAAAGATTTCAGCTTTATCACTTGGGACGATGGTGATTATGTCACAGAAAATCCTGTTGTGAAGGAAGGCCTTACCTGGAAAGGGGTTAACTGGGCTTTTGTTACCCTCCATTCCGCCAACTGGCACCCGTTGACCTGGCTTTCCCACATGCTGGACAGCCAGTTGTTTCAGTCGCAGCCCTCCGGCCACC
>JBKQQP010000021.1:0-67818 GCA_052144335.1 Syntrophales bacterium
TTTCCTGGCCATATTTGCCTGCATTGGCAGGTTATATCAAGATGCCTGGTTGAAGCGAAAGGATGTTTGAGATCATCCTCCCTATGCGGAGAACATAAGAGACCTTTTCACGATCTGTGATCCTCGCCAAAGCCCCTCTCATGCCGGATAGAGGGGCTTAATTTTTTTGTCCCGGACAGGAGTCTTTCCTCTCTTCCATTTCCTTGCCGCGTCTCCGCAAAAATTGTCTTTCATTGCCCACACTGACTCTGGTATATTTAATTTATGATACCCGTCTTTTCCGGGTGACTTACTCTTTCAAGAAGATCATTGAAACGAACTAACTTCGCACCTGGGGCAATATCACATACAATCGGAGGAGAATGGTTACATGGCCAAATCATATCTGGGTAGTGTTACCCAGAGAAAAATGGACCCGAATCCGGGAGCGGCGAAATGACAGTATCCAATAGATGTCCGGTCCCGACACTTGCAGCAGGCGCTCTGCTTCATGGATTCGGTATCCTTCGCGTTCAACAGATTCCGGAAATACGGATCACCGCATATGAAATCGAGCATTTAATAACAAGCGCGAAAGTTCTTCACCTTCACTGCGATGATCGCGAGAATCTCTATACAGTCGGTTTTCGCACACCACCGGAAAATTCCACGGGCGTGCCTCATATTCTTGAACACTCTGTGCTTGCCGGTTCAGAACGATATCCGCTAAGGGATGTCTTTAACGAACTCCACAGGGGGACGCTGCAGACTTTCATCAACGCCTTTACGTATCCGGATAAGACCATTTATCCCGTAGCGAGTCAGGTGAGGGCCGATTTCTTCAATCTTGCCCGCGTATATACGGATCTGGTGCTGAGACCCCGTCTGTTGAGAGAGACGTTCTGTCAGGAGGGGCACCACTGGGAGTTCTCTAATCCGGAAGATTTGGCAAGCGAACTTATCATTTCGGGGATAGTCTTCAATGAGATGAAGGGCGCTTACTCCTCTCCTGAGACCCTGATGTACAAGGCCATCCAGCAACATCTCTATCCCGATACGCCCTATTGCTTCGATTCAGGAGGAAACCCCGATGATATCCCGCTTCTCACATATGAGCAGTTCAAGGCATTCCATCGTACCTACTACTCACCGACAAACGCACGCTTCCTCCTCTATGGTGACATTCCCACGGCAGACCACCTGGCTTTTCTTGAAGAGATGCTTGCAGGCTTCGTCCGTGTGGAGATAGACTCGACCATCAAGAGCCAATCAAGATGGCGAGAGCCGGCCTCCATCCACGGCTACTATCCTATCGCTAAAGAAGATGACCCAAGAAGGAAAACCGCAGTCAACATTGCATGGATGATGGCGGAAAACGTTGAGTATGAAACTGCACTTCTCCTTCAGATAATATCTGGTATGCTGGTTGGAAGCGCTGCCGGACCTCTCCGCAAAGCCCTCATCGATTCAGGGTTGGGTGAAGACCTGTCTCCTCTCACAGGAGTAGAGCCCGACCTCAAGCAGATTGCGTTTATAGTAGGGCTGCGGGGCACAGATCCGGATAAAAGGCAGAGCATCGAAGATCTAATCATCGATACCCTAAAGAGCATAGCCAAATCGGGCTTTGATCGTGCCCTCATCGAAGGGACTCTTCACCGGGTGGAATTCAACGGCAAGGAGATTGTACGCAGCACATATCCGTACGGTATCATACTCATGGGAAGGGCCTACCACACCTGGCTGTATGACGGTGACCCTCTAGAAGGATTGAATTTCCCCCGCGCCATAGAAGAAATTCGCAAGAAATGGGAAGCCAACCCGGAGCTCTTTCAGGATATTATCCGCAAATGGTTTCTTGATAATCCTCACCGATTGCTCTCCGTCATGGAACCGAGCAACACTTACCAGGCGGAGCAGGAGGAGGCGTTCAAGAAAAAAATGGCTCTGCTTAAGGCGTCACTTTCCGGTGATGATCTGGAA
Source organism: Syntrophales bacterium (assembly GCA_052144335.1). Taxonomy (GTDB): domain Bacteria; phylum Desulfobacterota; class Syntrophia; order Syntrophales; family UBA2185; genus Fen-1135. Next base: position 1,960 of record JBKQQP010000021.1, read on the forward strand.
AATATCCGAAAAGATGTCCACGCCTTGAAAAAATTCCAGACTGAGCCGGACGCACCTGCGGCGGCGCTGCCAAGCCTGAGCGTCAGCGACATATCACGTTCGATAGAAACGATTCCCACCGTAAAAGCGGCCATTGAAAATGTCCCGGTCATGATGCACGACATTTTTGCCAATGGCATTGGATACCTCGACCTGGCGTTTGACGTATCCGATGTGCCGGAAGACCTTCAGCCGTATCTTCCCCTGCTGGCGAAGCTGGTTGCCAACATGGGCGCGGCAGGCCTCGACTACGAAGAAATGGCAAAACGGATTGTGTTAAAGACAGGGGGAATCAGTTATCATCTGTCTGCAGGTATGACCATGGAAGGCAGAAATAACTGGCAAAGGCTGATTTTTCGCGTCAGGGCCCTCCACAGAAATATCGCAGATGCAGTCAGCATAATCTCAGATATTCTCATCGCAGGGGATATGTCGAATGAAACTCGGATGCGCGACCTGATTGCAGAGAGGAAAAATGACTTACACGCCTCTGTTATTCCGTCAGGCCATACTTTTGCACGGAGGTCTGCAGGCCAGGCTTTATCCATAGCGGCATACAGAGACGAACAGTGGCACGGTAGAACTCAGCTTAAGTTTGTCAACCTCATTGCCGATGAATTCGGCGAAAGAAAAAAGGAAGTTCTCGACCGGCTCACTTTTCTGCAACATATGATTTTTAGAAGAGACAGGCTGCACGTTAATTTAACTGCAGACGCAGAAGGGCTTTCTCTTCTGAGAGAAAGTATGCCCGGTTTCGTAAGGTGTTTGTCCGGCGACGGCGGCGTTGGAAACCTCAGCGTGCCTGCTTTCTCCAGCATCGACACGGGCATCGCCATTCCTGCTCAGGTCTCGTATGTGGCGAAGGTCCTTTCGGCGCCTGCATACGCCGATCCCCTTTCCGCCCCCATGTTTGTATTAGCCAGAGAATTATCGAACGGGTATCTGTACAAGCACATCAGGGTTCAAGGAGGGGCCTATGGAGGCATGTCGCTATATGATCCGATGAGCGCCACCTTCGCCTTACTCTCGTACAGGGATCCCAACATAATCAGCACCCTGAATATTTACCGCCAGGCAGAGGAATTCATCTCGCAGAACAAGATTTCCAGTGAGGAACTGGAGAAGACCATTATCGGGACAATAGGTTCTCTCGACAAACCCATGGACCCTTCGAGCAAGGGATACACCGCAATGATTCGTGACTTTACGGGTCTCACAGATGGAGACCGGCTGACGTTCAGGCACGCGATCCTTGATATGACACCGGAACTGCTGCTGGACGCCGCTTCCCGTTATTTCACGGAGGCGGCAGATACAGCAGTCATTGCCGTATATTCTTCGTTCGAAAACCTGCAAAAGGCTAATGAAATCCTGGAGCCGAAGCTTGAAATAGAGCCTCTGGTTTGATTTTCGATAAAATATCAGCGGTGCCATACAACAAGAGTGTGTAGGCGCTTTGGAGAGCACTTAAGCAGTGCCCTCAAGTAAAGTTAACAGCAATGAAAAGGAAACGTGACTTTCTTAAAAATCTGAGCAGTGTAACTCACAGGCCATGCACGTATTTCCCGGAAATCACGGCCCCTGTAGAAGAGGCCTTTTTATGGAATGTAAATCTTTCTCCCCGGGAGACCGATGAATTCCTTGCGCGTGGCTGGCGTCACGTTTCATCATATTTCTATCGCAACAGTTGCAGCAATTGCCGGCGCTGTCTTCCCATCCGCATGCCTGTGCAGAAGTTCGAACTGTCAAAGAGCCAGCGCCGCGTCGTTAAGAAAAATACAGAAACTGAATTCAGAATACTCGATCCTGCGGAGTTTGCCGTAAAGTATATCAAAAAAAGCCTTTCGCTTTACAACAGGTTCCTGCGTATTCGGTATCACAAACCTCCTTGTGATTTGAACGGATACTTCAACGAATTTTTTGTCTCGCCGACGCGGCTTCTCGTCTCTGCATTGTTTATAGACGGCAGGCTCGCAGGTAATGGATTCCTTGATCTGGGAGAAATATCCCTCTCGACAATCTACTTCTCTTTCGATCCGCGGTTCAGTTTCTTCTCCCCCGGAACATTTTCCATCATGAAGGAAATTGAGTGGGCCCGTGAGAGGGGTCTCAAATATTACTACTTGGGGTACTGCATAAATGAGATCAGCGCGATGCGCTACAAGGGATTATTCCGGCCTGCAGAACTCCTGGACTTTGATACGGGAGAATGGAAAGAAATGGATAAATTATTGGAAGGGCATAAATCAATCTGAGCCCAGTATTTCTTTCAATCTTGACGCATTTTTCGGGGCATACCCACCGCTGTCATTGTCGAAATATACATAGGCGTCTCTTTTCCATTGCCTTATTTTTTCTGCCCACACCTGAAGTTCGTCTTCCCCATAATCCGATTGATAGAGTTTCCTCGATCCGTGGAGGCGGATGTAGATGAAATCGGCGGTTACAAATTCGCCGTAAGGATAGCGGCCTGCCGTATCTGATATGCAAAAGGCTATGCCGTGTCTTTCAAGCTTCGTCATAACCCTGTCACTAAGCCAGCTTTTATGGCGCACCTCGAGAGCGCTCAGGTGATTGTATTTTCCGAGATTCTTGCAGAATTCGTCAAGTGTGTCTTCGTCAAAGGTGAGGCTGGGCGGCAGCTGAAAGAGGACGGGCCCGAACTTTTCCTTGAGCATACTGGCGGCACCGAAGAATTTTTCCAAAGTTTCGTCCGCATCCTGTAACCGTTTGATGTGAGTAATGTAGCGGTTAGCTTTGACGGCCCATAGGAAGCCTTCAGGCGTTGTCCGTCTCCAGTTCTCAAAGGTCTCGGGTTTGGGAAGACGGTAGAATGTCATGTTAATTTCAAGAGTTGAGAAGTTTTGAGCATAGAATTGAAGCCACCGCGATTTTGTACATGTCGCAGGATAAAAAATATTCTTCCAGTGCTCATAATTCCATCCGGATGTGCCGATATAAGTACAAGGGATCATTTTCTTTGACATGAAACCTTATTTACCCTATACTTGGCCTTAATATTGCTACGCTTTTTGTTAAGAGCCAAGCGTAATACTTCACCCGAAGTTTGAATTAATAAAGCACCGCAGTGAAAGGAGATGGGGGCCATGAGAAAGGTTTATGTATGTTTGTTACTGATTTTTCTATTTTCTGCAACGGGCTGTGCTTCGTTGCCATCGTACTATCTCGGTATCAATCCTCAAAGCAGCGATGAGGCAATGGCCTATTACACGAATGGTCTAACCCTCGCCTCGCAGGGTATGCATAGAGACGCAATTGACCAATTTAGAAAGGCCGTCACAGTAGACCCTTTTTTCGCGCAGGCTTATCTAAGTTTGAGCAAGTCCTACTATGCCGTTGATAATTACGACTTTGCCCTATTTTACAACGTCAAGTATTATGAGGCCGAGGACGCTCGGGGTTATACATATAACTATCGCTTGGAAGTAGACTAACATCCGGAATCTGATAGAGATAGATGGGATCGCCATGCAGAGATGATTCGGGGTAAAGTAATTCTCTGTGCCTCCATCCCGGAAAAGGGAAATTGCAGGAAATGACAAGTGTCCCCGGACGAAGCTCTTTCTCGAGTTTTTGAGCGAGCCTGCCCATGACGTCGGGAAAAAGATAACAGAACACCACATCGGCATCCCCGACATTCTCATTCCAGAAATTTCGCAACCTCACCTCAACCCCTTCCATACCGATGGTGCGGAGACGCGCCAGAATATACGCTAGCAGGTTTACCTCAAACCCCAGCGCCCTGACGCCATAGCGCCGCTTCGCCTCCTGAAGAACCCTCCCGTCCCCACATCCTATATCGACAAGGAGATCACCTGCCTTCATCGGCACATGATCGAGAAATGTTCTTACCCTGACATGGGCGGAGGGGTGGAACATGGCGCCCTGTGTAATAGGAAATACGGAGACAAGGGAAAAGGCGAAGAGCAATTTGCAGGCAATGAGAACCCCCATTGCAAAAAGAAGTATCATAATCCAGGACGGCATATTTCCCCCTTCATTATGGGAGCATCACAGCTATAGCCATCGATCGGCGCAGTGTCCCCGGGACAGAAATTGTTACTTGAAGATGCGTTCAAGTTCTTCATGATAGAACGGAGAGTCGCTCAGATTATTATGTCCGCCTCCGGGAATTGTGATTAGTCGGCTCTGCGTTTTGATAAGCTTGAGGAGACGTTCACTCGAATTGAAGGGGACAATATCATCTTCTGTACCGTGAAATAAGTAGACAGGGCAGGGGACATCAGCAATCCACAAGTCCGTGCGCATGGGATACTTGAGAATCAAGGCGATGAGCGCTGACGGCATGAGCGGATAGTGATACCGAGCGAGGTCCTGCATGTTGAAGATGGGTGACTCTAAAATGAGCATGCGCGGCCGGGTCTCTTTTGCCAGATAGACTGCGATCCCCGTCCCGATTGATCTTCCATAGATGATAATCTGATTTTCGCGATAGCGCTCCATAAGATACCTGTACGCAACTGCCGCATCCCGGTGCAGCATTTCCTCGCTATGTATCTCTCCAGTGCTTTTTCCATACCCCCTGTAATCGGGTATGAGCACATCGTAGCTCAGCCTTGTGAAATCAAGGGCGACTTCGCCCCAGCCGCTCAGGTTTCCTGCGTTCCCGTGAAAATAGATGATCACCCCTTTCGGATTGTCTATCTTGAAATGCAAGGCATTGATGGCAGCGTCGTCAACACTGAGAGTCACTTCCTTAAAACGGGCGGGGAAACTGTATTGGAAATTGGGCGGAAGGGCTTCAGGATAAAAAATCATGTTCTCCTGACGGAAGTAAAAGACGCCAAAGCCGACGATGAACCCCAAAAAAACTACTAATAAAAATTTCACGAGTATCATCCTAAGTATCCTGCAGGTGTAGAAGGTGAATTCGGAAGCGAGCGCATTCCCCGCGGCGCACTGCGGGGTAAGTGAGCGAATGCCGGACAATGCGTTCCTTAAAAATCTTCAATATCCTTATCTATGGTATTTTCTTATCACTGCCGCAACGACGCCGCCTATGCGCAGTTCCGACTTCGGTCTGATGGTCTTATATTTCGGATTGGCTGCCTCGAGGATGATGTTCCTTCCTTCTTTCCGGAAGTATTTTATCGTCCATTCACCATCCACTTCAGCGATAACGATATCTCCGGTTCGTGGTTCCCGACCCTTTTCTACAATGACAAGGTCGCCCGCCATGATGCCAGCTCCTGTCATGGAGTCGCCGCTGACCGTGAGGAGAAAGGAAGATCCCGGCCGGGCAATAAGGTACTCATCGAAGGAGATGACATCACGGAGTTCTTCTTCGGCGGGAGAGGGAAAACCGGCGGCAACCTCTCCGACCATAGGCAGCGCAAGCGAGCGGCGCGTTGGCCTCAAAAATCCCCTCGCATCCTTTTCCAGCAATCCTTTAGCGAGGAGCTTATTCACCCAGAAATGGACAACACTCTTAGACCTCACACCGAGGACATGGAGCATCTCGGAATAGGTCGGCATCCGCCTGTTCTCCCGGAAAAAGGCGGCAATGTTTTTCTCTACGGTCCTGATTGTTCTCTTTCCTTCGTCCATGACGGGATTCTATTAGAACTGCCGTTCTAATGTCAAGAAATATTTTCTTGAGAATACGGCATTGCCTCGATAAGGAATGACGTGATAAGTAGGCGACAGCCTCTTGGGAGGTAGATTTGTTCACGATGGGGTTTAATCACTGATGATCTTGATGCAAAGCAAGATGTCAACGGCAAATTGTGTGGCGATTCCAGGTGAAATATCTTTACAAAAGGGCGGTAATTAGGCCGATTGAAGGAGAGTTTGACCGCAACCGGATCTATCGGCGGGCAGTAGTGATTCCGGCATTAGCGGAAAGGGCACACTTGCCCCTGACTATCGAATCGCTGTCGAACAGTATGCCCACGGCTGTTCTCGACGATACCCTAACGCTGGTGGTCGTGAATAATCGCCCACCGGAATCGGCCGACACGGCAAATCAGATTGAACTCATGGAACAGATAGATGATAACACGCAGACTCTGAAGTGGCTAAAAGACATGAGTATGAAGGGAACGCTTCCGCTCGCCTGGATCGATGCGTCTTCCCCCGGTCATGAACTTCCGCCCTGGGGGGGCGTAGGGCTTGCCCGAAAAATCGGATGCGATAGCGTGCTTGCTCTTTTATTGGAGTTGAAGAAACCGATTGCGCTTGATGATTTTAAATTCTTCAGTCTTGATGCGGATACCATCGTATCCCCCGACTATCTGGAGATTGCAGGACATGAACTTCAGAAGAGCCGCTGCACGGGAGGGGTTATTTCCTTCAAACACCAAGAGGCAGATTCACCCGAGAGTCAGGCTGCCATTGACGAGTACGAGGCATTTCTAAATTACTATGTTAAGGGTCTCCGCTGGGCCGGTTCACCTTATGCCTTTCACACCATCGGCTCCTGCCTCTGTTTTACCGCCTCCGGTTACGTCCGCGCCAACGGTTTTGCAGCCCGCAGGCTGGCAGGAGAGGACTTCTACTTTTGCATGGAGCTTGCAAAGGCAGGTGCTATCTGCGAAATAAATAAAATAATGGTCTTCCCATCGGCGCGTATTTCCCGGCGCGTGCCGTTTGGCACAGGCAAGCGCATGGCGGAAGCAGCCCTCAATGGCAGAGGTCCTCTCCTGGTGTACGATTCCCGGGTGTTTGTCTGTTTGCGGGAACTCCTTACGGCAGTATCCACTCTTACTGATGCCGGTGCTGAAAGAATTTGCACCGAGCTTACGAATCACTCGACCAGGGAATTTCTGGAGAGTCGCGGATTTTCGAGAATTTGGGGACGCTTCCAGCGACAATATAAGACGAGAGATGCATTGCTTGCCGCTTTCCACCGCTGGTTCGATGGGTTTGTCACGCTTAAATATATCCATTGGCTGACGGAAAAAGAATGGCCCCGGCGACCGTTGCATGAGACTTATCTAAACGATTCTTGCCGGAGCCATATTGCGTAATTTGCAGGTGTGCCTGCCGTACCGGCAGGAAGGATATCATCAGCCCTGATATATCCCTGGTATCATGCCAGTCAATTCGGCGTCAATGCCATGCTCTGCGAGTGTCCTGAGAATGTCCAGGAGACCGCATGACCCGTCCGTAACTACCTCTAGGGCATCGTCTGTCCGTCTGGCTACCAACCCTTTTTTCCTAAGCACTCCCGCCGCCCTGTCAAGATTATTCACCATGAGTCTTAGAATGCTGAGATCAGAGGTATAGGCAAGAGGCAGAATCCTCGCATTGATGCGCGCATCGTGCTCCATCCATGCGCCGTTCACATCTCCATTCTTTTTCTCGATGAATATGGGTATATATTCTGTTTCCATGCTTCCGTCTTCCTTAGAGACTGTTTACCGCAGTTGCGGGATGCATTCACAATCAATCAACCCGACGGAACGTTGATCCCTTGGTCCCACACACTGGGCATATAGCCGGAGCTTCCTTCTCCGCCGTCATTCCGCAGACGGGACAGACATAGTAGGGATAAGACTCCTGAGATTTCCCCAGGCTGTCCATAATACTCTGATAGAGCTGGGCGTGAATTTTCTCCACCTCGTTGGCATAGCTGAATGATCTTAGCCCCACCTTATGTCCTTCCGCCTTAGCCGCTTCGATCATCTCCGGATACATCTTCGTAAATTCATGGGTCTCGCCGGCAACGGCCTCCAGCAGATTTTCCTTCGTGCTCTTTATGCCATTGAGCGCCCGTAGATGACTGTGGGCATGGATCGTCTCCGCTTCTGCCGCAGCCCGGAAGAGACGCGCAACCTGGGGATAGCCTTCCTGGTCTGCCTTAGCTGCAAAGGCTAGATACTTGCGATTAGCCTGAGACTCACCCGCAAATGCTTCCTTGAGATACTGTTCTGTTTTGGACATCATTCCACCTCCTGAAAATTATATTTTGGACTTTCTTCTCCGTTTACATTTGGGACAAACTCCGTAAAAATCGACATGGTTTCCAGTTATTTCGTAGTCACAGCTTTCGCCGTCCGTTAAATTGAGCGCAAAATCACGATAAATATCAGTAATCGCCTTGCATTCCAGGCAGATTAGATGATGGTGAGGCTTTGTATTCGGATCGAAGCGCTTTCTTTGCGGATCAATGGATAATTCGAAAACCTGCTTTTTCTCCTTTAGGCTATCGAGTGTATTATATACTGTTGCAAAGGACATCATCGGGTGCGTTTCCGATACCGCCTTATATATATCGCTTGCGGATGGATGTGATTTATTGCCCTCCAGATATTCGAGAATAGCAAGCCTCTGAGGTGTCAGTCTTATAGGGTATTTCTTTTTCTTGTACGTCATTCGCCATTCTTTCTACTTTGTAATCATTATAATATAAGAATTGTTATTGTCAATAATTTTTTCAGCGGTTACAGCAAATGTAAGAATCGCAGATTCCGCACGCATTCCTCACGGTTATGTGTTTTTTGACATATTGACAAGCTTCGCCATATAGATAGAATATAGACGTTCGGGCGTCTGGTTTATCACAAATTTCTTTTTTCAACCTTTTAGTCATTTGAATGAGTGAGTGAACTTACTCTGATTTGTTTGCCTATAACTCTTGCCAGGATTCAGGACGGGTGTATCCTTGAGTCTTCGCGAGACATCACCGGAAAGGAGGGCGAGTATGAACATTCTCAGAATCAACATGGGGGCCAGTGGTGGTCCAAAAGTAAGTGTCGTTCCCTTGGGGGAGTATGCCGGCTTGGGAGGGCGGGCGCTCACCTCATCCGTTATTTCCAAGGAAGTGCCCCCGCTGTGTCATCCATTGAGCGAGGACAATAAACTTGTTATCGCGCCGGGACTGCTGAGCGGAACGAGCGCCGCCCAATCGGGCCGCATTTCAGTGGGTTGCAAGAGCCCGCTGACAGGCGGGATCAAAGAGTCCAACTCAGGGGGGCAGGCTTCCCAGGTGCTGGCGAGATTGGGCTATGGTGCGATCATCCTGGAAGGAAAACCTAAAGAAGGCAATCTCTATAAGATCTTCATCAACAAAGACGGGGTGAAGATAACACCCGACAGCAGCCTCTGCATGCTCGGCAATTATGACCTGGTAGAAAAGATGAAGAAGGAGTATGGCGACAAGATCGCGTGCATCTCCATAGGACCTGCGGGCGAAATGAAGATGTCTGCCGCCTCAGTTGCTTTTACCGATATGGAACAGCGGCCCACCCGCCATGCAGGGAGAGGCGGTCCCGGGGCAGTGATGGGCTCCAAGGGCGTAAAGGTCATAGTGCTCGACGACACGGGTTTGTCGAATCGCACTGCGAAAGACCCGGAGAAGCTCAAAACGGCCAATAAGACATTTGTTGACGGCCTCAGGAAACATCCCGTTACCGGCGAGGGACTTCCCGCGTTTGGAACCAACGTACTAGCCAACGTAATCAATGAAGCAGGCGCATATCCGACCAATAACTTCCTTGTGGGACGCTTTCCGGGAACCTCCAAGATCAGCGGGGAAACGCAAGCTGAAACGGAGAAGGCACGCGGCGGCATTGCCACGCATGGCTGTCACCGGGGGTGCGTGATCCAATGTTCAGGTGTATACATGGACAAAGATGGTCATTACCTGACAAAGCAGCCGGAATATGAGACGGTCTGGGCCCACGGGGCGGACTGCGGTATAGATGACCTGGATGCGATTGCCATGATGGACCGCCTGGACGACGATTACGGCATTGATACCATCGAGATGGGAGCAACCATTGGGGTCGCCATGGAGGCAGGGCTAGCGAAGTTCGGCGATGCCGAGGCGGCCATCAGGCTCGTCAAGGAAGTGGGGAAGGGCACAGACTTGGGGCGCATACTGGGGAACGGGGCCGCCGTGACCGGCAAGGTCTTCGGCATCGAGAGGGTTCCCGTGGTCAAGGGGCAGGCCATGCCGGCGTATGACCCACGCGCTGTTCAGGGCATCGGCGTCACCTATGCCACAAGTACGATGGGGGCCGATCACACGGCAGGCTACGCGGTTGCCACGAATATCCTCAAGGTGGGGGGGTATGTGGATCCGCTGAAGCCGGAAGGACAGATCGACCTCTCCAGAAATCTACAGATCGCCACTGCGGCCATTGACTCCACAGGCATGTGTCTCTTCATTGCCTTTGCGGTCTTAGATCAGCCGGACACATTCCAGGCGCTTATCGATTTGCTCAATGCCTTTTATGGACTGAGCCTGACCGCCGATGACGTGGTCGCGCTTGGCAAGAATGTGCTGAAGATGGAGCGAGACTTCAATGCCCGTGCAGGTTTCACGGCAAAACATGACCGGCTGCCCGAGTATTTCAAGAAGGAAGCCCTTCCACCCCATAATGTGACGTTCCAGGTGACGGATGAAGATCTGGACAAGGTGTACAACTGGTAGGCAAGAGTCTATCAGAGCGTGTATTCGACGGGGTGGCCTGAAACGGGCCGCCCCGTTCGTTTATCTGGAGGAGAAAGTGTCATAGATGACCCGTCGTGAGAAATCCAATGGGAAGACGATTTTCAAGAGTACCTCTCCCAGAAACATTTCACTGACAGTTGAGGCCGGCCTGATCCCAGCCTTTTCTCAGCTTTTACAGAACGGATTTTGGATCAAGGGATATGTCGGATGCAGTGTTAAATCATTTCTCTGTGAACAATTCGGCCTGTCACCTGAATATCTTGAAAAGAGGATCCAGACGATGTTCCTGGACGGCGACGTGGTCGATGATGTGGAGAGAGCTACAGTCGGGGATGGAGCCACTGTATCCCTTTCCGCCGCCATGCCGGGCTTAGCCGGGGCGGTATTGCGCAAGGGGGGCTACTATGCGGCCATGCGCGACCAGATTTCTTTCAAGGGGAAAATGATGTCCGCTTCACTGCAACCTGGCAAGGTTTTAGTCAAACTTTTCAATATGCCGCTTCAGGAATTAGGGCCGATCTTTTTAGAACATGGTATCTGGGTCGAAAGTGACAAGTTTAAGGGTGTCCTCAAAGCTCGGTCAGATGATTTCCTAAGAGGCTGTGGGGAGGTCCTTGCAGATGGCCGGCAATTCGGCATTGAACAATTGTTGGAAATGGATTGGGGAAGGGGAGATATTTTCTTACGCATAAAAACGATTTAGCCTCCGGCTACAGGCGGAAAAACGCCTACTCTGTCCCCTTCTCTTAAAACTTCATCGCCTGTCGCATGCAAGCCATTCAAAAAAATCATCCTGATTTTATCAATAGGGACTTCCAGTCGTTTTAGAAGCCCCATTATCGTTGTTCCTTCGGCGACATCCATGATGCGATGACTATGGCTTCCGGTTTTATCCGGTGCATAGCGCGCAAGGGAGGCAAATAGATTTAATTCAACTTTCATACTATGTGGGGGTGACATTTTTTTGCAAATATTTTATTTATTATAAATCGTATCTCTCTATTACTCAATCGTTTTGTGGCGCGGCCAGGATAACCGATTTATCCTATTGCCCATCGGAAAGGAATAGACTATGACATATGCAGAATGGTAAAATCGTTGTATTAGTGAGGAACGAAGGTGAATCAGGATAAGAAGAAAGGGTTGCACGACTCGATTCGGGAAAAGGCTGCAGGCATCACGGACCCGGCGGGCCGCCGTTTGCAAGCTTTGAAGGATCATGACACCTTTGTGATCGCAGATGAATACCACATCAGCGTTCATGACATTTACATGGAGATGCTGAAAATGGGCATCTATCCGTACCGCTACATCCGGAACCTGGATGCAATATCACCGGAAGAGCAGCTTAAACTGGCCGAAGCGAAGATTGCCATAATCGGCGCCGGGGGCTTGGGCGGGAATGTTATTTCGTTGCTTGCCAGGGTCGGTATCGGCTCTCTGGCGGTTGTCGATCAGGATGTTTTTGATGAAACAAACCTTAATCGCCAGGCTCTATGCAATGTCAATTCCTTGGGGATGCCGAAAGCGAACGAAGCAGTTTCTGCTGTTGCGGCCATCAATCCGGGAGTAAAGGTTCTTCCCCACCAGATCAGACTCGATGCTGCGAATGCCGAAGGGATTCTTGCTGGATCTGATGCAATTGTCGATGCACTGGATAATGTGCCGGATCGATTTCTCCTTGAGGGTGCGGCAAGAAAACTGGGGATCCCGCTGGTGCACGGCACGCTGGCAGGTTTCGAGGGGTGGATCATGACTATTTTCCCCGGTGACCTGGGGCTTAAGAACATCTATGGCGCCGAGGAGGAAAAACGCGTCGACAGAGAAAGTCCGCAGGCCGTTCTGGGTGTCCCCGGCGTTACGCCTTTTCTCATAGCTGCCTTCCAAGTAATGGAAGTCTTGAAAATCCTGTTGGGGCGCGGTAATATTTTCAGGGACAGGATGATCCATATTGATCTGGCGCGCGGCTGTTTAAACGAGTTTTTCTTTCGCGTCCCTGATTCCTCAAAATAGGAAGTCGCGCGCGGAATCAGAGAGAAGGATTAATTCCATGGAATTCAAGTATGGCCTTGAAGATCGGCCGCCTCTGGGAGAGTCCCTGCTGATGGGACTTCAGTGGTGCGCCCTCATGCTGCCTTTCCTGATAATTTTGGGCAAGATTGCGGCTGCCTACCACTTGGCCAACCCCGCCGACGAGACGGCCTACCTGCAGAAGATGGCCTTCATCACTGCCGTCTTCCTCGTTCTCGAAATTCTCTGGGGCCACCGCCTGCCTCTAATCATGGGACCTTCTTCGGTGATTCTCATTGGCATTATTTCCAGCCATGGATTAGACCTGAATGCCATATCTACAGCTGTAATAAGCGGAGGCGTGATCCTGGCGTTCGTGGGCATAACTGGTGTTTTCGGGCATCTCCAGAGGCTCTTTACGCCCCGCGTCGTAGCGGTAGTGCTCCTGCTGATTGCCTTTACACTGACGCCAACCATCCTCACGCTTGTGTCTGACCCGCAGGGGACGACACCGCAGGTAAACATGATTTACGCCCTGGCGCTTACTGCGCTTACATTGATTCTCCACCGGATCCTTGCAGGTATATGGAAATCTATTCTGATAATGATCTCGATGCTCATCGGGAGTGCTGCCTATTTTCTCATCTTTCCGGAGAATCTCAACATGACGGCTGTAGCGTCTTCAAAATTCATTGCACCATTTTTTACGAATATGATCGGCCATCTGTCTTTCGATGCGGGGTTATTGATCTCCTTCTTTGTCTGCTTCGTGGCCCTGTCGATCAACGACCTCGGCTCGATGCAGTCCATGAATGCTCTTGTAAATACGGAAGACATGGCAAGAAGGCTCAACCGGGGTGTTTTCTTTACGGGCCTCGCTAATATCACGGCAGGAGTTTTCGGCGTCATAGGTCAGGTTAATTATTCCATGAGCGCAGGCGTTGTCGCTGCTACAGGATGCATGTCACGATTCACCTTGCTTCCGGCAGCGGCGATTCTGCTCGTGATATCTTTTTCCCCCGTGACGATAGGCTTTATGGGAATCGTTCCTCCGGTTGTAATCGGGAGCATCATGTTTTACGTACTATGCTCGCAGGTGTCGGCCGGCCTGCTCGTAGCGTTTGAGTCTTTGCGGGGATTGACATTTGACGACGGCATGATCATCGGCATGCCTATTCTTATAGCAACCGTGATAGCCTTTCTGCCTGCCGCCTTTTTCCAAGAATTCCCCCAGATGTTACGGCCCATTGTCGGAAACGGGTTTGTCGTGGGAGTCATCGTCGTCCTCCTCATGGAGCATGGCATATTTAGAAAATCCGGCAGTCAAGCGAACTTCAGATGAAAGTTATTCAATGCTGGGATGACGGAATCGTCGATGATGTCCGCCTAACCGATATACTGCGCCGCTACAATGCGAAAGCCACGTTTAGTCTCAATCCGGGGCTAAACCTCGAAGAGAGATCGTTCGGATGGATTCAGGAAAGAAGGGAAGTGTGGCGGCTTAGTATCGGCGAGTTGCGAGATGTATACGATGGCTTTGAGATATGCAGCCATTCCATGACGCATCCTTGCCTGACGGACGTATCAGCGGAGCGATTGGATTGGGAAGTTGGAGCGAGCCGCGATATTTTAGAGGGTATTTTCAAAAAACCTGTCCTTGGATTCTGCTATCCATTCAATGCATACAATGAAAGAGTAAAGGCCGCCCTGCGGTCTGTCGGCTATATATGGGCCCGGGGCGGTCATAATGGCGAGAGCATCTTCCCGCCCCGTGATCCTTTCGAATATAATTTTATTTGTCATTTTCTGTCTTCGGATTTCTGGCCCAGGTTTATTGATGCGAAGGGGAGGAATGCACTGTTTTCCTTCTGGGGGCATAGCTGCGAAATGACCAGCGAAGTCATGTGGCACGATCTGGCAGCAATGATAGAAAGAATTTCATCAGATGCAAGCGCAGAGTGGTCATTCATCAATGATCTTTTTGTAAAGGATTCTTCCTGACTAAATCCTTTTCTTAAAATTGAGCCCGTAGATTTCTTGGTTAGTTTGATTTCTGTGCTGCTCTATTGGCCGAGGGTGATTTCGAAAGACTTTCCATTATGCGAGAATCGTACACGCGCAGGATGGATCTCGACAACCTTCACCCCTTCGATTATGGACCCTTCAGTGGCGATCCGACCGTTGATCATGGCGCGGCGTTCTGAAGGCTCTTCCTGCCAGATGATCCCCGATAATTTAAGTGACGGCAGAGGTGTTGCAGATACTTTTGGTGTCGGCTCTGCGGATTTTCTTATCGTCTCCGGGACGACATCCGGCTCTTTGGCAAATATATCCCTGCCTGCTTTTTTCCCTGGCGGTGGTATCGCGGATTTTTTGCTCTCCGCACTGTCCTGGATTTTCGTGGGTGCCCGGCTTATCTCATCCGTGGAATTGCTGATAGTCTCACGGGGGGGGAGAGCCGCTGCAGACTGCTGTGCCGGCGGTGAACTTACAGTTGCCGGTACCGATGATTTGGACAGGATGCCGAACCCCGCTATTACAGCGTAAGTAATGCAGGCAGTAGCAGCAGCCGTAATGGGGACTGCCGCAAAATACCGCAACATTCTTTTTGCGCGACTAGGCGGATCGGCCCGGAGAATTTCTACGGCGATGTTGGCCGTTCCGTTACGACGGGACGATTTCTCGCGATCGAGTTTTTTCAAGGCATCGAGTATAAGGCTCATTTTTGACCTGCCATGGCGAGTCTTGGTGCTTCAAAACGGTCTCTGGAACGATACAGGAGTATGAGTGTTTGAGCGCCCACGATGCCGTCCTGTTTGATCCCCTGAGCCGCTTGAAATTTCTTGATAGCCGAAACGGTATTGCTGTCATAAGCGCCCGTAAAAGTGCCGCTGTATGCCCCCGCCTCCTTGAGCAAACTCTGAAGCCGCTTGATTTTCTTTCCTTCTGCCCCCGGAGATAGGCGCATCAAGAGATTCAGGTGATCTTTCCAGAGGAGGTAGCCCTGCCCTGCCCAGTGCTTTTCGATCTCACTGGGTGAAAGGGATATTCTTCCGGAGATTTGTGGGTCGACAAGAAAGTGACCGTTTTCCATCCGTATCAGAGAAATGAATCGTTTCCCCGCTATGCCCGGCAAGGTTAATTCGAGCGCTGCCGGACAATTGATATTAAGCAGGCCGCCCAGGCTCCCGGAAAATACGTAAATACGGAGTCCACGGTCCCGGGCGGCACGCTCCATTTTATTGAAATCGTCAAAGGAGGCGCTTTCAGGAACGGGCGGAACATTCCAGGCGCCCGCCAGCTTGTTGAACGTCCGTCTGTTGCTCTCTGCTTCCGTAATATTCCCAAGTTCGGCAGCAATGGCGCGGGAGAAATCTTCACCTGTTGCAACCGGGGGTTCTTTTGATTGATTTTCGCTTGCTACGATGTTCTGTGACGCGTTGAACCGGTTTGTGAAATCATCCCACGTATAGAAGACACCTACTGCAAAGAGGGCCGCAAAAATCGCGAATGCCGGTATCAGGATTAGATGCCGTTTCCGTTTATGGGCCGTCACATTTTTTCTCATATCGCTGATCCCGGCTGCAGCAATCCGGTAGCTGATTTTTGCCGTGTCTCTTGTGTAGCCCGCTAAGAGCGCCCTGTCACAAGCCGTATTTATGAGTCTCGGGACCCCACGTGAATAGCCGTATATTTTTTTCAATGCCCCCTTGGAGAAAATGACCCCTCCTCGTCCCCCCGCCACTTCGAGCCGATGGTCGATGTAGCGGACAGTGTCCTCAGAATCCATAGGCTTCAGGTTATAGCGGACAGTGATCCGCTGGCTCAACTGACGCATCTCTTTCTTCTTGAGGATCCGTATAAATTCCGGTTGTCCCGACAGGACAATCTGTATGAGCTTCTCCTTGTCTGTCTCAAGATTCGAAATCAGTCTGATCTGTTCGAGTACCTGTGTTTTCAGGTCTTGTACCTCATCTATGGCGAGTACGACGGTACGGCCTTCGGTATTCTGCTGGAGGAGAAACGAGTTAAGGGAGTCGAGGAGGTCTCCGCGATTGGAGGAGCGAGCCGATATGCCGAATTCACGGTTTATGTTTTGCAGAAGCTCGGGCGGCGAAAGACAGGGGTTGAAGATCACAGCCGTTCGGTAATGATCTGCATCAAGCTGGTTCAGGAGTGAACGCAAGACTGTAGTCTTACCCAAACCTACCTCTCCGGTGAGCGCAATGAATCCTACGCGATTTTCTATGCCGTATAGAAGGTGTGCAAAGGCTTCCCGGTGGTTTTTGCTCAGGAAGACAAAGCGAGGGTCAGGGGTCAGATTAAAGGGTTTTTCCCGGAATCCATAAAAGTCAAGATACATGGCAAATAATACATCATTACTGTCCTGTCGTCAAATAAGAAGGGGGGTAGGTAGCTTATGCCTACCATTCTTCTGCCATCTTATCCTCATTGCCTTGCGATGACAAGAGGACTAATTTATCACTCACAGTTATAATACGCGGCACAGAAGCGTGCAGGATAAGTTTAGTGTATCAGGAGGTGTGCCATGGCAGAGGTGGTGAAAGTCTGCAATTGTGACAAGTGCGGCAATGAAGCCGAAATGACGATAACCTGTAAGACGATTGATGTCGAAGAATTATCCGGCGTCAAAAAGAAGATGCAGCAAGAGACCAGAGTCTGCAAGGTCTGCGGAAACGAAGCCAACATGATAATTGATTTCGGCTCATAGCGGACAACATTTACTCCCTCATAAATATCAAACAGGCCCATCCAATGGCGAGATGTGTTAATGTGCCTGGACCGAACCCGCTTCTTTTCCCTTGCTATCCGGACCAACCACAGATATTCTATCGCCATCCCTCGCAGATAAGATTTCGAAGATGAAGAAATGCCCTTTCTGTAGAGCTGCAATCGAACGAGAATCGCTGGTCTGCCAATCTTGTGGCCGCGTTACGCCGGGATCGGAGGGGCTTGCCGGAAATATCTTTTACTGCCCCAGATGCAATACGGAAGAAACCTATTGCGACTCCACCAACAGGATATTCTGTCCCCACTGCGGGAATTACGTCAAAGACCAGGAGTGACTGCTGAAGGAGATTTGCATCACAGGGATCAGTGCTGGAATATGCCGTCTGCGTAGACAAGAATCTTTTTCCCGGTCGCGAGTGTCACCGTAACCGTTTTATCTTCCGTGTTGACGAGGTCCCAGTGAAGGGCTGAGTCATTGAATCCCATCTTCTTCTTTGCTTCCCTTGTGAGTTCTGCCGGATCTCCATCGAATGTAACGCTGTAGGAAGAACCAAGGGCAAGATGGCAGTTTCCATACCTGCCGCCGTGATTTTCATCATACAGCGTATCCGCCATAAAACGGTCGATCCGGGAGAAACGTCTGTCCGTAAGGGAGAATTCCCCGATCCGGCGCGCACCCCTGTCCATGTCAATCTGCTTAACAGCGAAATCCTCACCCATATCCGCTCCGATCTCAGTCACCGCGCCTTTCTTAAAGGTCATGCGTACCCCGTCCACGTAATTGCCGCTGCGGAAAGAAGGCAGATTTGCAAAATACCGGCCTTCAGTGCCACGCCAATCGGGCGAGGTGAATATCTCAAAACTCGGAATATTATGCCCGGATATGCCTATCCAAAGTCTTCTATCCCCCGGCTTTATCGTGAGGTCAATATTTTTCGATTCGATATGAAGGGATTTCACGCTGAGGCTGTTCAGCCATCTCTTGATGCCCATGACTTCTTTGAGAATTGCCTGCCAGCGGGAAACGGGGTCGTCAAAATCAAGGTAGCAGGCCTTGACAATCTGCTCTGTATACTTGGCAAGAGACATCCTTGCCTGCTTCGCAAGCTCATGTGTCGGGAGTGTGCTGAGTGTCCAGCTGTAAAGACCGTCCTCCTCCCGCTTGTTGAGAATATCCCGGAAAGGCTTTCTCGCCACGAGGACCTTCCCGATTCTCATCGGGTCAACATCCTTCAGGTGGGTGAGGGCGTCCGGTGCATGGAGAAATATCCTGCCGTTTATGCCATTGTATAGCTCCTTGTCTCCGGGAGGCAGATAGACGAGCTGTTTGTTATTCGCAAGTCCGTAAAAGCCGCGTTCCATGGGAACAGTCAGGCCCATCCTTTGAATAGGATTCATGCCCATATCCAGAATCCTGTTGTAGAGAATTTCTGCGAGTCCGAGTGCCTGGCGGTCATATTGGAGGAGAATGGTATCCCGTCTCTTGAAGGGATTTTTTCTTGCTACTTTCAATGCCCAGATGAGCACATCTGAATATCTGTTAAGTTGAATTTCCGACAGCATGGTATTTCCTCTTTCCGAAGTCAGTAAATTCTAATGTGTTCGATAGCCGTACCGTTCTTCGAAGATGGGGGCTATCAGATTATCCACCGGCACATAGTCATCAGTGAGGATAACAGAAGGCCGCCCGGTGAGATACTGCTGGAGTCGTTCCTGGGACATAACGTGGGACATGACACCCTTGCCGTCCTTTTCCCCGATGAATTTAACGAAGTCATTCATGTCAACACGGCTCTTGCTCGCCACGATAACGCGGGTGCTGATGCCCTTATTTTCCTGATCGGGCTTCGGAGAGACGAGGTGGACATTTCCCCTGCCGAACACTTCTTCCAGCGTCCGGATGTAGGAAGGCATGAATAGCCCCTTCTCGTAACTGTCAATTACATTGGCCATGAGTATGCCATCCGGTTTCAGGAGCCGGGCCATCTGCAGGGCAAATTCCTTAGTTGTCAGATGGTAAGGAATTGAGAGGTCATTGAATGCGTCTCCCACGATGAAGTCATATTTTTCTATTTCAGTGCTGTTCATGACAAACCAGCGGCCGTCTTCATTGAAGGTTCTGATCCGTGTATTCTTGGGCACTCCGAGATATTCATGAGCCAGCCGCGTTATCTCCGGGTCGATTTCCACGACGTCGATCTCCGCCTTAGGATACATCAACTCCAGGGCGCGGGGCAGGGTGTAGCCCCCGCCACCGATGAACAGGGTCGCGAGGGTTCCCGACCTGTTCATCCTCCACCTCATAAGCTCTTCGTATATCCTGATGTATTCATAATCCAGATAGAAAGGGTCACCATAGACGTTTATGGAATGTATGAGATGGTCCAGGACCAGCGCATCCGCCCAGGTCCGCTGATCGCGCGTGAGGCACTTCCTTATCTGGAGTGTATAGTAGTCGCTTTCCTCGAAGAAATAGGTCTTGTCATCGACAGGCATTTTGAAGGCATAACTATGGAATACCCAGGTCAGTGAAAGAATGATGACAGTAGAAATAACAAGGAAAATGGCAGAAGGTTTTTTTCTTGTGACAAGCCCCCCGAAGACCATGGCGGAAATTATCAGAATAATGCCTACGGTCAAAAGTAAATTCCTTGTTCCCATCCACGAGATGAGGAAGAATCCTGTGGCGAAGGTGCCGATGATCGAGCCCAGCGTGGAAAAGGCATAGAGCTTTCCAACCACGTTGCCAGTCTTTGCGAGGTTGTGAAGCGTAAGCTTGACGACGACGGGAGAAATCATGCCTAAGATGCAGGAAGGGATGAAGAAAATAAATGTCGTGAGGATTAAAATCCGTACCATCAGGGTCGTCTGAAAATGGGTCGCTCCGAGAAGATTTGTGAGCGGCGAAATGGAAAGAGCCCCTATGCCGGAAGCAAAGAGGAGCCAGCCGAGTGTCGAAGGCCGGGGAAACCTGTCGGCAAGCAAACCGCCCACGTACGCGCCTATGCTGATACCGGCAAGGACGACACCGATAATGCTTGTCCATGTATAGAGGGACACGCCCACGTGGGGCGCCATGATCCTTCCTGCAACCAGCTCAATGACCAGGGTGCAGAAGCTGGCGATGAAGACGACGATGTTTGCCTTGATAACTTCTTTCTGCATGGATAGACCTCTTTTTAAAATGTCAGTGACAAATCAAACTCTCCGAATCAATGACGTCGATATATAGCACGGGGAAGCAAATATGCAAAGTGGTTTGTATGTGATGAGTGGAGTTCATGACGGGTAGGCAGCGACAGAAGGTCCTTCAGTCGAGTCGCGCCGCATTATTTCAAATTATAGACTTTAAACTAATTCCTTTGTTCTCCAAAATCTAAGAAATAAAAGAATAAAAAGGAACTCACAAGTGCTACAAGGATATTGGTTGATACTATCCCGGCCCCTCTATCATCTCTCCTCTGTAATTACCCAGCTTGCTTTTGTATAATCTCAAAACACATGACCCCTTAATGCTTCTGCCTCCACACGCTCCTTCCATTGTCAGGTTGATGTCGGCATAATCAATACAGTCTCCCAGTTGATCACATGTGGTTTGAGGAGCACCCACATTGTTAACGATGACTTTGATTTCATCGCATCCTAGTTTCGTCTTCACAAGGCCACTGATAGTCTCATCCGAAATCCCCCAGGGTCTGCTGACTTTATTGTCGCCACAGGAGAAGGCGATGAGAATACCTACGACGACGATGAAGACAGTTATTATTTTTAATTTTTTTTTCATTCAAAAAGAAACTGATGTCCCCCCATTTTCCGCACGGGAACCTTCCTACCCAGCGATCATAGTATCTTGTCCGGCAGAAGTAAAGACCAGTTTCGATATCGCATTCCATTGAAGTGTATGCGAACGTCTTCTTTGCTTCTTGACATCTTACGCTCATTTACCTACGATGAAATTCTGGAGGAAAAGAAAAATGGCTAATTTCAAGGTTCCACATTCCCGTATGCAAAACTTCAAGGTCGTGCTGCTCTTCATCGTTATTTTTGGCATATTCGCCCTCTCCATGCAGGTGATCATGCTCATCACGGACTGGCTCTGGTTTCAGGAGGTGGGCTATCAGAACATTTTTTACATTACTCTTATAACAAAATTGAAGATGGCAGCCCTCTTTGGCATTGTCTTTTTGATAATCTTTTATTTAAACCTCTTCCTGGCCATGAGAAGATCATCGCCGATAGTGGTCTTCGATGCGGGGGGTACCGTCCAGGCGGCGCCATGGGAGATAGAAAGCAAGAGACTGCAAGTGCTCGTCCTGACCGTTTCCTTATTCCTGGCGCTTTTTGCGGCATCGTACGGGACCGGCCAGTGGGAGAATTTTCTGCGCTTTACTAATGCCACTTCCTTCGGCATCTCCGATCCGCTCTTCCATAAAGACATCAGTTTTTATATTTTCAGTCTGCCCTTTTTGACGCACATCTATAGCTGGCTCATGTTTACGATCATCTTTACGATCGCGGCGACTGGATTTATATATCTTACCCGCCGTTCCTTTCGCTTTATACCTCCCAGAACCTGGCAGGTTGCGCCGCAAGCCAGAGTGCACCTCGCCATACTGACAGCCGCGCTTTTCTTCTGGGGTACGTTCGGCGTCTGGCTGGAGTTGAACGACCTCCTCTTTACGAAGCGCGGGGTGGTTTTCGGTCCCGGCTATACGGAAGTTACCACCCAGCTTTGGGTGCTCAAGACCCTGATGGTGGTATGCATCCTATGCGGTCTGTCGGTGATTTATTACGCATTTCGTCCCGACTGGCGAATTCCGGCTGCTGCAGTGGCCGTGTTTCTATTGCTGATGGTCGTCGGCAGAGGCGTCTATCCTGCGCTCATACAGAAATTCAAGGTGATTCCCAATGAGATCGTCCTCGAAACGCCCTATCTTGAAAAAAACATACAGTATACAAGAATGGCGTATCAGCTTCATGATATTGAGGACCGGGAATTTCCAGTACAGGAAAACCTCACCCGGGATGACCTGAGAAAAAATGACATTACAATGAAAAATATCCGCCTGTGGGATCATGCCCCACTGCTCCAGACGTACGGCCAGCTTCAGGAGATGCGGACATATTATAAATTTACCAGTGTCCACAACGACCGCTACATAGTTAACGGGGAGTACCGTCAAGTTATGCTCTCCCCCCGGGAGCTTTCCTACCAGGCGCTGCCTTCAAAGACGTGGGTCAATGAACACCTCACATACACACATGGGTATGGTGCTGTTCTTGGCCCCGTGAATCGCATATCCGGCGAGGGTCTTCCGGAATTTTTTATCAAGGATATTCCACCGGTCTCAACAACAGACATCAAGATTACACGTCCCGAGATATATTTCGGCGAGACGTCCAATGAATACGTCTTTGTCAGAGGAAAACGCCAGGAGTTCGATTATCCTGTGGGAGACAAGAATGTCTACTCCAGCTATGGAGGCAGCGGCGGCGTTCCTCTCTCGTTCTGGAAAAAACTGCTTTTCGCGGCACGCTTCGGCTCTTTCACCATTCTCCTTTCCGATGATATCACTTCGGAGAGCCGTGTCATGTACTACAGGAAGGTAACGGAACGGGTCTCCCATATTGTCCCCTTTATCGAGTTGGATGGTGATCCATACATGGTGATAACGCCTGAGGGTCGTCTTGTCTGGATATTGGATGGTTATACCGTGACGGATCGTTTCCCTTACTCTGAACCGAGCGCTAGGATGGGTAACTATATCCGCAACTCCGTCAAGGCGACTGTTGACGCGTATGACGGATCGGTAAAGCTCTATGTAAGCGACGCAAAGGATCCCATCATACAGACCTACGCCCGAATGTTTCCGGGAGTCTTCAAGACAATGGATGAAATGCCTGGGGAATTGAGGAACCACGTCCGTTACCCCCGCGCCATGTTAGCCTTGCAGGCCCGGATGTATGGTGCATACCACATGCAGGATCCCCAGGTATTTTACAACAAAGAGGATCTCTGGACGATACCGGGTAGACATGCTCCCGGTCAGGATTCGGAAATGGAACCATACTATACGATCATGAAACTTCCGGATGACAAGAAAGAAGAGTTCATCCTTCTGCTGCTCTTTACCCCGAGTAGGAAGGACAATATGTCAGCGTGGATGGCGGTTCGCTGCGATGCCGCAAACTACGGCAAGATAATCGTTTACAAATTTCCCAAACAGAAACTGGTATACGGACCGAGCCAGATCGAGGCCAGGATAGACCAGGACACGGAAATCTCCAAACAGCTTTCACTCTGGAACCAGAGAGGTTCCCAGGTCATACGAGGGGGGCTGCTCGCGATTCCTATCGAAAAATCGATCATATATTTTGAGTCGCTTTACCTGGCGGCGGAGAAGGGGCAACTGCCTGAATTGAAGAGGGTGATCGTGGCTTATGGCAACTCCATCGCCATGGAGGACAATCTGGAGACATCTCTGCAGCGCATCTTCGGCGCCAAGGTGATGAAGGAAGAAAAATATCCGGCTCTTGAGACAAGAGCTATTCCTGCGAAAGAAAAGACGGACAGACAAGCGGCCCTCGATGCTCTCAGTCATTATAGAAAGGCGCAGGAATACTTGAAGCTCGGCAACTGGGCCAGCTACGGAGAAGAGCTCAAGAAAATGGATGAGACATTGAGAGCGATAGAGAAGAATAAATAGGATATATTTTTAGAAGGGAAGAAAGGTCAATGCAAAGAAAATGAAAACTATCCTTAGTGCCGTGTGCACTATGTTGCTGCTTTTATCTTCAGGTTGCGCAAGTATGCCGCTTAAAAATTATGGCAGTATAGTGGCTGACGGGAGCGTGATGGCGGCTTTTGACAAATTTCAGGTCAACCCCAATTATAACTATTTTTACACTGGGTCGGAGGTCTATCCCAATGCGGTGATGGGATTGGACAAATTCTATACACTGGAATCAGACCTATGGAAAAATGTCGATATGACTCCTGCAAAGCTCCGGGAGATTGTTATGAGCATGAAGGACAAGGCCGCAACCGTTAACCTCACAACGTCTCTCCACGGATTTGCCATCTTGGATGACAAGGGTAAACAGATCGGAGTCTGGTATTCCATTCTCAAGGCTATAACTAATTCTTCCGTCCGGATGAAAGACAGCAAGACGGTTCTGATAGATACACCGGACATAGACACGTGGCTGCAGTTTGAAGATGGCAGCCGCCTTCGTACGAGATAAGCGCTGTCTGAGTTCATGTAGGAAACGAAGAACCCCCTTGCTCCTCAGGGTCGGGAACAAGGGGGTTTATTATTCCGGAGACCTGCAGCAGTATATGTCAGATCATCTTGGCGAGCTTATCCAGGGCCTTATTCACATTTTCCGGCTGCGGCCCTCCGGCCTGGGCCATGTCAGGCCTGCCACCTCCGCTTCCCCCGATGATGGGGGCGATCTCCTTGATGATATTCCCCGCATGGAATCGGTCCGTCAGATCTTTCGTTACCATACAAAGGAGCATTGCCTTGTCACTCGTCTTGCTTCCCAGGAGTACGACCCCCGATTTGATCTTATCCTTAAGTCTGTCGCCGAGGTCGCGCATGGTCTTCGCGTCAGTCGCGTCCACCAGAGCGGCGAGGACGCTTATTTCCTTCACCTTCTTGACCTTCTTTACGAGATCCGCCATGTCTTTTGCGGCAAGCTTAACCTTCAGCTCCTCGATCTCTTTCTCCATATCCTTCTGATGCCTGATAACTTTCTCGACCCTATCGGAGAGCTCCAGGGGATTAGCCTTCAGGATGGACGCCGTTTTCCTCAGCTCTCCCTCCACATCGTGCACGTATTTCAAAGCCGCCCTTCCGGTCACTGCCTCGATTCTCCTCACGCCCGCTGCAATAGCCGATTCGTGGATGACTTTAAGCAATCCGATGTCCCCTGTTTTCAACACGTGGGTGCCGCCGCAGAGCTCCATACTGAAATCACCCATCTTTACGACCCTGACCTCTTCTCCGTACTTTTCGTCGAACACGGCCTGGGCCCCCGTCTTCATCGCTTCCTCGCGGGGAAGGATATTCGTTTGAACGGGCACATTGCTTCTGATGATCTCGTTGGCAATGGACTCAATCCTGTCGAGTTCTTCTTCAGAGACTCTGGAAAAATGGGTGTAGTCGAAACGGAGTCTCTCCGGATTGACGAGGGAGCCCGACTGTTTGACATGATCTCCCAGGACTCTATGGAGAGCGGCATTCAGGACGTGGGTGCCGGAATGATGGGCCTCAGTGGCCCTCCTCACTTCTATATCCACCTTCAGGATAGCGTCCTTCCCCGTCTTCATCTCTCCTTTCTTCAACTTTCCGATATGTGTAATCAGGTCTTCAACAGGGCGCTGCGTATCCCATACCTCGAAGACGAATCCATCGCCTTCGATGGTCCCCGTATCGCCGACCTGTCCGCCCGCCTCACCGTAGAAGGGGCTCTCTGCGGTGAATATCTCCGCCTTTTCCCCTATGCTCAGATTATCCACGAGTTCATCATTTTTCAGGATCGCAGATATATTCGAATGCGCCTCCGTCACACCCTCGTAACCGACGAATTGGGTCCTGATCCCTTGGAGGGAAAGCTTCTGGTAGCTCGTGGATACGGCCTTCTCGCCGCTTCCCTTCCATGATTCTCTTGCTTTCTCTCTCTGCACCTCCATTGCCTTCTCAAAACCTTCCATGTCGAGGGTGAGGCAATCTTTCTTTACGATGTCCGCTGTCAAATCGACGGGGAAACCGAATGTGTCATAGAGCTTGAAAACAATGTCGCCGGGAACGATCGTCTTTCCCGCTTTCTTGAGGACCGACACTTCATCGCTCAATATCTTCAGGCCTGCGTCAAGGGTTTCTATGAATCGCTGCTCCTCATTGAAAATGACCTTCTTTATGTAGGCCTCTTTGTCGATCAGATCGCCATAGACATCCTTCATCTCAGCGATGACAACGGAGGCGATCTCGTGCAGGAACGGTTTGTCTATGCCGAGGAGCTTGCCGTGGCGTGCGGCTCTCCGCAGGATCCTGCGGAGGACGTAACCTCTCCCCTCATTACTGGGAAGAATCCCGTCCCCTATCAAAAAAGTTACCGCCCGGCTGTGGTCGGCAATGACCCTGGTGGAGATATCGGACTCTTCACTTGACCCATACTTCTTACCGCTCACTTTTTCCACAGCCCTGATGATGGTCTGGAAGAAATCCGTATCATAGTTGCTCTTCACCCCCTGAACCACCGCAGCGAGGCGTTCGAGTCCCATGCCCGTATCGATATTGGGCTTGGGCAGGGGATTGAAGTTCCCGTCTTTATCGCGATCGAACTGCGTAAATACATGGTTCCAGATTTCCAGATGGCGATCACATTCACAGAGGACGCTGCATTCCTTCCTGCCGCAGCCGACCTCCGGTCCCTGGTCATAGATTATTTCCGAGCAGGGGCCGCACGGACCGGTTTCACCCATCATCCAGAAGTTACTGTCCATCCCCATACGGACAATCCTTTCGGCAGGAACTCCCATTTCCTTATTCCAGATCTCAAATGCGTCATCGTCATCCTTGTAAATGGTAATCCAGAGTTTCTCCATCGGTAGCCCCATTTTATTCGTGAGGAAATCCCATCCCCAGAAAATGGATTCTTTCTTGAAATAGTCGCCAAAGGAAAAATTTCCGAGCATCTCAAAAAAGGTATGATGGCGTGCCGTGTAACCGACATTCTCCAGGTCATTGTGCTTTCCACCGGCGCGGACGCACTTCTGTGAGCTTGTCGCCCTCGTGTAGCCTCGATCCTCCAAGCCCAGAAAGCAGTTTTTAAACTGTACCATTCCCGAATTAGTAAATAGGAGCGTAGGATCATCCTTAGGGATGAGCGATGAACTCGGCACAACAGCATGTCCATTCTCCCCAAAGTACTTTAAGAACCTCTCCCTGATTTCACTCCCCTTCATCAAGTAAACCCTCCTTCGATCTATTCAATATGCCAAAAACGAGGCCAGGCGGAAAACCCTTTCCCATCAGTCTCTGTGCCAATCTCCTTTTTTCTCTATCATCCATCTTCGCGGTGCCATTGTCTACCTTTTTTCTGATCAAAAGGATGACAGCCTCCCGCTCTGTCAGTTCTTCGCGCACCTCAGTCAGAACCTGCCTGATGAGCGGCTGCGGAATTCCCTTTTCCAAGAGGCTGGCTTCAATCCTGCGGTTTCCATAAAGCTTATTCACCGCAAGATTCCGGGCCCACTGCCGGGCAAATGATTCATCATCGAGATAGTTGAGTTCCCGGAGCCTCGCTGCGACTTCCTCCACGATGGATTCGTCGAACCCCTTCTCCTTCAATTTGGCCCGCAACTCTTTTTCGCTCCTTGCCCGCATAGCAAGGAGCCTAAAGGCCCGCTGCTTTGCTTTCTCCTGAGGGAGGGCTTCCTTCGGCATGCCTTCTTCGACCCTTAGCCTGAAAGACCGACCTTTTCCCGGACTTCATCTTCAAGCTGCTTCAGAAGATCCTTATTCTCTTTGAGGAAGGTACGTGAATTATCCCTGCCCTGGCCGACCCTCTCGCCTTTGTAGGAATACCAGGCCCCACTTTTTTCGATAATGCCATTTTCCACGGCAAGATCGAGAATATCTCCCTCTCTCGAAATACCTTCTCCGAAGATAATGTCGAATTCCGTTTCCCGGAATGGCGGGGCGACCTTATTCTTGACTACCTTGACCTTTGTTCGGAATCCGATGATCTCCTGGCCTATCTTAATGGATGTCATTTTCCTGATGTCGAGGCGCATGGAAGAATAAAATTTGAGGGCATTGCCCCCCGTCGTGGTTTCCGGACTACCGAAGAAGACGCCTATCTTCATCCTGATCTGGTTTATAAAGATCACCGTGGTCTTGGATTTGCTGATACTGCCCGTGAGCTTGCGGAGCGCCTGCGACATCAACCGGGCCTGGAGCCCCATTTGGGCGTCCCCCATCTCTCCCTCAAGTTCTGCCTTGGGAACTAAAGCCGCTACGGAATCGATGACGAGGATATCAAGAGCCCCGCTTCTCACGAGCGTCTCTGCAATCTCCAGGGCCTGCTCACCTGTATCCGGCTGGGAAATGAGAAGATCTTCCGTATTCACACCGATCCTCTTGGCATAGGATACATCCAGGGCGTGCTCTGCATCGATAAAGGCAGCGAGGCCATTTCGCTTCTGAGCTTCCGCGATAATGTGGAGGGCCAGGGTTGTCTTGCCTCCCGCTTCCGGACCGTATATTTCTATAACCCTCCCGCGGGGAACGCCTCCGACGCCGAGGGCGAGGTCAAGGCTTAATGAGCCCGTTGGAATAACGGCGATATCGGATACGTGCTCGCTCCCCCCCAATCTCATGATGGAACCTTTTCCAAACTGCCTCTCGATCTGCGTGATAGCCAGATCGATCGACTTTTCTCTATCGATATCTGATCCCATAGTCACCTCCATATAAATAAAAAGATATCATATTGCCAATCCTCAAACCGTCCCTTCATTCGGGGAAAGGGAAGTCGACAAGTTTTGTGTATATCGCCCCCGTTGGCTTCAGATCACTCTCGAAGAGCGTGAGGCCACTGACAGTAAAACTCCCCGCAATGTAATCGTTTTTCTTCACGGCTTCTGCAAGTCCAACCATTCCTTTCGGTTCTTTGATTCTCGCAAGGGTGAGATGCGGCCTGAATGGCCTGACCTCTTTCTTCAAACCATAATCCTGAAACCCCGTATCGATCTCCGTCTGAAGGTTGATCAGTGCATCTGTGTCGCCATCAATTCCCAGCCACAGAACTCGGGGCCGGTTCACGCTCGGGAATGCTCCCAGGCTTCTCACATTCAGCAAGAGCGCCCTCATGTTTGCCACGCTATTTTTGACCACACTGGAAATATTTGCAATATCTGTTTGATAAACGTAGCCAAAAAATTTCAGTGTCAAATGGATGCCTTCCGGCCTTACCCAGCGTATGTCTCCCTGGATGGCTTTTTTTAAACGCTCCTGAATCTTGGTAATTTCCCTGAATATCTCCTCAGTAGGATCGACAGCCAAAAACGCCCTTATGGCCTTCTCATCGCTCATGTTGAAGCTCGCCTGTCAGGTATCTTTTCAGCATCATGAGCGCCGCCTGAGACATCATCGCCTTGTTTCTCCGTCGGTCCCACCGGAAGGTATGATGTCGGCAGAGGGTTGTTGTTCCATCTGCAAGGGCAACAAAAAAAGTTCCCACAGGCTTCTCTGTCGTTCCGCCTGTGGGGCCGGCAATGCCCGTTGTTGAAATTCCGAGATTGCAATTCCCGAGTTTTCTTACGCCCTCCGCCATAGAGACGGCGGTCTTTTCGCTAACAGCGCCGAATTCTTTCAGCACATCTTCCGGCACTTCCAGTAGGTCGGCTTTGCAAGCGTTGCTGTAGGCAATGACACCTCTTTCAAGAAAGGCCGAACTGCCGGACACATCCGTCAGGCGATCGGTGACGAGACCGCCTGTGCATGATTCGGCAACCGCAAGGGTCAGGTTCTTATCTGTCAGGAGCCTGGCAACGATGCCTTCCAGTGTATCCTGATCGTAAGCGAAGATATGCTGCTTGAGCCTTTCTGATACGCACTTATCGGCGGCTGTGATTCTTTCTTTTGCGACTTTTTCAGTTGCCGCTATTGCCGTGAGGACAATCTGAATCTCCGGAAAATTCGGATAAAAACCTATATTCACTCCGAGACTGCCGAAATTAATATCAGCAAGAATCTGATCCACATTGGCCTCAGTGATGCCAGTCAATTTGATGGTCCTGCTTTCCACATGCCCCGCTGCGTCTTTAAATTCCTTCCTGAGGATCGGGATGACGCCTTCGGGAACCATCCTTTTCACTTCCGAGGGCACCCCGGGGACAACAGCTATTATTTTTCCATCCTTCTTGAGGGCGTATCCCCACGCCATTCCCACGGGATTCCTTATGGCCTCCGCCCCTTCCGGAACGTGGGCCTGCTTCTCATTGTTCGCCGTCCATTTGAGATGAAATTTCTCAAATCTGTCCTGGATATGTTTGAGGGCGGCCTGATCGGTATATACGCCCAGATCAAAAGCTCTCGCTATAGCAGAAGTGGTGATATCATCTGCTGTCGGACCAAGACCGCCGGTGACAATGACGGCATCGGAAAGGGACATGATGTGAAAGAGTCCCGTCTTTATAGCGCCATCATCGTCGGGAACGGACATCACGACCGATGTCCGCCACCCTTGCGCATGCAACTGGCGGGCAATGAAGGAAGAATTTGTGTCCTGGGTCTTCCCGCTGATCAATTCGTTGCCGATGGTCAATATGCCGACTTTCATATAAACATATCTTCAACCAGAAAGGCATTCAGGCATACAATGTTAGATTTTATATGCCCCAGAATTTAATGATAAGGAGGAGTGCGATGTTGGCGTACATGCCTGCAACAACATCATCCATCACGACTCCATAGCCGCCGGGGAGTCTTCTATGAAAATAGCCTGCGGGAAATATCTTAAAAATATCAAATAAGCGGAAGAGGATAAACCCGATAAATACATGCAGGACCGTCGGTGCCACCACGAACATGCTCCATTGAAAACCGACCATCTCGTCGATAACAATAATAGATGTATCTTTTTCGCCAAACATCCTCTCAGCTTTATTGGATACATAACATGCGAGTGCGGTGAAGGCCACCACAAATACAAAATACAGGATCCAGGACAACCGGGAAAAGGCCAGATATATCGGTATGCCGACGATTGTCCCGGCAGTACCCGGAGCGAAAGGGACAAGCCCGCTGCCGAAACCGGTTGCAACAAACTTGATTATTCGGTCGTTCAGAAGGGCACCTCTTCTTGGACTAGATATGCGACAGGTTTGTCTTTTTAGGCAGCAACAATACCTTCTTTTCATAACTCTGTCAACGGCATTGAAAGAGGTGCGGGCATCCTTTTCTTGACACAAATAGGAATTTTCCCGTATACTTCACCACTATAATGTTTATGCGTGAGAAATGAGAATCAGGATAACAACAGAGTCGCTGGATACATTGAGCCGTGAAGGCTTGGCCTTGGGTTTTTTTCTCGATGACAGGCCCCCGAAAGGCCACTGCGGCTTCGTGGACTGGCGCCTCAACGGCATTATTTCCAGAGAGATCGCCCGTGGCCATATCGCCGCAGCATTCATGGAGAAAATTGTGATTGCCTCCCCCCCGCGTATCCCCGCCTCCAAGATTCTGCTTCTCGGTATGGGTGCTTTGGCTGAACTTACTGACGATAAGCTTTATCAGGCAGGGTATCATCTGTCGGAGACAA
Source organism: Syntrophales bacterium (assembly GCA_052144335.1). GTDB lineage: Bacteria > Desulfobacterota > Syntrophia > Syntrophales > UBA2185 > Fen-1135. Next base: position 33,536 of record JBKQQP010000021.1, read on the forward strand.
TGGATGGCATCCTCTGTAGTGATTTTGCCTTTAATCTTCCCGCCGCCGGTCGGTGCCATTTGCCCGTATCTACAATAACAGAATCAATGATTCGCGGATGTTTTGATTTTCTGTCGAGAGACATTGAAAAATGGGCGACTTCTTCTACAACTATCCTTGCCGATGAATCCTATCTCGATGACGTTGTCAGCGGTTTACATAATTTCAGGATCAACGCCAGGGACATTTCCATCATCGAAATTGAAGGCTCTCCGGAGAAAACAAGTTTCTGATCCCTGCCGGCGCACCTGACTCTCAAGTGCGTTCCTCAATGATCTTCACGGTTTCTTTCCCTTTGAGAAAATCTTCTTGACAATAGAACGATAGTTCTATTAATCTGCATATGTGGAAGAAAAACGGAGGTCATCCTGTGAGCGAAATCCTCTTCAGCCTTTATTCATGGCCCCAGGCCATTATCCATATCGATGGCGACGCCTTCTTTACATCCTGCGAGGAGGCCATCCACCCTGAGCTTAAAGGGAAGCCCATCATCACAGGGGGAGAGCGAGGTATTGTCGCCTGCGCCAGCTATCCCGCAAAAAGGCTGGGGATCAAGCGCGGCGTTCCCCTCCACGAGGCAAGAGCCCTCTGTCCGGGGCTTATTATCCTTCCCTCCGACTATGAAACCTACAGCCTCTTTTCCCGGCGGATGTTCAACATCATAAGGCGCTTCACCCCCCAGGTGGAAGAATACTCTATCGACGAGGCCTTTGCAGACATCACGGGCATGCGCAGAGCTCACCATGCCTCATACGATACCATCACCCTCAAGATAAAAAGCGAGATTCAACGGGAGCTGGGCATTACCATATCGGCAGGGCTGAGCCTTACCAAGGTGCTCGCCAAGGTGGCTTCCAAGCATAAGAAGCCAGACGGCTTTACCGCCATTCCCGGAAGATTGATTGCCCGGTATCTCAAAGACCTGCCGGTGGAAAAGATATGGGGCATAGGCCACGCCACAGCCAGTTATCTGGAGAAGATGAAGGTCAGGACCGCCCTCGAATTTGCCAGGCTCCCGGAGCGCACCATGGAAGAACGCTTCACGAAGCCCGGGATGGAGACATGGAGAGAGCTGCGGGGCGAATCCGTATATCCTGTTTCACCGGAAGAGAAGAGCACCTATGCCTCTATCAGCAAGACGAAGACCTTTTCACCCCCTACTTCCGACCGGGAATATCTCTTCGCCCATCTCCTGAGAAACCTGGAATCCGCCTGTATCAAGGCGAGGCGTTATGCCTTGGCTCCCCGGAAGATCATTCCCTTCCTGAAGAAAAATAATTTCGATACGGCGGGTTACGAGGCAAAGCTGACGCGCCCCTGCGTGTATCCTCTGGAACTCTCCCCCCTTCTCCAGGAGCTTTTTGATAAGCTCTACGAGGAAAAGGAGATATACCGGTCCACAGGCATCGTCCTTGTCGACCTTGTACCCGATACCCCCGTTCAGTACTCCCTCTTTGAAGATCCGCTGAAAGCAGAGAAGATCAGGCAGCTCTATGAGGCGGCCGATACCCTAAGCGGAAAGTACGGCAAGCATACCCTTCATCTGGGCGGCTCGCACGCAATCGAAGTCTTCGGCAAAGGTAGGCGGGGAACGCCAACGGTCAGGGAACAAACCCGTATGTACGGTGAGACGAAGCGTAAACACATAGGGCTGCCTGTCTTGCATGTAAAGACTTAAGAAGCGAAAAATGCTTTCGCCGGTACGGCATACCATACTCGCTCCCGCCGCCGCTTAACGCCTCCTAACCTGCAGCCGTCACTCAGCGGACGCTCTAAAAATAACACTTAAGGTTCCTAGAGGCAAAAAATGGGGAATTTACTTATTGAAAACTTAAGAACTTTCCTATGGCGTTATAAAATCCGATTGCAGCGAATTATCGTGACAATTCATGCAGGAGGAGTTCAACATGAAAAGATTCAGAAAGCCTGTCTTGGCGTTGGTAATCGCGATGCACCTGACAGTATTCTTCACTTCACCGGCGATCGCAGGCATGATAGGTCTCTCTCGGGTCGTCGCGAAGAATAGACGCACAAATAAGAAGTGATGAGATAAATAAAATCCAGCGTGCTCTGGAAACCCATGTTGTGAATGAAAAGATGCAGGCCTACGGCGTGCAGCCGGAGGAGATAAAGGCCAAGCTGCAAGGCATGTCCGATGAACAGATACACATGTTGTCGCAGGCATCGGACAGGCTGCTGGCAGGCGCAGATGACGGCCTTGGCATCGTTATCGGACTCCTTATCATTGCCATTCTGGTCCTCGTGATCCTCAAGCTGATGAACAAGTCCGTTACGATCAAGTAGCAGACATTGAAGAGCATAATTTTTCTGCTCGTCCTGACGACGAGTCTTTCTGCGCACGTAATCGACGGCGTCCCGTTCGTGAAGTAGAAAACCCTCTATTGCGGTCCTGCTTCAGTGTCCTCAGCAATGGCTTTTTATGGCATAGAGACAGATCAGCATGAGATCGGCAAAATTGTCTACAGCGATGCAATAAAAAGCTCGCTCATCACGGATCTGGAAAACTTTGCCCGGGAAAAAGGTTTTAAAACCAAATTGAGCCAGGGCAGGGCAGAGGATCTCAAAACCCTCATCGATCAGTAAAAACCGGTCATCGTACTCGTGGATCTCGGTTTCTGGGTAGTATCCAGGCCGCATTACTTGGTTGTTTTTGGATACAATAGTGAAGGCTTTATCGCTCATGACGGATATCAGGCGGAAAAGTTATTCAATTATGAGAAATTCGATGCTGCTTGGGAAAAGATGGGTAGGAGCTATCTTTTAATTTATAAATAAAAATTACCATGGCGGGTTTAGCCCGTGCACCTTCTCACCAGAGTAATGAAGAAAACTTCACCGATCAGCAGATTTCACTTCGCGGCGCTTCTGATCCTTTTGTGCATGCGCACAGCTTCATGCTATGTTCCCAAGATTATCATCATGGATGATCCGCTCTCGGCGGAGCAGCACAACGATTTGGGAGTCATCTATGAGAAAAAAGGTGACCGTGAGTTGGCGCGAAAAGAGTATGCCAGCGCCATAAACAAAAAGTCAGATTGGATGATGTCCTACTTCAATATGGGTAATCTCTATTATCAGTCGGGCGACTACAGCAAGGCAGAAGCCTATTATACGAAGGCTCTAAAGCGCAGCCCCGACAATCCTGATGTAATGAACAATCTCGCCAATGCCCTCCTGATGCAGGGAAGGGGCGATGAAGCCATGTCGCTGCCAGAGAAGGCAATTATGATCGCACCGAAAGAAGAATATCGAGAAACACGAAGAAAAATTGTGGAAAAGATATCCAAGGCGAAGAAGGAAGCGCCTCGGTAACGATATTTCTATCAGGCCCTTTCTGTAGGACGATTACCGGTTTCCGAATCGGAATCGGTAATCACCAAAAAAATCACAGAACTCTAACTCTGAATGTGATATATGTTGTGCGGTCAGGCCAGTTCTGAGTCTTGCCAGCTCACGAATTGTGAACATCCTTACGATCATTAAAAGTTGTTGGTTCCACGCGTCCGGGTGGGAAGTGGGAAAGATGATCAGAGATTTCAAAATGCTGATGAGGAAGGCCATTTCCAGGGGACCGATGAAGATTGCCGTCATCTTGCCTCATGAGAGGATGCCAATCGAAGCGATCATTAAGGCGCAAATCGAGGGTTTGGCCGAATGCATTCTGATCGGGCAGTCGAGCATAATAGAGGCTTTGCTTAAAGATTTAAAGATTCCCCTGACGCGTTTTGAGATTCATAACGAAAAAGATGCGGATCAAGCGGCCGAATACGGTGTTCAACTTGCAGCATCGGATGCCGTTGACATCCTTTTGAAGGGGAGTATCTCGACCAACAAATTGTTGGGTGCGGCATTGCGCGGTCCCCACAATTTGAGGACAGGAAACCTCCTGAGTGATGTTTTTATATTTGAGGACAGTCGGAACGGCAGACAATCCATCACCCTGGCTTCGGATGGCGGCGTGAATGTAGCACCGGATCTGAGGGCAAAAATAGGCATTATCAAAAACGCCGTGGCGGTCGCTCACGTTCTGGGAATCAAGGTTCCAAGGGTGGCCATTCTTTCGGGTGTGGAAAAGGTTCAACCGGAAGTGCAATCAACGGTGGATGCCCTTGCCCTGGCAAAAATATGCTCCTACGGAGAGATTCCGGGTTGCATTGTGGATGGTCCTTTTGCGCTGGATAATGCCATTTCAGTGGAGGCCGCTCGGATCAAAAAAGTAGAGTCCCCGGTGGCTGGTTCCGCCGACATTCTTATCATGCCTGACCTGGAGGCGGGCAACATCTTTGGAAAAGCGCTGGTCTACTATGGAGGGAAGAATCTTGCCCATGTCATCGTCGGCGCTAAGGTTCCAATTCTGATCAGCTCACGATCCGATCCGCCTGCGGCTAGACTGGCTTCCATCGCTTTGGGTGTACTACTTTCATCTTCAGAGAGATTGCCGGTATGACACGTCTTTATGGTGAGAAAGGGGCATGAAGATCACACAACTGTCGGTATTTTTGGATAATCGGGCAGGGGTGCTTGCTGACCTAACTGAGTATCTCGGTGCAAAAGGCATCAACATTCGTGCTCTTAGTGTCGCGGAGTCGAGGGATTTCGGCGTCATCCGGATGATCGTCCCTGATCCCTCTCTCGTTGCAGAGCTGCTCAGCAAGAAGGGGTACAACACACGGAAAGTGGAGGTACTCGCCATACGGGTGACTGACGAACCTGGAGAGCTCGGGAAGGCGTTGCGTACCTTGGCCAATGAGAACGTGAATGTGGATTACCTCTATACGTTTCTGGACAAGTTGGGGAATCAGGCTATTCTGATTCTTCGAGTCGACAATCTTGATTTTGCAAACGTCGTTCTCGTGAGAAACGGCTTCAAGTTGTTAACTCAGGAAGATGTCATAAGGCTATAGAAAAAAGCTGTTTTTCTGGACAGAAAGCAGCAGTGACGATATTCCTCCCTTGCAATTCATAATACTCGTTTTAAAGAAATCCCGATTACTAATACTTTGGTAAGTGAACTCAACAATGCGCCGTGAAAAGGCGCTGTTTTTTTCAACGGGTGCAAATCCCGTCCGGCAACGTCCGCTCCAGCCGGTGGCAATCAGGGCAGCCGTGGAGGCAACGAAGCGGCTGAAGCCCCTGGTGTAGAGGGTCCTTAAGGGACTTGGCGAGCATGCAGGCCAGGCGCGATGGGGTGGCGGAGAGGCCCGTATGACCGTTGAAGTCGGGTAATACCGACTTTTACTCAAAATGCCAGTGTGGACACTAGGCTGTCAGCTACTGCGAGACCGCTACGGGTGGGATGCAGATAACCTTCCTTTATTTCAATGAATCCTGCCTTAACGAGTCTTGCCAGGGTATCGGCTTTTTCTGATACGAGATCATAACCATACCTGTGGGAATAGTTGTGCAGATGGATGCCCTTCTTTGTGCGGAGACCGAGGAAGAATGCTTCCAGGCGCAATTGTTCTCTCGTCAGTATCTCTGAGGAATCCAGAGGCAGTCTCCCCGCCTCGATATCCCTGATATATTCTTCAAGAGAACGATGATTCCACCAGCGCTTATGTCCCATAAAAGAATGCGCAGCCGGGCCCAGACCGAGGTAAGATGCATGGTTCCAGTATTTCTGATTATGCTTTGAAGCGAGCGAAATATCCCTTGCGAAGTTGGATACCTCATAGTGGACGTATCCGGCATTCTCAAGGATTTCTGAAGTTTTTATGAAGAACGCATGCTGCAGCTCTTCGTCGGGCAAGACAATTTCTCGCCGCTGATGCCGGAGGCCAAGGGGTGTGTCGGCTTCGATGGTCAACTGATAACAGGAAAGGTGTGCTAAGTTAAAAAATAGCGCCTTCGATACGGTGTCAAGCCATGATGTCATATCCTGTCCGGGTATGCCATAAATCAGATCGATTCCAATGTTTTCAAATCTGGCGTTCCGGGCAGCTTTTATAGTATCCAGGGCCTCACGGACGGAGTGCCTGCGTTTGAGGAATGTCAGAACCTTATCGTCAAATGACTGGACGCCGATGTCGAGGCGATTGCATCCCAGGCGGCGAAGTGATTCAAGATATGCCTGGGGACTATCTGCTGGGTTGATCTCGACAGTGATTTCCGCGTTCGGTGAGAGGACGAAGGAATTTCGAATATTCGACAGAATGCTGTCGAATTGCTTTATGGCAAGGAGAGAGGGAGTGCCGCCGCCGATATAGACAGTGTCAAAGCGGGTAAACGCCTCCCGGTACATTTCCATTTCCCTGAAGAGTGCATGCAAGAATTCGTCGATCATGGTGAAAGAGGTAACTGAGTAGAAGTTACAGTAGGGACATTTGCTTTTGCAGAAAGGTATGTGAACGTACAGGCCGGGAGTTGTATCTTTTGTTGAGATGTCTATGCTGGATTCCATATCAAGAGGTTTAAAAAAGTGAGATTGATTTCGCGAAGTGTGGATCAAAAATTTTATCCTGGCGCATCTTCATTCGGTCCCGGACTTCAGAACGGCGAGAAAGGCGCTCTGCGGGATGCTGACCGAGCCTATCATCTTCATGCGTTTCTTCCCCTTCCTCTGCTTTTCGAGAAGCTTTCGCTTCCGGGTAATGTCTCCACCGTAGCATTTCGCCGTTACGTCTTTGCGAAAAGCCGAGATTGTCGTGCGGGCAATAATTTCCCCGCCGATTGCTCCTTGAATTGCGATCTTGAACATCTGCCGGGGTATTTCATCCTTGAGGCGTTCGCAGGCCAAGAGGCCCCTGGCGCGCGCGCGATCCCGGTGCACGATCTGCGACAGGGCATCCACCTTCTCCCCGTTGACCAGGATATCGAGGAGGACAAGGCTTCCTTTCCGGTAATCGATCATGTCATAGTCAAAGGAGCCATAGCCTTGGGTAACGGACTTGAAACGGTCATAATAATCATAGATAACCTCGGCGAGCGGTATTTCATAGATGAGTTCCGCCCTGCCAGGACCAGTGTAGTTGAGGGTTGAATTCACCCCCCGTTTTTCCATGCAAAGCTTCATTACCGCGCCGAGGTATTTCTCCGGCATCATCATGGTGGCGCGGATATACGGTTCTTCGGAGTTGATGATGCTAGATGGATCGGGATAATGTGCCGGGTTGTCCACGTCTATCACCGTCCCGTCCTTCAAGGTAAACCGATAGCGGACACTCGGAACTGACAAAATGATGGAGAGATCATATTCCCTCTCCAGCCGTTCCTGAACGATCTCCAGGTGAAGAAGGCCAAGAAAGCCGCACCTGAATCCCTGGCCGAGGGCCACGGACGAATCTTTTTGATAGACGAACGATGCATCGTTGAGTTTGTATTTTTCGAGGGAGACAGCCAGCTCCTCATAGTCATCCGAGGCGATCGGGTAAATAGAGGCAAAGACAACAGGCTTGATCTCCTTGAAACCGGGAAGTGGTTTTACGCAGGGCCGGTTGTGGAGTGTTATTGTATCTCCGGTACGGACATCCGAAACCGTCTTCACTCCTGCTATGATATAACCTACTTCGCCTGCGCTGAAACTATCGCGCTTTTGGCGCGTGAGGAGAAAATGGCCGACTTCTTCAACCTTATAAGTTGCGTTATTGAACATGAAACGGATGACGTCTCCGCTTTTCACTGTGCCGTCAAAAACGCGGCAGTGAATGACCGTGCCGCGGAAAGGGTCGTACTGGGCATCAAAAATGAGGGCGGCAAGGGGCGCCTGCGGGTCGCCCTTCGGGGGTGGAATCCTCTCCACAATGGCTTCCAAAATTTCTTCGATACCCGTGCCTTCCTTTGCAGAGCACGTGAGATGGGTGTCAGGGTCCAACCCCAACTCCGAGTCGATCTGTTCGATTACCTTTTCAACATGCGCAGAAGGCAGGTCAATCTTGTTGATGATGGGTATGACTTCGAGACCGAGCTCCATGGCCAGATAGAGATTGGCTAAAGTCTGGGCTTGCACGCCCTGGGCAGCATCGATCAGGAGGAGCACGCCTTCGCATGAGACTAAAGCGCGGGAGACTTCATAGGAGAAGTCGACGTGGCCAGGTGTGTCGATCAGATTGAGGCTGTATGCCTTGCCGTCTCTGGCCTGATACGGGAGGGAAATTGCCTGGCTCTTGATCGTAATTCCCCGCTCACGTTCAATATCCATATTATCTAGTATCTGGTTCTTGAAGGTTCGCTCGTTGCTCACACCGGTATACTGGATAAGCCTATCGGCAAGGGTCGATTTCCCGTGGTCAATGTGGGCGATAATGCTAAAGTTACGGATCTTTCCCATATGCTATTTAACAGCCGGCCTTTTACATCCGTTACAGTTAAAAAAGCCTTCCGGCACTACTGTCTCAGGAAGGCTTTCTTTCGTATTTTGTGACTGCTATAAATTATGATAATCTTTTCTGACAGAATTTCCTTTCGGTGGGAGAAGTATAGGAGAAGCAGTGTTGTATGTCAATATGATTTTAGGGCAGATGGTTTAAAATTTTATAGTCAGGATTTTAACTTGAGCATGGCGGTATAAAATTTCATACCGATCTCAATGCCGCGATCGATAAAATCGGGACCATATATTTTACCTGTCTGGGTGCGAAAAGTTTCCCGGATGCGCTTTATCCCTTCCATGCCTCTCAGGAACCGCGTGAGGAGGGCATCCAGCGAGGCCTTTCTGTATTCCATCATGTCCCAAAGCATTTCTGTAAAATTGTCTGGGCCCCAGCGGAATTTGTCGGCGTCGTAGAGGGCATCGGAAAGAAACTGGGCGAGAGGGTCTGCGAGGGTCTCCGCCTCGCGAAAAGCCTCGTGATTCCTGATGGCGCCGGTGATGGCCTCAACTTCCCTATCTGCGAGGTCGAAGCGTGGAAGAAGCAGCGCCGCTTCCTCGGCGCTCACCTGGGCGTGGTCCTTCTCCAGCCGCCTGATGTCATGGAGTGCACCTGCCACATGGGCGAGAAGAACTATCCGCCGGACTTCGGACCTTTTTCGAAAAGGGGCATACTCAACCAGGGAAATAGCGCCGGCATCGATTGCGACCTTCTTGCCGTGGCCAATACCATGGCCGATTCCGTCTTCCCGTTTGCTCACAAGATTGAGGCATTCCTCGACAAGGGCAGAAGACCCAAACATGCGCCGTGAAGCATCGACCTCTCTTCTCTTTTCCTTATAAAACGCAGGAGACCCTGTAGAGCGGGCGATCCGCCTGGCCAGTCTCTTCGCTTCCTCAAGTTCCTCGTCCAAACTTCACCTCTTGACGGATAACGATTCTCGACTTCCAAGCTTGGCACTTTCTTCGAGACTGGCGCATCCGACGGCAGCGGCGTCAATTGTCCCGGACCGGCTGCCAGTATTCGCAATCCCGTGATTTCTCATTTATCAAGTGATCGACGAAGCGGGCAAAGCGCAGACATTTCTCTTTTTCCATGGTGCCTTCCTCGCAGGTGAGGTATAGGCATGTCGCGCATCTGCGGGTATCCCGACTGTCATCAATACTTTTCATATGTTTGGGGTTTGAATGCATTTTGTCTGAAACTCCCATTTGTCACCGGTTATGGACGCGGAGGAGATATTCCACGATTCTCTCCAGATGGCGGAGCGTGCTGCATTCCCTCGCGATGCTGCAGTAGGGGAGATATTTTTTCATCTCCGAGTCCCCCGATCCCCAAAGGGAAGGTGTCTCGGGATTGAGCCATATCAACCTCTTGCACCTTTCGGAAATCATTCGCAACACTTCGGTATGCGGCTCCGCATAGTTGTTGCGGGCATCCCCCAGGATGATCACTGTCGCTTTCTTTGTCAGGCAATCTGAATATTGGTCCTTAAAATCTAGGAGAGAGCCTCCGTAATCGGTACGGCCCAAGAGGACTGGGATACCGGCCCCCGAGCGAAGCGTCGCGAGAGCCTCGGGAAGCGGGTGCGTCTCAAAGAGGGGGCTTACGTCCACGAGGTTCGTACAGAACACGAAGGAGCGGATGCGGGAGATAACCTCGTTTAAGCTGTATAGGATGAGAAGAAAAAAACGCACCACGGTTGAGACAGAACGGCTCACGTCACAGATGACAACGATTTCCGGGCGATCAATCTTCTTCGATTTCCAGTGGGTGTCAAACGGAAGTCCGCCATAGCTGATGCTCTTTCGGAAGGTCTTTCTGAAGTCCAGGTGCCCCCGCCGGGCAGTCCTTGGTCTCCGGGAATAGCGGTCCTGCAGGTGCTTTACCATCCTTTGTATAATCTTATGGATGCGGGCCAGATCCCGCTCATCTAGCGCAGAAAGCCTTGCATTTCTGATGTAGCCTTCGGAGAGCTCATACGAACGCCGTGCGGCGTAGAGTTCGAGTTGTCTCTCAACCAGGTTTCTTACCCTTTCCATGAGATTGTCCCGCATGGCTTCCAGGGCCTTCACCTGATTGATGGCATCCTGACCTCCGACTTCGGCAAGCATTCTGATATCCCTGTTTAGACCCTCTAGGCCGAGTTCCTGAAAAAGCCTCTGCATGAAAAGGCCCTTTTGCGTCCACGACTGAATACTGCGGATGTCCGCCCTCTCTCCGGCAGCCCTAAGCGCCATAGCGAGCCCGCCTACATCGCCTGACATGAAGATCTGCGTCAGGGGAGCTTCCCCTTGCAGGGCCGGGGGGAGGCTTTCATTCTCCAAGAGGAAGTCCTCACCCGTAATGTAATCGAGGGCAAAAAAGCGGTTGAAACAGACGTCAAAGATCTCTTTCTCCGGCATGGACTTGGCGAGTGAGGCAGACAAAAAAGATTTCAACACCCGCCTGTCCCCATAGCCGGACAATTCCACGGCGCGCAGGGCATCCATGGTTTCCGCGACGGATATTCTCACACCGGATCGGCGCAGGGCAGTGATAAAGTTCTCGAGAGTGCGATCCAATCAGTTTGCCTCCCGGAGCGCGTGCTCCGTCAACGCATACAGCTTTTCTTCGGTGACACGGATGTCTTCCTGGGCCTTGAGAAACGTGTTCAACGTTTCCCTGACCATCTCTTTGTCTAGGGTTTCAGCATGGAGTATGACAAGCGTCTTCGCCCAGTCGATGGTTTCACTTACGGACGGCAGTTTCTTAATATCAAGTTTTCTGACCTGGTGTATGAAGGATACCAGTTGCCTGGTCAGTCTCTCCGATATGCCGGGGACGCGGGTCACGACAATTTCCCTTTCGAGTCCCTGCTCGGGAAAGGATATGTACAGATGAAGGCAGCGCCTTCTTAAGGCCTCTCCGAGTTCCCTCGTGCTGTTGCTGGTGAGAAAAACGAAAGGCTTCGACGTGGCCTCTATGGTGCCTATTTCAGGGATGGAGACCTGGAAGTCGGAGAGGATTTCCAGCAGAAAAGCCTCGAACTCGTCGTCAGACTTGTCCACCTCGTCGACAAGGAGAACTGCTCCGTCCTTTTCCTGGAGGGCTTTAAGCAACGGCCGCGGTTCGAGGAACTGTGGAGAGAAAAAGATGTCATCATATTGGTGAAGTTTTTCGATGGATTCGGCAAGCCCCGTCTCTCCTTCGATGACGCGGTCGAGCTTGTCCTTTAAAAGCTGCGTATAGAGAAGCTGCTTTCCGTATTTCCATTCGTACAGGGCCTTCGACTCGTCGAGGCCCTCATAGCATTGAAGCCGAATAAGGGGAACTCCCATGAATAGAGCGGCCGCCTTGGCAAGTTCAGTCTTTCCCACACCTGCTGGTCCCTCCACTAGGACGGGCTTTCCCAGGTGGTAAGCCAGATATACCGTGTGGGCGATCTGGGCTGTAGCAATGTAGCCTACATCCTTGAGGCCCCTGCGAACCACCTCTACGGTGGCAAATTTAAGGTCTAATGTGCTCATTTGACTCCTTCCTTCCAATAATCTTTTTACCTATCTTTTTCTGCCTCGAGGGATCTCCGCCTCTCAGCAAGTCGAGTGTACTGCGTATATCTTTCGTCATGGCCGCCAGTTCTCCATCAATGCCGATACCAGATGTTTCTATGACTTGCCCTGCTAGGGACTGGCAGTCCGCCGCAATTCTTCGAAAAGACATGAGCAATGTCTCGTATTCGTTCTTTGCGCCCTCCTTTTTCATGCGTTTCGCTGCTTCACAGGCCATCCACCGCAGAGTTTGCCGCCACATCTCCATTTCACCGAGACCTTTCATGACGTCATCGGTCGGCGTCGCGCCCCGTTTACGGAGCGCATTGAGGACAAGTTCCATCTGCCGACACATGCCTCCCAGGATGGGGCCGTTCAAGAGAGCATCCTCCAATGTACGGCAAGGCCGCGCCATCTCTTCCAGAACCATTCCTTCCCTGCCAAGAATTGCAGAGGCCGGTACAGAGCAGTTCTCCAGTCTGATCAGGCAGTGCGGGGATGGCCTGAGAAAATCCAGTTTCATCACTTCCGTGATTGTTAGATTCCGGTTCTCTCTCGAAACAAGAAAGGCCGTAAATTGTTTCTTGCCTTCGGCCATACCGGTTACAGCATAAACGACAAAAAAGTCCGCCAGAGGGCCGTTGGTCAGATAAGCCTTTTCGCCATTCAAGATAAAATGATCCCCTTCTCGATGGGCTGTTGTACTCAGACGGCGGGGGTCTGCTCCTGTACGGAGTTCGGAAAAGGCGATGGAGGCCGTAATTATGCCATCTGCCATCTTTGGCAGATACTCTATTCGCTGAGATGGAGTCCCGAATTTCCCGATCATGAAACCCGAAGCCAGCAGATGGATGATCCAGGAAAGGGCCAACCCCATGTTATGCCCGTGCCTGACTAAACTCTCGCCGACCAAGACGAGTGTGTCATAGGCAATTTTTGTCCCTCCGTACCTTGCAGGGATCCCGAGGCGAAGGAGGCCTTCGTGCGCCATTTTTTTCCATATATCCAGGGGGAAATCATCGGTATCATTCATATCAGGCCTGGCGGCAATTTCCCTCCCGGCAAATACGGCGACCTTCTCTATCAGAGAAGGGACATCTTTTTTGTTGATTGCGTGCATCTTTACAACTCTTAGTTCAGGCCGGAATCGAATTTGTGAAAAAAACTTCTCAGAATCCTGTTGAAGGATTCGAGCTCTTTCGCCGAAAACCCACTTTTTATTTCCTGGTTAACCATTCTGATAACCTTTTTCGCCTTGTCCACTTCTTCTAACCCTTGCGGGTTGATAAAGACGTGTGATGACCTGCGGTCACGGGGACTGGCATCTCTTCGGACCAATCCCGTTTTCTCAAGCCGGTCCACCAGTCCGGTGATCGTGGAATTATCAATAGAAAGGATCTGGCTTAGCTCACTCATGGTGCGGCCGTCCTTCTGCTTCAGAAGGAACAGGATGCCGGCCTGTGCCGCAGTCACTCTGATATTCTCCTTCATCATCATTTTTTTCAAGTAAGTGCGGAGTTTCTGCTGGGCAGTAAATAGCAGATAAATGAGTCTGTCGTCAGGGGGCATCTCTATAACCTCAACGGTATACATCCATCGGGTCATTTATTTGGCATACCAAATAATAAATGTCAATCAGAAATATTTATGGGATGCATGGCGGAGAGCTAGCAGGCGGTTACTGGGATAGTTCAGCCGTAGTCTTTACAAAAAAACAACTGTCTCTATTCCGGATGAAGTCTGGAGTCTATAGTAAGAATACGCGCGTACGCGCCAGTTCCTTATAACTCAGGATGCGGGAAACTATTCTTCTACGGTTATGGTTCCCGTCATTCCGTCATGACCGATGCCGCAAAAGTTGTCGCAATGGAAAGGAAAAGAGCCGGCCTTATTCGGAGTGAAACGCAATTGGTTTGTCTTTCCGGGGAAGATATCGGCGCGTATACCCAGGCTCGGACAATTGAATCCATGCAGTCTATCGAGGGAAGTGAACTCCAACATTACGGGAACGCCCTGCTTCATCTTTATATCGTTTGGCGAGTATTCAAACTTCTTCGCCGTTATCTGTATTACCCTTTCTTTTTCGTCCGCCAGTATGTAGCTGGGGGCGAAATGAGGAATGACTACGAACAGGGAAATCGACAGGATGAGGATCGGGACGACAAATTTTGCTGGTTTCATAGCCGTTCTCCTCTAACGCCGAATTCAGCGATATCATATTTGGCTTTCTCGACATCCGCATTTATGCGGCGGAATCCCAATCCCTTGTATGGCGCCGTGTCATCCCAGGGAACCGGTTGTTTCTTGGGAACGGAACCCGGGGCCGGCAGGGGGTACATCAGACCTTTCGCTGCGTGATGGGCGATATGTCCTGTTTGGTGATGGTGTTCCTGATGTATATGACCGTAAAAGACAGTCACATTCGCATAGGGCATGAGCATATCCACGGCCTTAGATCCGTCCCGTGTATGCCAATCCCAATCCGGATAGAGATCAAACAGCGGGCGATGTGTGAGAACCACTATTTTAGTGTCTTTGTCGAGTCGCTTTAAATCCCCGCTCAGCCATTGCAGCTGCGCCTCTCCGATACTCGAAGTAGGGTCGGAAACGTTGTCTAACACTATGAAATGGACCCCCTTATGGTCGAAGGTATAATGGGTTATTTCAAAGAACTCTTTGAATGCCTTGCCTTCATCCAGGCCGGCATCGTGTTCTCCGGGCATGAATCTGACGTTCTTCACCTTCAGTTCGCTGACAATCTTCTTGAACTCTGATAGACGTTTCCTCCTCTCTTTTTCATCTTCGGTCACATGAGTCAGATCACCCGTAAACATGACAAAATCCGGCTGGCGCGTAAGGCTGTTCACCGCCGCGACGGCTTTTTTGAGGGTACCGGCCGCATCCGGGTTTACTGCCGGACCGGCGAAACCCCAATGTGTATCCGACAACTGGACGAAAAAGAAATCATCATTTGCTGATTTGGCCGCCTCAGCGACATTCAGCAAGCTTCCAGGACCGGCAACAAAAACGACGCTCCCGATTCCTGCCAGTTTCAGAAATTCCCTTCTATCGATCTTCATTGCTTCCTCCCATGATTAGGGTGATATCGGCTTCTTAAATGATCAGTTGACGGTGCTGTATTATCAACTCCTGCTAGTTAACATATTTTAAATTATGCGATATTGCGAACTGATATGCCATATGGAGATATCTGATTTTTGTCTTCGATAATCCTCAGTGGAACTAAGGAAAGGGACTACAACTGAAAATTATGGTGAGGTTTAAGGAATTCGTAAATTCGGTAGCGAGTGCACCATTCGCGGCTTGCTGCAGAGAGCTTCAAAGAAGAATTTAAATGCTAATGTTTAGAACCGCCTATAAGTATCTGCGGCTGTGAATAGGTGGACGACCTCTTCTTTTTTGGGATCCCACATTATCTTTATGTAATCGCGGCTGAGCACTTCATTACCGTTAGGCAAAGTCATAAACAGAGTCCAACCACGCTTCACTAGTTCTTTTCTGCTTATTTTTTCTCCAATCTTTAATGTGATATTCTTAGTCATCTTTATCCGCCTTCATGAAAATATACCATATTTTCGATATTAGGTCTGCCATTTTTCATCAGTGGAATATAATCTTATAGTTGCTTGAGGCTCAAAACATCAAAAAGTTTTTGCAGGGCAGGGGCAGTGGTTGCGGTACCCACGGTATTGGCTTCCAGACACCTGCTGAAAAGAAGGTCGAAAGCCCGAAGAAAGCATTTCCTGCGACGATGCATCCGGGTCAGAAATATTTTTTGGAAAAGGTCGAAACGGCGGTTGTGAAATAATGAGAGTCTTTGAGAAACTCAAAGGCTGCGCCGTTCGTATAAAAGAACGACGAATACAAAAGTAATCAGGCATGTTTCAGGACGATGCCTTCCACAATGTTAGCAACATCCTCACAGACATCGATGGCTTCTTCTATCCTCTCAAATATTTCCTTCCACTTGATCAGCTCGATGGGATCTTTTTCCTGCTCGAACAGGCGGGTCATCGTCATCCTCATGACAATATCCCCTTCGTTCTCCAAGGTATTAATTTCGACGCAGGCATCGATGATCATCTTAGCGTTTTTCATATTTTTCATGGCGTGGACGATATATTTCACCTTCTTGATTGCCTCATTTAATATTTTAGCCTGATCAATGATTTCTTTGGCAGGAATCTTGACCTTGTACAGAGACATTCTGGCCGCTGAAGCTTCAATCATGTCGAGGATACTATCCATTTTATTCACTAGCGCATAGATGTCTTCACGATCGATGGGAGTAAGAAAAGTCTTGTGCATCTTTTCATATGTTCTATGAGTGATGACGTCAGCTTCATGTTCTAACTCTTTCAGCTTTACAATCTTCGGTTCTGAATATTCATAATGCTCGACCATGTCGAGAAAGAGTTCACCTCCCTCTTCGATTTTGCTAGCCAGCTCATAAAATAGATCAAAGAATTTCTCTTCTTTGGGGATCATTCTCATCTGACATACTCTCTATGACTGATTTATTGGGAATGGAGCTTGAATTACAAGGCCTCTATTACGATGTGCCTCAATATCACAGACCCTATTTTTTTTCTATACCACATTTCATTTCGGAATTCAGCAGTTTCTAATTACGGTAAAGCTTTGCTTTTTAAGGCTATTGAGCGATAGATGAGCCACGCCCACCGCAATATTTGTTATTCTTTTTCATCATAAAGAACGCCTCCGGAATAGCCCTGGCGAGTTTGTATCGCCTGATCCTTCTCGCGCAACCTGATGACTATTTTTCGGATTAGAATATCTGGCGGCGGTTCGAACAATCGCAGGAATATTCCCGAGAAATTCCTGGCAGAACTTTCGGCGTAGGAAAAATTAACCTCCTTGAGATCCAACGAATTCTTGTAAAGATCAAAGTCCTTTCCCTCTTTCAGCACTTGCCAAAAAGTCCTTCCTCCGGAATTTAGGGCGGATACCGTGAAGCCCGCAAGAGAGGACATGTTCGGCAGGGCGGAAACAATGAAACCGCTGCTTAATCCCGCGGTATCTTTCATATCCTGATCCGCTTTCTTAGCCGCTGATCTTTCGCGAGCCTCTTCCAGAATAACTTCAATCTCTATTTCCCGGTTATCATCTCTAATATATTTGGGATAGTCTGTTGCTATTTCTTGCAGGATAGGCAGGGACTTTTGGATATCCCCCACGAGGGCTCCTGTATAATAATGTCGAGGCAAGGCAAATTCGCCCCGGTCGCGCTGCGCTTTGGCAGTCCTGAAGAAGTTCGACTCATCTCCTTCTAAACGAATTTTGATATGATACAGCACGCTACTATGCAAGACGACTGTATCGTCCGCATACGTCTCAAAATCAACCAGCAGCTCAAGGCCTTTGCAATGTTTGAAGTTGGTGTCCAGATTACAGAGAGGTACTCCGGGCTGGACAGGAAGGTAAAGCTGAGGATAGGACATGCGAAAGAGTTTTTCCAGCCCCGGCACGTCAAAATCGTGCAGCTCGGGATTCCGAGATTTTTCATTTAATAAATATTCAGCCAACGTGCCCCGGCCATCTAAAATGAATTTGAGATGATAACTCCCCGGGTTCGCAAAACCCGTTTCTTTATAGACCGTAGCTACCTGAGAACGCGCCTTCGCCGCACAACCGGCAATCACGCACATAGACAGGATCAATCCAGACAGCAACACAATTATTCTTCGCACGCCTAAACACCCCCCAGAGATCCGTGGCTGCTTTGGCAAAACATGACTCGCACGATGGCCGACTTCTAAATATTGCCGGCATGATTCCGGCTGCGCAAGGCCGAATTGAGGGCACTGAAGATGTTCACACCCCTGTGCAAAAATCCTTTTATGGCTCTATCGCAATAAGTTCAAATATAAAATACCCCACTTTTACCTTGCTCTGGATTTTTACCGGGATTCTTTTGTCATCGACAGTAAACCAGATTACGAGCTCAGGCACATCACCTTTTTTTACCACATGTTGTGCTTCGAGCTTCTCCATATCGGGAATGACCTCAAAGGTGTCATAAACCTTTTCATCAACCTTGATCATCTCTCGCTTGGCGACGCTCGCTTTCACCATAATATTATTGTCGCCTTCAGAGATAGGTATTTCAATTAGGCTATTCTCCTTTATGGCTTTAAGACGAATGACGTAATAGAGGGATACTGTGTCGAACGTCCCCGGCACGATATGAGAGGGCGTCATCTTCTCGCCGAAATTAGATCGGGTAGCTTCAAGTTTGTCCCAGTAGAAATTTACGACGACATCGCGCGGATGTTCTCCTGTACTCACCTTTTTATACAAAATGCTATGGGTCATACCGATGTCGCAGTAGGAATCCTGCCTTTCCCGAACCTTGTAGATATGATCTATAGCAGGACTCGTTTTCATGATCATGGCAAAGTGATATGCCTTGGTGCCATCTACAGTCTCTATGGGAAGAACTTCCAGGGTAAGTTCTCCAGCCTGTATGAAACCCCACTTAGCGCGGTAAGTCAATTTCTCGCCGGGATGAAAAGGGAAGGGTTTGGTGGAAGCTCTGGTGCTGCCGATAAGAGGGATAAATGTCGAAACGATTATCAGGATTAAAACAAAAACACGATATATTACATGATTTTTGTCGATTCTGCTTCTTTTAGAAACAGTCATATTCTTTTTAATATTTAAGAAGACGCGACGTCCAAAAGTATAGCATTACGTATCCTCAGGACTTCTTTCAAGCGCCTTTTCAGTGCCTTTGAATCAGCATCAGCCGGCTAGGGCAGCTTCGAAACGATCTCGTGTGCGGCCTTTTCTATGATAACTTTCTGCGTTACCGGCGTTTCACTTACTCTATCAATAGCGTAGTGCACTTCCTGAGAACCTTCCCAGGCTATGGTGCCATCCTGAGTGTTCCAAATTTGAAAGAAGAGCCTCAGGTCGGCATACTTTGTATCAATCATACGGAGACCAAAGACGCCTAACCGGTTATCTGATCCTTGAGAAAAAGCCATAAGTTTTATCTGCGCCACATACCTGGTCTTTGTTGCCTCGCCTACTTTTTGCAGGATATCGCGATTGAAAATCCCAGTGTCACGATAATCAGCATACATGCGCTTGTAATCTTCCGAAAGTCCGGCCTGGTTTATCGCATTAAGGGTCTCGGGAAGAGAAAGACAAAATATAGCAGGCCGTTCTTTCTTTAGAACTTCCGTAAAGGTGAGGGCAACCTCCTGTTTTTCCTCTTCCTGGCCGGTTACAGTAGATGGCGTAATAAATGCCATTCCATATTTGGAGAGGTCTTCAGCCTTAAGTGAAATTACGCGGGTCTTACCTTGATCGTGTACCTGAGGCGCAAAACATGCACATAGCAAGGCCAGGATACTTACTAACATCAGACTTCTATAGTTCATAACGCACCTTCTGAAGCCACGACAAACACGCGTGGCTTTCGGATATGGGAATTTGCAATGACTTCCCCAATACTAATCATCTTTTATATAGCACTTTAATATAGTCTTCCGCAATTCTTATTTCTTGCGGCACGACCGTTTCGCTGCCGGAGAACGATATCGTATCGGTCTCAATTAATGAAATAACTTCTCATATCACTATCTGAAAGAAAATCAGGTTTTAGGACATTCAATCTAGGGGAACGGCTCATAGAAAAATGGCTTATATGCGATATATTGAACCTGATGAACTTGAATGTTGCGCCCCGTCTAAATTTATGTTGTCTAAACTTTATTGACTCACAAGCGCCTCTCGCTTATATTAAGGCCAACGGGCGCAAGCTGTACGAAACGATGCTAGTGCGTTTATCACTCTTCCCTGCACTTCCACGCGACAGCTTATCGGGGAGTATGCCCTAAGTAAGCACTGAAGAAATGCGCCGTCTTACCAATGCATGAGATTATCCAAGATATGATTCACCATGGCTACATCCTTCTCTTCTTCTGGATGTTCGCGGAGAGACTCGGCATTCCCATCCCTGCAACCCTTCCTCTGATTGCCGCGGGTATCCTTGCCGAAATGGAGTATATGCAGTTTGCCTATGCCCTGGCTATGGCTTTCTCTGCAGTCATGCTCGCCGATTTTGCATGGTTTTTTCTGAGTCGGATTCGCGGGACCCAGCTACTTTCTTTTCTCTGCAGTATTAGCCTTGAGCCGGATACATGTGTGAGAAGAACTCAGAATCTCTTTGCAAAACACGGGCCGGCATCCCTTCTCTTTGCGAAGTTCATTCCCGGGCTCAGCAATTTGACGGTTCCCCTTGTCGGTATTGTAGGCTTGGATCTCCGAACCTTCACCATCTATAACAGCGTCGGTTCGCTGCTCTGGGTTGGGTTCTTCATATGTGTCGGCTACCTTTTCAGCCGCGAAATACGGCTCGAGAAGATTATCCTTCCCGACTGGATACAAGGAAATGTTCTGATAGCCGTTCTTCTGCTCGTTGCCCTTTACATTGCATGGAAATATCTGCGCAAAAGGTATCTTCTTAAGGAATTGTTTTCCAACCGCATGACACCTGAAGAGCTTAAAGGGAAGCTTGGCGCCGGCGATGAGATTGTCATCTTAGACGTGAGACATCCCTTGGAGTTTGCTGCTGATCCTCACGTAATTCCCGGCGCTATTCACGTTCCGTTGGAGAATCTGGAGCGATTTTCCGACTTCTCCCTGGAAAAGGAAATAGTGACTTACTGCGCCTGACCCAACGACGTATCGGGTGCCCGGGCAGCGCTGATACTGAAAAAGAAGGGATTCATGCAAGTGCGGCCGTTGGCCGGTGGATTCAACGGTTGGCGGGAACAGAATTATCCTGTCGAAGCTTACGGAGAAAGCAGAAACCCGTGACAACCGCGGGTAAGAAATCGAGAAATAATGACCGGCGTTACCTATTCAGGGATACTTCCCCCAATGCCGGCTAAAAAAATGCAGCAACAGCAATGTTAAACTAAGGGGTGCAAACCTCATGCCTTTGACGAAGTCACTGCCTGCACTCCCCTACCGATCCTTCCTTACACATCGTCCCATCCATCCAGGCAGCATTATCCAACCTGGCGCCCGTCAGTCTTGTATTAGTAAGATTTGCACCTCTTAGAGCCGCACCGTTCATCCTGGCATTCGTCAGGTTTGTATTCGTTAGATTTGCATCGGTTAACCTTGCATCAATCAGCTTTGCGTTAGCAAGATTTGCATCGGTCAAATCTGCGCCAGAGAGGCTCGCCTTTATCAGGCTTGCACCGCTCAAGTTTGCATTGTTCAGGTTAGCACCGCTCAAGTTTGCATTTAGAAGTTTTGCGCCTGCTAATTCCGCTTGGCTCAGGTTTGCGCCGGAAAGATTTACACTAGAGAGATTTGCGCCGGTCATGTTTGCACCCTGCAAGTTCGCTCCATTGAGCTCTTGGCCGCTCAGGTCAGCATTGGTTAGATCGCAGCTCTGGCATTTTTTTAAATTTTTGAGTTGTAAAAGACTGCCTGGTGTAAATGCAAATGACTCAACAGTCGCAAGGACAAACACGACAAAGCTTATGCCAAGAATGATAAGAGTCTTTTTCCCAATCATGAATATATCTCCTTTTCTCTTATGTGCTATTCACAGCTCTTATGAAAGACTGTCATGAATCTATATCAGGAAAAGAGCTTGTGTGCAATGGAGTATCTGTTACCGTATTATCAGGTTTTTTGTCAATTAACGGGGCGGAGACGGAAGCCGGCAAAAACCCTGTGCGGGGACGTCGAGGGCGCTGTTAAACTTGCTGGACATATTCTGAAAAACGATCAAACCCGTAAGTTCGACAATGCCGTCGTCTTCAAAGAACTCCCCCAGTCGCGCCATTAATTCATCTCTCGCCTTTTGTTACGGACAGGTAATTGCCTCAGCGTACTTCAAAACAGCCTTTTCTTTCTGGCTGAAAAGCTCGCTTTCGCTCCATTTTTCCAAGGCTTCCAGCTTTCCGAGAAAACCGGCTCTCTCGGCAAACAGACATGCATTGATATCAACACAAAAATGGCACCAGTTCAACTGTGACACCCTGACCATGACCAAAGAACGCAAAGCAGGATCAACGGGGCTTTCGCGACTGTCCAGCACGGCGTATAGAATTGCCACCGCCAAATAAAGCTCGGGCACTCGCGCCCAGAGGAGGGTGGACATCCGGACCTGCCCGTATCTTCTTTCTTGGTTCCGGAACAATATACGAAGGTGCCAGGGAAACTTATGCATGGGTTTTTCTGAAATCTTCATGTTGCATTCCCTTACAATGATGTCCCACAGACAGTGGCGCTGCGGCCGATGAACAACCGCCGGAGTATCAGTAATCATCAAGTGACTCAACAACCAATTGAGATTGTTTCACTAAAAAGGCTAAAGAATCATTTGACTTGCCGTTTTATATATTACATATATGACCAAAATCGTTAACCTCGGAATTTTCAATCGATCAGTCTATTGTAGGATGCGTG
This sequence comes from Syntrophales bacterium, assembly GCA_052144335.1. Taxonomy (GTDB): domain Bacteria; phylum Desulfobacterota; class Syntrophia; order Syntrophales; family UBA2185; genus Fen-1135. The sequence continues at coordinate 55,914 of JBKQQP010000021.1, forward strand.
ATAAGGGGTCAACGAACAGCATTCAAGCTCTTAATTCTCATGCATATCATACGCTTGCATTTCAAATGTACCGATGATATTTGTAGCTCCGCAGAGGCATAATCTGAAAGCAGAATCCATGAAGAAACAAGCATCGGTCGAAAAATTGAAGAAAAGAGGCAATCAGGACAAACATGGGTCCGAAAAAATGCGCGAGGATGATCAGCTTTTCCGATCGTTGACGGAACAGTCTCTTGTCGGTATCTATGTGGTGCAGGATGGCCAGTTTCAGTCCATTAACCCTAACGCCGCTTCATACTATGGATGTGCACCAGAAGAGATGATGGGAAAAAGATCGGACTCTATTGTGCACCCGGAAGACAAGGAGAGGCACAGGCAGTGCGCAAGAGATATGCTCAAAGGGAAACGCTCTACTCCTCATGAATTCAGGATCATCAGCCGGAGCGGTGAGATTCACTGGATCATGGAAACAGTTACACCTATTATTTACAAGGGCAGACCGGCCATTCTTGGAAACTCCATGGATATTACGGAACGCAAGCGTGCGGAGGAGGCAACGGAAAAGAGGGAGATGGAGCTTGAGGTCAAGACACATGAACTCGAAGACATGAACTCGGCACTAAGGGTCTTGATGAAACAGAGAGATGAAGATAGAAACGAACTCGAACAAAAAGTATTATCGAATATAAAGGTACTCATTATGCCGCACATGGAAAAATTGAAAAATCATGTGGATCTTCAGGGGATGTCGTATGTGAATGTCCTTGCATCCAATCTAAGGGACATCATGTCACCCTTCGCTCAGAAGTTGTCCGTTACTTACTTGAATCTTACCAAAAGAGAAGTGCAGGTTGCCAATCTGTTAAAAGAAGGGAAGACAACAGAGGAAATATCGGCATTTTTAAATATTTCCGTCAGTGCTGTCAATGTGTACCGTTACCATATCAGGCATAAGCTGGGCCTGTCGAAGAAGCAAAACCTGCGCTCCTATCTTTCGTCCCTTACTTAAGAAATTAATGTTCACCGGAAAGGAATAGATCTTCCCAATGACGAGTTTCATGCGAGGTGACTTCGATGATTAGATCACTTGAAGATGTCTCCAGAATTGCCGGTGAAAAAGGGCCGAAAAAGCTTGCCGTTCTTGCCCCTGAAGATGAGGAATTCATGCTGGCGGTGAAAAGAAGCTGGGAAGCGGGGTACATCGAGCCGGTCCTTATCGGAAATTCGGAGAAGATGGATGAACTGGGAGAAAAGGTCGGATTCGATATCAATAGGTTTGAAAGGATTATTGAGAACGACAGGCAGACAATCTCCGATCTTGGCATTGGCATGCTTTTTTCAGGGAAACTGTCTATCGTGAGCAAAGGCCAGATTCCGACCTCCTACGTCTATCGTTCGATCATCAGGGCAGAAGGGAAGGCGGCCTCCGGCATGACGGTGAGCGTCATCTCCTTCTGGGAGATTCCGGGACTCGACCATCTGACTGCCTTCACGGACACCGGTGTCAGTATAATGCCCGATTACAGGACTAAAGTGAATATTCTCAAGAATGCTGTCTTTCTATACCACTTGCTTGGATATGAGAAACCGAGAATTGTCGTTATTTCCGGTCAGAGAAAATTCGGCGGGACCCTGGATTCTTGCCGGGATTACAAATTGCTCAGGAAGGCTGCGGAAAGAGGAGATTTCGGCGAATGTGAGATTGTCGATGCGACTTCCTTCACGGAGATATTTCTGGGGCCGACTGGCCGACTGAGAGATTACCGAGATATCGATTTAGCGAAAATTCCGCATATCATCCTCGTCCCCCGCCTCGACACGGGCAACATCCTGTGCAAGCTTGATTTCTTCCTGGACGTGACACGCTGCTCCGTTGCGGTAACCTCGAGAGGAGCAGTCTGCATTCCCTCGCGCGCAGACTTCAGCGATTCCATTATTACTGACCTTGCCATGGGCGTCGTGGTGGCCGACAGACTGGAAGGGGAGGTGAGGTAAATGGCCCGCACATTCGCGGATATTATAGAAGCGGCGAAGAAAAAGGCAGTGAAGAGGCGGCTGGCTATCTCATCGGCGAAGAAACTGGATATGGAAATTATTTCCAGGGCAGTGCGAGAGGGGCTTATCGTACCCGTGCTGGTGGGCGAGGGCAAAGCGGTGGAAGCCCTGGTAAAAAAGAGCGCCCTTCAAAATCTGGAACATGAAATCGTGGATGTGAAAGATCCCGGTGGGTTTCTCTCGGCGGCAGTGGCGCTCGTCCGTGAAGGGCGCGCGGATATGCTCATGCAGGGAGCCGAGGGGCAGAAGATGTTCATGAACGCCGTTCTCGATGCAAAGACAGGCCTCTTGAAGGAGAAGCTGGCAAGTTACATATCGGTCTTCCAGTTGCCAAAGAAGGGCAAACTGATTCTTGTGACGGATACGTTCATAAATAACTATCCGGGCGTTATGGAAAAGCAGTTGATCCTCGCACAAGCCATAAAGCTGGCGGGACTGCTGGAGATCGAGGCGCCGAGGGTCGCCGTTCTTGCTGCCATCGAACAGGTGAATCCCAGCATCCAGTCAACACTTGATGCCGCCATCCTCTCCAAGATGGCGGAGAGGATGCAGTTCGGAAACGCCATCGTCGAAGGCCCTCTCGATATTGATTGCGCCTTGAGCCATGTAGCGGCGGCAAGAAAAGGGGTCAAGAGTGTCGTTACCGGAAACGTCGATATCTATCTCGCACCTGAGATCGAGAGTGGTTATCTGCTCACTCAGTCGCTCGTTTTCATCGGACAGATGGAAATGGCAGGCATCCTCATGGGAATGACGAATCCTGTGATCCTGAATCTTCCCTTCGTCACTCGAGAAAACCGGCTTGTGGAAATCGCCCTGGCATGCTTGATCTGAGAGAAGGAAATAATAATGCATAAGGAACATCACCTGCTTGTTATCAATGTAGGCTCGACATCGACGAAGGTGGGCTGGTTCTCGGGCAGAGACCACGCCGTACTCGAAACTATTCGATACAGCACTGAAGCGCTGGCCCCTTATAAATCGATCCGCGAGCAGCTTCCCCGCCGGGAGGAGGATATTCTTACATTTCTCGCAAGAAACGGAATCAACCTAAACGAGATCGATATGATCGTCAGTCGCGGTGGACTGGGGAGACCAGCGCCCGCGGGCGCTTACATGATTGATAACGACATGCGCAGAGATCTTCTGGAAGGCAAATACGGAATGCATCCTTCGGCCCTGGGGCCGGCCATGGCACTTGATATTGCGAAAAAATATGGCATGCCGGCCATAGTCGTCGATCCACCAAGCACGGATGAGTTTCAACCTCTTGCGAGAATATCCGGCCTTCCCGAAATTGAGAGGAAGAGCGCGTTTCATGCCTTGAACCAGAAGATTGCGGCGAGGCGACTTGCTCAGGAAATGGGGAAAAGGTATGAGGAACTTAACCTCGTCGTGGGCCATCTCGGCGGAGGCATCACCATCGGCGCTCATCAAAAGGGCCGGGTCATTGACTGTACCCATGGACTCGGAGAAGGGCCCTTCACACCGGAGAGGGCCGGCTCCCTTCCCACAATAGAGTTGCTCAATCTCGCTTTCTCGGGAAAGTTTGACAAAAAAGAGATACAGGGCCGGCTTGTCGGGCAGGGAGGCCTCTCGGCATATCTCTCCACAACGGATGGGCAGAAGATCCGCGACATGATCAATGCGGGTGACGAAAAAGCGAAACTGATTTATGAGGCCATGGCCTATCAGATTGCCAAGGACATCGGCGCCATGTGCGTTGTTTTGCGAGGCGCAATTGACGGCATAATACTGACAGGCGGACTGGCCCATTCGGAGATGCTGACTGATTGGATTAGGGAAAGGGTGGGTTTCCTCGCACCTGTCTTCATTTATCCCGGTGAAGACGAGATGTCAGCCTTGGCTGAAGGCGGCATGCGCGTCCTCACGAAGGAAGAAGGAGTTAAAAGCTACCTGCAAAAAGGGGAATAAGATAAAACAGAAGTGAATGTTAGGCACTACCGGTGCGGGCTTCATTTCTGAACTTGCAAGAATATTTTATGCGGTAATCCGCATGAATGATATTTTTATTTGAGCGCAGCGGCCAGAAACGCGGCGCCAATGGCCCCGTTCACCTGGGCATATTCTGAGACCTCGACGGCCATTCCTATTTTTCTCTCGAGGGCTTTCACAACGCCTATATTCTTTGCCACGCCACCCGTCATCACCACGAGTGGTGCAATCCGCAAACGGTTTGTCATGGCTGCGATCCTTGCAGCGATGGACTCATGTATGCCGGAAATGATGTTCTCCCGCTTTTCACCCTTTGAGATGAGCGAAATAACCTCCGATTCGGCAAAGACCGTGCAGAGGCTGCTGATTCTGGAGGGATTGACTGCACTCAGGGAAAGGGCTCCGAACCCGTCAAGGTCCACCTCCAGTGCTCTCGCCATGACCTCCAGGAAGCGTCCTGTGCCCGCGGCGCACTTGTCGTTCATGGCGAAGTTTTTTACCTTCCCCTTCTCATCGAGGACGATGGCTTTGCTGTCCTGCCCGCCGATATCAATAACGGAGCGGGCACGGGGATTCAAATAATGGGCGCCGGCGCCGTGACAGATGATCTCCGTCATAGCCTTGTCCATAAACTTCACGCTGTTCCTGCCGTATCCTGTGGACACGACCCTCCTGACGTCAAACTTCTCGATGCCGAGTTCTTTGAGCAGTTCCTCGTACACCTTCGTGCCGGCCTGTTCAGCGTTGTACCCGGTAAAGATGACCCTTGTGCCGCGTAACTTCCCTTCGGCCATGACGGCCGCCTTTGTGGTGATGGATCCGATGTCAATTCCTGCTGTAATCATCAATGGCTCTCACCCATCTAATGCTTAATCCCCTTTTCGCTGCTTGATGATTTCCATGAAGGCATCGATGCGCGTGGAAACCTGGCTCTCTGAGAAGCTCCGCTCGTCGACCATGTCCGCCTCAATCATCAGGCATGGAATTCCCCTTTCCTTCTCCACGATTTTCTGGATATCATACTGGCCCAGGGAGTAAGGTTTGCAGCTCCGGTTCGAATGCATCACGATGCCGTCGACTCTATATCTATCAACCATTTCCAGCACTATACGGGCCATCTCATCAACGCCTATATTTAGGTAGATGCGTGTGTAGGCCTCGGCCATGGAGTCAAAGAAGTTATTCTCGTCGATGTACTTCGTCGTGCCGCACCAGGCTGAGGTATAGGTGTCCGCCACGAGGCACGCATTGTGCGAAGCCAGCTTTTCCGAGAGCCAGCGTGTACGGGGCCAGATGGGGATATTGTCCCAGAGGAGCCGATACTTCTCATTGGGGATAGCCCCGATCCCTCTCGCCACGCGGTCCTTCATCTTCGCCAAAAGCTGGGTGTAATAGTCGATTACCAGTGGTGTTCCCCTCAGCGTTACTATCAACGCCAAATGATAAAAGGCGTCAAAGGCCGTCATCGGTGCGGGGCTGTTTGCGGTCGTCGCGAGCACGGCCTGCCAGAGCCGCTGTCCTTCGAGGGAGAGCTTTCCCACAGCCTTTAGATGGTCGCTATCCATTTTCCTTCCGCACACCTTTTCGAGAAAAAGGACATATTCATCGAGCTGTCTACGGACATATCTTTGGACCTCCTCTGCATAGCCCACATGACAAAACGGTGTGTCGAAGATGAAGAGGGGGACGTTGAAGTAGCGGGCCTGAACTTCATACCATTTCAGAACGGTCCCGCAGATATTGTTGCAGCATATGAGCATGTCAGGACGTGGAAGACCGCCGATAGGGCCGCCGTTCACCGTTGCGCAGGCGATATCAGAGCGGGCGTAGGAACAGAGGTCGCTTGAATATCCCATGGATTCGGACTTTTCGCAAAGGTCCGTCCCCATCTTGCTCGCACCGATCATTGCCCCATGGTTTTCCGGATACACGGGGATCACATCCATCGCGATGAGGGGCTCAACAGGGCCGCCACTCGTAATCCAGGCAACCTTCCTGCCGCTGATCCGGGCGCTCTTCGCCTCCATGTAATAGACCATCATGATCTCTTTCATCTTCTTTTTCTTCTTGAAATGGAGGGCAAGTTTCTTGATCTTCGCGAGGACGAAGAGCACAATCTCCGGCATCTTATTCATAGACGTCTCACTTTTGGTTTTTTCACCCAATAAAACATTTCATAACATATCAACGAATGTCTCAAAACGAGTGCGCAACTGGCCTTCCGAAGGAAGCTGGTCCTCCACTTCGAGCATCATACTCGGTATGCCCTCTCTATCGAGGAATTCCTTCATGTAGGGATAGTCAAAGGCATGGGGGTCGCAGAACTTGAGAAAAAAGAATATCACACCGCGGGCGTCTTTTTCTCCTATAATCTTCAGAAGATTTTCACCGCGGGTAAATATCCCGGCGTGCTTTGCCGGGCATAAGGGTCTTTTAATGTAACGCTGAGCAATAGCGACGACGGGATCTGCATCATCCTTTACCGATTCCTCAAAATATCTTGAGCCGGTGCAGAAATCGTCCCAGACGACGGCCCCGCCGGCTTCTTCAATGATCCGATAGATATCGGGGTGGTTGCAGACGCCGCCGGCAAGGACTATACGTTTGCCTGCGGATAATCCTGCATTCCCCCTCTTCTTTTCCATCTCTTTGATAATTGCGGGAAGCGCCTCCGTAAGATGGTCCCTGTCCATCATCATGGCAGCCTTGACAATCGCATAGAGATCGCTGCCGCTGATGATTCTTGGATCTTCAGCTTTCAGCTCGTATAGCCTTTTGAGAGAAGCCCTGATGATGTTGAATGTTCCAATGGCGTTCTTTAACTTGTCGTCCATGATCTCCACGTGCAGGTGCGAGGCAAGTTCAACCCTGAATTTTTTCAGGACGTCGATCATGTATGCCCTGGCGCTTGCTGTGTCCAGCTTCACAGGCAGCACTATGTCTGCATGGAAAGGCCCTTTCACATTCATGCGCCAGATATCGGAGAGCCGCTGGATGGAATCACACGTGTGTGGAAAAACGACTCCGTCGAGGAAGTCAATATCGCCTGCCAGCACCCCTTCGAGGGCTCCCCGCACCAGCGAGCAGCAGTAGGATTGAAAATGGGCATCGGCAAAATGAATGTTTTCTCCGGAAGCGAAAATCCTGAAAGGATGCGCACCAGCGGCATATATGATTTCTTCCGGCGTATAGGAACAGAAGTATCCCACGATCTTCCGGCCTTGTTCCTTCATCTTCCTGCCGTATGATACGGGGTCTTTCAGTATCGCGTAAAATTCATCCGCTTCTTTCATTCACGAATCTCCTCGTTTCACTCCCCCGCATATTTCCCTGCGCTCTTCAAATTTGCAATCTCTTCCTCTTCCAGAATCTTATACGCGATTTTGCCGACAAGGGTCTTCGGCAGAGTCTTGCGGAATTCGATCTCTCGTGGGCAGCTCCACTTGATGAGATGCTCCCGGCAATGATCGATGAGCGCTTTCTCCATCTCCGGGCCTGCCTTTTCCGGGTCCTTGAGAACGACGAAACCCTTTACGCGCTGCACCTGGGCTTCGTCCGGAACACCGATGATGCACGCTCCTTCAACCCCGGGATGCAGGCACAGGATATCTTCCACCTGGGCGGGGTAGACGTTCATGCCCGAAGATTTAATCATCCGTTTCTGTCTGACCTTGAAATAAAAGAATCCGTCCTCATCCATGGTGCCTATGTCGCCGGTGTGGAGCCATAACTTTCCATCGGGGTGCTTCTTCAGCGTCTCGGCCGTTTCCTCCGGGTTATCAAGATAGCCTAACATAACTGCCGGGCCATGGATGCATATCTCACCTTCTTCACCTGCATTGGCTTCCTCCAGTGTTTCGGCTCTCACGATCTTGGCGAGAATATCCGGAAAAGGGATGCCGATACTTCCTTCACGGTAGTGGTCAAAAGGAGTAACCATGATGGCCGTTACCGCTTCCGTAAGGCCGTATCCCTCGAGGAGCTGGCATGTTCCGCCCCGTTCTTTAACGATCTTTTCAAAGCGCTCCTTTACTGCCCGCGGCAGGGTATCGGCGCCGCTGAAGGTGGCTCTAAGACAGCCGAGATCAGTCTTCTGAAAACCGGGATTCCTGCCCAGGGCATCAAAAAGGGTGGGCACTCCGATCACGAATGTGGGACGACTCTTTTTGATTGCTTTGGCCACAGTCTCCGGCGTAAATTGAGGAACAAGGAGGCTCTTGGCCCCGCCCATGAAGCAGGCGTTTATGCAAACACCAAGGCCGAAGCCGTGAAAAATAGGAAGGATGGCGAGAATGGTGTCCTTTTCCGAGAGGCCTCCGATAACGGAAACCTGCATGCCTTCGCTGATGAAGTTCATATTGGAAAGCATGATTCCTTTGGGGATGCCCGTCGTTCCTCCGCTATAGAGGATCACGGCCATCTCGTCCGTATCCATCCGGGCCTTCGCAGCCTTCGGGTAGGGGCCTTTCATAAGTTCTCCCCACCACTTCACCAGGGGGTCTTTAGGAACACGTGGGATCTTACGTCCCTTCGTAAGGTTGAAGCCGATTTTGTTTATTCCCTTGAGATAATCAGGTATACGGGTCAAAATTAGAACGCTGAGCAGTGTTCTGTCTTTGACCTCCCTGAATTTGCCGTAGAATGCGTCCAGGGTTAGGGCAAAGCGGCTCTTGCTCGAATTTAGATAGAACTCGATCTCCTTTGCCGTGGAGAGAGGATGAATCATGGCTGCTACGGCACCGAGCTTATTCGCCGCATAAAAGCAGATGATCCCTTGAGGTGTCGTAGGCATGGAGATGGTAATCCGATCCCCCTTCTTCATGCCGAGTGATGCCAGGGCATCCGAGCACCGGTCGATGTCACGACCGAACAGTCTGTAAGTTGAGGAATACCCGAAAAAATCGTAGGCGATGGCCTCCGGACAACGTTCCACAGTCTTCATGACCGCTTCATACATGGTCACACGCGGATAACTGATGGATTCCGGGATGTCGCCGTAAAATTTCAGCCAGGGTTTCTTTTCGTACATGCCGCCATTTATCCCTTTCGCATAGATGTGTGCAGCCGTCGTAGACAATAATGCAGAAGATAAAAAAATGTCAATGAAAAAGGCTCTACAAAATTCTGGCGAACCAGTCTTTATGAGAGCCTTCATTACAGTTGGATATGCACATGAAACTGAACATGAAATCAATACACGAGCGTCGGGAGCTTGGCCTTGATCAGCCGTTCAGCTTCGTTCATGATTCTCTCAATGAGTCCTTTCAGAGTCGGTTCAAAGTCACCAGGGGAACTTATATTCAAATGCTGACCCATCATCACCGACTGCCATGACCTTAGCGCTTTCCAATCTTCCCTTCTCATCAATTTTCAGTTCGCGAAAATATGGTGGGTCCGGCGAGTATTCTTCTTCCCTGGGACCCGCAGCTGGCGTTTGCAGCAGGAAAGGCCTCAGGTTGTCGAAAGAGGCCGCAAAATTTGCGTCGCCGGTGAAATCCCCGTAATAGACCAACGGGTTCCACCACTCATAATCCCATTCCAAGCGAAGCTCGAGTTTCCAGTGGGCATGCCCCGCCAGAACCATATCCACGGGGAGACGTTCGACATCTGGACTCCCCTCGACTCGGCCCAAGCAAAGGTGGAGAAACTGGCTCACAAAATGGTTAATGGTCCCATAACGTGTGTTATATTTCCCCTCGGTCAAAAGCAATCCTTCGGGATTGTCTCTGCTGCCTTGATAGGCATCCTTATGTTCATCTCTTGATAGGTTGGCGGGCGGTGCGTGGAGGCCGATGAAAATTCTGACGGGTGGATCCCCTTTTCTTGTTTCCTCATGGATAAGTTGCATCAAGCGATCTATCCAGTTTATTTGGTTGTATGGATAATATTCATTGGCATCATAGAACGCCATGACGTCCGGCGAGTGGCCAATGGCGTTGTCATCAATGGAAAGGGGGCCCAGCTTTTTATCCCCATCGTCCCAAAGGTATTGAGCCCGGAGACAGTCATGCCCCGTATCCATAATGAGAAAGTAATTATTCCCCATGCGAAAGGAGTAATTGAAATATGGGTTAATGGTCAGAAAATAGTCCTTCAGTGCCTGCCAACCAGCGTCAATGGCCAATAAGTTCACGATTTGATTGCGCACGCAATGTTTTATTACACCTGTTAAGATGACCATGGCGGGGGGCACAACGAACAAGGCGATCGCACTCGTTAACAGGGGATCGTAGGAACCCAGAAAATTATGCAGATAACTCCCCACGAAGGGTATCTTGGGTATAATTTGTATCAACGCCGATGCACTTAAAGTGGTCACAACCTGTACTTGCCATTTCTGCAGCCATTGCAATAACCAGTTAATCACGCAGCCTAACGAGGTCCGGTTAGAGATCGGAGATCCTTCACGCAATAATTTGGCGTAGACGGTTTCTATCTTCTGGCTGATTTCTTCTTGCTCATCCGCCCAATAGAGATCGAATTGCTCAGCCACTCCTGTATCCACCCCGAAGACGTAAGGAAAGAGAGCAGCATCGTACGGGAAAAATCTCCAGTCATGGTTGCCGGTGGTAGTGAAAATGGGCATCTTCAAGCCCATGTTCGGATCCGGACGAAGCTTCTCGTTTCCATGGCCGAGAATCAAGTTGCGAAATACCTCAAGGTTGTTATGTCCATAATCCTCGCGCTCGTTGAAGCCATGGCGCAGGAAGTCCACGAGATCTCCGAGAACGAGCACGAAATCGAGTTCCCCCTCGTCTGCAAGTTTGTTAGCGTAACGGATAAACCTTCGCAAATTCTCGTTAAAATTATTGAAAGTGGATGCTTCGTCACGCAGGTTCTCGTTGTAGAGGTCATTGCGCAGGGCGATATGCAGGTCCGTGAGGTGAATAAAATTCAGGCCACGGCCCGCGGGGCGGAGGCAAAGGGCATGAAAGACCATGCCCACGCATTGGCCATCATTCGTCAGGCATAGGTCATAGAGGGTGGATATGGGCTTATCCTTAAACAGGCGGGTCATGTCTTGAGTCTTCAAAGTGATTAGCTGTGCCCGGTAGCGAAAAAATCGGGCTTTGCCGGCAAAGATCGACGAAGCGAGGGTAGTGCTGATCAGATAACGCGTTTCATCGACGCTTCCGAATGCGGGAGGCAGCGTTCCGTCCTTCAAAGGCTGCCGATCTGAAAGCTCCAAAACGAATTCCTCGCCCTCATCTTCGAAGGACGGTTTTGCATGGATGGAGAGTTGTCCTCTGGGATGATCACCTTCTTCGGCCATGACGACATCCAATCCTTTTGATTTCAGATCCTCCGGGGAGATGATGATAGGACAACCGAGATTGGGACTCAGGATGCGAGGCAGCTCTTGATTCATCTTACTTCCTCCTTTGAGTCATCAGATTAAATCAACCAAGGACTATCCTGACAGCCGCATGGTCCGTAACATATCTGTAAATTGAGGGCGGGTGCAAAGTGATGAGAAAGTATAATACAACTTGATTTTTCTATACAAGGATTTTTCTTAAACTAAGAAATTGGACATCCGGGGCCTTCAATTTCCTAGGCACGAAGAGCTAAGGATGAAGCTGCATGACGCGATTCCTGGTGCAGCACAGGGCACCCATCATTGCCGTCATCCCATTTCTCATTTCATTCAATGTCGTTGAATGTTTCATTAAATGTTTTTTGCTTTTGAGGAATCCGATACCTCATCTCGAGATCTCCGCAGATCGAGATACACTTGTATAATAAGCATGTTACAGATAATTACAGAGAACCTCATGAGGTTGGCATGGATATTTCATTTCTATAAGGCAAAACAAATCAGAAACAAAGGAGGAACAGATCATGAAAAAGACAATTAAGACATTAGGCCTGGCGGTATTTGTAGTATTGATGA
>JBKQQP010000022.1:0-4239 GCA_052144335.1 Syntrophales bacterium
GGCGGGAGAAGCTTCTCCCGCCCTTTCTCTTTTTTGAGAAGAAGTTGCGGCGTCGGTTTTAAACTAAACTCACGGGCGCACAGATTCATCCTCTTATTATTTTGTTTCTTTCCGGATTCTGCGACGACATTTGAGCTCGCATTTTTGTGGGCATTTATTCTATAATGCTGCCAAAATAACTTATTGACACAGTGCCTATGGGTCATAAATGCATGCCCTTCTGTTGACCATCACAAAATATTCCTATTTTGGCGTTTTTGTCGCTTTGGGGCTGGGCATCCTGGGTTTCCCCATCCCTGATGAGACATTGATTGCATTTGTAGGATTTTTAGTTTATGAAGGCAAATTAAACTATCTCTATGCCTTTGCAGTTTGCCTCGTAGGGAGTTCGTCGGGCGTAACGCTTGGTTATATCCTTGGCAGGACCTTCGGGAATCGTTTAATAAAGAGATATTCCACGAAGCTGAATATAAATCCAGATCATATTCAAAATGCAAGAAAGTTTTACGTACGATATGGAAGATTCGCGCTGTTCTGCGGGTATTTTATTCCAGGGGTGAGACATCTGACGGCCATTTTTGCAGGGTCATCCATTATGCCGTATCCCACATTTGCCGCCTTTGCCTATACAGGGGCGGCGCTCTGGACGATTGTTTTTATGAATCTTGGATTCTTTCTGGGCGATAAATGGCATCTCGTTTCCGCATATTCGAATCGCTATATTATACCCTTCGTACTTGTTGTGACTATTTTTCTTATCATAGCGATCTATTGGAAAGCCACCGCGGGAAACGAGAATGAGCGTGAAAAACAGAAATGAAGATATTAATAAAATTTCAGTAATGTGAGGAGAATGGACCATGGCGACGATTATGCCCGAAGGAGAAGCTATACGCAAAGCTGTCAAATGGATTTCTGATAAACTGTTGGATGATCCGAACAAGTCCGTTCAGAAACTTATCAATGAAGCAGTCATGCGTTTTGACCTGTCTCCCAAAGATGCCACCTTTCTGACAGACTTTTACCGCAAAGGCAAAACGGGCGCACCCGAATAATTTATTTGAAGCGTTTGCAGGAATTTGCAGGGATTCAATTGAGGCTATAATCGGCGGTATTTGGTTCTCTGCACATTTCTCTCCCGGGTTCCATCAATAAATTCTGCGCTTGAACGAATCTCTCCGGACCAAGGATTGAAGATACGGCGTTTTACTTGTTTGAGAGAGACTCGCGCCAGAGCATGCACGCAAGCGCTGCGAAAAACACAATTGCTATGGCGCTCGCCCATAAGGGAATGCGAAGGCCATTGATTATGACCTCCCAGCCGGAAAGAATGCGGAGGAGATGTCCGAGGGCAATAAACGATAAAACCGCAACGGACATAATCGTAAATGGCTTCATGTCGTTCGCTCCTGCCTTAGAATAAATAATAGAAATTCACTCAACTCTTTCCGAAATATGAAACCCCGCTCCATGAAGAAACGGGGTCTCTGTTATTAATCCATGACCCTTGCGCGGTATAGGATTTGGACAATCATCGGATACCGGGACAGAGGGTATCCATTTCTTCTAACCTTGCCTTAGACTCTCTCTAAGATCGTTGCCGGAGCCATTCCTCCGCCCGTACAGAGCGAAACAAGGGCGTATCGGGCTTTTCGCCGTATAAGCTCATTGATTGCCGTAACGGTCAAGCGGCAGCCGGAATTGCCGACAGGGTGGCCGAGGGCAAGGGCTCCTCCGTTCACATTGAGTTTGCGCTGATCGGCATCGAGCTCCTTCGCCCAGGCGAGCGGTATAGGTGCGAAGGCCTCATTGATCTCGAAGATGTCGATGTCGTCCATAGAGAGGCCGGCCTTCTTAAGAACCTTGGGCGTAACATAGATGGGGCCTGTCAGCATGATCTCCGGATCGGATCCAACGACGGCGTTTGCGACGATGCGGACAAGAGGTTTCAGCTTCAGGTCCTTCACCCTCTCTTCGCTCATGAGAACCACAGCAGATGCACCATCGGTGATAGTGCTCGATATGCCTGCTGTTATCCACTTAGTATTCGGCAAAATCTTGAGGGCATAAAGACTCTCTTGGGTTGTATCCGGCCTGATGGGTTCATCCGTATCCCTCACGATTTCATTGCCATCTTTATCGACACCCTTCATGGGCAAAATCTCATTCTTGAAATATCCATTTACAGTTGCCGCATGTGCCTTCTTGTGGCTCGCAATGGCGAATTCATGACATTCGTCGCGCGAGATTGCCCACTTGTCAGCGATCATCTGTGCGGCTGCGATCTGATCCGGCTTGCCGTACTTGTTTGTATAGAATGCCCCAAAGGGATTGCCCATGGGCTTCCCTGTATACAGGGTGCCGTTCAAATCAGAAAACATGCCGTACTTCGTCAGGAGTTCACATCCGCTAGCGATCACCACGTCCATCGTACCGGAGGCAATCATGCCGTAGGCAAGCTGCACGGCTGTGAGGCTGCTTCCACACTGGCGGTTCACTGAGATACCTGGAACCGTCATGGGAAACTTGGAGGCCAACACCCCCATGCGCGCCAGGGTAAAGCCCTGCTCGCCTATCTGATACACCGTGCCGGTAATCACATCATCGACAATTGCGGGATCAAGATTAATCCTGTGTGCAGCTTCATCCAGCACGGCACCTAAGAGCTCCGGGGCCGTCCAGTTCCTGAGAAATCCATTTTGCCTGCCGATAGGTGTCCTCACGGCGCTGACAATAAGAACTTCCTTCATGATTTTCCTCTCACTCTCTTGATATCATTCCCTGCATTAAAAGGAACGTCTATTTTTTTGAGTAATCATAAACTCCCTTGCCCGTTTTTCTTCCGAAGCGTCCTGCCCTGACCAGCTTCACCAACAGGGGCGCAGGGCGGTATTTGTCACCGAGTTCCCTGTGCAGGCCCTCCATAACGTGAAGCAGGGTCTCATTCCCCACAAGGTCGGACAGGGCCAGGGGGCCGATGGGATGATTGCAACCCAGCATCATGCCCTTGTCTATATCCTCCGCACTGGCTATGCCTTCATCGAGAGCAAAAAAGGCCTCGTTAAGCATGACACAAAGAATTCTGTTCACTGCAAAAGCGGGCGCTTCCTTTACGACGATTACTTCCTTGCCGATCTTTTTCCCCCATTCCTTGGCAATCTCCAGGGTCTCATCGGATGTTTCGTAGCCTCTGATGATCTCCAGAAGGCGCATCACAGGGACGGGATTGAAGAAATGGGTGCCGATAAACTTCTCCGGCCGCTTCGTGATAGCCGCCATCTCCGTTATTGAGAGACCGGAGGTGTTGCTGAAAAATAAACAGTGTGCCGGCACTGTCTGTTCCAGCTCCTTGTATACCTGCTTCTTAACATTCATCACCTCGATGACCACTTCTACGATAATATCTGCCTTGCCTGCCGCCTCTTTGAGATCGAGGGTCGGTTTTATCCTGCCCAGAATCGCGTCCATATTTTCCTGGGTCTTTTTCCCTTTTTCCACGTCGCGGCTCAGGTTCTTCTTGATCGTATTCATACCGGAATCGATAAACCTCTGCTCAATGTCTCTCATAGTTACCTGAAAACCTGCCTGGGCGCATACCTGAGCAATACCACTTCCCATCAAGCCGGCTCCTAAAACGCAAACATTCTTAATCTCCATGATAAATCTCCTCAGTTATTTATTTGTAGAACATTTTCATTATGTGATTGACTCAGATCATTTTCCATATCAGTCTGATAGGTGTCTCCCCTTATGCGACAGCAATTTATAAGAAGAGCAAATTGCTGGTCGAAGACAAGTGGGTACGGAATAAGTGGATTAGCGGCAATGACCCGCTAACCACCAAGAATGCCAAGCAACAAGGATGAATATTATATTTAAAATATTTTCCTAGTCTCCGGAATGGAGCAGCACAGGGGTATTGCTAGCCTCCTCCAGGTCATCCCTCCAACTTTTGTTTTCCAGGATTCTTTTCTTCTTTACAAATGTCCATAACTCATCGAACTGCGTCTCTGTCATTTTCAGTGAATGCAGAAGATTTGACAATACGTTCTCACAATGTTCGCCTGCGCGAAGGATTACGCGCTGCACAATGCCTTTGTCGATTTTCAATAATCGTGCGGTCGATTGAACTCCTTCCCCTTCTGCCGCATGGTGCAAGATCTGTCTGATAATATCTTCGGACAAATGCATTCTGTAAAAAGCCGTCGACGTCGATGCGGCAAAACGTTTCCCGCAGGT
>JBKQQP010000023.1:0-2776 GCA_052144335.1 Syntrophales bacterium
CCGTGTGTCTGCTCTCTTCAAAATATCCTCCTTGCCATTTTGCTGGAATAACCAAACTCGCATCAGAAGGATATCGATATTCCTAAAGCGATTCAATATCGAACTACAATATAGCAAGCTGAAGTCAAGCATCTGGCGATTTTAACAGACATCCATCCTTTCAAGTGGTAATCCGTGGTCATTATTCCATTGACATACAAGACCGATCTTCTTACATTCCCTTCCATCAGAAGCAATGTCTCATCAGAAAAATGGGTCACTTTATGGAAACCATTTGGAACATTGGTATCACTTGGAACATCTTCTTCCAGAACTTGGGCAGTTGGCTGAAGGCGCCCATGGAAGTCTTCTCCTTCTTCGGGACTGAAAATTTTTTTCTGCTGCTCCTACCGGCACTCTACTGGTGCATTGAGGCCGGCATCGGCCTACGAGTTGGCATTATCCTCCTTTTGAGCGCTTCGGTCAACGACGCACTCAAAGTGACCTTCCATGGTCCGCGTCCGTACTGGTACAGTACTGATGTGATTGTTTATGCCAGCGAGACTTCCTTCGGCGTACCCTCCGGCCATGCCCAGATTGCATTTGGCGTGTGGGGAATGCTGGCGACCAGCATCCGTAAGTGGTGGGGATGGTTGATCGCAATCCTAGCTATTCTGCTGATTGGCATCTCGCGCCTGTACCTGGGCGTACACTTTCCGCACGATATAATTCTCGGCTGGTTGATAGGAGCATTATTACTGTGGCTTGTACTGCATTTCTGGAAACCGTTCACTGCGTGGCTAAAAAAGATGAGCTTAGGGAAACAAATCCTAGTGTCTTTCCTTGGTTCACTGGTGCTCATTCTACTTTCCCTCATCTCTTTCCTCCTGCTGAAAATCACGAATTGGCAAGTGCCACAGGTCTGGGCAGAATATGCAAAATCTGCCGTATCATTCAGCGTCACTTTCACCTCCGCTGGAATGCTGTTCGGGCTTTCGGCCGGTCAGGTCTGGTCCAATCACCACGGTGGGTTTGATGCTAGTGGGCAGCTTTGGAAGCGCATCTTGCGTTATATACTAGGATTGGTCGGGGGGATGGCTTTCTACCTCGGCCTGAAGGTGCTCTCTGGATGGATTGTCCCTGATGCAGAACCTGTCCTTCCTTATATTTTGCGCTACATCCGCTATGTTCTGGTCGGGGCATGGGTCTCTGCCGGTGCGCCATGGATTTTTGTCAAACTGAAGTTAGCCAAGAAAGCCACCTGAAACATGCATGGTATCGTCAGTTCGATTATCCTTAAGGGAAAATATTCCTGTTCTTTATGAAATGTTGTTTTTCTAATTCTACTTGCTTGCACAACATTTTAATCTATAATATTCAAAAACCACAGAATGCTAGCTTGAATTGTGGTGCAGGTATTAAGGCAGATCAATATCAATTGTGGTTATTATAGTGAAAGCAAATACAGCAAGTAGGACAGCACAATATATGGCATTCTTCAGAGCTATCGAGACAGTTAGACACCCTCATAAACGACTGTTTGCTGATCCTTATGCAATTTACTTTCTCAACAACAGATTCAAGAGGGTAGTAAGAATTGCGGCACTTCCCTTATTTGGCACACTTATCCAAAAAATTATTAATAGAAAAGGGGTTGGAGCATTATCATCTGGCATTGCACGGACAAAACTCATCGATGAATTGTTACAGCAGACTATTAGTTATGGCGTAAGGCAAGTGATTATTTTAGGTGCTGGTTTTGACACAAGGGCACTACGACTTGATTTTCTCAATGCAACACCCGTCATTGAAGTTGACCATCCTGACACTTCTGATGTCAAAGTCAAGAAACTAAAAGAATTTTTAGGAAGACTGCCGAGCAACATTTACTATTATCAAATTGATTTTAATAAACAAAGTCTTGCTGACTTAGCCGGTAGAAATAATTTTAACCTATCAATCCCAACTACAGTTATATGGGAAGGCGTTACAAATTATCTGACACAAGAAGCCGTTGACGCGACATTTGAGTTCGTGGAAAAATTAGCAAGAGGCTCTTACATTATTTTTACATACGTAAACAAACATGTTCTTGAGAATCCACAGTCATTTGAAGGAGCTGTAAAACTTCTTAGAATACTTAGCGAAATAGATGAACCGTGGACATTCGGATTGAAACCTGAAGAACTATCAGACTATTTAACCAAGTTCAGTTTGACCCTCCTTAAGGACTTAGGAGCATCACAATATCGGAATATATATATGCCTGACAGAAAAGAGTTATTGAAGGGTTATGACTATTATAGAGTGGCCTTTGCAACACGACAAGAATAGCAATATCTAATGTAGCATTAAGAAATGGCGGTGAAGTTGTTCATTCATTCTTTCTATCCGTAATCTTTATTTTCTATCAAACGTTTGGGGTATTGCTTTGTTGTAGTAAGCAATTATAGTCGTCAGACGATCTTTAAATTTTTTAATGGGACCTTTCTTATTGGCAAGCTTCCTGAAGTCAACAAGCTGCAAACTTTGTTTTTCGTTGTAGATTTCAAATAGAAATAGTGATAATCAAAACAGAAATATAAAGTCAGAAATTAAGATTCATAAACCCTTTAACATTGCGTGAGGGTGCTATGGACGATTTATTGAAACCCCGTTGTCTAAAAGAGACGGGGTTTTATCTTAGGAATAAAAAAGCATCCTCTGAGATGTGATATAGAGAAGTTAGCGATAACAAAACTATATACACATAAAGGAGGACGCCATGAAGAAAGTAGCAAATTTCAGCAAAAAAGTA
>JBKQQP010000024.1:0-2937 GCA_052144335.1 Syntrophales bacterium
TACTTTTTTGCTGAAATTTGCTACTTTCTTCATGGCGTCCTCCTTTATGTGTATATAGTTTTGTTATCGCTAACTTCTCTATATCACATCTCAGAGGATGCTTTTTTATTCCTAAGATAAAACCCCGCTCTATTCTCAGAAACGGGGTTTCAGTAATCAGTCCATGGCACCTCCTTCTGTTCCCCGTCATTCGGTTAGAAGAAAATCGAGCTTCCTTTCATGCTCTTCCAGAACCATCATTATTTTTTTTTGTGCCGCCATCATTTCATCAAAGCTGAACGCCCCTGATGTTACCAAACTGGCACTCAGCATTTCGTCTTGGTAGTGCTGAAATCTAATCTCCAAGTATCCTTGGTACGCCACAATGGACTCCGATAATTTCTTGGGGCTTGAAACGTAACGCTCTCTCAATCTCAAAAACTTCCCATACACTTCTTCTTCATGTGCTTTTGCTGCCTTTGCAACATTGATACTTTCCATTATTTCATCTTCACTATACTGCGGCCTGATAACCTTGTCACCAGACTGCCATTTTCCCAAAGTTTCAACCCATGAACTTACATCTTTTTCGGCAACGGTCAGCAATCTATAGTACATTTCTTCAATCTCCCGAAAAGTCTTGGACAAAAAGAATGGGCGGTATAGATACAAGCAGAGTTTGAAGAGAAGATAGGCTAAAGTTACAGCAATGACGATGAATAATAAGGTCTTCAACATGACCTCCCTACTAAACCGGGTTAAGTATAAAAATAGAGTTAGTCACATGTCAAGAAATAATGAGCAAGAAAGTATTTATTATCACTTGTTATCTTGAATTATTTATGACGACAGAGGTGTGTGGATAACAGGAAGAAGCAGAGTGTCCGTACAAGTGGCGGTAGGACGCCAACCGAAAATGGCACTTTAAAAAAGTTACTTCCAGCTACTAAGGGTGAAACCGAGATTGTCAAGCTTTCCAATCTTTAAATTTATTTTCAATTTTTATTAATTCTTCTAATTTTTCAACTTTTTCGTTTAGAGTAAAAACTAATTTTTCCAAAACGTCTATTCTATTATGAAGCTTCCTCGCGATGTGTTTCTCGAAAAAAATGATAAGCTCTTTCTTTTTTGTGTCAGTCACGTTTCCGTCCATAGATTGCCTCCATGTTCAGTCTAAAAATTGACATATGAATCAACTTTTCCTGCTGGTCTTGGACATAAACAGGGATATCTGCTGTTTCACTTCTTGCTTTTGCATTTCGGACCTGTGGCTTTGACTTTATCATGTTCGCTGAAACTCTGTATCAATGAAAACTTTTTTTGCAGGTTTCGCAAAGATACTCATACGTTGGCATGCTTTCACCTCCACATTAGGATTATTTATAATGTTATTTTTGAGTTATATTTTAATTAAATGACCTGCTCCTAGAACTTGTAACACATTTTGAGTTAGAGTTCTGCGATTTTTTGGCGAGTCGAGTGGCGCGACGGAGTTTCACCATCGCGCTCTCCGAGAACTGGACGTGACAGTCTCCCGTCATCCAGTTCCTATTGTTCAGCCTTAACCTGAGAGAGTTGCCAATGAGCAAAGAGCCTTGGCTGCCTATGCACCACGCCTTGCATCCAAAGAAAAGCCCGTCGCTTATGCCCCCTCAATCCTTTGTATTTCCGGGATGCCCACCGAGCAAGAATATTGTTCAGGTGTTGAAAGGTCCGGTAAAGAGCTGATCTATGGAAGTGTCCGTAGTAGTTGATCCACCCCCTTAATACTGGGTTGACCATCTGAGCCAGTTCGTCTAATGATTTGTCCGTGCGCCGGTGCAATTTCCATTGCCTCATGGCATCGCATATCGATTTCGTGGCTTTGTTGCTGATTGCAGGATTAAATCCGACGAAAAATCCACCCCGGCGGTTTTTCGCTCTCCGGGGCCGAAACGTATACCCCAGGAAATCAAACTTCTGATCAGGATAATCTCTTCGCCGATTATGATCTTTACAGTAGACAATCTTCGTCTTCTGCAAGTGAAGTTCCAGCACACATTCCGCAAAGCGCCCTTCAATCGACACCCGAAGTCCTTCCGCTTCGGCTTTGCTCCGACAGTGACAAATCCCATCATCGGCATACCGTTCGAAAGGAATCCGAGGATACCGCCTCTTCATCCACATATCGAACGCAAAATGCAAAAAGAGATTCGCAAGCAAGGGGCTGATCACCCCTCCTTGCGGCGTCCCTTTATCCCGATGAATCAAGCTGCCATCCTCCTGTTGCACCGGGGCCTTCGGCCATCTCTCGATGTATAGAAGCACTCATTTGCAATCGGTATGTTTCCTTACCGCCCGCATCAAAAGTCCATGGTCGATGCTGTCAAAGAAACCTTTGATGTCGAGGTCAAGAACCCCGTCGTATCGCCAGCACCGCTGACGTGCAACCCCTATGGCCTCAATCGCGGACTTCCCTGGCCGATACCCATATGAGTCCGGATGGAAACACACTTCCAACATCGGCTCCAGGTATCGCTTGACTACCGTCTGGGCAATGCGGTCTGCCACCGTTGGTATTCCCAATGGCCGCGTTCCCCCATTGTCCTTTGGTATTTCGACCCGCCGTACAGGTTGTGGAAAATAGCTGCCTGAGGACATCCGATTCCAGATCTTAAAAAGGTTATCTTTCAAATCCTCTTCAACCTCTGCAATGGATTGCCCATCTACTCCAGCCGCTCCTTCGTTCGCCTTAACCTTCTTGCATGCCTCCCATACCTCCCATTTTGAAATACAAAACGGCTTTGCTCTATCCACAAGGCTCCTCCCATCTCTGGTTGACCTGCAAATATAGCCAGACAACGCAGCCCCTTCGGTCCAGTTCCATCACAGAACCTTCTTCCCTAATACTGGCTGCTCCGCCCCCGTGCCTCGCATCGGTACTCTCATTCTCGTGGTTCCTCCACTTGAATTTCTCCC
>JBKQQP010000025.1:0-18845 GCA_052144335.1 Syntrophales bacterium
GCGATGCAGCGGGAAATATCGTTGGGGCCATAGAATCCATACGCGACTTCACTGAGCGCAAAAGAACGGAAGAGGCCCTGCGGGCGAGCGAGGAAAAATACCGGGCAATCATCGAGAATATGCAAGAAGGCTACCATGAAGTGGACATCGAGGGCAACTTTACGTTCTTCAACGAGTCGATGCGTAAGATCATAGGCTATGAAAGACAAGAACTATTGGGTATGAATAACCGCCAATATGCGGATGAAGAAAATACCCGCAAGATCTATCAAGTTTACAACCGGGTCTACCGGACCGGCGAACCAGTAGAGAACTTCAAATGGCAGCTTATCAGGAAGGACGGTGAGCGCAGAGATATAGAAGTTTCCATATCGCTCATCAAGAACGCGGAGGATCATCCGACCGGATTCCGGGGAATCGTACGCGACATCACCGAGCGCAAGCAGGCCGAAGAAGTGTTGCAAACAACTCTGCAGCGGCTCCATGCCCTGTTCGCAGGCATGCAAAGCAGCCTTCTGCTCGTGGGAGAGGGCAGGATTGAGATGGCCAATCAGGCATTCTGTGACTATTTCGGATTGCAGGACTCACCCGGAGACCTGGTCGGGCTCACTTCTTATAATCTTATTGAAAAAGTTAAGAATGCCTATCTCCATCCCGATGAGCAGGTGAGACGTATCTGGGAGATCGCTCGCGGCGGACAACGTGTGATAGGCGAGGAAATATCCATGCGGGACGGTCGGACATCCCTCCGGGATTTCATCCCCATATACGTGGATGGAAAATCATACGGCCTCTTATGGCATCACATAGACATCACAGAACGCAAACTGGCGGAGGAGAAGCTTCGTGAATCGGAAGAGCGGTACCGCCTTCTTTTCGAAAACGCCAACGATGTCATCTTCATTGCCCAAGATGGCGTCATCAAGTTTCCAAACAGTAAGACCGTCGAGACCATGGGATATACGGCAGAAGAACTGGCCCGTATCCCCTTCACACAACATATCCATCCAGAAGACCAGGATATGGTCGTTGAGCGGCACAAGAAGCGGTTACAGGGGGAATCTCTTTCTCCCGTATACTCCTTCAGAGTTATTAACAGATCAGGTCAAGAACTGTGTTTTGAGATAAATGCGGTTCAGGTCGTCTGGGAGGGGAGTCCCGCGACGCTGAACTTCATGAGAGACATCACAGAGCAAAAAAGGCTTGAAGCCCAGCTCCTCCAAGCCCAGAAGATGGAAGCCATCGGAACTCTGGCTGGTGGTATTGCACATGATTTTAACAATATCCTCAGCGCCATCTTGGGCTATACGGAAATGGTCCTCGGAGAACCAAAGCTGGATAGCCATCTACGGCGTTATCTTGATCAGGTATTTAGGGCGGGGGAGCGGGCAAGAGATCTGGTGAAACAGATCCTCGCCTTCAGCCGGCGAAGCAACGAACAGCCGCGCCCCCTGAGGGTCAGCCCCATCATCAAGGAAGTTCTGAAACTTCTCAGGGCATCTCTACCCTCGACAATAAAGATCAGCCAAGAAATACATGTGGACGGGGACACAGTCTTTGCCGATCCCGCACAAATCCATCAAGTATTAATGAACCTTTGTACCAACGCAGCACACGCCATGCGAGAGGAAAAGGGCGAATTGAGGGTCAGTCTCGTTCCTGTGAATGTTGAACCGCCCGACAATCTGATTATCCATCATGGCCTATCCCCTGGCAAGTATCTCAGATTAACGGTAGGCGATACGGGGGCCGGTATAGAAAAAGACATCATGGACCGGATATTTGATCCCTTCTTTACTACCAAAAAACCCGGTGAGGGAACCGGCCTGGGTCTTTCTGTTGTGTATGGCATCGTAAGAAGCTATGGCGGCGCAATTACCGTACAGAGCGAGGTGGGGAAAGGAACTGAGTTCAACGTGTACTTACCCCTGTTGACCGAAGTTGAATATAAACAGGAAGCCAAGGTCGAGACGCCAATTCCCAGTGGAAAAGAGCGAATCCTGTTTGTGGATGACGAGCCAGCTCTCGTTCAACTCGCAACGAGCACATTGAGCAGTCTGGGCTATGAGGTTGTAGGGAGGACAAGCAGCCTGGAAGCCTTGGAACTCTTTCGAATGCGCCCTGACAGTTTTGACCTTGTGATAACTGATATGACGATGCCGAATATGACGGGAAGCGAATTTGCCCAGCAGCTCATGCGCATCCGTCCCGGCATATCCATTATCCTTTCCACAGGGTTCAGTGAAGGAATGACACAGGAAAAGGCAAGGGCCATCGGTGTGAAGGAGTTTATCATGAAACCCATCGTTCAGCGTCAAATGGCCGAAGCCATCAGGCGCGTGCTTGATAAAAAAAATAGTCGAGAGTAGAGCAAAATGGGAACAATCCTGATCATTGATGACGACCGACTCAATTCAAAAATGCTCCGCAATGGTATGAGCAATATGGGGCACGATGTTATCTGTGCCTTCACGGCCAGGCTCAAAAGATCGTGGACTAGGACTGCAATGGTTCCGCTAAAAGCCATTTCACCTGCAAATACTGTCCCGGAATATCAGGGAGATGCTAGACTGAGGGAAAAAGAATTCTTACAGATGGTAATCCTCACTCCAATACCAACATGAAAATCATTGATAAGTAGGTCTTGTCAATAACCGGCATATTTCATTTTCTCATAGATTGCTCTTGTGTATTGTCGAATGAAACATGCTATTCCTGACAGAATCGTCAGGCGTTTCAAAAGTGGAAAAGCCCAAAGCGATTAAATTGGCAAAATCGGCTTCGGGCTTCCCTGGAGACAACCTCTCTCCGGGCGGTGTTTCCTCGGGCTCAGTAAGCATCCCTCTGTTCTTCCTCAGAAATCTCCGGGACGTTCTCCGTTCCCTTCCGGGACTTTTTCGCCTGTTTGGCCGCTCTGATTCCGGCCTTCAGGGCATCCCTATTCAGCATTTCCGTTCCCTTGGGAACCCTCGCCAAGACAGCGGCCTCGATTGATTTCGGGGAAACGATTGACGTCAACTGGGCAATCGCGCCCAATGCCACGATGTTGGCTACCATTTCCTGTTTGAATTCCTCCCGGGCAATCCGCGTGAAGGGAATCGAGAAGGCACGCTGAGTTGGCACCTGTTGCACAAAGGTTGAATCCACAATGAGCATGCCTCCCTGTTTAAGGTCCCGGTAGTATTCATCGCAGGATTTCTGGTTCATGGCCAACAGCAGATCGACATTCATCGCATTGGGGTAATCAATCTCCTCATCACTCATAATCACTTCTGCTTTGCTCGATCCCCCCCAGTTTTCCGGTCCGTAACTCTGCGTCTGAGAAACGAATTTTCCATCATAGATGCCGATGGCTTCGGCCAGGATGATCGACATGAGGATTATTCCCTGACCCCCGGAGCCGCTTAATCTGATTTCATAACGGAATCCCATCACGAACTCTCCAGGGCATTCTTGGCCCGCTCCCGGATTCGAACATATTCTTCTTCATAGACCGGAAGCTCCTTATCCACCAGGACCCCCTCAATAATCTTGTCATTCAGTTCTTCCGGCTTCATTGTAGCGGCCTTTTCCACGCTGACCGAATGGTCGCGCTGCCACTTTAGCATGTCCACTGCCGAGCCCAGCTTGTTCTGCCGTCCGTAGTGTGTATGGCAATGGGAGATGACCTCCACGACGGAAAAACCAGCCTTGCGAATTGCCTTTTCGATGAGCGTGCCCAGATATTGGGCATGATAAACAGTGCTCCGGCCGACGAAAACCGCCCCGGCAGTGACAGCCAGCTCTGAGATTTTAAATGCCTGTTCGATGTGCCTATAGACAGTCGTTGTCGACTTCATGCCATAGGGGGTTGTCGGTGAAGACTGACCACCTGTCATCCCATAGACGTTGTTGTTGATGATGATCGTTGTCAAATTAATGTTTCTCCGGGCCGCATGGATAAAGTGATTGCCGCCGATTGCTGTGGCATCGCCGTCTCCCATGATTACAATCACATTTAGCCGGGGTTTTGCCAGCTTCACTCCCGTGGCAAAGGCGAGAGCCCGTCCATGGGCGGTATGGAGTGTATTGAAATCCACATATACTGGGAGCCGACCCGAACAGCCAATACCCGAGACCAGCACCACATCGTCCTTCTGGAACCCGATCCCGTCAATGGCCCGGATGAGTGCCCCTAACGTGATCCCGATTCCACATCCCGGACACCAGACATGGGGAAATTTTTTATCATGACGCAGGTATTTGTGAATCAGCTTCGTAGCTTCCGGCATTAGATAACCTCCATGATCCGCGCCATGATATCCTGCGGAGTGATTATAGTGCCATCGATCTTGTTGAGGGTGACTACTTTGGCTATGCCCTGATTGACCCTTTTAACCTCCCTGGAAATCTGACCCATGTTCATTTCGGGAACGATCAGAACCTTCACATTTTGAAGTACACGTTCCACGGCGGCGCGCGCAAAAGGCCATATTGTGATCAGTTTGAGCAGGCCCACCCTGTAGCCCCGTTCACGGGCATCCTTCACCGCCTGCTTGGCGGAGCGGGCCACACAGCCGTATGCTACGATCGTAATCTCCGCATCTTCCGTCTCGTAATATTCCACCCGGCTTAAGGCCCTCATGTTCTTGCTGATCTTCCGGAAGAGTCTTTCGTTGAAGGCTTTGATCTCATCGGGTCTCCCCGTAGGAAAGCCCCGGATATCATGGGTCAGGCCGGTGACGTTGTAACGATACCCATCGCCGAAGTCGGCCATGGGTGGCACACCTGTGGGGGTATCCTCATAAGGGATATACCACTCTGGCGGCATAGTGGGCTTCATACGGTTGACGATTTCAAACTCGCCACCAAGCGCGATCTTCTCCCGCATATGGGCCACCACCTCATCGAGCAGGAGGATCACAGGCGTTCGGTACCTCTCCGCGTAATTGAAGGCTTGAATTGTCATTTCATAGCATTCACGGACCGTGGAGGCTGACAGCACAATGATTGGATGATCCCCATGAGTACCCCAACGCGCCTGCATCACATCCCCTTGGGCGGGATGGGTGGGCAGTCCTGTGCTTGGTCCTCCCCGCATCACATTCACCACTACGCAGGGAACCTCGGTAATCACAGCAAAGCCAAGGATCTCCTGCATGAGAGAAAACCCGGGGCCACTGGTGGCCGTCATGGCCTTCACGCCAGCTAGGGAGGCACCGATCACCGCGCACAGACTGGCTATCTCGTCCTCCATCTGTATGAAGGTTCCGTCTAGCTGGGGAAGCTTTACGGAGAGGATCTCAGAGATCTCCGTGGCCGGTGTGATGGGATAACCTGCGAAGAACCGGCATCCCGCCTGAAGAGCCCCTTCGGCAACCGCTTCATTCCCCTGCATCAAAACTTCTTTCTTTTCCTTCTTCACTGCTTTCCTCGAGTATTCTCTTATCTTTGACTGAATGATCTACACTGATTGCAAAATCGGGACAGCGTATTTCACACAAACCGCAGCCTGTACATTTCTCCAGATCTTTTACGATGGGTTGGCCTGCCTCATCCTTTCCCAGGGCCCCTGAGGGACAGAAGGCCACGCAGATGCCACAGGACTTGCACCAGACCTTAAAGATATCGATTCCTGCCTTTTTCTGCCTTTTCTTTCCCGCTTCCATGCTTTGCTCCCAACGGGCTGATGTGACGAAAAATTCCAGTTTCATTCTAAATAAAACGATCCATTTTGTCAAACTCCGTAAATCTCCTCTTTCTTTTTTCCTTGCAGGAGATTTTCCCCTTCCTCCCGTAAAAAGAAATCACCGCAGAAAAGAACCTCTATCACTGTATCATTTCATACAATAATGAACAAAAACAAACAGTGCTTATAAGCAATTAGTATCGTTGTATTATTTGGAAGCTTCCACACATTCCCTTGCCTCTGATTAAATTATTTTATTCAACGCGTATTTGGATATCCACTGCTTCCATAAAAAGCACCAATATTCAGTAGCTTGAAAGAGATATCTACGTGGCATGGCCATTGCAAAAGTGGATCGACGCTGAGTTGAAGTTTGCGAAAGAGAACAAACTAACGAAGGAGAATCGGGGCTTATGAACGTGTCGAAGGTTATGACAGCCAAGGAAGCCGTTTCAAGATTCATTGAGAACGGCATGACAGTTGCGGTGGGGGGGTTTTTTCATGCCATATCATATGCCATTTCACATGAGATTATCAGGCAAAAGAAACTTCATCTGACGATCTGCCAACCCAGTTTCAATGAACATGCTGATCAGTTGATAGGTGCCGGATGTGTGGACAGGATCGTGTCTTCATATGTTTGGATGGAAGTGTTCGGGCCGCTGCATTGTTTCAGGCGGGCTATGGAGAAGGGCATTCCCCATAAGGTTGAGATGGAGGATTATACGAACTTCTCCATGATGGCGAGGTATCTCGCCGGTGCACTGGGTCTGCCCTACATTCCTGTCAATTCGATGAAGGGGAGCGACATGATGAACCACTCGGCATGGATGGGAGAAAACAAAGTGAAGCTTGTAAAAGACCCTTTCGGGTCGGGAAAGGAATACGCGGCTGTGCCAGCCTTAACACCGGATGTCGGTTATTTCCATGTTCAGCGTGCCGATGAAGAAGGGAACTGTCAGATGTGGGGTATCTGGGGGGATGCCCCATGGAGTATGCGTGCGAGTAAAGAAGTTATCGTTTCATGCGAAGAGATTGTCAGCCGCGATGTCATTGGCAGGGATCCCAACAGGACGATCCTGCCCGCGTATAAGGTTGTTGCCGTGGTCGAGGCGCCTTTTGGCGCCCATCCCAAACACACGCAGGGCTATTATGATGTCGATCGTGATTTTATCTTCAAATATATCCGAGAATCTCAGGCGCCTGAAGCTTGGCAGAAGTTCATGGATGAATGGATTTATGGCGTCGAGGATAGAACCGAGTATCTGAAGAAATATATTGATACCTTCGGCATGAAGAAATTCCTTGATCTCAAGGCAAGTGATATCAGTTCTAGTTCAGTGAACTACGGATTCTAAGGAGGTTAAGCATGGCTGCGAAATATACTGATTTTACAATGCAGGAACTCATGGCCGTCGCAGCGGCAAGAGAGATACAGGATGGGGAAAAGGTGATTATCGGTACCGGACTTCCTCTGCTGGGGGCATTCTTGGCCCAGAAAACCCACGCCCCGAATATGGTGGCCATTTACGAATCAGGTGCTATCGACTGCAAACCGCTCGTTACACCCTTTTCCGTGGCTGATTCCGTCCTGACTCCCGGGTCCGCCATGCAGGGTGGCTTGATCGAAGGTCTAGGCATTGTCCATGCCGGGGATATCGACGTGGGATTTCTGGGAGGTGCCCAGATCGACAAATACGGAAATCTAAACACTCATGTCATCGGCGACTACTATAAGCCGAAAGTTCGCTTCGCGGGGAGTGGCGGTTCAAACGATATCGGTGCGGGCTGCAAGAGAACCATCATCATGATGCTTCATCAGAAACAGCGTTTTCCCGCAAAGGTCGACTTCGTCACGACCCCGGGCTATTTCAACGGAGCTGGAGAACGGGAGAAGATGAACTTCTTGGGAGGTGGTCCGAGCGTTGTCGTCTCTACGATGGGCATTCTCCGCTTTCATCCCAAGACCAGGGAAATGTACCTTGAATCCTACCACCCCGGGATGACCGTCGAACAGATCAAGGCCAACACCGGCTGGGATTTGAAGATTGCTGACCACGTAAAGGAGACGGAACGTCCAACTCCGGAGCTGATCAAGATTTTGAGAGAAGAATTGGATCCTACTGGCGTCTTTCTGAAGAAAAAGTAAAGAGAGGATAGATATTCTTATGGAAAATTGTGTTGTGCTTTACGAAAAGAAAGAAAATATTGCCATTCTGACATTTAATCGCCCTGCCGCCCTGAACGCTTTGAATACTGAAGTCAATCTAAAATTAATTGAACATTTGAATGCGGCTGAAGCGGATCCACAGATCAGAGTCGTGATTCTTACCGGCTCCGGCGAAAAAGCTTTTGTAGCCGGGGCGGATATCAAGGAGATGTTGAATATGAATGCCGTTGCCGCCAGGGACCACGCGATAAAGGCCAAAAGGGTAACGGATAAGATCTGGAATCTGAAAAAACCCGTCGTAGCAGTCATTAATGGGTTCTGCTTGGGAGGCGGACTGGAATATGCCTTGGCCTGCGATCTGCGGATCGCTTCAGATAGTGCCAGATTTGCTTTGCCGGAGATCAATCTTGGCATTATGCCAGGAAGTTGCGGTACCCAGCGGCTTCCTCGCCTAATCGGTCTCACCAAGGCCAAGGAGTTATGCTTTACGGGAGACATCATAAAAGCAGATGAAGCCCTTGCCCTGGGGCTTATCAACCATATATTTCCATCCGAGTCGCTTATGCAAGAGGCAATGGTCCTGAGCAGGACAATTGCAGAAAAATCGACTCCGGCACTGATGCTGATTAAATCGGCCATGAACAAAGGCTTGGAGATGGATCTCGAATCGGCGGCGATTTTTGAAATCGATTGTTTTGGACTTTGCTTTTCAACGGAAGAGCAGAAGCAAGGCATGCTTGCTTTCGTCAATAAGAAGAAATAATTTCCTATCTCATCCTGTTCAGAGAAGTCAACCGGGATCGCGTAATGTACAACATACTAGGAGGAAACAATGAGTGGCAAAGTTGCAGTGATCGGAGCAGGGACAATGGGATCCGGTATAGCCCAGATCGCCGTTGAGGCCGGTTTTCAGGTTAACCTGGTGGACACGGAGCAGGGTCTCGTAGACCGAGGTATTGGAAATATTCGAAAATTCGTGGGGAAGAAGGTTGAGAAAGGGAAACTGACGCAGGCCCAGTGCGACGATATATTCCTGCGGTTGACAGGAGGGACAGATATGAAGAACGGGGTCGAGGGTGCTGTCATGGTGGTGGAAGCGGTTTTCGAAAAGTTTGAACTCAAGAAAGATATCTTTCAGAAGCTCGATACCCTGTGTCCGCCGGACGTAATCCTGGCTAGCAATACATCGACAATGAGCATCACAGCCTTGGCGGCCGCCGCAAAGAATCAGTCGAGAGTGATCGGTACGCACTACTTCAGCCCAGTTCCGGCAATGCGGTTGGTAGAGGTTATTCGGGGGCAAGAAACGAGTGACGCAACGGCACATAAGACCATCGAGCTGTGCAAGAAATTCGGCAAGATCCCCATCGTCGTCAAGGATATTCCCGGATTCATTGTCAACCGCTTCCTGTGTCTCCTTTACAACGAGGCGGCCAACATGATCCAAAATGGTTCTGCGAGTGCCGAGAATATCGATACAGCCATGAAACTGGGATGCAACTGGCCCATGGGCATCACGGAAATAATGGATATGGCTGGCGTGGATGTTTGCGCCTTTGCTATCGAGGCGATGTACCAGATGACCGGTGAGGAGCGCTACAAACCATCCCCTCTGTTTGATAAAATGATAGTTCAGAAAAAACTGGGCCGAAAGACCGGCGAAGGCTTTTACAGGTACGATAGCAAATAGCGGCAGCCGCGTAGACATGACACAGAAAGGAAGAGAGAATGACAATTAGAAGAGAAGTAGTTTTTGTGGAAGGCATGAGAACAGCCTTCGGTAGGTTAGGTGGCAGCCTCAAGGATTTCACGGCCGAGGAACTGGGAAGTATTGCTCTGAAGGGCATTGTGGACAAAACGAAGATCTGCGAGCGAGGTTATCTCGACTCTGTCTTCTGCGGTAACGCATTCCATGCTGCCCACGCCATTAACCCCGCACGATGGATCATCCTCCACGCGGGCTTACCACTGAGCACGTCGGCGTCTTGGGTAGAGATGCAGTGCGGCTCGGCCATTGATTCGATCAACCATGCAGCTTGGAAGATTCTCAGCGGTGCGGCAGATGCCGTCATCGCGGGAGGGATGGAATCGTTCAGCCAGTTGCCATTCAAGTACTCATCTAGCACGCCTCCGTACCGCATTACGCCGCCCCGGCTTCTCGACTATCAGCTTCAGCCTAATACGATAGAAGGGCGGGCATATGCTCCCTTTGAAATGGGATTGACGGCAGAAAATCTGGTCGAAAAGTACAATATATCCCGCCAAGCGCAAGATGAGTTCGCCTTAAGAAGCCAGACACTCGCAAAGAAGGCAATTGATGCGGGCTACTTCGAAGAGGAAATCATCACAGTTTCAGTGCCTCAAGGAAAGAAGAAACCCCCTCTCGACTACAGGACAGATGAGCACCCACGCTTGGAGTCACTTGAGGTTCTCTCAAAGTTGCCGCCGGTCTTCAAGAAAGACGGAACAGTTACGGCTGGCAATTCATCGGGACTCAACGACGGCGCCGCATTCGTCCTGATGACGACCATGGAGAAGGCTAAGGAATGGGGATACGAACCTATGGCCAAGTGGATCTGCGGCGCGGATTACGGTGTTGATCCCTCCATTATGGGGATCGCCCCTGCTTATTCGGCACCGATTGCGTTGAAAAATGCTGGTCTGAAATTGAGCGATCTTGACGTGATCGAATGTAATGAAGCTTTTGCCGCTCAGAACCTTGCCGTCATCAAAGAGCTTGAAAGGCAGCTGGGGGTAAAAATCAACATTGACAAATGGAATCCCCTGGGGGGCGCCATCGCATTCGGCCATGCTAACGGTGCATCCGGTGCCCGATGCGCCATATTTGCCATGAGACATATGATTCGAACTGGCGGCAAGTATGGCCTTGTTACGGCGTGCTGCGGCGGCGGACAGGGGGTGGCTACTATCGTTGAGAATTTAAAACGCTGATGGGACATAATCCTAAATCGTGGCTATAGGTAAAGATGAATAAACTGGCTGAAGCGACTTTTGCACTGAAGATATATCGAGTGATTGGGAGGTAACGATGGATTTTAGATTAAGTGAAGTTCAACAGATGTTAAGGGATTCAATAAGGAGGATCGCCCAGTCGAAGTTTGCGCCAAAGGCGGCGGAGATTGACGCCACGGAAACGTTTCCTTGGCAGAATTTTGAGACTTTGAGAAACGCCGGTCTTCTCGGCGTCAATGTAGCCGAGGAATATGGAGGTGCCGGTGCTGGACAGGTGGCGCTTCTGATTGTGATCGAAGAAACGGCCAGGGTCTGCGGTTCAACGTCGGTAATACTGACAAACCAGGGCCTTTCCAGTGAGCCTTTTATGATTAGTGGAAGCGAAGAGCAGAAAAAGTCGTTTCTCTATCGGTTGGCCACTGGAGAATGTCCAGGTGCTATGGCAATAACTGAGCCTAATGCAGGGTCTGACGTAGCTGGAATGAAAACGACGGCAAAGAAAACAGACGGTGGTTGGCTCATCAATGGGTCGAAGATCTTCATCACCCAGGCTGCCGTTGCCGGACTCACCTGTGTGATTTGTTATACTGACCGGTCAAAAGGCACCAAAGGAATGAGCATATTCGTTTTGGAAAAGGGGGCCGAAGGTATGCATATAGGAAAGGCGGAGCACAAGATGGGTATCCGCGGCTCCGATACACGGGAACTTACTTTTGAGGACTGTTTCGTGCCCGACAGTAATCTCATCGGCCCTGAGGGCAGTGGTTTCAAGACCCTGATGAGTGTTTTCAATTTCTCTAGGCCGAATGTTGCAGCCCAAGCTCTTGGCATTGCCCAAGGGGCTCTCGATGCAGCCCTTAGCTATGCGAAGGAGCGTGTTCAATTCGGGAAAACTCTGTCCTCGTTCCAAGGGATGCAGTGGATGCTCGCCGAAATGGCCCTCGCGGTGGAAACAGCCAGGACGATTGTATATCGCGCAGGTGCCATGATTGACACGGAACCTGATCATCCGGATATCCCAAAGATATGTTCCATGGCAAAATGGTATGCCTCTGACACAGCTATGAAGGTCACTACTGATGCTGTCCAGATTTTCGGCGGTTACGGCTACAGCAGAGAGTATCCTTTAGAGAGAATGATGCGCGATGCCAAGATTACGCAGATTTATGAAGGGACGAATCAGGTGCAGCGAATCATTATTGCAAACCAGCTTTTGAGATAACGTGTCGAAATGAATCCTCAAAAGAAGGAGGCGTTATCCGATCATTCGTGATAAGAATGAATAACGTCATTATTTACCGTGATAGTGTAATCATTAACTTTAACGAAAAAAGGAGGGAGATTATTAATGTCTAATCAAAACGTCGCGCAACAAACAGCATCAAAGCCAGAGAGCGGCACCAGATGGTTTGTCCTCTTCTGGTTGGCCATGGGCACGATGATCAATTATATTGACCGTGTCAACTTCGGCGTGGCAACGCCGACATTAATGAAAGAATTTGGTCTCGGGACAGGTGAGATGGGCGTGCTCATGTCGGCCTTCTTCTGGTCCTATACCGTCATGATGCTTCCCTCAGGATACTTTCTAAATAAAATTGGTCCCAAAAAGGTTCTCGGCATTGCCGGCCTCGCCTGGGGTTCTGTGACGATGCTGGTGGCCGCTTGCAGCGGGTTTTATTCATTCCTCGCACTTCGGATAGGGATAGGCATCACGGAAGCACCAGCTTTCCCTGCTAACGCACGGGTGGTTTCTGTATGGGTGCCCAAGCGGGAGCGGACTTTCGCGTCGGCCATATTCGACTGTTGCGCCAGGGCCGGAGGAGCCTTTGCCCCGCCCATTGTTGCTTTTATCATCGCCGCCTGGGGTTGGAAAATGTCCTTTATTGTCACCGGTGGTTTGGCGGTTATTTGGGCCATCCTGTGGTTTATGTGGTACCATGAGCCGGCCGATCATCCGAAGATCACCGCCTCTGAACTTGCTTATATTCGCCAAGACGAGGTGGTTCTCGATGACGGGAAGATCAAGAGTCATCCCATTCCCATGATGCGGCTTGCGACATACCCGGTGATCATGAAGGCAACCCTTGCTTACGCACTTTATCTTTATGTCTGGACAGTTTTTCTCTACTGGATTCCCACGTACCTGATGAAAGCCAGAGGCCTTTCCCTTAAGGAAATGGGTGTCGCTGCCTCCATTCCATACATTATCGCAGTATGCATGGAGCTACTTGGCGGCAAAGTCTTCGATAAGTGGTACGACAGGGGCGCAACGATCAGCGCATTACGTCGTACAGGGATGGGAATCGGCATGTTCGGCGCCGCCTTATTCATTTGGCTCTGCATGCAGGCGGAAACCCCATTCTGGGCCATCTTCTGGTTGAGTGCCTTCGCTGGAATTTTCGCCTTCGGTGCCTCCAACGTCTGGGCCATCCCGAGCGATATCGCCCCTTATGGCCAGGCGGGCGGCGTTGGCGGTGTCTATAACTTTGTAGGCAACTTCGGCGCCCTTGTTGCCCCTATGATTACAGGGTATCTGGCGGCGACGCAATACGGGTTCAATGGCGCTTTTGGGATATGCGTGGTTGTCTCCATTGTTGGCGGGCTCCTCTTCGTCTTCAACAAATATGACCGGCTTACGCCAAAGGCCAAAGATATTCAATCTACAGTATAACCGTACAAGGGGAAAATATTTTTACAGTGGAGGTCGGGGTTGCCCACATTGCAGCTCTGACCTCTTTGCGCCTGAAGGTTCGGCACGCGGCATACCGGAAACCGCTATTGAAGATTTTTCCCGACCCTTGATATTCACATTCGCATTTGTTATGAGTGGAAATATAATCAAAATTGGTGTCCGCGGTAGCATAGACGAAAGAGCTTTCTTCTTATGGGCGTTGTACTGGTTATTGGGACTGTCATTATAGCAGTCTTAGGCTTGCTTTTTTTCAGGGGGCACAGAGCTCTCACGTTGCGAGAGGAGACCCTGAAGAGAATAGGAACGCAGAGTGGCGGGGAGATTGAATGCCTGACTTATGTCGCGTACCATGGCGGCTTTCAAGATATCCCCAAGCCCCAGAAATTGACGGCAGCCTTAGTGGCCGGCAACCTTATTCTTCTTACAAATAAAGGTCAGGTTGGGATGTTGCCCTTCGGCAGCTTACGGAAAATCGATAAGTTCACGACCTTGGCAAAGCACGATCCAAAGCGCAAGAGCGTGGTTCTATGGGGTCCGCTTAACAATTTGATCTTCCGCGATCAGGAGCGGCATTTCATCGTGGTCGAGTATCAGGATAAGGATAATGAGGACAATCGTCTTTTGATCGAGTACGACAATGCAGAGCGAATGAAAGACATGTATGAAAAATTGAGTGTTAAATGGAATCAATATCGGCGTCGTGTATAAAAGATGTGAATGCGGGTTGCGGTGATTGAACGAGCGATAGATCGTTTATGAAATCGAATAAGCAGCTTCTAGAAAAAAACGATAGATACAAGGACGAATTGAACAAGAAAGGGAGAATTCTGTCGTCCGTTTATCGAATCAGTCAGTTACTGAATCGACCTGCTAATCGAGATAAAATTCTTCAGGCTATTCTGCATGAATCCCAAAAGATATTCAGATTTTCACGCGGCGTCATTCTCCTGCTGAATAAAGCCGAAGATACACTGGAAGCCAAGTATGGCATCGGCTTTGACCCGGCAGAAGAGAGACACGCCTCTGCGCATCCACTTTACATGAAAACACAGATATGCCGGGAAACAATTGCAGCAAGAACGGGAAAAACTATTTACGTAAGAGATGTCAGAAATGATCCCAATTTAACTGATTTCGACAGAAAAATGGAGAAGATCTGGAAGAGGGTTTCGACCATCTCCGTGCCTTTGAAAATCAACCGGGAAGTGATTGGCGTGATTGAGGGAGACAGGACAGATCAGGAGATGGTACTGAGCAAGAACGATATCAAATTATTCACAGCTTTCGCAAACCAGGCGAGCATAATCCTCGAAAATGCTCGGTTGTACGAGCAGATTCTTACAGAACGAAACATCGCCGAGAACATCCTTGAGGGCGCGCCAAACGGTATTATGGCCATAGATGAACATGGGAAAGTCCGTTCCATAAACCGGAAGGCGGGGGAGATTCTGAGACTTAAAAGGCGGATGGTCCTGGGAAAGCCCATCGCCGAAATATTAAGGAATGAGATCGCTGTAATGCTTAACGACACCCTCACTAATCAAAGGACCGAACAATATGCGGAGATTGCAACCGGAAAAAAAGATGGGACAACTGAGATATACGGCATGAATTCATCCATCCTGAAGAGTCGTGCGGGTCATGCGGTGGGCGCGATAATGACGATTCAAGATTTGACGGCGATTAAACAGACTGAGGCGATGCTCAGGCGTGTGGATAATCTTTCATCTCTGGGGCAGATGTCCGCCAATATCGCCCACGAAATCAGGAATCCTTTGGCCAGTATCAATTTCAATGTGCAGAACTTGTCAAAGAAGCTGATGCGTGATCAGGCCGTGCAACGCACACTGCACAATACTATGGAGGGTATAGATCGGATTAAGATGGTTATCAGACGGACACTGGATTTTTCAAAAAATATCAATCCGTCCATGACATACGGACACCTACATGATGTATTGGACGATTCCATCGCTCTTATTGCGCAGCAACTAAAGGAGAGAAAAATAGAAATCAAAAAGGATCTGGGGAGCGGTGTCCCTGATCTAAACTTCGATCATCACCAGATTCGGAATGTGTTCGTTAACCTGTTACTGAACGCGACAGAGGCGATGCCGAAAGGAGGGACTATAACGGTGAAGAGCCGGATAGAAGAAAATTCCATTATGCAAGGTCCTAAGCGGCTTCTCCTAACAATTAAAGACAATGGAGTTGGAATTCCTCATGAAAATATGAAAAGGATATTCGATCCTTTTTTCACGACGAAACCAGAAGGGACGGGTTTGGGATTATCCATAGCTCACAAAATTCTTGAGCAGCATAACGCACTCATAGATGTCAGGAGTAGGGAGAATGGAGGTACTAGCTTCTTCTTGAGATTTTCTCTAAGCGAAGCTACAGGTAAGCATGCATAGATATAAGATTCTCATCACTGATGACGACAGGTTGTTGCAGGAATCACTGGACGATATCCTATCTGAAAAATTTGATACCACTGTTGCCCCAACAGGCGAAGCAGCCGTAAAGTATCTAAAAAAGCATCCTGTGGACTTGATCTTATTGGACATGAAGCTTCCCGGCATTGACGGTATCGAGACTTTACGCTTGATTCGGCAAATGAGTCTTGAAGTGGCCGTCATCATGATGACGGCCTATGAGGATGTTAAGTCGGTGGTTACTGCAATGAAGATGGGGGCCTTTGATTATCTTGTAAAGCCTCTCGACATTGAAGAGCTGGACGTGATTATCGAAAAGGCTCTGGCAAATCTGAAACTCAAACGGGAGTTGGAAGACCTTCGTGCGCAGAATGCCAAGGTATATGACATCGATAATATCGTTTGTAAGAGCGTTGGCATGAAAAAGGCCTTAATAATGGCAAACACCGTCGCGAACAGCTACGATACGACTGTCCTTTTAGAGGGAGAAACAGGAACGGGAAAGGAAGTGCTAGCTAAGTTAGTCCACTATAAGAGTGACCGCGTAAGTAGACCCTTCATCAGCATCAATTGCGGCGCCATCAGTAAAGATCTGGTTGAGAGTGAACTCTTTGGTTACGAAGAAGGAACCTTTACAGGAGGCCTGAGGGCAGGAAAGAAGGGAAAATGTGAACTGGCGGATGGTGGCACGCTGTTTCTTGACGAAATAAGCGAGTTGTTGCCATCGTCTCAGGTCAAGCTGCTACGCTTTCTGGAGGAGAAGGAATTCTATAAGGTCGGTGGGATCGAAAAGATAAAAGTGGATGTCCGCGTTATTGCCGCTACAAATCAATCTCTGGCGGAGGGCATCAGAACGAAAACGTTTAGGGAAGATTTATATTACCGTTTAAACGTCGCCAAGATCGAATTGCCGCCCCTGCGGGACAGAAAAGAGGATATTATGCCTCTTGCAAAACTTTTTCTGCGGAAGTTCAATGAAACATTCGGTAAAAAATTTCAGGATCTATCCAAGGACGCCCAAGATATATTCCTGAATTACCGCTGGGAGGGCAATGTGAGGGAACTACGAAATACTATTGAAAGAGTCGTCCTTATGGAAAATGACAAACAAATCAATGCCGATCACCTTTGGTTCTTGCAGAGCATGAGAACCAAGGCTCTATTTCCCTTAGATCAGAATGACCTGAGAGGGGAGGGCGTCAATCTGACTGAGATCAATAAAAACCATATCATGCAGGCCTTTCAGAAGTCAGGGGGCAACAAGACACGCGCAGCAAAATTACTAGGCATTTCTCGAGCCAGCCTGATTTATCGACTCAAAAAATATCAGATCACTCAATAAACGACTACCCAGATCATCCAATTCATTTAGACTGTCCTGACATTAAACACACATCTTGCCTCACAACCGTCGCTGCTCGGTAACTTTTTTCAAAGTGCAATCATCGGAGACCAATAATGTGGTGCGGTAACGATGGCAGTAGGTTAGCTATGGCTTAAGCGCCATTCACGGTTAGCTTCCTGTCTGCCTTGCACGATTTTCTCTCGTGAATTACAACCTTTTTAGGTCGGCTGTTATTTACCGTGAATCCGTTCTTAAAGAGCTACGTTTGATGTTGTGATATTTGCCAATTTAACACACTTATTGTGAAATATCGCAACCATTCTTGTGATTATTCTCAGTATTGAATAACCTTGTTTTGTAAATATGTAATATCAATGCTATTTTATCATGGCACGCTCTATGCTGAAGTATAAGACAAACTCGAGCCAGAAGGTAATGAAATGTAGTGCGTAACAGTCTCCATGATGTCTTCTAGAAATGTAGCTTCTGGCGATATTTGATCGCGGTCAATGATCAAATAAGAAGGCAGGATTTGAGGTTATCAGGTAATTGGAAAGAAAAAAATGATTATCGTTGCGTGTAAAAAAAATGGAGGAACATATCATGTTAGAAAAATCAAAACACAGAGCTAAAGAGTGGGTGGCCAAGGCGATAGAATTTTACAAGGCTTCCGGCAAGGAAATCGCGCTGGCCGAGTTTACAAATACTCATGGACCTTTTGTCCAGGATGAGATGTATATCTTCGTGCTGGATTCCCGGGGGAACATGGTTGCGCACGGAGTCAATGAAAAGTACGCGGACAAGAGTTTCATGGATCTCAAGGATTCTACGGGAAAGAGTTTTATTCGGGAAATCGTCGAAACCGCAAATGCCAGCGGCAGCGGCTGGGTGGAATACCAGTGGTACGATCCGACTACTAAAAAAACAAAACCCAAGAGCCTGTATTTTGAGAAAATCGAAGACCTGATTATTTGCAGCGGAATCTATATTGTAAAGCTGATGGATATTATCTCCCATGATCTTGAACATATGAGAGGAGATGAGCATTTCGGCGAATGTCTGCCTATGATATGATTTATTATCGTCGGTAAACACAGGATGGCTGGGGGAGGAAAAAGTGAATATCGTAGCATGTGTAAAGCAGGTTCCGGACACAGAAGCCCTTATCAAAGTGAAACCTGATGGATCAGGGATCGAAGAATTTGGTATCAAATGGGTAATGAATCCCTATGACGAGTTCGGCGTCGAAGAAGCCCTGAGACTGAAGGAAAAGTTCGGCGGTAACGTTACCATCGTTTCTGTGGGTCCAGCGAGGGTATTGGACACCATCAGAACAGCCCTTGCCATGGGAGCAGATGAGGGAATACATATAAACGATCCGGCACTTGAAGGTGCTGATGCCTATAACATAGCCGCTGCTTTAGCCGCAGCGATAAAAGGCATTCCACACGACATTATCTTTTGCGGACAGCGTGCCATCGATGATGACGCCGGTCAGGTAGGTTCTGTCCTTGCAGAGTTCCTGGGCATCCCTCAAGTAACCTTTGTTACGAAGCTCGATG
>JBKQQP010000026.1:0-219648 GCA_052144335.1 Syntrophales bacterium
CGATGACATTTATCTTGTCGGTGACGGCGATCCGGGAAGAGAGCATGTCCCAAATGCCCTGTCCTACATAGTCTATACTTTCTGCACTATGTATGGAAAACGGCAGGACAGCCACTGTCTTTTCACCTTTTGCCTCAAGTGAGCCGGGTGCTATAAACAATAGAAGCAAAAATATCGTCAGCTTTATAATGGTTTTCATGATTTCGTCCTCGGAGTGGGCTTCTTTATTATCTTCTTGTCAACAACCGGCGTAACGTTCGCCGCAATGTATTTACCTTCGTTCTTGATGAAGCTTACTCTTACTTTATCCCCGACCTCTATTTTCTCAGTGGGTTTATCTAGAACAAACTCTGTCAACTCTACCTTTCCCTTAACAGCCCGCTCAACCAGTATCGTTGTATCAGACAGTCCTTTGACTGTCCCTATAACTGTAACTCTGGTTCTTTTTGAGGTTCTGACAGCAGGCGCCTTGGACGAATCAACTTTGGCAGGAACTGTAGAAGATATTTTCACGGCGAAGATAGAAATTAATAAAATAACGATCACTCCTGCTACTGAAACCACTATCAGATGCTTCATTCTCGTCGACATCTTTCCGCTGTCATAAAAGAGAGTATTGTGAAAAAATTATATTTTATCACCGAGGCATCTTTGGACAAGGGATCCATCCAGAGCAATCCGAGTGCCACCGCAGCGATGGTTCCACACTATATACTGATCTGCAAAAAATTTTTAAAATCTATCAACAAATACAAACCTACTAAAAATAACAAAGTATGAGAGATGACAAGTGGCCAGACTTAACCTCTGAGTAAAAGGCTCTCAGACGCTAAGTCTGGCCTGGCTCGGTCAGCGAAAATATTAGTATAAATTGTTTAAACCCTTTCAAGGTTCATCTGAAAACAGAAAATCAAGAATGGCTTTTTAGCTATTCAACAACCCCCACTAAACCTTGGTTTCATCCCTTTTCTGGACATTGGCTACCGTGGTGACGATAGTGTGCCCAACCCTTCCCATGCCGTTTGTGAGGAATTCTCTCAAGTTTAGCAATCTGCTCCGGAGTGAGAATTTTACGCCATGCGATTTTCTTAGCAGCCTTTTTGTCCGCTAGCTGCTGGCGAAGTTTACTTATCTCTTTCTGCTTGGCAAGAAGTGTTGCGTCATCTGTCTTGGGATCCGTAAAAAGTTTACGCATTTCTAACCGCTTGATTGCGAGATTGTATCTCAGATCCCTCGTATCATTACGGAAGTTGTTTCTCAGCTCTTTCATCTTTGCCAATTGTTCGTCTGAAAGGCCGAGATATTTTTTAAAACCGAATTCTTTGTAGGAACCTGGCCTCTCACCTGGTTGAAGGGCATACGCCGTTGCGACAGCAGCTACGGAGACGACGAGGACTACAATGATAAATAATGTTTTCTTCATTTGCTATGACTCCTTTCACAAGAATATTTTGATCCTAATGAGGAGCAAGAAATATGCCTACCAGAATGGTGTGTGCCAAGCATCTAATTTTGCTAAATATTATCTAATAGATACAGAATGCCATAAGCGACAGTGGATAAAATATATCCATTTTCTTGTATACAGTTGAATAATAAGTATCCAGAGGGTCAGGGGCAAGGATACGATCCTCAGCGCTTGTCCTAATTCGACTGAAGTATCTTAATCTGCTTTGAGAGTTTGACCTGGTTGGTTTTCAGAATCTTGATCTGGTTCAAGATATTATGAAAGGGAAGAGTTCATGTTATTTATTTTTTCTCGTCATTTCCATTAATTTGTGTCGATATAAATAAACCAACAAATAAAAGATAGCTACAAGACCCAAGATTGTGAGAAGAACGGTAATTCTCATGGCTCTGACACTATCTCCACTTACTGAAAGCAAAATAGTGCCGAATAACCGGCCAACAGTCGAAACACCTATGAATGTCCAGATGTTCATCTGGCTTAATCCTATTATGTAACAGAGCGCAGCCTTGGGAAACCCGGGTATCAGAAAAAGAATGAAGCAAACCAATGGACCCTGCGCTTCAATGAAATGATCGTACTTTTCCATGATGGAAGGCCTTACGATCTTTCTGACGAGCGGCAACCCGAATGTCCGAGAGACCAGAAAGGCTAACCATGAACCGATGCTGAGACCAATTGTGGAATAAATTGTCCCTACTATAGGGCCATAAAGATAGCCGCCAACGAACCCAGAAATTTCGGCAGGAATTGCTCCCGCGACCAATACTTGGAAAACCTGAATAATAATGAAAACAAGATCGTCGTAAGGATGAAATGATTCGATGAAAGCGATCAGTTTCTGGTTGTAATATATGAAGTAATCGTAATAATGAAAATTAACGTATAGCTTGATTCCCAGGATAAGAACCAGGATGAGAATAGAAATCTTGAGGGTTAGGCGTTTATTCAACAATCTTGTCCACAGCGAATTGTTTCAGGAGCTCTTACCACATTATGAAATAGGACGCCATAGCTTATTATTATATTGCTGATGAAGATATTATGCGGAATAGAGAGTTTCTGGGGACCTCTATATACAGTCCTTTCTGTTGACCATTTCTCCTGCGTGCTCTATGGCAACATTGGTTTGTTCTTATAACTGGCTTAGGTCAGTTTCAAATCCGGGGTCTTAAACCATGCAAAATAGAAAAATCAATACTACGGGAAGAATCAACGTTGCATCTACCGCCTTAACAACGACCTCGTCCACGCCCAAAAGATACTGAAGGTGTGAAATCTGACCAATCTTCTCATTCTGCGATTCCATTCCGTCACGAATTTAGTTATATATAATTGACCATAATGCGACGTCATTTCGCTGAGAAAATACGGAATAACTTCGAGATAGCTTTTTCCCCGTATTTGTCCCCTACAGCGATGAGAGGTGGAGTGTGATTTCATACAGTAAAAATCTATTATCGGAAAGGAAAGCCCACCGATGAACGAGATTAAACGTTCCCTGTGGAATCGATTTGTCACTATTGCTCAGCCTTACTTTTTTCCCACTGTTCGCGGAGGGAGCTGGTACATGCTCCTGCTTTTATTGATGCTGCTTGTCTTCCTTTTCGGCGTTCTATTCATCGTTGTTGCAGGAATTGCCATGGCAGGAAGCCTCCTCGCACCTTCCGTGACAGCCAAAGTAGCATCCGGACTGTTATCCCTTCTTCAGGAAATCTTTCACAGCAATGTCTGGATGATTGTCGCCGGCACCCTGATCATTCCTGCTGCCTGTTTTATGCTCTTTGCTCCACAATTGCGCGCCCGCAAGCGGGCGTGGATTCTCCTTGCCGTTGTTCTCCTCCTCTCCTTTTCCGTAACAGGAATCAACGTTGCCTTCAGCTACATAAGCAACTACTTCACTAACGCCCTGGTAAAGAAGGATCAGGACATGGCCTATCTGTTCGTTGCCGTGTATTTCTGTGGCTTCCTTGTGGGAATTCCTATCGTGGCGTTATACAGCTACGTTCAGAATTATCTGGGGATGCGGTGGCGGGAATGGATGACCGGAGAGTTTCTCAACAACTATTTTAAGAACCGCAACTATTATGAGATTGAGATAAGCTCGAAGGTAGACAACCCTGATCAGCGTATCATGGAAGACATTCGTTCGTTTACCCGGACTTCTCTCGTCTTTCTCTTGATTTTACTCGGCTCTTTGATGGATCTCGCTTCCTTTACCGGGATTCTCTGGTCAAAATCGGGTCTCCTTGTCGGCGTGGTCTTGGGTTACTCTTTAATTGGGAGTGTTCTTACTGTTTTAATAGGACGGCGTCTTGTTCGCTTGAACTTCAATCAACTTCGATACGAAGCGGATTTCCGTTACTCACTTGTCCATGTGCGGGATAACGCCGAGTCGATCGCCTTTTACCAGGGCGAGAAGCCGGAGATTGCCCACATCGGAGAGCGTTTTCGTAACGTACTGAGAAATTTCA
The DNA here is from genome assembly GCA_052144335.1 of Syntrophales bacterium. Classification (GTDB taxonomy): domain Bacteria; phylum Desulfobacterota; class Syntrophia; order Syntrophales; family UBA2185; genus Fen-1135. The sequence continues at coordinate 3,943 of JBKQQP010000026.1, forward strand.
GCCTCCTCATCGGCTGGCAGCGGAATCTATCGTTCTTCACGACGGCGTATAGCTACCTCCCTGTGGTCTTGCCGTTTCTCGTGCTGTTTCCCCAGTACTTCGGCGGTGAAATCGAATACGGCGACATGGTACAGGCCAATTTCGCTTTCACTCAGGTATATGCGTCGCTCTCGCTGATCGTCTCTCAGATTGAACAGATAACGAATTTCGCTGCAGGTGTGCAGCGTCTATCAACCTTTGCCGACGTAACATCACCCGCCCTGGCACCCCCCCCCGGCATCAAGTCTCACGAAGCCGATCGATTTGCCATGAATAATCTAACCCTCCTTACGCCGAACAGGAATCGCAGGCTTATCAATAATGTGACCGTGGATTTAAAAAGAGGTGAGAATATGGTAGTTGTAGGTCAGAGCGGCGTAGGGAAGAGTTCCCTCCTCAGAGCGATCGCAGGTTTATGGACACAGGGTGCAGGCGAGATCGAGCGGCCGCCGTTGTCTGATATTTTCTTTCTGCCGCAAAAACCTTATATGCTGCTTGGATCGCTGCGGGATCAGCTGCTCTACCCCCGATTGGAAAGACAGGTCTCAGAGGAGGAATTGCGACGCGTTCTGGACACGGTCAGGCTTGGAAATCTGCCGGAGCAGGTAGGCGGATTCGATGTTGAGTTGGACTGGGCCGATGTCCTTTCTCTGGGCGAGCAGCAGAGATTGGCCTTTGCTCGGCTGCTGATGAACCAGCCCAAGTATGCCGTTATGGACGAAGCTACGAGCGCCCTCGACCTGGAAAATGAGGCCAACCTCTACCGAAAATTAAATGAACTGGATATCCATTATATCAGCGTTGGCCACCGCGCGAGTATTCTGGATTACCATAACACTGTGCTTGAGCTGCAGGGAGAGGAGAAGTGGCGATTGCTTCCCGTTCCACAGTATCGGGCGCTGATGAGCATCACAGCATAAGTTTTATCAGGGTTCTTTAATGCGTCATGAGTAATCATATGCAGGATCCGCAGCGCATTGGAGAAACCGAGATGAGTTAAAGACAGAGATGTCCTCTTATTAGGAAAGATACGGCTGCATATATTGACGCGATACTGATCCAACACCTTTGTTTATCCTATTGCTAAGAAGGATATGCCCAGCAGCATTATGATTGCGGCAATGAATCTACTTTTTGCATCTGCTTCTTTCAAAAGACCGGTTCCGAAAAATACGCCGAAGACAATGCTAAGTTCGCGTGCCGGCGCCACATAGCTTACGGGAGCTGTTTTCAGCGCCATAAGAACGAGAATAAAGGAAAGCGGCGCAAGCAGTGCTATCGCGACACCATGTTTCCAGTGTTGTCTTATCTCACGCCTTATTTCCTGTTTTTCTTTTACTGCCTTGGGAAGCAGAACCAATAATGGTAACAGCGTTGATGCAAAGGTGAGAATCAATGCTGAAACATTATAGTCCGTTACGGCCATTTTATCCCATAACGTGTATGCGGCAATAAACAAACCTGTGATAGTTCCGTGAACAATCCCGGTTTTCAATCTTTCATCATCGGATAAGCTCAATCTTAGACCGGTCATTATAAGAACTCCGGTCACGATCAATACAATACCGGAAACAGCCATCCAGCTCGGTCTTTCTCCAAAAAATAAGATAGCGCCCATCGCTGAAAGCAATGGCCCGGTTCCCCGTGCCATGGGATATACAACGGAAAGATCCGCTTTTCTGTAACCGACTTGCAAAACTATAAAATATAACAAATGGAGTACGGCGCTTGCCAATGCAAAACCATACGTGACGCTTGTCAATACTGCTTGCCTTTGTGCAAGTTGCCAAATGACAAAGGGGAAGTAGATGACTGCAGAAGCTAAAGACACCAACCAGATAAAAGGAAGTCTGCCGTTCGTCTTTTTAAAGATGAGATTCCATACAGCATGCAACAATGCCGCCGATATAACCAAGAACAGCGCTTGAGTGTTCATAGCTTTTTTACACTAAGTCAGGTAGAGCTGTTTCCATCGATACGACAGATTGAAGTTTGTTTTTTCCGTTTATAGCATAGCTTCCCGGCGGCAGCCTTTACCGGTTGCAATCTTTCATAGTTCTCTTAATCAGTCAATCACTGCCTATAGGAAAGCACGCACAGTGATTACAAAAAACTGAGATGTCTGACCACTGCACCATCCAGACGGTCTTTCGCGAAGTCGAAGACGCCCTTATTGCCAAGGGGAGATCTAATCTCAACAGAGAAACCGGCGCCATACCATGAAAAGATTATGGCGCGCCTCCCTTCCTTGAAATCCAGCAGACCCTTTTCAATGTCGGGATCATGATTACCGCACCTGTTTTCGCAAACTCATCTGTATGGATACTTTTTATACAACTGGATACCTGAGATTGGATATATATTATCCATTTTCATGGGAAGAAATTCATATATTGCCGTATCAATCATTAAATGTTCCGTCATATCAAGCTATTATATTTTCCCTTATTTCTGGTATGTTTTCTGCACTTAATTCTTCAATATGGACACCCGGGATTATCGGGAGATATTGACAGGTTTATCCTTTCTTTTAATTACCGCTATTGTCCGGAAATAAATTATGCTTCCGTAGCTGAGGCTGAACCCCAATAAAAAATAAGCAGAGGTTAAAAATGAACCTAGTGTTCTTTCTCGATGTAATAGTTCTTGTCCCCTTGGCCTGGTCATTCTATCTATTGTGGAGAGAAAGAAAAATCCTGTCCCTCCGCCCAATCATTTGGGGCATCATTTTTTTATTTGTGGCACGTATAAGCGAAGTGTTAACTGAGCATCCCACTTTTCATATTTCTAATTACTTAAATTTGGATAGACAATCCTTTGATCTGGTAATGAGTATCATTGGGAATTTTGCCGACGTCTTGGCAGTCCTTTTCTTAATTATGGGATTTATTTGGACTATCAGATCTCATCGTGCCAAAGACAAAATTATCCATGACCTGGAGTCTCTATTGCCATTATGCTCCAAGTGCAAGCAATATCGTACTGTTGATGGTGCTTGGCATCCGATTGAGCAGTACCTTAAGGAAAGCGGTGCACCGGCAATTACGCATAGCCTTTGTCCCGCCTGCGCTTCTCAAATGCTTAAAGTGGCAGGGTCACTGAGAAAGGCCAAAGAAATGATCCCCCGGCCCCAAAATTTATGATCTATCAGGATATCATTTCTGTCAAGTTTGATAATCTGTAGAGATAATTATGCGAAAAAAAGTTGTAATCACGATCTTGGCAGCTATCGGGCTCGCCGTAATCGGCGGCTTTGGTGCGTGGTCATTCTGGTACAAGGGGAACAAGGCGCCGACATTCCGGACGGTACCGGTGAAACAGGGCGATCTGGTGGCCACAATCAGCGCCACGGGCACGGTCGAGCCGCAGGTAGTAGTAGACGTGGGTGCTCAAGTTTCGGGGTTGATTAGCACCTTCGGCAAGGACAAACAAGGGAAAGTCATTGACTACGGCTCGGTCGTAGGTGTGGGCACGGTACTGGCCAAGATTGACGATTCGCTTTACGCCGCTGCCGTGGATACTGCTAAGGCCCAAGTGCAACAGGCTAAGGCCAACAAGATCAGTGCCGACGCCAACGTTCTCCAGATGAAAGCGAAATTGCTGGACGCCGAGCAGGACTGGAATCGGGCACAGAAGCTTGGCCCGTCCGATGCGTTGGCACAGACTGCCTATGACGAGTATAAAGCTAATTACGAAGTAGCCAAAGCCAACCTGGCGGCGGCTGAAGCCGCCGTGGAGCAAGCGAAGGCAGCGGTGGCACAAGCCGAGGCCAGCCTCAAAAGCGCGCAGATCAATCTCGATTACTGTACCATCAAGTCGCCAGTCAAAGGTGTTATTGTTGACCGGCGAGTTAACATCGGCCAGACAGTTGTTTCCACCACAAGTGCATCGAGCCTGTTTCTCATTGCGAAAGATCTCAAGCGTATTCAGGTTTGGGTATCGGTCAACGAAGCTGACATAGGCAGCATTTCTAAAGACCAGCCGGTGACGTTTACCGTGGACGCCCTTCCCAATCAGGTGTTTCAAGGGCGAGCCGGCAAAATTCGGCTCAATGCGACGATGACGCAGAATGTCGTCACCTACACCGTCGAAGTCAACACCAACAACGACGATGGCAAACTGCTGCCTTATCTTACAGCCAACGCACAGTTCATGATTGGCCGTCGGCAAGGCGTACTGCTGATTCCAAATGCAGCACTGCGCTGGAAGCCGAGGCTCAACCAGATTGCACCGGAATCTCACCAAACACAGCATGCACACGCCGGCTCCTCAAGCCGCGACAGCAGCGACAGTTCTGACACCGTTGCGATACCACAAGCGCGCGGAACTATCTGGGTAGAGCAAGGAAAGTTCGTCCGGCCTGTCCGCGTGAAAATCGGGTTGACGGACGGCACATTGACAGAGGTTGAAGGCGACGATTTGATCGAGGGGCTGCGCGTAGTCATTGGCGAAGCAACACAGGAAACTACAGATGGCCAAAGTGCTGAACGCAGTCCGTTCACGCCCCAAGTGGGGCGTGGTCAGCGCCAAGGCCAGACCGGCTCGGGCGGTCCTAGCGGTGAACGGTGAAGTCAGCGATGGGGTGACTCATTCATGGATTTGATCGAACTGCGAGACATTCATAAGACCTACTATCTCGGCGAGGTTGACCTGCCGGTGCTCAAAGGCGTATCGCTGAACATTGCCCGCGGCGAACTAGTGGCGTTGATGGGTGCCAGTGGCTCTGGCAAAAGCACGCTGATGAACATCCTCGGTTGTTTGGATCACCCGACTTCAGGTGAGTACTGTCTGGATGGCCACGAGATTACCTGGCTCACTGCCAAAGAAAGGGCCCGGCTGCGAAATCGCATAATCGGTTTCGTTTTCCAAAGCTTCAACTTACTGCCGCGTACCACGGCATTGGAGAATGTCCTGATGCCGCTGACCTATACTAAGGAGAACCTCAGTGAGTATCAAATGAAACAGCGTGCTGCCGAATTGCTCCAGAAAGTTGGTCTGGCAGATCGCATGGATCACCAGCCGTCTCAACTTTCTGGTGGCGAACAGCAGCGCGTGGCTATCGCCAGATCGTTGGTCAATCAGCCGCGGCTGCTCCTGGCCGATGAGCCGACCGGTAACCTCGATTCGCGTACCAGCGAGGAGCTTCTCCAGATGTTCCAGCAGATAAACAGCGCCGACGGCATCACGATCATCCTCGTCACTCATGATCCCGGCGTGGCAAAACACGCCCAGCGGGTCATTCACATCAAGGATGGCCTGATCGAGAACGGCACGGGTCGGCCCAAACGCGGAGACGCTACATGAGATTTTACAGCACCATGAAAACAGCTTTAGGTGCACTCGGGCGCAACGTGATGCGCACGTTGCTCACCACGCTGGGTATCGTCATCGGTGTCGGAGCAGTAATCACGATGATGGAGATTGGCAACGGCACAACTATCGCCATCCAACGCACCATGGCCAGCATAGGTGCTAACACTCTCGTGATCGTGCCAGGTGCAGTTAGCATCAGCGGTGTCAACCAGGGGTCCGGCAGCAAGATGACGCTGACGCCGCAGGATGCGGATGCGATTATTAAAGAGTGCCCGGCCGTCAGGAACGTAGCGCCGATCGTGCGTGCCCGCACACAGATTGTATATGGTAACCGTAACTGGGTGCCGACCTACGTCTATGGTACCACTCCGTCATTTCTGGACGTTCGTGAATGGACCGATCTGGATAATGGTGAAGCATTCAACGAGCATGACGTTCGCAACTCCAGCAAAGTGTGCTTAATAGGACAGACAATTGTTAGCGAGATGTTCGGCGGGCAGTCACCCATCGGCAAAGAAATCCGCATCCGGAATGTGGCGTTTAAAGTCATCGGCGTTTTGCGGAAAAAGGGCGCGAACGTAATGGGTATGGACCAGGATGATATCGTATTGGCGCCGTGGACGACAATCAAATATCGCGTTGTCGCCTCCTCACTGTCCAATGCCAATCAGAGCAGTACGAATACTACGAGCACCATCGAAGTCAATTCGCTCACCCAGATTTACCCGAACATCCAGCAGAATCTCTACTACGTTGCGACCGGGTCGGAGCAGGCCGACGGGCCGCAACCGATCAGATTTCCCAATGTGGACCAGATCCTGACCGCTGCGGAGTCGGGTAGCCAGATTCCCTTCGCTATCGAGCAGATCACCATGTTGCTGCGCGAACGGCACCACCTTCGCGCCACCGATGTGAATGATTTCAACGTACGTGACATGACCGAGATCGCCAAGGCGATGAGTTCGACAACGGAGTTGATAACCAAACTGCTCTTGTGCGTGGCAATGATCTCGCTGGTGGTCGGTGGCGTCGGTATCATGAACATCATGCTCGTCTCGGTTACCGAACGAACGCGTGAGATCGGCCTGCGCATGGCAGTGGGCGCCGAGCCGGGCGATATACTGCGGCAGTTTTTGACCGAGGCGGTTGTGCTGTGCCTGCTGGGTGGCACCTTAGGAATCGTGCTTGGCCGTGGCAGTTCGTATATTGTGTCCGCGGTGTTGCACTGGCCGACGGCAGTTTCAGTCGGCGCTATAGTGGCTGCCGTCGTTGTTTCGGCTAGTGTGGGCGTTATTTTCGGTTTCTACCCGGCATGGAAAGCGTCGAGGCTCGATCCCATCGATGCGCTCCGGTATGAGTGAGGCAGAACTGATGCATACTCTCGATCAACGGTGCTACGTATCGGTCTTGACTATGGCGGTCAGTTTAGCCGTGTTAATAGTAAACGGGTGCATGGTCGGTCCGGATTATCATCCGCCAATAACGACAGTTCCCACCGAGTGGGCTGGCGTGGCGAAGAAACCGACTGCGCAACCGTCAGTAGTTAGCGCACAGCCGGCTGACCTCACGCAGTGGTGGCGGCAGTTCAACGATCCGATGTTGACTGCGCTTGTCGAGGATGCGGTAAGGGCGAACCTCGACCTGCAAATCGCCGAGGCGCGCTTGCGCCAAGCGCGCGCCACGCGTGGCGTGGCCGTCGGTGGATTGTGGCCGTCGATTACGGCCTCCGGCAGTTACCAGAGATTACATGAGGTGGGTATCACGCCGGATAACGTAAACCAGCAGGACCTTTATCAGGCCGGTTTGGACGCCGTGTGGGAACTAGACCTCTTTGGCGGTCTGCGCCGCAACGTGGAATCGGCCGATGCCAATATCCGGGCCGCGATTGAAAATATCAGCGATGTGCAGGTCAGCGTCATTGCCGAAGTGGCACTCAATTATATCCAGCTCCGCGGTTACCAGCGGGAGATTGTAATTGCGCAAGACAATCTGAAAGCCCAGATGCATACAGCCGAGATTACTCACAAGCTGCTGAAAGTGGGCTTTGCCAGTGCGCTTGACGTCGCCAACGCCGACGCTAACGTTGCTACGACCACTTCCCAAATCCCGGTCTTTGAAACCGCCGCGCAGCAATCCATCTATGCGTTGAGTGTGCTGTTGGCCCGGCTGCCGGCGGAATTGTTAAAGCAGTTATCGCCGATGGGTAACCTGCCCAGCGTGCCTGGGCAGGTGCCCGCCGGTTTGCCCTCGGACTTGCTGCGCCGCCGGCCCGACATACGCGAAGCTGAGGCTCAGTTGCATGCCTCCACCGCACAAATCGGTGTCGCTATCGCTGGCTTCTTTCCGACTTTTTCACTAACAGGTACGATGTACTGGAATAGCAACCTGCTACGCACGTGGTGGAACAGCGCCAACCGCTCATACTCTTTCGGTCCGGAGGTGTCCTGGCCAATTTTCCAAGGTGGTGCGATTATGTCGAACGTGCATTTACAGGAGGCGCTGCGTGACCAGGCGTTCATCACATACCAGAAAACAGTCTTGGCGGCGTTTCAGGATGTCGAGAATGCGTTGATTGCGTTTGCCAAGGAGCAAGAGCACCGCAAGGCGCTTAATGATGCAGTTGTCGCCAACCGCAAGGCGGTGGACTTGTCGTTGCAGCTTTACATCGAGGGTATGGTCGATTTTCTCAACGTGCTCACTGCCCAGACTTCTCTTTACACCTCCGAAAACGCGTTGGCGCAGAGCGAGACTAATATCGCCACCGATCTCATCGCCCTGTACAAAGCCTTGGGCGGCGGCTGGGTCGTAGAGGCCGAAAATAAGACTGCCTCGGACCAACACAAGAAAGACACCTCTAATCTCAACAGAGAGATCGGTGCCATACAATAGAGAGAATATGGGCGCCGCAATTCTCTGAAAACTCATCAGAACCTTATGCCAGGGTGTCGCCAATTTCCTCGCGACAAGAGGTCCAGGTCTGACAACCGATGGCGGAATGCTAACTAAAAATTGGTGAAATGTACTGTGATAAGTCGTTTAAGAAAAGCTGTCCAAATCAATCAGTCTAGGGACTTGACGAAATCGATGATTTTCTTAAGGGAGCTCCCTGGGCCGAACACCTCCGCAATCCCGGCTTCCTTCAGGAGAGGAATGTCCTCGGGCGGTACAGTTCCCCCGAAGATTACTTTTATATCGTCCGCATCCGCCCTCTTGAGAATCTGGACGACCTCCGGGGCCAGGATCATGTGGTTGCCCGAGAGAGAACTTAACCCGATAATATCCACGCTCTCCTGAATGGCGGTTCTTACAATTCCTTCCGGCATCTGATTGCCTATATAGATCACTTCCATCCCTGCGTCCCGTAAAGCCCTTGCCACCACGACGCTACCCCTCCAGTGGGCATCCATGCCGAGGCGGGCGATAAGAATCCTTTTTCTTTTGCTCATAGTTTGTTCTCCTGTAAAATCCCTAACTGCTTAGAAGAGGGGTGGGTGCCATATCCCATAAAATGTCTTCAGGGTCTTTGATATTTCTCCCTCCGTAACGTGCGTCTTCACGGCGTCTACAACGACCTCCATAAGGTTTCCATCCCGCTCGCAACAGCTGGTAATCGCGTCGAGGGCCTTCGCAGCTTCCTTGGAATTCCGGTCTTTCCTGTTCCTTTTCAGTTTCTGTTCCTGGATAAGCAGCGTTTCCGGGCCCTTGAAAAGCTCTATGGGAAGAACTTCATCTTCGATCTTAAAACAATTTACCCCGACGATGGGCATCTCGCCGGATTCAATGTCAACCTGATACTGATAAGCGGCCGACGCTATTTCATTATGAATCCATCCTTTCTCCACTGCCTTGACAATACCGCCCATGCCATCAATCTCCGAGATAATTCTCTCGACCTCGACCTCCATTTTATTGGTCAGAGATTCCACAAAATATGATCCGCCTAACGGATCCACCGTATTGGTAACACCTGTTTCCATTTGCAGGATTTGCTGCGTGCGCAGCGCCGTCAATGAAGAAAGCTCCGTGGGTGTGCATAGCGCTTCGTCGTAAGCATCAACATGCACAGACTGGGCTCCACCCAGTACGGCGGAAAGGGCGTGGTAGGCAGCCCTGGCAATGTTGTTCAAAGGTTGCTGGGCAGTAAGCGCTACACCGGCTGTTTGCACATGGAACCGGAACATCAGGGAGCGAGGGTCGGTTGCACGGAACCGCGCCTTCATAATGCGGTGATAGACTCTTCGCGCGGCGCGGTACTTTGCGATTTCTTCGAAGAGATCATTGTGCGCGGAGAGAAAATAGCTGAGCCTAGGAGCGAAACTGTCGATATCGAGGCCCCGTCGGATCAGTTCCTCGCAACAGGCGATGGCACAGGAAATGACAAATGCAACTTCCTGGGGTGCCGTGCATCCGGCTTCCCGGTAGTTATAGCCGGCGAAGCTGATGGGATTCCACCGCGGTGCGTGTTGTGTGCAGAATTCAATTGCATCACAGCTCAACTTGAAGGAAGCCTTCGGCGGCAGGACGCTCGGGGCGGTCGTAATGGCTGTCTCCATCAGGAAGTCGTTCTGGCTGGTCCCCGTTAATACGTTCAGGGACAATCCTTTTTGCTGGGCGTTGGCAAAATACATCGACTGGATCGAGATATTGCAGATAGGTTGACATGTGACCAATGATACGCTGACCTTGTTGATTGCAATCCCGTCGAATAAGATGCGCATGTCTTCGATTGTATCGATGGCAACGCCGCCGCGGCCCACGTCGGCGTATACCTCCGGATCGTCGCTATCGTGGCCGCGCAGCGTCGGGTAATCAAAGACGCCGTTGATCCCCGTCGCCCCCTGTTGAAGAAGAAATTTATAGCGTTTATTCGTCTCTTCAGCCGGACCAAACCCCGCCAGTTGTCGATGTGTCCACACCCTTCCCCGGTACATGGTTGGGTGAACGCCACGGATATACGGTTCGCAACCGGGGAATCCCAGATCTTTGAGATAGTCAATACCTGCTATATCGAGAGGTGTGTAAAGGGGCTCTATAGCCATTCCGGAGAGGGTCTGAAAATTGGGCTTGCGCTCCTTCTGAGAGCCGTAGATATCAGTATGCCACTTTTTGAAATCTTTTTTAAGCTTTGCAGCAGCCTTCTGGTCATCAGTCTTCTGTTTCATTCTGGAGCTCCCCCTTACAGTTTCAGACATCTCTTTTCATTTTTATGTAATAAAGCATGATAAAGTGCATCGCCGTCACCCATAACATAAAGAGCATCTTTATTTACTTTCAATGCGGTGGATGCCGGTCCAATCATCGGGCGGCGGATTTTCAAGATATAGCCTGCAGCGCTCAAGCATCATAATAGCAGGTTGATCTTCGGGACTTAGTTCCAGGACCTTTTTATAATCCTCCATTGCTTCATTCCAGCTTCTGTTCAAAAACAGTTCCAGTCCGGTTGCACAAAGTTCCGCAACCCGGACTTTTTGTTCATTAGTATTCTTTTTCTCCCCAAGCAATTCACATATCTTGATGCCTTTCGTGCTGCCCACGACCGATACGAGGTCTAGGGGACGAACAACGAATTCCTCTTTCACCAGCTCACACGTGCTGTGACCGATGATGATCGGAGTGCCGTAATACTTATTGAGGCCTTCAAGACGGCTCGCTATATTCACGGTGTCGCCTATAACTGTATAGTTCATCCGCGTTTCACTGCCTATGTTCCCTACAATCACCTCCCCCGTGTATATGCCGATGCGCTGGAAGAAAAGAGGCTTCCCTTCCTGTTTCCATTTTTCTCTCAATTGTGCCAATCGCTCCTGGCAGAGGAGCGCCGCACGGCACGCGGACGGTGCATGGTCCGGGTTGGGCGTGGGAGCCCCCCAGAAGGCCATGATGCTATCCCCGATAAACTTATCAACCGTGCCCGGCGGGTGCTTCCGGATCTCGTTGGTCATTGCCTCCAAATATTCAGCCATCTGCTCGACGAGTGATTCCGGTGACAGAACTTCTGAGATAGACGTAAAACCTTTGATATCGGAAAAGAAAATCGTGAGAATTTCCCTGCGGCCGCCGAGTTCCGTTTCCTGACCCGAAGCCATGATTTCACGCACGAGATCAGCCGGCACGTACTTTTGAAAAGAGCGCAGGCCTGTCTTCATATTTTGGGTAGCCACCATTAGCTGATCCACTTCCTTGAATACCGAGTGCCCCAGTGGCTGGGCTTCCAGTTCGAATTGGCCGATAGCCTCCGTTTCGCGCACGATCTTGCCCAGAGGCTTTGAGATGCGTATGGAAATCCACGCACTCGCGATCAGGATCACGAAGAGGCTCGCCAACCCTATTCCGAACGTCTGCCTGTTATTGCGTTTGACAGGCCCCATGATCTCATCGCGGGGAATGACTAGGGCGATGGTCCATCCGGGAAGTTCCTTGCCTGTCATCAGATGGTAGCTTCCAAAATAGTCGGCGCCTTCGGAGGTGAAATCGAATGTCTGCAGGCTCGCGCCGGGATGCTTGAGACTAACCTGAGAAAACTTTTCCATGAAACGGACGACCGTGTCATCGCTGAGACTTCTTGTCGGAACAAATTCGTATTGAGTGCGTCCTCGGCTGTCGGTTACGGCATGGGTGAGGATTTCCGGCTTTGGGAAGGCGATCACACGCGGCTCTCCATCGGCTGGTTTTTCAATGATGAATGCGAACCCCGCCTTGCCAACCTTATCCTTGGCGAGAAATTCCGATATGACGGTGATGTTGAAATCGATTGTCGTGACCCCGAGCAGTTTGCCGTCTTTATCATAGAAGGGTGCGGCATAGGTGATGCCTGGAAACGCTTCTGCGCCCAGGCGAATCGTGCGGGCATCTGTCCATACAGGGCGGCCCGCTTCTTTGGCCTTAATATACCAGGATGGCCGTCCCACTGTTGATGTCATCTGGATCTTGTTACGGGCGTAAAATTTTCCCTTCGGATGATCCTCGGGCCAGAAATCAAAAGTTTCGATAGTCTGATTTTTTCTATCGACGTGAGCCTCACGGATTGTGAACTTTCCATCCTGCATACGCTCGATGGAGAGCAGCACGTCAGTCTCAAGGTCTACGGAAATAAAGGTAAATAGAGGCTGTGCCTCCATCACTCTCTGCCAGTAATGGGCGAGCTTCACAAGACTTTCCTGATTCAGTTTGATTGTGCCCAGCAGGGAGCGGTTGACTACGTTCTGATCGTGGGCTTTATAAAGAAGATTCCCCACCCACTGACTGATGCGCAGGGATGTCTGATCGAGAATCTGCTCGGAGAGGTCTTTGGTATCCCTCGTGAGGTTGATGTAGGAAAGAATGCCCGTTATGGCTACGGTGCCGACAAGTAGTACTGTGAGGATTGTCGATATTGCCAGGCGGAAAGAGATGTGAAATCTTGCAAGTTTTTCTAAAAGTGTGGTTTTCATGATCGCTCAATCGTACAGCCGGCCGCTGCCGCAATCAAATAGGATTCCTTATCCGTGTGCCAAATTCTATCTATCAAACGGGTTTAGTCTTTTGCGGGTTCTCTTTTTCCAGAAATAACAGGCACTCAACTCCGGAGTACACGTACATCACCTTCGAAGGCAACTGCCTCGACTTGAAACCGGCTTTTCGACACCCATAGGGAAATTGCGTCTCATAGGTGATGTAAAAATGGCAGCAGGAAAAACAGTTTGATTCCGTCCTTTGAGACTGCTCTCCCGTTCCGGAAGGAAGTTCCTTGCTCATATCTTTTCTAATTCCATTCTTGAAATAGCAAATTCATCTTATATGTGAATTAACAAATTGACAATCAATTATATTAGTGTACGACATATTAGTATGAAATGTCTTGGTTCCTTAAAATAAGATGCCAGTGAGGTATAGGTGGGGGGACGATACATGGATAGGCTTTACATGGTACAGAGATTTAAAGCACTTGTAAAACTGACAAAATGAGTTATATTTATATATATAAAGCTGAGTCAAAGGAGGTGTAGCCATGCAATATTCGGAAGTCGTAATGGACCATTTTAAGAGACCTCGGAATGTTGGCAAGATTGAAAATCCTGATGGCACGGGTGAAGTAGGCAACCCGATATGCGGCGATATGATGACGATTACTATTAAAGTCAAAGATGACCGCATTGATGACATAAAATTCAACACATTCGGCTGTGGGGCGGCTATTGCTGTCTCCAGCATGGTGACTGAAATGGCAAAAGGAAAGACTTTGGAAGAAGCCATGGAGATTACCAAAGACTCTGTCGCGAAAAACCTTGGCGGCCTTCCGAAGAACAAACTCCACTGTTCAAATCTGGGGGCGGATGCTTTACATAAAGCCATTATGGATTACTATGAGCACAAAGATGGCAAAGTCAGGGAGACAAAAGAAGGCGAAAAAGTAGAGCACATCGGTGAAAGGGAAGGAAAATGTTACTGCCCTTACTGCGACAAAGGATTGCCGGAGCCTGCTCCACTCTGCACGCATTGTGGAAAGCCCACGTTACAGCACTCTGATTTCACTATCGTGAAAGGAGCAAAGAAAGAATGAAGGTAATCTATTTGGACCATATTTCCGGTAATCCGCTCCGTCCTCAGGTTAGAGAGGCCATCATCGATTACATACGGAAGGACGGCTTTGGGAACCCAGTGAGCCAGCACAGCATCGGAGATGCGGCCATGGAGACCCTGGAAGATGCACGCGCCAAGGTTGCCCAACTCATCAATGCAGATCCGCAAGAGATCGTATTCACTTCCTGCGGAACAGAAGCAAATAACCATGCCATAAAAGGTGTGGCCTTTGCAAAGGGCAAGAAGGGGAAGCACATCATCACGTCGAATATTGAACATCAGTCAGTTGCAAGACCTCTCCGGATGCTCTCCCAGATGGGTTACAACGTGACGTCAGTCTCCGTAGATAAGTATGGCATGGTCAACCCCGCAGACGTGGAGCAGGCGATCAGAGAAGACACGATCCTTATTTCAATCATGCACGCCAACAACGAGATCGGTACGATTGAGCCTATCGCCGAAATAGGCAGGATCGCGAAGGCAAGAAAAGTGATCTTTCACACGGATGCAGTGGTATCATGTGGCAATATACCGATAGATGTCAACGAGATCGGTGTTGACCTGATGAGCATCGCTGCCAACCAGTTCTACGGACCCCCGGGTATCGGAGCCCTCTATATAAGTGAGAGAACAAAGATACTGCCACTTATCGATGGCGGGGTGCAGGAGAATAACCGGAGGGCGGGGACCCCTAATATGATGGGTGTCGTCGGGATGGGCAAAGCGGCGGAACTTGCCCGCGTTGAAATGCCCCAGCGGACGGAGCACCTGTTGAAATTGAAGAAGGCAGTCATGGATCGTTTGGGTACCATTGATAAGATAGTTATCAATGGGCACCCTGAAAAGAGTTTGCCGGGCCTCGTGTCTTTCTCCGTGGAGTATATCGAAGGTGAGTCTATGATGATGATGCTTGACGAGGAAGGAGTAAGCATCTCCACCCGTTCCGCATGTGCTTCGGGCTCTCTCAGGACATCCCATGTCTTAATCGCGACTGGTATCGATCACGCTACAGCGCAGGGCACACTTGTATTTTCCTATGGCATTGACATTACGGTGGAAGATATCGACAAGGCATTCGAGTCCCTCAGGAAAAGCGTGACCTTCTTGAGAAATATGTCTCCGCTTTACAAGAAGGGATGATCACTGTAAATTTTTAAGGCACTGTCGAAAAACTCGGAAAAGCACGAGTAAACTGTGGGCGTTTATCGAAATACGCAACCTACACTACTATACTACTGGCGCCGGATCACGATCACGCTCTCCGGTTCTCCAAAGACCGATGCTTCTTGATCTCTCCCGTAACGCCGTCTCGCAGCGTATGTCATTTCGCTGTCCAGGTAATTCTTGATTGCGTTCAACGTGATACGGCCGTCGCCTTTCCCATAGGGCTTTTCATCTGCAGCACCATTCAGCGCCTCGATAAGATACATCGTAAAGAGGCCGTGCTGGTTGTCATCATCCCAGCTTGCAACCTGTCCTTCTCTGGTTGCCGTTACGACGGTGAATGTTAACCCCGCTGTCTTTTTAGGCGTCACACGCACCCCGGATGCTCCCCGGATAAGTGTGCCGTGTGCACTTTCTCCGGAAAAGCAGGCATCAATGAACACCGTCACGGATCGTGCCTCTATCTGGTCCAAATTTTTATAAAGCAGTCCCAGAGGATATCCGAATATCTCCGGTGTATTGAGGTTCCCATCTACTGGCCAGAGATACTCACGACCGTCCTTCATTCCCGGCAGGCCGTGCCCGGAGTAAAAGACATACACATCCGATTTGTTGGGTCGTACCCATTGCCAAAGCTTACCTTTGGGAGTTCTATCATTGCCGAACACGGCCTCCATATCGGCCCGCGTCACATCCCGTAAGCTGATTATATTGTTCTCGCTTAATCCGAGGCCTTCGACAAAGAACCTTTTCATTGCATCAGCGTCATTATATGCGTAATCGACTGATGGGGCACGATCACCATAGTCCTTGTTACCGATGATGACCGCAACAGCATATGGGTTGCCTCCGGACCGAACGGCTGCTTTTTGTGTATCTATTTTTGGCGGAATGACGGGCTTTTTGACCGGTACGGAAACGACTGTTTTGATACCTGAAGGTGTTCCTCTTGCAAGAACAGAAGCAAGTTCTATGTCAAAAGCGTTCCAGAATTTGCGCAACCCCATGCGCACCGCAGTCGGTGGCGCTTGCAATCGCCTGAGCCGGTCGGTTGTGGCTCTTGTGCTCCTAAGCCTCAGTCCGATTGACACTTCCACCATAGCCTCTTTCTCAGTGATAAAAAAGTTACCCACTACATCCTTACCCGACGGATCCAAGGTAGCAAAATAACTAATAGCGCCGATTTCCTCACTAATGATCTTCCGAAATCCCTCCGTATCTTGTTTTTGGACCTCCGCCCATTCCTCCATCGTCAACGGGGTTGGAGCCGGCGCGGAGACTAACAAGAATCCAGTTCCAAAATTCTGTTCATCGACGACCATGCCAAGACGGCGAACAGCTAACTGTGCCGCCTCAAAGGCTTGTTGCTTTGTTGCCTTATACTGGCGACGGCCATCAGTTTCGAGGATCTTGATGTTCTCCTGCAGCCATGTAGATTCAAGTTTGAGGATTGCTCGATTATAGCTTGCATTCAAAGAACCACACGCTGTTGTAAGCAACACAAGAGACGCTACACTTAAAAACCGAAGTGCGTAAGGCATCTTTGACCCCTCCTTTCTATAATCTTACAGAACAATTCCTGATGTTGTATTTACAGTTTTTGAGGCTTTTGAAGCCCATTTCTTTAATTTGTCAACCAAAATACCCCCACTGGCGGACTTTGTCAACTACAATGGCACTCCCGTAAGAGATCGGGCCGCCATCATTATGAAGGACGTTTTAGATTCCGCAGTCTCAACTTTTTAAGGAATCGTTAGCAGGAAAAATTTGAAGTACTATCTACAAATATGAGAATTTATGCGGGTTGTCATGGGAGGGTGCCGATGAGAAAGGGTCGGTGTAGTTCGCAAGGGATTCCCAGGATGAGCCAGGAGTTGCGGGTGTCCAGTTCCTCGTTGATGCGCACTTTGGCGGGTTTGACGGTTCCGTCGTCGCAGCATACCTCGATCGAATAGGGCAGTTCTTCAATCGCATCGGGCGGCGTGCCGCCCGTTTCCTCGCGATAAAATGCACTCGCTTCTTCTTCAGTGTCTGCGGCAATGACGATCTTGTGAATTCTGTATGCCTGCATATGGGTATAAATAACCCTTCCCTATTTCTTTGTAGCACCATTCACCCTTGTTTGCGCAAACATTACCGATAAGAATGCGAATGGTGATAAAAATTGTCAACACCTACCTATACGTAACATAATCTTATTTCGCTATTGATATTAATGTGTTAAGTTGTGTCTAAGATTTCATAGTTTTGTTCTTTCGTCAAGGATCATCTGGGAACTGATGATAACAGATTGTAGAAACCTGCGAAAAATGAAAAGAAAACTATATCCTGCGCTGGGGAAAAAACAGGTAAACGAGTTTATGGGCGCCTATAATGTTTCAACCAGTTATCTTCAGTATCCATCGACTAACGACCCTCAAGATTAGCAGCGAAGCCAATAATGACAACTTGATATGACAATACTTGTAAAGTCAAGTATGGCTCAGGACAAATAAACCATATTACCCACAGTTTGATGGGATAGATTCTCCAAAAGTTCCTGAACGGGCAGATCGACTAATGAAAAATTATTTCTAAATTGTAAAAACAACCCTCTTCCCTGGCAGTCAGTTTCCCGACCCGCTGTTTAATCCTCACCGCCATTTCTCTTTTGAGTCCTTGTCTAAACATACAATTTTGTATAACGCTTCCATTCTCGTTCCTGCCTCGATATAGAGAGAAGAATTATTTATAAAAGTTTTTCTTTCTATTGATTCATCTTTTGTACTGTATCAATAATTAACGAATAAATGAGATAAAGCAGCACAATCCTTGCTTATGAGAGGCAGCGCTATGTAGGATGCGTGATAATGGACTAGGTCATACTCTCTGTTTCTGTCGTGGCGGCGGTGGTCCTTCCATCCAACGCTTGATGCGGTCGGCGTCTGCAAAGCGGGTCAGCTTGCCGTGTGCATCGAGGAGCACAATCAGCACGGGGCGCTGGGCAACCTGGGCCTGCATTACCAGGCATCGTCCTGCCTCATCGATGAATCCCGTCTTGGAAAGGCCGATCTGCCAGCGGGGGCTCCGGACCAGGCGATTGCTGTTGCGGAATGTCATGGTGCGGTAGCCTAATTGCACCACGGCATCCTCACGCGTAGTGAATTCCCGGATAAGAGGATATTGGTATGCAGCATCCACCATCCGCGCCAGTTCCTGGGCGGTGGACACGTTGCCGCTGGAAAGCCCGACGGGGTCTTGGAAGTGCGTATCAGTGAGTCCTAGTGACTGGGCCTTGGCATTCATGGCAGCGATGAAGGCGTCGATACCGCCGGGGTATGTCCGCCCAAGAGCGTGAGCACAACGGTTTTCGGAGGACATCAAAGCGAGCAGCAGCGCATCTCCGCGCGCGATGGGTGTTCCCACCCTTAGTCGCGAGTGGCTGTGGCGAAGGGTGTCCACATCTTCTGGTTCAATGGCGATCAATTTCTGGAGGTCCAATTGGGCATCCAGCGTCACCATGGCCGTCATGAGCTTGGTGATCGAGGCGATGGGCAATACCGCCGTCGCTCGTTTCTGAATTAAGAGCTCACCTGTCTGCTGGTCCTCCACCCACGCGCAGGCTGAACGGATGACGAGCTTCTGGGGAGTGCGGACCGCTTTGACGCGCGACTTCTTTTTCTTATGGACAACTTTGGATTTCGACGACTTTGAAGTTTTTGAGGTTTGTGCGGCCACCTGAACCGACAGCATCCCCACACTCAGAAGGATGACCAGGATCGCTATACAGTATCTACGCGCCATTCTCTCTCCTCTCCCGCAGAACCTTATCGTCAACTGCGTTCAGTTGCCGTTATCGTTTTTCCCTGAAGAAAGGGGATCATCGGGAAGCTTGACGCCGTGAGCAAGCCACTCTAGTGAACGCCAGGGTGGCTGCGATCCGTGGTCATAACGGCCATCGATGAGCAGCGGTGTTCCCGGTTTAATCACATTCCAGCCCTTGGCATCCAGTTGCCACTCTTCTCCCCAGTCATAAAGCCACCTGGCATCTGCTTCAAGAAGACGAAGGCATTCATGGCTTGCCGGATAGCCGGGCAACTCATACTGATGCAGCGACAATCCTTGCTTGTTGTCAAAACCAAAATACCAGTGCAAGTACCACTCTCTGTTCACGGTGCTGTGTCTGCCCCGTGAGCGCCAGGTCAGGTGAAAAAGCCCGGAAGGAGTGGGGCGATCTTTACGCCCGGAGCTCACCGGACCCCAGCGCACCAATTTGCCATGTTCATAAGCCCCAAAGGCCTGGCTCGGAAGATCCACAACCAATGCCTTGGAGTACTTCTCCGCCCAGGCGTACTGACTTGGAAACGGGCTGTGGTCAAGCTCTCTGCCTGTCCAGAGAAGCGGAACAACGAGAGCATTCAATCTTACTAGGTGACTGATATCCCTGCGATTGAGTTTTTCTAATAAGGCGATCTGCTCTCCATTGAAACTCGCCCGCAGGTTTTTCACACCGCCAGAAAAAGGCGCCAGCTCATATTTAATATCTGCTGACTGCGGTTCCGCCGACGAGGTCAGAACTGCCCAGAAATCCGGAAATCCAATCTGCAGCGCTCCCACGATGGCGAAAGCTAAAAATGCTATTCTTTTTTTGCCTTTTACTTTTCGCACATCACCCTGGCGTGCTGCCGCATCAAATATGAGAGACAGCGCGTGGCAGAATTTTTTTGCAATTTCACAGTAAAGAAAAAGTCACCTTCATGTCAAGAAAAAATAAACATGAGGTCATTGCCAATCATCGTTTGCAATATCGCATTTGCGTCATTATTGGGAAGAGCAGCGCTTCCGAAGTGCTCGTTCGATTACGTGCTCTTGATTTTTCAAGACAGGATCGCTATACTATATTTAAGGCCAAACACATGTTGACCATTACACCTGAAGCAAAGGCATATATACTCGATAAGGGCGGCTCGTTATTCCTGGAACTTGTTACAGTAACAGGCGGCTGCTGCATACCCTACCAGCCGGAACCGGCCGTCAGGCTTGGCAAGCCCCGCAAGCAGGATCAATACAGACAGGAGACCATAGACGGTCTGACTGTCTTTATACCCCATGGATTGCCGGAAGAAGAATTAATTATCGGGATGGCCTCCTTCCTGGGATTCAAGAAATTAGTAATTGATGGCTGGCGCTGTTATTGATGGTGAATGAGTGGCGTGTCTATTCTCCTTTCTTAAGAAAATCACAAAGACTTCCTATCAAACCATATGGAAAAGAGAGATTTTGACAAGGACGCCGCATCCTATGATCTGAAACCCGGACGGGTCAAACTGGCGCAGGACGTGGCAACAGCCATAATGAGCGAAGCCAAGCTTAATCATGACATGGACGTCCTCGACTTTGGGTGCGGAACGGGCCTGGTTACTTTGCAGCTTCAACCTTTGGTAAGAACTATTACCGGGGCCGATTCGTCTCACGGCATGCTTGATGTGCTCAGATCCAAGATCACGGAGCGGAAGCTCACCAATATTAAGACCGAATTCATCGACTTGGAAAAGGGTGTTGAGCTAAGAAATAGATATCATCTCGTCGTCTGCAGCATGACCCTGCATCATGTCGAGGACCTCGGATACATCTTCCATGAGTTCTATACTTGTCTTTTGCCGGGAGGGTATTTATGCATTGCCGACCTTGATTCTGACGGAGGCGAATTCCACAGAGACAAGACAGGGGTAATCCATACCGGTTTTGACAGAGCAGAAATGCGCCGGCTTTTCATTGAAGGTGGATTTCAGGGTGTGCGGGATGTGACGGCGGCGAGCGTTGTAAAGGATCTATCCGATGGACGACCACGGGAATTTACAGTCTTTCTGATGATTGGACGGAAACAATGAGGAGGTGATCCCTATGGATGGGTCAAGAAGAGCAAACAGCCCAAAATCTATGGCGCTGGTTCCCATCGGCGTAATACACTCACCTTACCGGGTGAAGGGCGATGCGCCGCATCAGGGAAGGCTTTCTCCCACTGCGAGTGAGATTGAAATCTTCCCGGAATATGTCGAGGGGTTAAAAGATATCACAGAGCGGCAACATTTGATCATACTTTACTGGTTTGACAGGGCGGAGCGCGACACGCTGACGGCCATCCCACCCCATTCGAAAAAAGGGCATGGCGTATTTGCCACCCGGTCGCCTGACCGCCCGAACCCGATTGGATTTGCAGTAATAAATCTTCTCGCCATTGACGGCACCAGGCTCACTGTGAGAGGCCTCGATGCCTTTGACGGAACGCCGGTACTCGACATCAAGCCCTACTCGCAGGAGATTGACTGCGTAAAGGAATGAATATCTCGACGTGCGGCATAAGCTTAACCAACGGGTCAATGGAAAAGATTTGTCCTTGATCAAAAAATGCCGCGATAGATGAAAGGAATGAATCATGACGGATAGATTCTTTCAAGATTATTATCCTGATGAGTTTGCGCACTGCTTTGGCTGCGGCAGGCTCAATAAAGACGGCATGCACATCAAGAGCTACTGGGATGGTGAAGAGAGCGTCTGTCACTATACACCCAAGCCTTTCTACACAGGTGGTTTTCCCGGTTACGTCTATGGTGGGTTCATCGCCTCATTGATAGATTGTCATGGCGCCGCTACTGCATCTGCATTCAAGTTGCGGGAGGATGGCTTTTCTCTGGATGAGCAGCCACTTGCCCGCTTTGTTTCAGCATCTCTAAAGATTGATTATCTAAAACCAACGCCTATGGGCCCGGTCCTAGAGGTAAGGGGAAGGGTTAAAGAAATTAAAGGCAGAAAGGTCACCGTCAGTGTCACGCTATCTGCTGAGGGCGAGATTCGCGCAAAGGGCGAAGTAGTATTGGTTCAGATACCGCAAAGCGGTAAGTGACAAGAGATAAATGAATTACTCTCCCGATGTTTACTTCCGCGTATAATCTTGAAACAATTAGTATGAGGACTGGCCGCCGCATCGTTCGGGAGAGGGTTCCGGCAAAGTTTCGTTGCTACTGCCACGCGAGGGTAGCCTCGGCAAATTATTACCGTCCCGAGCGTACAGCTATTGCATAGGCAATGCTGTTTTTGCCTATCGCGCGCTGCCGGCCGGTTCCGAAATCGAAGGCCCATGCGTAGTTAGCGGGATCGTCCTGAAACTCTCTGCTGGACCAGTAGTCATACGGTTGAAGTTCCGATAACGCCCCCTTATTTGCTAGCGGACCATCCTGACTATTACCCAGAGTATCGAAATAGAGACGTCCCATCTCTCCTTGATTTGTATAGCCGTATACCGTTCCAGGAGTGGTGGGGAGCCGCCAATCGCGATGGCCGCCGACACTGAGGCCGGCGACCCATTTCATTGCCTCATCCCATGTCATGGGATTATTATTCGGATGCTTATACCATGTGATGTTGGTATCCGTGTCATAGACCGTGCCGTCTCCCAAGTCAAAGAGATCGGCTCTTACTATTGAAACCATACTGAAAGAAAGTATCAATACGGATAGAAAGATGAAAAACTTTTTCATTGTCTGCTTCCCCCCTTTCTGCCGGGATCAAAATTTAATCTTACGCTGCATGATAAGTAATTATTAAATTGCCGCAAACGATCTGCTTCTCTACGGAATGATCTATTGCGCCTTGTTTCTGTCCCTGGTTATTCCTGGTCTCCGGCTTCCTCGCTTGGGAGCACTGCTCGAGCACCAGCAGAGGGATGGCTGCAATGGCGACCATGCCTACCAGGAACCATAAAACATTCAACAATATTTTCTTTTTGTTGCTCATTTCGTTTTCTCAGTTGTTCCGTGTATCAGGTCAATCACAGTAATTTCCGGAGGCGACAAAAAACGGATCGGCGGCCCCCACGTGCCTGTTCCCCTGCTTACGTATAAATGCGCATCATTCGGCAGGTTGAAGTAGCCAGCGATGAGCGGATAAAATCGCCGCACAACAAAGTTGAAAGGAAATATCTGGCCATTGTGGGTGTGTCCGGAAAGTTGGAGATCAAAATGTCCGGCACTATCTTTTTCTATGACCGGCCGGTGCTTGAGAAGCAACGTGAAGTTGCGATGGGAAAGACCGGACAGCAGTTTCGTTTCCGAAATCTCTTGGGGAAGACCGAGAGCGTCCACCGTAGGATCGTCGACACCGGCGATACTGATCACTCCCCCCACATCGACGACTTCTTCCCTGAGAACTGCAAACCCTGCGGCCTGCGTGAAATCGAGGGCCTGGTCGAGACCGGCGTAGAATTCATGATTGCCCGTGATGGCGAATTTGCCGTACCGAGGCTGTACGTCGCGCAGAAGCGTCGCTTGCTCCGTGAGGGTGTCTATCTGTCCGTCCACGAGGTCTCCCGTCGATACGAGGATATCCGGTTGCGCCTTTCTTACCTCTTCTACGATGTGCTTCAGGCGTTCCCCCTTTACGATGATTCCGATATGGACATCGGATATCTGCACGATCCTTATCCTCCCTGACGCCTCAGGGATTTTGGGAGACGCTATGGTCAGCATTTCTGTCTTCATATCCTTTGCCTCAAAATATCCGTATACGTTGATGGCTGATGAAATTATGAGAGGCAATAGAAACGCATATAAAGGTGAAAGGACCAGATGAGAAAAATCCCTGTGGGAGATAAGGGCGCTTGCGCGGATTAGGAGATGGTATATATCAAGAAGGAGGGACGAGACGAAAAACAAGAACAATACGCCCATCCATATATATCCCGTGTACGCCATGATGGCGGCCAGGGCATGCGAGCCATACCGTTCGCACATTCGCACGAGGATGGGGGCAAGAAGCATGAAAACAAGGATAATGACGATAATAACATTGCCGGCAGCGCTTGGATGAAATGCCCCCTTGATCTTTGCAAAAAGATAAAGGTGCACCCCGCCGTAGATGAGAAAAAAGGTGAGTAGAAAAAGACTCATTTACATCTCGACAGATAAAACACGATTTACCGTCTTCTCTTTCTAATATTGCCGCGAGTCGGCCCGGCTCAAGGCGGCTCTCTCCCGGCATGAACTTCAGCTAATTGCAGGCATGATTACTGCCGAGGTCTGAGAATTCTCAGAGCTTGCTGTGGTCAGTTCAACCAACAGCAAACCAAACTTCATTTAAGCAGCTTTATATTGAAAATAATCAATAATTAAAATATATTTGTCAAGAACAATGTCTCATGAGGAGAGAATACAACTTTACTTTTTGGAGGGATTGAAAATGGATTGGGGAATGCAGAACCGTATGTCACAGCTCATCCAGGCTGATGGTCATTGTTTTTTTCTTCCCATCGACCACGGTTATTTCCAGGGCCCGACCTCGTGCTTGGAAAAGCCCGGAGAGACCATAGCACCGCTCCTTCCCTATTGCGACGCCATCTTCGTCACGAGGGGCGTATTGCGGGCGGCGGTGGATCCGATAGGAAGCAAACCGGTTATCCTCAGGGTATCCGGCGGCACGAGCGTGGTAGGCAAGGATCTGGCAAATGAAAGCATTACCACATCCATAGAGGAGATCATCCGTCTGAACGCGTCTGCTGTGGGCATCTCCATATTCGTAGGGAGCGACTACGAACGTGAATCCTTGACTAACCTCTCGGGGCTGGTAAACGAATGTGAGAATTTCGGCATCCCCGTGATGGCTGTCACAGCAGTCGGCAAGGAATTGGAAAAGCGTGACGCCAGGTATCTGGGACTAAGCTCGCGAATCGCTGCAGAACTCGGAGCGCGGGTAGTAAAAACATACTGGTGCAAGGACTTCGACAAGGTTGTATGCGGCTGTCCTGTCCCGGTAGTTATGGCGGGCGGTCCGAAATGTGATACGGAACTCGAAGTCATGGAGTTTGTATATGACGGCATGCAGAACGGCGCGGTCGGAATCAACCTCGGAAGAAACGTGTGGCAGAATCCCTACCCGGTAGCCATGATAAGGGCATTGCGCTCCATCATTCATGAGAAATACACGGCCAAGGAAGCATGGGATCTTTTCAACAGTCTAAAAAAATAAGTAACGAAAGCCAATAACCTGATCAGGTTGCAAATCTATGCGCGTGGCAATGTATTACAGCAACAGGGACGTGAGACTGGAAGAGATGCCGAGGCCGAAGATTGGTCCGGGCGAGATTCTGGTAAAGGTCATAGCGAGCGGCATATGCGGCAGCGACGTCATGGAATGGTATCGCATTGGCAAGGCGCCTATGGTGCTGGGCCATGAAATCGCGGGAGAGATCGCCGAAATCGGGGAAGGGGTGGGGCGTTATAAAATTGGCGATAGGGTTTTTGTCTCCCACCACATACCGTGCAATACTTGTCATTATTGCCTGATGGGGTATCATACAGCCTGCGAGACATTGCATACGACAAACTATGACCCTGGCGGTTTTGCCGAATATATCAGAGTACCGAAGCTCAATGTGGATCGAGGCGTGTTTCTCTTGCCGGAGGAGCTCTCATTTGAAGACGGCGTCTTTATTGAACCCCTGGCCTGCGTTGTCCGCGGGCAGCGAGTGGCAAATCTTCAGGCGAGCCAATCCGTGCTGATCCTGGGAAGCGGCATCTCCGGCCTTCTCCATGTCCTTTTGGCAAGAACACTCGGGGCGGGGCGCATCATGGCGACGGATGTCAGCGAATACCGGCTGCAGACGGCAAGAGAATTCGGAGCGGATGCGGTTCTTCACGCCGCAGAAGATATACCTGCGAGTGTCCGGCGGATTAACAAGGGCAGGCTTGCCGATCTCGTTATTGTCTGCACGGGGGCGCCCGTTGCCTTCCGCCAGGCCCTGAAGGCCGTGGATCGGGGCGGAACGATCCTCTGCTTTGCCACGACGGAGCCGGATGTGGAACTATCCGTGTCCCTCAATGAATTCTGGCGCAATGAAATAAAGTTGATGCCGTCATACGGCAACAGCCCCCTCGATGCCACCGTGGCTATAGAGCTCATCAGATCGGGACGCGTGCCCGTAGGGAAGATGATTACACATAGGCTGCCTCTGGGTAAGACCGGTGAGGGTTTCCGGCTGGTTGCTGAGGGAGGAGAATCGCTCAAGGTGATAATTGAGCCGCAAATATCAGCTTGAGATCACCCACTAATATATGCCCGCCTGGCAACCCGCGGCTAGGGTGCTCCCCAATTCGCGACACTTTGCCAGGTCTTTGTTGGTTAACTTGCCCTTGGAGATTACAGGCTCATAAACTATCTTAAACTTGTAGCCGAGGGCGATGCGCTCGATGGCCCTTAAGGCGCCCGTCCCGTCATTGCCGGCGCTAATGAATACTACATAAGGCTTCCTGAAGACCTTGTCTCCGGCGGGGTAATAAGTCCGGTCAAAAAAATCCTTGACCATACCGGACATATAACCGAAGTTTTCCGGTGTGCCGATCGCCAATCCGTCTGCTCCCAAAAGGTCATCGAGGGTGGCATCCTCTGCCCTCTTCAGAACCACTTCCGTATTTTCAATAAGTCGGGCTCCATCCGCGACAGCCCACGCCATCTTTTCCGTGTTTCCTGTCTGCGAATGATATATTATTAATATCCTGGACATGGCATCTCCGAAACCCCTTTATTACTTCGCTTGACAATATATGGCATTTTATTAAAATATTGACAAGAAAATAGCAATAAGGAATCCTGATAAGGAGGGAAGAATATGCCGACTTATGAGTACCTCTGCGAAGCCTGCAGGAAAAAATTTTCCTTGATGCAGAGTTTCAGAGAACATGAAAAGGCGAAAGTTGCATGTCCGAAATGTGAAAGCAAGAAGGTAAGACAGCAGATATCCACTTTTATGGTCAAGACCAGCAGGAAAAGTTGAAGCGTTATTGAATTCGGTAGCGAGCGTATTCCCCGCGGCGTGCTGCGGGGTAAGCGAGCGAATGCCGAATGATGCCGTTCCTTAGGAATCGAAGATTCTCCGCAGCTTGCTGCGGAGAGCTTTAATTACGCTGTCTGAAGCTGAAGCAAAGCTGCGCCCTTTATACCATCCGCCCCCTTTCGCGAAATATGATGCCATTCGTGGATGGCCATGTAATCATAAATCTGGAAAGGAGATCATCATGACAAGAATTATCATTTCAGTATTGGCCGCCGCATTCTTCATATTATCGGGAAGTATTGAAAGCAGCGCCTTCAGGTGCGGCGACGGGTATGTCAGCGTCGGAGACTCCAAGACAAATACTCCTGGAATGCGGTAAACCGACTTCGAAGGAAAAGGTACGTTTAAAAAAGGCCGCTACTACCGGACGGACGAAAAGAAGACTGATAAGAGCGATAAGACCAAACGTGCGTACTTGAAGGAAAAAAAGAAACCTACGGAAAAGTGCTATTATAACTGCGGGGGAAACGATTTTATTTACGTTCTTGCCTTCGAGAGGAGAGTTCTCAAGAGCGAAGAGACAGGAAGCTTCGGCAAGGGCAAGTCGGATTGCAAAGGCCGGTAGGTTGCGGCATAGAGATAACGGGGGTGACACTCGTGGATGCAATGGAGGCGATTCTTTCGAGAAGAAGCATTCGCAAATACACAAAGGAACCGGTGTCAGAAAGCACAGTGAAAAATATATTGGAAGGTGCTATGAGCGCGCCATCGGCAGGCAATGAACAGCCCTGGCATTTCATTATTATCGATGACCGAAAAATCCTCGATGAAATTCCCAAGGTCCATCCGTACTCTCAATCCGTAAAAACGGCCTCCGTGGCTGTTGTGGTTTGCGGGGACCAGAAATTGGAAGTGTATAAGGATTTCTGGGTACAGGACTGTTCGGCCGCAACAGAGAATATCATGATTGCCGTTCAGGCAAAAGGATTAGGCGCGGTATGGCTTGGCATCCATCCGATACCGGAACGCGTTAAGGGTATGCAAAAGCTCCTGAAGCGGCCAGATCAGGTAATACCGCTGGCAGTCATTCCCATTGGGTATCCCGATGAGCATAAACCTGTGGCTAGTCGATTTAATGCCTCAAGGATTCATCACAATAGCTGGTGATAACTGACGGCTATGTCGTAAAGGTCTTCCAGGCTTCCGCACCATTACGCTTCACTGTTTCTCCTGTCAAAGATGGGGAAGATCGTGCAGTGCGTCTCTGCATTTCCTAGGCCTAATTGCCATAGCCCGGAGCGGCTTAATCTCACCCCGATTACTTATTTGTCCAGTTAGGGAATTATTCCCCAAAGGAAGGGGAATACTTCCTCAATAAAGGACATGTATGCCATCGTGGCATTTTGTCAACATGTTATTATCACTGGTCATTTTTATTTATTTTCATTGTGGTATAGTCCTTGCTAAATTAAAAGGAAAACTGAATGAAAGGAGGTGAAATCGAATGAAGAAGCTCACGACAGTATTTATCGCTATTCTGTTTGCACTTTCTATGACCGGCCTCAGCTTCGCTCAGGCACCGGCAACGGCACCGGCACCGGCACCAGAGAAGAAGATGGAAGAGAAAGAGAAGAAGGCAGAGAAGAAAGAGAAGAAGAAGGCAAAGAAGGAAAAGAAGGCAAAGAAGGAAAAGAAGGAAGAGAAGAAGATGGAAGAGAAGAAGATGGACGAACCAAAGAAATAACTTTCTTCAATCTTGTCTTCGCAAAAAATTATTCAAAAGGGGCCATGAGAAATTATGAGCCCCTTTTGATTTTTTGGACATTATCTCGCGGCGCTTGCCTTTTTCAATCGTGTTGCCGGCGATTCCTGATTTTTTCACCTCCTACTTCCGGCGAAGTCATCGAACAAATCACAATTGACTTGTCATTTCTTCTATTATCTGTATTAATTAATCCATCCATTTGTTAGATATCGTAAATCTTCCGGAGAGCGCAAACGAACCGAACTGCAGGTGATGTGAAGCATTTGGCAAGCCCTACGACGCAGAGAGAAAAGCTGCCGGGTTCAGGCCAGAAAATCATCGTTGAAACACTGCAGAGGAGGTGTCTCATGGCGGCAAGAAAAAGGATATCTGCAGGCAAAAGGAGATTGGTCAAACAGAGCGGCTATGGCTGGGTGCCTGATCATCGTGACTTCATATACGGTGCCGTGCGCCGCGTGCCTGCGAGGCTGCCGAAATCGATGGACTTGCGCTATCTCTGTTCGCTAGTCGAAGATCAAGGACAGTTGGGCAGCTGCACAGGGAATGCCCTGGCAGGGGCGCTGGAATTTCTGGAACGGAAAGATAAGGTATCTTTCGTGGATTTCAGCGGGCTCTTTATCTAGTATAACGCGCGCCTTATTGAACACACCACCAAGGCCGGCGCCGGCGCTATGATCCGTGACGGCATCAAGACGCTTGCGAAACATGGCGTATGCTCGGAGAAAACATGGCCGTGTGTTATCTCGAAATTTGCAGTCAAACCCAATGTCGCATGTTATAAAAAAGCCTTGCAGCACAGAATCACCTCCGATCACCGCATCATGAAACTTGACGAAATGCGTGCATGCCTTGCCGAGGGATTTCCATTTGTGTTCTGGTTCAGCGTTTATGAAAGCTTCGAATCGCAAGCAGTGGCGCGGGCGGGAGTCGTGAACATGCCGAGGCCGGGAGAGGCGCAGGTCGGCGGGCACGCGGTAATGGTGGTCGGATATGACGACTCCAAGAAGAGATTCATCATCCGCAATTCATGGGGGGACGACTGGGGGATGAAAGGATATTTTACGATTCCCTATAAGTACGTTGCCGACAGAAACATATCGGATGATTTCTGGACGATCCTTCGTGGAGGAGAGATGTTACAAAAGAAATAGCGAAATACTATTGGCGGTGCCATATCAGGGCTGCATGCGCATTTCGATGATGTGATGGCGGCCGTCATTACAGCCACAATAATTCTATGAGGCACATGATCCCCCTGTTTGAGCGGTATCCAACCCTCGCTGAAAAAATCCCACGACTATCATTCGGGGAATTCCCCACGCCGGTGGAGAGGCTTTCCGGTATTTCCCGCCTCCTGGATAAAGACAATCTGTATATTAAGCGGGATGACTTGAGTAGCCGCGCTTATGGCGGCAACAAGGTGCGGAAGCTGGAGTTTCTGCTGGGAGACGCCCGGAAGCAAGGCGCGGTGCGAGTGATTACGTCCGGCGGGGCCGGGTCGAACCATGCCGTGGCCACGGGAATCTATGCAAGAAAGGCGGGCATAAAAGCCGTGCTTATGCTCTTTCGACAGCCCAACTCTCACTCGGTGCGTCACAATCTCCTGGTGAATCTTGCGAATGGGGCGGAACTCATTCATCATGACACCTATGAGGAGCATACCCAGGCCCTTGAGGAGACGATACGAAGGTACGGGGTGGTAGACGGCAGATCACCGTATGTTGTACCGATGGGAGGCTCTTCACCAGTGGGGGCAATCGGCTATGTCAATGCGGGCCTGGAACTAGCCGCACAGATCGCCGCAGGCGATCTTCCTCGGCCTTCCCGCATCTACCTTGCTTTAGGTACCATGGGAACGGCCATGGGGCTGCTGCTCGGATTAAAGGCCGCAGGAGTCAAAACGCATCTGCAGTCAGTCCGTGCGGTGCCAACCTATGTTGCCAGCATAGGCAAATGCCGTCTTCTCTTCAATCAGACCAACGAAATCCTCCGCGAGATGGATCCGTCCTTCCCCTCCTGCACACTAACGCCGGAGGATATCACGATGCGTGAGGAATTCTTTGGTAAAAAATACGGCCTGTTTACCCCGGAGGCGGTGGCCGCAGCGACGCTTCTTAGAGAAAGCGATGGAATCATCCTCGACGGAACATATACAGGCAAGGCGTGTGCGGCCTTCCTCGCCGACATTTGCAATGACGGCGAGGAGCCGCTCCTCTTCTGGAATACGAAGAACTCCCTGCCCCTACCGCCTAAGGCGCTGGCGGCTGATTACCGCCTGCTCCCTGCGCCGTTGCATTGCTACTTTGAAGAGCCGGTGCAGGCCCTCGATAAAGAAATTTAGATTCACTCTTCCCCACAATACTCAGACCTGCTGCATAATATTCTTCGCATACAGAAGGAAAAAAGTGTAAAAGCATCCTGGCGAGGGACAGGCCTGTGTGATGAACATGTTTCCACGGATAAACCTTGAGGAATGAATAAGAGTACAGAATGATCGACTGGTTATTACATCTTCCCGCCTACAGCAAGGTAGGCGTGTCCTTCCTGGGTATACTGATGCTTAACTGGTCCGGTGTGCCGCTGGGTCTCGCTATCCTTCTCTTTTCCATTCTTCTGCCGTTGTGGGCCGGCACGGGCATAGGCGGCATTTACTACCAGATCACAACCTTTGGTGAGCCGCAGAATTATATACTACCGGTCATCATTCTCCTCCTCTTGTTTTTTACTGAATCCTTGAGCAAGACAGGCAGGATGGATCGCACGATCGCGGCTTTGAAGGAATGGCTGAAGAGGAAGCATCTTATCCTTGCCGGACTCCCTGCTCTGGTGGGACTCCTTCCCATGCCCGCGGGCGCCCTCTTCTCCGCCCCTTTTGTAGCCGCCGTCGATGAAAGCGGGGAAATAGAATTATCTCACAAGGTGGCAATCAATTACTGGTTTCGGCATCTCTGGGAATATTGGTGGCCGCTCTATCCCGGTGTCATCCTGGCGATGCAGTATTCCAGACTTCCGGCAATTTGGTTTTTTCTCATACAGATGCCGTTTACCGTTGTCGCAGCGGTCAGCGGCTATATATTTATTCTGCGGAGAATTAAGAAAAAAGACGACGAGGGCGCTGGTTATGGAAAGATAGACAGCGGTGAAGTCCTTTCGGCAATGGGGCCTATAGGACTGCTTGTCATGATATCGCTTGTGGGATCGGCGATTCTTCCCCCGATGGGTGTTGAAGGCACGCTGGCAAATTTAATATCCATGCTGGTTGGCCTTATCGTCGCGCTTTGCGCGATTTTCTCCGGCCATGCCGCGGCGTTCCGTCCATCTCTCCGCATGCTGATGCGCATAGACACGTGGTTTATGATAGCGCTTGTCATAGGAATTCAGGCCTTCTCAGCGGCCCTGGTGTGTCCCATCACTGCAACTGGGGCGACATTGATCACCGGGATGCGGGACGAATTCATCAGCACAGGCGTACCTTTGATCGCGGTCATCATGCTGATTCCTTTCATCTCCGGCATGGTAACAGGAGTTGCCTTCGGTTTTGTCGGCGCGAGTTTTCCGATCGTGTTTGCCCTCATCGGAACGGAGCCGTCAACCGGTCTGTTGGCTGCTACTACCGTGTTTGCCTACTCATTCGGATATATGGGTATGTTGCTTTCCCCGATGCATGCCTGCTTCGTCGTTACCGCGGAATATTTCTGTGTGACAGTATTCGGAGCTTACCGCTATATTATGTGGCCGATAATCATCATTCTTATCACCTCGATTATCCTATCAAGTCTGTATTATGTAATATTCTGATGGTAGATGAAGCAGCGGTGCCAAGAGATAGGTGGTCTTGTGCCCTTGATCCATCATATACTCGGGGTGGGCACATCATGGGGCTTGCGGGTGCTGTTATTTCTATATTCATTATGCAATAATCGGAGCAATGGGTAGACTGTCTTTGCTCGAACGAATTGATATGGGGAGTTAAGAAGATGAGTCGTGCATTATTAGAAGGTATCAGGGTAGTTGTATTCGCCCGTCAACAGCATGAAGGACATCTGCGCGGATCCGCATATCAGATACAGGAATATGCTGGTAGATATAGACCAGCCTGAAGTGGGAAGGATGACTATTACGGGCTCACCGATGCATCTGTCAGAGACACCCGGAGAAGTTTATGCGCCTGTCCCGCCTCTAGGGCAGCACACAGAAGAAATCTTAAGAGACATACTGAATTATTCGCAGGTCGAAATTGATCAGTTAAGGAAGGAGGGCATCATAAGCGAAGAAAATTAATTCTTGCCGTCTCTGTCATGACATTAGCGCACATGCGGATAATATGCACCGGTCCTTGGGTTAATGACTCCTTGACCGCTGGGTGGATAATATTCTCCAGTTTTGGGATTGATGGCCCCCTTGCCTGAAGGCGGATAATATTCACCCGTTCTGGGATTTATGGCACCTTGATCTTCTGGTGCGGAAGGCGTCGGCGCGGGCGCTGAAGGAGATTTCCCGGTTTGCTGCGGCTGAGACGGAAGCTCTTGCAAGGTTCCTTGCGGACTCAGCTCGTCTGCATACTTCTTCTGTTGGGTATTTCCCTCGTCAGCGAATGCTGTCGGCAAGATCAAGAATATACCTAACACGACAATACTCAAGATCATCAAGGGAATGCGGCATCGCCAATTAATCAGTCTCACAATATTGACCGCCGTCCGTTATAACGGTCGGTATCGTAACATTTCTCCACATCAACCAGTTTTAGTCTGTTGATTATCTCCTTGAGCGGAACGCTTCTGATCTCACCCCTCATGAGGCTCACCATGCGTCCGTAATCTTCATTGATAATCATGTCAACTGCGGCTATTCCAAACCACCTGGCCATCAGCCGATCACGAGCCGATGGTGTTCCTCCCCGTTGCAGGTGGCTCAAAATGAGGGAACGTGTCTCGAAGCCGGTCCTCTTTTCAATTTCAAGCGCGACAGAGTTCGCTATGCCACCTAGTGCAGGATGCCCGAATTCATCGACCTTAGTGTCTCTTATGAATTCCTGCTGCCCTGCAGGCTTTGCTCCTTCAGAGACCACGATGATTGAATATCTGATTTCCCGTCCTTCCCGTTCACGAAGAAGTTCACACACCACATCCATATCAAAGGGGTATTCAGGTATCAAAATTATATAGGCGCCGCTGCACTCGCCTCCGTGAAGCGCAAGCCATCCCGCGTGTCGTCCCATCGTTTCGACAACAAAGTTGCGGCTGTGAGAACCGGCGGTGGTCCTCAACCGGTCAATTTCCTCCGTGATCACGTTAATAGCCGTATCAAACCCGAGCGAATATTCGGTGCCCGTAAGGTCATTGTCGATAGTCTTCGGGATGCCCACGGTCCTGATGCCCAGCGTGTGTAATTTATAGGCAACGCCCAGGGTATCTTCTCCACCGAGTACGACGAGAACATCTATCCCGAGATTTTTAATGTTTTCTATTAATTTTTCGGAACGGTCATTCTTCGGATTAAACGGGTTCGTCCGCGATGTCCCTAAGTATGTTCCGCCGTGGCGGTCCCATGTTCGTACGACCTCTTCATCGAGGTGCCAGAGGTAGCGGTCACGACTCCCGGGATCGTCCGGATTAACCTCTACCAATCCCTTCCAGCCTTCGACAACACCGACAACTTCAAAGGCCACGGACCGTTTCTCGGCGAGTTTTGGATCAAGAGCGGTCTTTGTCACCCACTTGATGGCGCCGTTCAAGCCGGGACAATCTCCTCCGCCTGTTAACACAGCAATCTTCAGTTTCATAATCTTTCCATCCGTATGGTGTGCTTACCTTAAAATGACAGCATATTTTAATTACTATTGCAACATCATGGCGCAGACAACAATAATGGTTGACTGTATGTAAAATTGTAGGCTCGTCCTGCTATTCCTTGCCTGTCGCCGTTGAAGCCGGATGAGTGTAATTCCCGGAGGCGTGAGAATTTTTTGTGAGACAACCGGATTAGATCACTTACCGGATATCCGTCGGATGATAGCGAGGTAAAATAAAGATCGCAGTGTCGGCGTGCTCACATTCTCAATTTTCCAGACAGAACTTCCCAAAGCCTGCCGGAGGAGGGAGGGGGTACTTGCCTGTATAGCAGGCAAGACAGAAGCTGTCGTTATCCATGCCGGTCGCTTCTACCATGCCTTCTAAAGATAGATAGTGCAGGCCATCCAATCCTATGAACTGGCCAACAGCCTGAACATATTCCTTCTGCGCGGCGATTAGTTCACCCTTGGAAGAAAAATCGATCCCATAAGGACATGGATATCTTGTCGGCGGACAACTGACAGCCATATAAATTTCCTTCACACCGCTCTCGCGCAGGTTGCGGACACGATTGCGGCTGGTCGTTCCCCTGATTATGGAATCCTCGACAATCAGGACCCGTTTACCGGCAAGCAGGGAGCGTACGGGGTTCAGCTTTACCCGCACACCAAAGTCTCTCATCGGCTGACTCGGCTGTATGAAGGTGCGGCCTACATAATGGTTGCGGATCATGCCCATCTCAAAGGGGATGCCGCTTTCCTCCGCGTATCCCAACGCGGCATAGGTGCCCGAATCTGGAAACGGCATCACAATATCAACTTCCGGCCTGTATTCTTTGGCCATACTGTGTCCGAGTCGCTTCCGACAAATGTACACATTTTGACCGAATATCTGGCTGTCGGGCCGTGCAAAATAAATGAGCTCAAAGATGCAATGGGCAGGTCTCACCTTCGGGAATGGCGTCAGGCTCTTCAGTCCTGTATGATCGATAATCAGTATCTCACCCGGTTCTATATCACGTACATATCTGGCGCTCAGCAGGTCAAAGGCGCATGTCTCGGAGGCGACTACCCAACCGCCATCGAGCTGTCCCAGGGAAAGGGGGCGAAAACCGCGCGGGTCACGCGCTGCGACTATCTTGTCTTTCGTCAGCATAACGATGCTGTAGGAACCCTCAACATGTGCAAGGGCTCTCAAAAGGGCATCTTCGAATCCGTCTTTCAAGTAGTGGGCCATCAGGTGAAAGATTACTTCGCTGTCCATTGTGGACTGAAAGATGGATCCCTTCTCTTCAAGTTCGGCCCTTAATGTCTGAGCATTGATAAGGTTGCCATTGTGGCCGAGGGCATAATGCTCACCGGCGTGATGAACAAGGAATGGCTGCGCATTAGATATAATAGAAGAGCCAGTTGTCGAATAACGAACGTGCCCAATGGCTAAGTGCCCCGGCAACTTTGCGAAGATATCCTCATGAAACACCTCAGACGCGAGCCCCATACCCTTGTGCCCATAGACGTGACAGCCATCCGCTGTGTTGATGCCCGCACTCTCCTGCCCCCGATGCTGGAGGGCAAAGAGCCCGAAAAATGTAACGCGCGCCGCCTCTTCGTTTCCGTAGACGGCAAAGACGCCGCATTCTTCTTTCGGCTTACTTTCTGGTATGAGATATTGAGACATCTAAAGCGACCTCGATTTACCAATGATAGTTCGTAAAAATTTGAAGGAACTAACTAGCACCATTGTCTTCTTTTTGCAAGCTATGCAATATGCCGCCATGCATGTCTGCTCACGGGCAACTCTGCATCTGGCGGTATGGACTCTTTAAAAAGCTTTATCGCCATCGTTCAAATATTAGCCGTTCTCTCGCGTGACAGCTTCGCATTACGGTGATAATCCTGAAGAGGAGAAACCTCCCAGTTCTCCTTCTTCAAGGCCAGGACAGCCTCGCTCAAAGCCTTGGCCCCGGCAATCGTCGTCGTGTAAAGGACATTATAAGTGAGAGCGCCGCGGCGAATGTGATAGGCGTCGAGGCTTGACCTTCGCCCCACGCTTGTATTGATGACCACCTGAATATCGCCATTCTTGATTCTATCCACAACATGAGGACGCCCTTCGCTGAGCTTGAAAATAGTCTCCGTCTTTATGCCGTTTCTTTCGAGATGGGCCGCAGTGCCGCGAGTGGCCATTATATGGAATCCCATATTCTGAAATGAGCGGGCGACGGGCACGATTTTATCCTTGTGAATATCATTTACACTGACAAACACTCCTCCATCGAGGGGTAAACTAAATCCTGCAGCCATCTGTGATTTGGCAAAGGCCAATCCAAAAGAATGGTCAATTCCCATCACCTCACCAGTGGACTTCATTTCCGGACCAAGGAGGACATCCACATTCGGAAACCTGTTGAAGGGGAATACCGCTTCTTTTACAGAGATATGTTCCGGCCATATGGTTTTCGTAAATCCCAAATCTTTTAGTGATCGCCCCAGCATTATCTTGGTTGCCAGCTTGGCGAGAGGCACACCGATTGCCTTGCTGACAAATGGAACAGTCCGGGATGCCCGCGGATTGACCTCCAGAACGTAAAGGACGCCATCTTTTACGGCATATTGAATGTTCATGAGGCCGACGACTCCTAGCTCTTGGGCAATAAGCTTTGTCTGCTTCTCAATTATCTCCAGAAGTTCCTGAGAAAACGTAATGGGTGGAAGCACGCACGCGCTGTCTCCTGAATGGATGCCGGCTTCTTCAATATGTTCCATGATCCCGCCGATAACTGTATCCGTGCCGTCGCTTATAGCATCCACGTCGACCTCAATGGCATCCTGGAGGAATTTATCAATCAGTATGGGGTGATCCGGTGAAGCGGCAATGGCCCTTTCCATGAACTGGCTCAAGGTGTCCTCATCGTACACGATCTCCATAGATCGTCCACCCAGGACATAGGAGGGCCTGACCAGAACGGGGAATCCGATCCTCCGGGCTGCCTTGAGCGCGCCCTTGATGTCCGTTGCCGTGTCATTGTCCGGTTGCTTAAGGTCCAAGCGATTTACAATGTCCTGGAAACGCTTCCTGTCTTCGGCGCGGTCTATAGCGTCGGGGGATGTCCCCAGGATCCTCGCCCCGGCGGCCTCCAGTCCCTTGGCAAGATTAAGAGGAGTCTGTCCTCCAAACTGGACTATTACTCCGAGAGGATTTTCCGTCTTGAGTATATGAAGCACGTCTTCCAAGGTCACCGGCTCGAAGAACAGCTTGTCCGACGTGTCGTAATCGGTGCTCACTGTTTCCGGGTTGGAATTCACCATGATACTCTCATAACCCTCTTCACGCAGGGCAAAGGATGCATGAACGCAGCAGTAATCGAACTCGATGCCCTGGCCGATGCGGTTCGGGCCTCCCCCCAATATGACAACCTTAGGTTTCGATGATGACCGTGCTTCGTCTTCGATCTCATAGGTGGAGTAATAGTACGGGGTATAGGCCTCAAATTCCGCCGCACAGGTATCGACAAGTTTGAAGACAGGCAGGATATTTTCACGAAACCGCTCTTCGCGGATATTTGCTTCCGGTTTTCCCCAAAGTTCCCCGAGATATCTGTCGGAAAAACCCATCCGTTTGGCTTCCCGCAATACCTCGACGGAAAGCGTCGTTGTCTCGAGAATCTTTTCTGCCTCGACTATGGCCCCTATCTGGTGCAGGAACCAGGGATCAATCCATGTCAGACGGGCGATTTCTTCTATAGTCATCCCGTGATGAAGGGCAGAAGCGATGTAGAACAACCGCAGGGAGTTTGGTGTCCTTAACTTAGAAGACAGGAATTCCTCTGCACTGCCAATATCAGCAGGCAAAAAAATCTTCATGCTGTATCGGCCGATTTCGAGCGAGCGAATCGCCTTCTGCAGGGCTTCCGTAAAGGTGCGGCCGATGGACATGGTCTCTCCCACGGATTTCATGGACGTCGTCAATACATCTTCCGTCTCGGGAAATTTTTCAAAAGTCCAGCGGGGAATCTTCACAACACAGTAGTCAATGGTCGGCTCGAAGGAAGCCATCGTTTCCTTGGTGATGTCATTGGGGATCTCGTCGAGGGTATAACCGACGGCAAGCTTAGCCGCGATCTTCGCAATGGGGAAACCCGTTGCTTTGGATGCGAGTGCCGAGGACCTTGACACACGCGGGTTCATCTCGATGACGACCATTTCACCGTTTTGGGGATTTATCGCGAACTGCACGTTCGATCCGCCGGTCTCCACGCCTATTTCCCGCATTATGGCAATGGCTGCATCCCGCATCCGCTGATATTCCACATCGGTCAGGGTTTGGGCGGGCGCGACTGTAATCGACTCCCCGGTGTGAATTCCCATGGGATCAAAATTTTCTATGGAACAGATGATCACCACATTATCGGCCCTGTCCCGCATCACCTCCAGTTCGAATTCTTTCCAGCCGAGCACGGATTCTTCCAACATGATTTCATGGATCATACTGGCGTCCAGTCCGACCTTGGCGAGTTCAGCCAGTTCTTCCCTGTTGTAGACGACGCCGCTGCCCGTACCCCCCAAGGTAAAGGAGGGCCGAATAATAAGAGGGAATCCGATGATTGCCGCCACGGCAAATACTTCATCCATCGATCTCGCGAACCCGCTCCTGGGTACACGGAGTCCTATCCGCTCCATTGCATTGCGGAATTTTTCTCTATCCTCCGCCTTCTGGATCACCTCGAGAGATGCACCGATCATCTCCACCCCGTAGCGTTCAAGCACACCGCTCTCGGCAACGGCGACAGCCGTGTTCAGTCCTGTCTGTCCTCCCATAGTAGAGAGGAGGGCATCGGGCCGTTCCTTGGCGACGATCTTTGCTACAGCCTCCGGTGTAATTGGCTCCACGTACGTCCTGTCCGCCATTTCGGGATCAGTCATTATTGTTGCGGGATTGCTGTTGATCAAGATGACCTGATATCCTTCTTCCTTCAAGGCCTTGCAGGCCTGCGTTCCGGAGTAATCGAATTCGCACGCCTGGCTGATAATGATCGGCCCGGAACCGATGATAAGAATTTTTTTCAGGTCATTTCTTTTGGGCATATTTTTTCCAATTTGTCTCTTGAACTAAGCGGCGAGGCCGAATCTACCTTTCCTCTATTCCCACTCAATCGTGCTCGGCGGTTTGGAGCTGATATCATAGACCACCCGGTTCACGCCCCTGACTTCATTGATGATGCGGTTGGAAATCTTTCCCAAGAGGTCATGGGGGAGCCTCGCCCAATCGGCAGTCATGGCATCCTCACTGGTTACCGCTCGAATGGACAGAATGTTTTCGTAGGTCCGCTGATCTCCCATAATCCCCACGCTCTTGATCGGCAGAAGAACGGCGAAAGACTGCCACAGCTTACGGTAGAGATTCGCCGCACGGATCTCATCCATGAGAATTACATCTGCCTTGCGCAGAATGGCCAGACGTTTTTCCGTGACCTCCCCGATGATGCGGATGGCCAGACCCGGTCCGGGGAAGGGCTGTCGCCAGACCTGTTCATCGGACATGCCGAGCTCCTTGCCCAACAGACGCACTTCGTCCTTGAAGAGGTGTTTGAGGGGCTCCACCAAAGACAGATGCATCTTCTTCGGAAGGCCGCCCACATTGTGGTGTGATTTAATCACGGCGCTGGGACCGCCAAAGGCCGAGCGGGATTCGATGACATCGGGATAGAGTGTCCCTTGGGCTAAGAACTTGACACCCTTGATCCGCCGGGCTTCCTTTTCGAAAACCTCGATGAAGGCGCGCCCGATAATTTTTCTTTTCTTCTCCGGATCCTCTACACCTTTCAGCCTGTGGAGGAAAAGTTTCCTTGCGCGGGCAAATCGGAGGTTGATCAGGAAATGCTTTCGGAAAGCATCTTGAACCTTCTGGGCCTCGCCTTCCCGAAGTACGCCGTTATCGACAAAGACACAATGCAGCTGACGGCCGATGGCCTGATGGAGGAGGACGGCTGCAACGGATGAATCGACGCCGCCGCTCAAACCCAGTATCACCTTGCCTCCGCCGACTTGGGAGCGGATCTCTGCCACTGCATCTCGTGCGAAGGATTTCATGGTCCAGCTTTTCTTGCAGTTGCAGATACTGAAGAGAAAGTTCTCCAACATTTTCTTTCCTTCGGGTGTGTGGACAACCTCCGGGTGAAACTGTAAACCGTATAATCTCCTGGATGCATTTTCAGCAGAGGCAATCTTCGTATTTGGGGTTGATGCGGTAGTCTTGAATCCCTTCGGCAAGACGCCAATCGTGTCTCCATGGCTCATCCAGCATCTAGTATCCTTGTTTATACCGCGGAAGATCCCTGACGAGATTTTGATTTTGAGTTCGGCAAACCCGTATTCCCGTTTTTCGGAACCGATTACCTTTCCACCCAGGGCATCGACCATGAACTGCATGCCATAGCATATACCCAACACGGGAATGCCGAGGTCAAAGATTTTCTTGTCTGCCCGCGGACTCCCTTTCTCGTAAATGCTCGCGGGGCCACCGGATAAAATGATGCCCTCCGGTTGCAGGGCCTTGATTTTGGCGCTGCCGATATTCGGTGGCTCAATCTGGCAGTAGACGTGGTGTTCCCGGACGCGCCTGGCAATCAGCTGGTTGTACTGAGAGCCGAAATCAATGATCAGAATCATCAGTCTTTTTCCTTTTCGTCTCCATTAGAGATACGAACTTTTTAAAGAGATAATTGACATCGTGAGGCCCCGGTGCCGCCTCCGGATGGTATTGCACGCTGAAAGCCAGCTCAGACTCGGAGCGCATTCCTTCTGAGGTATGGTCATTGAGGTTGTCGTATGTTTTTTCAAGATTATCGGGCAAGGATTGCGGCACTACGACGAAACCATGGTTCTGCGATGTAATTTCAATCCGACCGCTTTGCATATTCTTCACCGGCTGGTTTATCCCATGGTGGCCGAATTTCAGCTTTTCCGTCCTCCCGCCTAATGCCTGACCTAATATCTGATGGCCGAGGCAGATACCGAAGATGGGTACCTTGCCGAGAATCTGTTCGGTTGCTTCTACTATATAAGGCAGCGCCGCGGGGTCTCCGGGGCCGTTGGAAAGCAAGACGCCGTCCGGCTTGTGCGATAACATCTCCTTCCCCGTAGCTGTCGCAGGTAAGACCAGGACTTCACAACCTAAGATTTCCAGGTTGCGAAGGATGTTGTACTTCACACCGCAGTCAAGAACGACGACGCGTAACGGCCGTTCTCTCCCGGAGGGTCCCGTTGAGCCGGGAGATGAGAACGGTTGGGGCTTGCCGTTCTTCCATCGATACTGATCCTTGCAGGTAACCTCTTTTATCAGGTCCCTGCCTACGAGGCCCGGATAGGCCAGTACACGCGAGAGGAGGAGATCGGTATCCCTTGTCTCTGTCGATATAATCCCGCGCATTGCACCCTCGAGGCGAATGCGGCGTGTGAGAGCCCTGGTGTCAACGCCTTCGATGCACAGCTTGCCGTGCGATTCAAGAAAGTCTTTCAGCTTCATGCGGCTGCGCCAGTTGCTCGGATGAGCTTGATACTCCCTGACAATAAATCCTTCCAGGTGGATAGCCGCGGATTCCATATCTTCCGGATTTATACCGTAATTGCCAATGAGGGGATATGTCATGGTTACAATCTGTCCCTTGTAAGACGGATCAGTAATTATCTCTTGATATCCGGTCATACCCGTATTGAAGACAACTTCTCCGAGGGTCTCGCCGGAAGAGGCGAAAGCATATCCATGGTACACACTACCGTCCTCAAGAACCAGTATGGCCGGTGGTTTCTTTCGCAACAACGACATGATTGACCTCAGGAAATAAGAATCCTCGATGTCTTAATGTTCATGAATTTCTTATAATGGGAAATGCCAATATGAGAAATTTGAAACATGTGCACAAGAGTATCGAATTGTAACTCACAGCTCTCTTCTTCATCAGTAATGAGGAGAGAATGTAAGGTTCTTACACGATTCTTCAAATAATGGCAAGACTCCAAAATGGATCTTGAATCATAAAAACCCTTGTGCACATGTGTATCGAAGACAGGAACTTTTTGCGGCGTCCAATCTTTAAAGGATAGGCAGATATCTGTCTAATTCGTATTGACTCACATGTGTCCGGAAGCGATCCCATTCCACCTTCTTATTTTCCATGAACTTCTGGAAGATGTGGTCGCCGAGCGTTTCCTGAACGAGCTTGCTCTTTGATACCAGCGCCAGCGCCTCATACAAACTTCCGGGTAGTGAAGTTATCCCCGCCTTTGCCCTGGCCTTCTCATCCATTTCAAAGATATCTTCTTCAACAGGTTCAGGGAGGACATACTTCTTCTCAACGCCTTTCATACCTGCCGCTAACATCACTGCAAATGCAAGATAGGGGTTGCATGCCGGATCGGGTGAACGGTATTCGATGCGCGTTGCCTTTTCTTTTCCCGGTTTATACATGGGAACACGAATCATCGTGGAACGGTTACGGCGTGCCCAGGAGACATACACAGGCGCTTCGTAACCAGGCACCAGACGCTTGTAAGAATTAACCCACTGGTTGCATATGGCGGTGATCTCCGGTGCGTGCGTCATTAAACCGGCTATATAGCTCTTGGCCACTGCAGACAAATTATATTTGTCCCTCCCGTCAAAGAAGGCATTCTTGTTGCCCTTGAAAAGGGACTGATGGGTATGCATGCCGCTGCCGTTTTGGCCGAAGATGGGCTTGGGCATGAAAGTGGCGTAAACGCCGTTCTGTCTGGCAATCACCTTGATCGCAGTTCGATACGTCATGACCTTATCGGCCATCGCCAAGGCATCGTCATAACGGAGATCAATCTCATGCTGGCTGGGTGCCACTTCATGGTGAGAATATTCCACACGGATCCCCATATCCTGCATGGCAAATATGGTCTGACGCCGCAGGTCAGTGGCACTGTCTATGGGAAGGCCGTCAAAGTAGCCGCCCTGATCCAATATGTCCGTTGTCTTGTCATTGGCGAAATAGAAATATTCCAACTCGGGACCGACATACATGGTATAGCCCTGGTCGGCGATTTTCTTGAGGGTTCGTTTGAGAACGTAACGGGGATCGCCCTCATAAGGCGTGCCGTCAGGGTTCAGGATGTCGCAGATGACCCTCGCCACGGGTCGGTCGGAAGGACGCCAGGGTATCAACTGAAACGTTGTCGGATCTGCCATGGCAATCATGTCGCTCTCTTCGATCCTTGCGAACCCCTGAATGGAAGACCCATCAAAGCCCATCCCTTCTTCCAAGCCTTCTTCGAGTTCGGACGGTGTAATGCTGAATATCTTCTGCATCCCGAGCACATCGGTAAACCAGAACTGGATGAAACTTACATTGTGGTCTTTAACCGCTTTCAGAACATCTTTCTTCGTTTTACATGAAAACATAACACACCCCTTTCTTCAGAATTTTTGATTTCAAGAATAACCACACGCTAAAAAGCGTTTCTGTCTTGGGTTTTTCCAGTTATTCCAGCGGTTCGTTTTCAACGAGCAGCCAGACTCCTGTTGGACAAGCTCCGGCACAGAAGCCGCAGCCGATGCATTTGTCACCGTTGACATTGTACTCATATTGATCGCCTTCGCCCGGCTGGCGTGATATCGCGTTTACGGGACAGATCGTTTCGCAGAGCCCGCAATCGCGGCACGCCCCGCAGGAAGCGCACTGCGATGCACAATACGTGGGATCATCAAAAGCGAGTACGCGCGGGTCGTAATATTCGAGCTTAACACGCCCCGGATCAATGGGAGGTAGCTTATCAAATGTTTCGTACCAACCTTTCAGCACGTTGTCGATGGCGGTTGCAGCAAGCCTTCCCGCACCGATGGCATCCGTCAAGAGTCCAAGTTTCACCGCATCACCGATTGCAAAGACCTGGGGATCGTTGGTCTGGAAGTGGTCGTCCACAACGATAAATCCTTTTTGTATAGTAATATCTTCTGGCAAGAAGGAGAGATCTGGCTGATCGCCTATGGACACGATGACTGTATCTGCCGGCAGTATCTGCCCATCCGTCAGTTCTACGGCCTTTTCCGTGATGGCTTTCGTAAAACGGGGCCAAAGGAATTTTGCCCCTGCAGCTTCGGCGGCTTTCCTTTCCTTCCCATACGATGCCGGTTCCTGGATGTCGACCAGGGTTACGTCTTTGGCTCCCAGGCGCGCTGCTTCTGCTGCAGCATCACAGCCG
Organism: Syntrophales bacterium; assembly: GCA_052144335.1. Classification (GTDB taxonomy): domain Bacteria; phylum Desulfobacterota; class Syntrophia; order Syntrophales; family UBA2185; genus Fen-1135. The sequence goes on from JBKQQP010000026.1 coordinate 48,601, forward strand.
ACATTGCCCGCTCCGATGACAACGACCTTTTCACCCACTATAGCCTTGCCGGTCTTGCTTTGTCTGAGGAACTCAAGCGCCGGGATTGCCCTTTCATTGCCTGGAACAGGAATCATGCGCGGTTTTTGCGCGCCTATGGCAATTACTGTAAAGTCGTGCCGTTCTTTGAGTTCCGAAAATTCTTTCTTTGTCAAAGGGTGCTTCAGATTGACGTGTTTGACTTGCTTGCTTACTCGGCTCAGTTCATGTTCCACAACCTCGTCAGGGATTCTACTGCTAGGGATCATATCCGTAATCTTTCCACCGAGGCGGGCGCGCATTTCATAAATGATAGGTTCGTGTCCCTTCATCCACAACTGCCAGGCAACAGACAATCCCGATGCCCCGCCGCCGATGACCGCTATCTTCTTTCCCGTCTTGGGGGCTGGCTCCGGTGGCATCGCCTTCAGACTGGCCTTGCCTAGCAGAGTAATATCTACCGCTGGCAGGCTTTCTTTTTGCCGTGTGCAGTTTTCCATACATAGGTTCGGGCATAGATACCCGCAAACGGTTGCCGGAAATGGAGTATATGATAGTGCCAGGTCCACAGCCTTTTCCATCAATCCTTCACGGATCATGGCCCAACGCTTTTGTACGGGGATTCCAGTGGGGCATCCAGCCTGACAGGGCGGCAAGTATTTGCCATTCTCCCATACAGGCACAAATCTGCGCAGTATCCCGGTTGTGATGACGTCGATGGGGCTTCTATCCAAATCGGAGAGATCGCCGATCAATCCGCCGGCCCCCAACTCCCGATCCCACACCTCTTTGCGGAATTGCCCCATATTTTTTGATGGGCCGCCATGCTTCTCGTGAGGCTTGAGCGCTACGAGGAGCTGCCACGCGCTGCGGTCGCCGGTCAGTAGCGGATACAATTCCGAACGGCCAATGGTGTCGAGAAATGCTTTCATATTTAAGGTCAGCCACTGCCACTCTTCATCATCGGGCAGGGTCATTCTGGCATCCTGCGAGCTGTAGCCCTTATGTGGTCCCCGGAAAAATATCTTTCCGCCCACCATACCGACGCATGGGCGATAGCCGAGAACGTTGTCTACGCGGGGCGTCTCATGTCCGCAGACGACGGCAATGCCGCCAGCCATGAACTCGGCAAAGGAGTCACCCACGCTTCCCAATACCCACAGTTCCGGAGGATCGAAGCGGGGGTTATGTTTTGTCATTGTCATGGCCCGTGCCCCGGTATCGCCGGCAACATATATCTTGCCCTGGGCCATGGCATTTCCCGCGCCATTGGTTGCATTGCCGCGAACGACGATGTGCGCTCCCGCGTTGAGCCATCCCACGTCATCGGAAACAGGTCCGATTGCATCAATAAACGTGTTCGGGAATCCCATCGAACCGAGTCTTTGCCCGGGTGTTCCCAATACCCTGATAAAGACGGATTTTTCTCCTGCCTTCCACAGGCGGCCGCCAATCCCGTGCTGGCCATGCGCGATGATTTCTATAGAACGATGACCGTCCGTGACGGCTTTTTGGATACGTTCCTCCAGGGCCCTCGAATCGACCCGAATGCCTTTTTCCATACCGGCAAGAACGATTTTTGCTTTTTTAGTCATGGACACTCCTTATCCCTACACCACATATCTTATGCTAAGACGCTCGGCAGCGTGATGATCGGCGATGCCAATAGCATCAGACATACCAATGGGAAGCGAAGTGGAGCGACCCAGAGGAGCAACGACTTTTTTCAATTCAGTGTCAAAGCTCAAAAATACCTCCACGACCCGTTCGGCGACTTTTTCGGGATCGAGGCGTCGATCCACTCTCGGATCCTGGGAGGTAATCCCCTTCGGGCAAATGCCAATGTTGCAGATGTTGCAGCGATCGCTTTCAGAGCCAAGGCAGCCGGCTGCTGCCTGCATCATATACTTTCCTGTCTGAACGCCGCTCGCCCCCAGCATGATGAGGGCCGCCGCATTGGCTGCTAGGTTGCCGCTCTTGCCAACGCCGCCCGCCGCGAAAAGAGGGATCTCATTCTGTTTGCCGAGTTTGACAAGGTTGAGGTAGGCATCGCGGAGATTACTCGCGATGGGATGCCCCATATGATCCATCGATACGTTATATGCTGCACCGGTGCCGCCGTCTTCGCCGTCAATAGCCAAAGCGCCCGCATATGGATTTCTCGTCAGATTATTGAGGACCGCGAGTGCTGTGCTTGTTCCGGAAATTTTAGGATATACCGGTACACGGAAACCCCACCCCATGTACATGGACTGGATCATTTTGGCGACTGATTCCTCGATTGAATATTTTGTCTGATGTGTCGGTGGACTTGGCAGACTGACCCCGGGCGGCACACCGCGAATTGCAGCGATTAATTTATTAACCTTGTACCACATGAGTAGACCGCCATCACCCGGTTTGGCGCCCTGACCGTACTTAATCTCTATTGCGCAAGGATCTTCTTTCATCTCAGGCAGGGCATGAATAATCTCATCCCAGCCAAAATAGCCGCTGGCAATCTGGAGAATTACATATTTTAAGAATCGAGACCTGAGGAGCCGCGGTGGACAACCGCCTTCACCCGTACACATCCGCACCGGCATTCCCAGTTCTTCATTCAGATAGGCCACGCCCATTTGCAGCCCCTCCCACATATTGGGGGACAAGGCACCGAATGACATGCTGCCGATGATGAGAGGATAAATCTCACGAATCGGAGGCGTCCAGCCGTTTTCCTGTGTTACCCGGACCATCTCCTCAGGCGGCAGAATTCGTCCGAGAAGAGTCCTCAATTCAAATTCGTGGCGGCCCGCGTCCAGCGCGGGGTCGGTCAGCATGGAAATACGTATAAACTTTATTTGATCTAAGATGACTCCGGGAACGTTGCGACGTCCGCCACGGCGCCTGGGAACACCTCCCACATTATTATGAAAGCGTAATTTATCAATTTCCTCATTGTGAGCGGGTATTATGCAATTGTTGGGGCATACGAGATTGCACATGCCGCAGCCTACGCAAGCATGGACCGGGTCGGTGCGCTGGTCGATACCGTGATAAACAGTAAACAGGTTGCCGGGTTTCTCCTCCAGTCCTATGGAGATATTGATAGCCCGCTTCCTGTGGACACCCAGCTCAATTGCGCGAACAGGGCATACGGCCGTACACCTGCCACATAGGGTGCATTTTTCTTTATCCCACAGGATAATCCAAGGAAGATCTTTTACGCTTAGTGTGAATGGTGTAAGGCATCCCACTGGTTCCATATTTCTACCTCCCGTCGTTCCGGGCCGACTATTACCGTGTCATATTTCATTGGTTGAAAATCGCGGTTTTTATCGCGGGTCGGTATCGTAGCGTCCAACCCACACATTTCAGAAGAAAAGACATACCTGCCAGGATGGCCCCCGACGACTCCCGGCCTTAATTTCTTACTGTCCTGAACCATGAAAAGGGTCTTGTCTGGCAGAAAGCCCATAACGCAGTTGGGCCCGTCGATTATCAAAGGACGACATGCCTGTTTTAACCTGCGCAGCCATTGACCATCAGGGTGCCTAACCAGCTCCCCGTCCATCAGGGGCGTAATCACATGCTTATACATCGGAAGCCCAAGTGACAGATGATTGAGGGTGTAATGCAGTATATGGGTAAACGTCTCCGAATCCGATTGATAACCGATGTAACCGGGGAAACCTCGCGACATGAGAAATTCTCTGATGGGAACGAAAGCCGTGTTCTCCCCGTTGGTCATGGTCGCAACTCCCTGGATGAAGAAGGGATGGCACGCATAGATATTTATCGCGTAGTTTGTATTCTGCCGACCTTGGACAAGCATGGCTCGTGCCTGCAATTCTTTTCGATCAAGTCCCAAATAGTCTGCGATTGCCATGGGATCGCCTACTTCTTTAATCATGATGACGTCAGGCCAGAAGCTGAAAATCATCATTGAATTATCTTCTTCCCCCATCCGCCGCAACTGCAAACGCATCATCATTAGGCGAAATTTTATCTCCGCCTCGCTGAGGTCCTTCCATGCCGGTGGATACTCGTATACACGAATCAGATAATAGTCTCGTTTAGGCGTACCGGGGGGAGGCAGCTTCTTCGGGCGGATGGACAGCTCATGCTTCACGAGAAAGTCGCATTCTGTCATAAATCGGTCCAGTGATTTGATACCCTCGTTGGTAAACGTGCCGGACAGGATCGGATCTGTCTTGAGTTTTTCAAAATCACCAGCCAAGTCGGTCATGAACATTCCTGTGCCCGACCCATCATGTCCCTCCTTCATGACGTTGATGGCACGCAGAGCCACCATCGGGGAAATCGGGTCTGAACTGGTAATAGCAAATAAACGACACATACATTTTCCCTCTCTATTCATTTACTCTGCGGAATTCTAAGATGAACGCAGAGATCTTGCCAACCGCCAAAATCCTCTCTTTATCTGAAAAAATAAAGCCTCCACTACACGCATTTTTGCGAAAAGTCAAATGTGGAGTATACAAAAATAAACCATGCACCAGACGCTCGCTCTCGCCAAATCGTAAGTATATAATATTATTCAACTAAACCGTTATTATATGCATTGGGAGCAGGGACACGAGAAGATATTAGAGATAAGATCGCATGTCACATCCACTGTTATAATTTACGTCAAAGCTGAAAGAAGAAAAACACTGTATCTTGTTACGCATCACCGATAAATTGTTATAAAATAAATTATATTTTCTCTTCTTCTGTCGAATGAGCAGTTCCTAAGGTCTTCTCGGACGAAACTGCCAAGGGTCAATACCAAACTTCTGAATCTTATACTGCGTTATGCGCTTCGTTGTACCCAGTAGCTTTGCTGCCTTACTCTGATTTCCTCTCGTTTCCTTCAGGGCGTCGATAATGAGCGACCTTTCCTGACTTTCCACGACATTCTTTAATTTCCCCGGGTCTTTTTTCTCGCCATCTTTTATTTTTAGCTGCAGAGAGGGCGGGAGATGAATATTTTCAATGGTATCTCCCGTTGCCACTAAGACAGCTCTTTCGATGCAGTTTTCTAGCTCCCTCACATTACCTGGCCATTGATATGCCAGAAATGTTTCCAGCACCGCAGTGGAAATTCTATGAACCGGCTTGTTGAGGCCTTTCGCATATTTTAGTACAAAGTGATCTGCCAGCATTATTATGTCGCTACCCCGCTCCCGTAGGGTGGGCAAGTAGATAGGGAACACATTGAGCCGGTAGTACAAATCGCTGCGAAACCGACCCGATGTAATATCCTGTTCAAGATCTCGATTGGTTGCAGCTATTACGCGCACATTGACATTCACTACCTTCGATGAACCTAATGACTGGATCTGTTTATCCTGAAGGACCCGCAATAACTTCGCCTGAGCCGCTGCTGATAATTCACCCACTTCATCAAGAACGATTGTTCCGCCGTGAGCTTCTTCAAATCGGCCTTTCCTGTTGTGTGAGGCTCCCGTGAATGCGCCTTTTTCGTGGCCGAAGAGTTCGCTTTCTATCAGTGTATCAGGCATGGCAGCGCAATTTACGTAAATTAGAGGACTATCTTTTCGCGAGCTGTTCATATGTATTGCCCGCGCGACCAACTCCTTGCCGGTTCCTGTTTCTCCGTTTATCAAAACGTTCGTGTTTGTATCTGCGACTTGCGCGATGAGTCCAAAAATCTCCTGCACGGCCCTGGAACTGCCGATGATATCAACGGAAGGCGCTTTTGTGCGGCCCACAATCATCCTCAAACGGCGGTTTTCCTCTTCAAGGGCGCGGGTATGGACAGCTCTGGCAATAAGCTCAGCAACCGCCGAAAGCATAGCAAGCTCACGATCGAGATTCTCGACAATACGCGCCACTTTGTCTGCAGATATCACGCCAACGACCCTCGCGTCGTATATAATTGGTACACATAGAAACGTAAGCTCGGATCTATTCAATGAACGTCTCGCACCCGTGCGGTCCAGAAAGTGGGCCTCCTTTCCGAGATTGGCTACGGCCATCGGACGTCCGGTCTGCGCCACTCTGCCGGTAATGCCTTCACCAGGTTTATACATGACCTCAAGCCCCTGGATGTTGACATCATGTGCAACATCCAGCCATGCCTCCCCTGTCTCCCGATCAAGAAGCGATATCATGCCGCGCTTCATTCCCAGTCGCAGGCTCATCTCCTTTAAGACTTGCTCTAAGTGATCACGCAATTCCTGAGGTCGTGCCAGGGTCTTGGCAATAGCATGGAGGGTTGCAAGTTCCTCATAATTATGTACACTTAAGTCTTTAGTGCCTGTCTCGCCAACCTGTGACGGGCTCCATCTTTCCTTGGTCATAGAAGTTACAAAACTCCTTTCTTCCATCTCACTAAATAAGTTTCACGCAATCATAAAAACGTTGACGCAAACTGTTTGCTCAGCAAAAGGGTTAACGCCAGAACCTAATTCTCGATAATGACAGCCATTAAGTTTGTATAGCGATTATCTATCCAGTGTGCTATTCATAGCTCATTTAATACAAAATTGCAACTTTATAATTTATTTTTAGGACAACAATGTGCCTAAAATCAAAAAATGACGAGTTTATAATAGTATCTTGCTGCAATACCCGTACATTTTCTACTGAGATCTGAATCATTTGCTAAGCGCCCAAGTGCTTCAGAGACCCCAACCATAAAGAAATCTCGAGGTCCTCTGTTTTGCTCTGGCCAGGTATCACTGATGCATAAATATATTTGCCTTGTTTGAAAAGTACCACGTACAACGCTATAATTTATCCGCGCTTCTTACTCAGATGATTGTTGATTTAGCGGCAAGAAAGATATTAGAAGCAGGGCGTATGAGTTACGTTCATAATCAGGATGCCGGCAATTTTTCTTCTTGTTAGGGAACCACTTCCATCTCCATCTTCTTCATCATGATCAAGATGGCCGTAATGGCTGCCTGTGTCATGCCCGGTATCCTTTCCGCTTGCCCGATAGTTGAAGGTTCAATCTTCATCAGCTTCATTTTCAATTCGGTAGAAAGCCCTGGTATGCAGTCGTAATTAATGCCTTTGGGAATCTTCTTCCCTTCAACCTGTTTCATCTTTTCCACGGCCTCCTGTTGTCGTTTAATGTATCCCTCATATCTGGACTCTATACAGATTTGCTTCTTAACGAATCTGTCTGCGATAGGTTCCCATCCTTCAAATACCGTCAAATCATCGTAGGATATTTCGCTTCTCTTGAGAAGCTGATAGAGTGTGACAGGATTTTTAATCGGGGGAGTTCCCATCTTCTGAAGGATCGTATTAACCTTTTCGTTAGGAAAAATCTTTATGGCAGAGAGTCGTTGTTTTCGATCGTTTATTTCGTGAACTCTTTCTTGTAGGTGATCGTAGTAATTGCGCTGGATTAGCCCCAATTCGTATCCCTTGGCCATGAGGCGAATAGCAGCATTATCTTGGCGAAGGATCAGACGGTATTCCGCCCGGGATGTAAACATCCTGTACGGTTCATCAACGCCTCTTGTGACAAGGTCATCGATCATGACTCCCATATAGGCCTCCGAGCGATCGAGGATGAAAGGGACTCTCTCTTGCACAGCAAGTGCGGCATTTATGCCGGCCCATAACCCTTGCGCGGCGGCTTCTTCATAACCGGATGTGCCATTGATTTGGCCTGCGAGATATAAGCCCGCGATTGACTTCATTTCCAAGGTCTGCCGAAGTTGCGTCGGTTGCACGAAGTCATACTCTATGGCGTATGCAGGGCGCATAACTTCCGCGTCCTCAAGGCCGGGAACGCTGTGGATGATCTGCTCCTGAAGATCCTGAGGCATACTGTTTCCGAGGCCTTTTGCATAAACCTCTTCTGTTTCCAAACCTTCGAATTCCATAACGACAGGATGTCTTTCCTTATCGGAGAAACGCATCACCTTGTCTTCGAGGGAGGGGCAGTAGCGCGCACTGATCCCCTTTATGGTGCCCGAATAGAGAGGAGACGACATGATGTTTTCCCTGATGAGGCTGTGGGTTTCTCTTGTTGTGTATGAAAAATACGAAGGAAGCCGTTCTTCGCGCAGCTTCTCAGTAGAGAAGGAAAAGGGCTCCGGATCGGGGTCGCTGTCCTGCCGTTCCAGCCTCGAAAAATCTATAGTTGATGCACGTAACCTCGGAGGAGTGCCCGTCTTCATACGTCCCATTTCCAAGCCCAGTGACCTAAGGGATTCTGCCAGACGAATTGAAGCCATTTCTCCTGCCCTTCCCGCCTGGTAATTGACCGTTCCGATATGTATCAAGCCGTTGAGGAATGTTCCCGTCGTGATGATAATAGCTCTGCCTCGATAAAAGACGCCGATATGATCTTCCACACCTATAACCCTGCCATCTTCAACAACGATACGGTCAATAAGCGTCTGCCTGAGATGGAGGTTTTTTTCCTTCTCCACAATGGCCTTCATGGCGAGCCTGTAGAGCTGTTTGTCACACTGAAACCGGGATGACTGAACCGCCGGCCCTTTCGAGGCGTTGAGCAGACGGAAATGTACTGCCGTCTTATCGGCTATCTTTCCCATCTCGCCGCCCAGGGCATCGACTTCTTTGACCAGCTGGCCCTTGGCGAGGCCTCCGATGGCGGGGTTGCACGACATGAGGGCCACAGAATCCAGATTGATATTGAACATGAGCGTGGAGCAGCCCATCCGGGACGACGCCAACGCTGCTTCGCAGCCGGCATGACCCGCACCGACGACTAGCACATCGTAATTTCTCGATGAATCTTTCATCCTTTAACCCTGAACACTTCTTTAAGAGACACAGAATCAATCAATAATCTTTTGCACAGTATCGAGCCGCAATTGAAAGATTGCAGTTTTGCATATAATTTAATAATGTCAATTTAAAATTACAACAAAAAAGAGGCATCCTTGCTCAAGCCACCGCACTGGAACAACACAAAAAGATATTACGATCTGAAGAGTTTCTGGCTGAACCGTTTTAGGTGTAGAGTTTACAAGCTCCAGATCGATGCGGGATTCACCTGCCCCAATCGCGATGGAACGATTTTAACAGGAGGATGCATATACTGCGACGGTAGGGGTTCGCGGCTCAGGCAGATTGGTCCGCTTCCTTCGGTCGCAGAGCAGATCCGCCGTGGCAAGGCATTTTATAAAAAAAATAGAAATGCAGAAAAGTTCATCGCTTATTTCCAGACATTCACCAATACATATGCGCCAATCGAGAAATTGAAAAAACTTTATGATGAAGCGCTGGCACAAGAGGACGTAGTCGGCCTGTCTGTCGGCACCCGTCCAGATTGCATGCCCGACGGCATTATTGACCTTTTTCAAGACTATGCAAAAAAGGGACACGTATGGCTCGAATTGGGCCTCCAGTCGATACATGATAGAACCCTGCGGCTCATCAACAGGGGACACTCTGCGGCAACTTTCCTTGACGCGGTGCACAGGCTATCCGGCAGCAACATACATATTTGCACACATATCATCGTCGGCTTACCTGGTGAAACGCGGGAAGATATCTTGGGGACTGCAAGGGCGATTGCGGCCCTCCCGATTCACGGGATCAAGATACACGCACTCCTGGCTCTCAGAGGGACCGTTATTGGCGATCTTTATGAAAAAGGGGAAATCACCATGTTTAGCAGGGATGATTATGTAGGAACAGTAAGCGACATTCTGGAAATTCTGCCACCGGAGATGGTCATTCAGCGGCTGACGGCCGATGGTTACCGGGATATAGTCCTTGGGCCGCAGTGGGCTGTCAACAAAATGGAAGTCTTGAATGCCATAGATAGGGAACTCGACGAAAGAAATACGTATCAAGGGATCAATTGTGCAAGAAATGGGTGATCTGCTGAGGACGCAGACAATGCCCCAGCAGCCCTGAATGTCGCGGCATATCTATTGCGTATTTGAAGAAAATTTGATTTACTGTATAACGAAACCGCAAAAAGTTCTTGATTATTATAATTCAGGGAAGAGCCTTTCGTTTGGAGTATCATGATAGGAATTATTGATTATCAGGCCGGGAATCTGACCAGTGTGGCGCGGGCTCTCCACAATTTAGGGGAGCCTTGCCGGGTCACTGATGATCCCAAAGTTCTGAAGCAGGCAAGTCGTATAGTCTTCCCCGGCGTTGGTGCTGCGGGTGAAGCGATGGCCAATCTGCGACAGACACATCTGGACCGATGGATACCTGAATGGGTAGACGAAGGAAAGCCTATACTGGGCATTTGTCTCGGAACGCAGGTTATTTTCGAATACAGTGAGGAGAATGACACGCAATGCCTGGGTATTGTGCCGGGTACTGTTAAACGCTTCCCAAAAGATCTGGAGGAAGATTGTATGCCTCTCAAGATTCCTCATATGGGATGGAACCATGTAGCCTTTCAAAAGGATCACCCCGTTTTTCGGGACATTCCCGATGAGGCTCAGTTCTATTTCGTCCACTCCTATTATCCATCTCCGGCTGATGAACGGTTGGTTATCGGCTGGACGGATTATGGACAGCGTTTCTGCGCCGCTGTGGCGCGCAGAAATTTAGTGGCCGTTCAATTTCATCCTGAAAAAAGCGGAAGGCCCGGACTTCAGATACTGGCGAATTTCTGCGGTTGGGGAGGCGAAGATGCTTAGCAAACGGATCATACCCTGCCTGGATGTGCGTGATGGAAAACTAACAAAGGGCATCAAGTTCAAGGGGAATATCGATATCGGCGATCCCGTCGAAGCGGCGCGTGAGTACTACGAACAGGGCGCCGATGAAATTGTCTTTTACGATATCACCGCGTCATCTGACGAACGAGACATCATGATTGAGGTAGTCAAGCGGGTTGCGGAAACAATTTTCATACCCTTCTCGGTTGGCGGCGGCATACGTACTGTTGAAGACATGCGACGTGTCATTCTTGCGGGTGCCGAAAAAATCAGCATCAACTCTGAGGCAGTGAGAAATCCACCCCTAATATCTGAGGGCGCCAGGGCCTTTGGAAGTCAGTGTGTAGTGCTAGGCATGGATGTCAAGAAGGTGGAAGTGAGTGCAAAAGTACCCTCAGGCTATGAAATGGTTATCCATGGGGGGCGGGTATTTACCGGTGTCGACGCCTTATGGTGGGCCAAAGAGGCAGAGAATCTGGGGGCAGGCGAGATTTGCCTGAATTCTATCGATGCCGACGGAACGCAGGAAGGTTATGAAATCAAGCTAACGCATCTCATATCCACGAACGTTAACATACCTGTCATTGCCTCAGGAGGGGCCGGTAAACCTGAACATCTCAAAGATGTCCTTACCCGCGGGAAAGCCGACGCAGCCCTGATTGCATCGATGGTTCATTATCGGTATTACACAATCTCAGAGATTAAGAAGTATTTGCAAGGCAGCGGTGTAAGAACAAGGATGACATGGTAATATTCGAATTCGATTCATCTCCCTTGATTATTTATTTTGATGATATTATATTATAAAAGGGATTTAGATTCAGCCCGGGGAGGCAAAATAAGGTGGATAAAAAGAGATACGAATTAAATGTTCAGTTGGCTCAGATGCTAAAAGGCGGCGTCATCATGGACGTCACTAATGTGGAACAGGCTATTATAGCCGAAGAAGCGGGTGCCGTCGCGGTAATGGCCCTAGAACGTGTACCGGCCGATATCCGCAAACAGGGGGGTGTCGCCCGAATGTCTGACCCTGCCATGATTCTCGAGATTAAAAAGGCCGTATCAATACCGGTCATGGCAAAGGCAAGGATTGGTCATTTTGTTGAAGCCCAGATCCTGGAGTCCCTGAAGATCGACTATATCGATGAGAGCGAGGTGTTAACCCCGGCCGACGAAGAGAGTCACATTGACAAGACGAAATTTTCCATTCCTTTCGTCTGTGGCTGTCGTAATCTGGGAGAAGCGTTGCGCCGCATTGCCGAAGGCGCTGCAATGATTCGCACCAAAGGCGAAGCAGGTACCGGAAATGTCGTCGAGGCTGTGCGCCATATCCGTGCTGTGAATCGTGAAATAAGGCAGCTGGTCGGTATGCCCGTCGAAGAGGTTACTGGTTATGCGAAGTTAAACGGCATGCCTTATGAACTTGCCCTGCAGGTGAGAGAACTGGAACGGTTGCCTGTAGTTAATTTCGCCGCAGGTGGCATTGCAACCCCTGCCGATGCAGCCTTAATGATGCAATTGGGATGCGACGGAATTTTTGTGGGTTCCGGAATATTCAAGTCTGAAAATCCGGCATTACGCGCCCGGGCGATCGTCAAGGCTACCGCCTACTATAATGATCCTGCCAAAGTGCTGGAAGCATCCATGGGTCTCGGAGAGGCAATGCCGGGGCTTGAGATTGCAGAAATTCCGGAAGGGCAGCTATTAGCCGGACGGGGATGGTAACAAAATGATTGGCGTTCTTAATCTCCAAGGCGGAGTTGTCGAACATCTCGATCACTTGGAACGTTTGGGCATTCCATGCATACCCGTGAAAGACCCCGCCGATTTTCGTAAGCTTTCCGGCCTGATTATCCCAGGTGGCGAAAGTACGTGCATGTCTCGGTTGATGCGTATCTTCGGTATTGAAGAGGTGATACTATGCGAATTCAAGCGGGGAATGAAAATCTGGGGGACATGTGCGGGTACAATTCTCCTTGCAAACTCCATAGTCGGCGAGCCGGCCCATCTTAGCCTGATCGATATCGAAATAGATCGTAACAGTTTTGGGAGTCAGCTTGACAGTTTTTTGTCTGAAGCCTGCATTCCTCAGGTTGCGCCACACTTGTTACCGCTCACGTTCATACGTGCACCCAAGATCACGCGGGTAGGTGAGGGTGTGAACGTATTGCTCCGGATTGAAGATTACATTGCAGCTGCGGAAAGTCCGAATGTCCTAGTTACGGTTTTTCATCCTGAACTGACCGGATGTGTCGCCTTCCACCGCTATTTCGCGAAAAAATGCGGTTTTCAGCCCCTTGACCACAAAAGAATTCCCGCCATAGATCCTGCCTGGAACAGCAAGAGCTGGACCCGTCAAGCCCGGGTTACGAGGAACTGAGGCCAGCCGCTTGTTCAATCTGCGTTAAACCCTTATCCGCCAGCCGATTTCATGCAGCTGCAAATTTGCGTGTTTGCTTCTTCAAGTGACTTATACGGCGGCGCAGAATATCTATTAGCTTTCTGTTTTTTGATGCCTGGGCCGCTTTTTTTTCTTCTTTGAGTTGTTTAATTTTTCCTTTTATCTCGTTCTTGCTCAATTTTATTTTTGCTACGACCTTTTTCCTTATCTTGGCAGGTACTTCATCCTTGATGCCTCTTGCTTCCTTGATGCAAGCTATAAGCTCCGCCTTTTTCATATCATTGACCGCTACGGCTCGCGGGATTTCCAGCGCTATTGCCCTCAGTTCCTTAACCGTCATTTTTTCTAACGACTTTTCTTCCTTCTTGTGCTCCTTCTTCTTTGTTTCCTCTACCATTATTATCCTCCCGTAGTTTCATAGTTTCATCTAATGGGCAGCAGTTTGTGCGTACTAAACCTTTCACGCTGTACCTAATTCTTAATGAGTTGGATTTTTTCCTCCACTTGCGCCGCCTTGTTCGGTTCATTGTTCACCTTGTAAAAGGATTGAAGCTTGCCGAGATAGGCCAGGAGAGCCTTTTTCCAGCCATTCTGCGATGCAATATCGATGGCAAGTTTCAAATCTGTTTCAGTATCTCTATTTTTTTTAACAAGGAGACCAATGACAATTAGTTTTGACAGGGAGTTATCCATTCTTGAAATTTCACGAGCAACGTCTTCCTTTTTGCCGCTTTTTAATGCCCTCAAGAAACCCTCATATTGCTGTGGCAGCAGTTTCTCATCGACGTTATCGAAGTCACCGTTCAAGAAACTGTAAAAGGTCTTATTCTGCAAGACCGGTTCAACGGTATCTATCCTCAGGTACTCCCTGTCATCAAAGGTCTCGAGGGCGGCTACTTGGCAAGCGTATTTTGTGAGATAGGCCCTGGCGAGAATGTCCAGATCACCGCTGCTCTTTATCTCATCGACGGCCTTATTAAAGTATGCTTCAGCAATACTTTCCTTGCCGCTCAAGTAGCTCTTCTTATAGTTGTCGAGTTGATTAAAGGAAGCCTCCGTCCAGTCCGGCATAGGCTTTGACGAGCCGCAACCAACGAGCAGGATACTGAATATCATGAGGCAGATTATTTTTCTCATGGGAGTTTTATTGCTTCCGGTTGCTTCTTAAAAGGGATCTTCCTATCAATCTCTTTGACCATGTTGCCTATATTATTGACGGTTGTGTCGATCTCGGCTCTCAGTAGCTTTAGATCTTTTGTCGATTCGGCCGTGTCCGCGCTGATCTTTACAACATTATCGACGGCGGCATTCATTTTTTGGAGCTTTACAATAACGTCCTTGAGGATTGTCCTGACTAAGGGCAGGACACCGTCTTTGCCATACATCTGGTCATCAGCATGCACAAGAATATCTCTAATTTTCTTGAGAGAGTCATTAACGGACTGAACGCTCTCCTTGGATCCGACGGCCATCTCGAGGAGAGTGTCTTTTTTCGCCAAGTTTTCTGTCAGTTTCTCCGAATGTCTCAGGATTTTATTCACATCTCCCTGTGGGTCTGCAAGGTTCGCCGTAATGCTTTCAATATGCGTAACTACCTTATCCACCCTATCCAGGATAGGCTGCACCCGTTTTATCGTTTCGTTTATATCGTTGACCATTACAATTTCAGGGACGGTTGTTAGAGGCAGAGGCGGGCTGTTTAAGTTATCCGTAGTGATGATAATTCTGGTAGAACCTATGAGGGGTTTGTAGAGACTGAATTTGCTATCAGTCCTAACCCATTTTACATGTTTTTCCGGTATACTTATTTTTACGAGGAGCGTCCCCTGGTCATTCAATTCCAGTGCTTCCACCTTGCCGATCTTAAATCCGGAAAAAACAACCGGCATTCCCTCAGTCAGATCCTCACCGGATTTTGATGAGAGGGTATAGATATATTCTTTTGTGAAGAAACCTTTGCTGTAAGCCAGATAAGCTAGGGACATGATGATCAATAATGATGTGAGTACTACAAATAGACCTACTTTGAATTCGGCTCTCTTAAGCATGGAGTTCTCTTAAACAGATGCTAAGTTCACTAAGAAGGACAGCTCAGCAAGAAGACCAGAAGTAATGCGCTTTATCCTTCGACTTATCAAATTATCAAACACCAATCATCCGGTACCTGTCTTTGTGCCATGTGTAATCAAATATATGGCATTCTTTAAATGAATCATCAACAGCTTTCAAGGCATCGTATATAAATAGATCATCTTGAACATCTGGCATAGCAGTAAAAGGTCTATCGATAAGAACAATAGAATCTCTGACCATGAGGGCTCGTAAAAGCATAGCACAAAATCGCTCTCTATTGGTCAGGGCGGGATTTCGCTTATTAGCAATATCTTGCAAGCCGTATCTTGTCAGATAGCCAAGAACCAGCGCCTGTGCTTTATCTGCAGATAAATTCTCATGATACTGCTTGATGAGAGCTATATTAACCCACACATCTAGGTTCGAGATTAGCGGCACATCCAGCGACACGAGTCCCAAGTTTTTTTTGTGTTTCGCTGTGAAGTCATTAAGTTCCTTGCCTAGCGTGACTTCATCTTCAAACAGCGTCAAAAGAAGATTAGAATTAATGACAGTACCTCAATAAAAATGATAGCTATGAAGACATCAACCATGCCATTAAGAACTGAGATCGGTATACTCGTAAGATCATTTGTGGCACGTAACCCGAAACGTATGGGGATTAAAGTTATAAAGAAGCCGAATGTACAGCATTTTAACAGAGAAATTACTATATCATAAAAATTTGCTGAACTTAATAAAACATTTGAATATGATTCCAAACTCATTCCGAAAAAAAGCTTTGAAAACACCAGGCCGCTTGTCAAAACGAGGATAGAAAAAAAAGCACTTAGCAAAACAACGGATATAACGCCATTTATAACTCTCGGCAGGAAAAGATAGTCGATTGCATCGATATTGAATTTATCTAAAGTGTTTAGTTCTCTATTAACCTTCATCACCGCAATTTCGGCATTTATGGCAGAACTGGAACGAAGGGCAATGAAGAGCACCGTAACAAAGGGCGCCAATTCCGTAACAACTAAAGTCATTATTATCCGACCCAGGTGTTCGTAAAGCCCCAGGTTCTTTATAATTTGAAGAACAATACCCATAAGGAGAGTCCCGAATATGACAGAAATGCCTATGAACAGCGGTAGTATCTGTATAGAAGTAAAATATATTTGATGAACGAGGACCAGTCTGGCAGCACTGTTATATGAGTTCTTGTTAAACATCTTCACAATGATAGTGAAGGCGAAAGAAAGGGTATCGCGGAATGTTCTGGTCACATTTATCGTCGTTGCGCCAATTCTTACTATGGCATTAATCATAGTGCCCCCGTAAGAACAGGAAAGCGGTGGTAAATTCGAACAGGGATATTTTCCAGAACGCTACTGATCATAGGCTCGCTTATCTTGTCTGATTGAATGAGCCTTCTATTCACAATAGACCTGCCCACAGACAAGATTTCTGTAAGGTCGGTAAAGCTAGTTTGATGGCTTTGCAAGGCTCTCAATGTAATTGCAATGAATGTTAACATATTGTAAATGGAAGAGCAAATACTTGCTCTACCAAAAAATCAGAGGGATAAGGAACGATAGGCTTGGGAATATGTATTGTTTCATCCCATAATGCGGGAAAGAAATATGATCAGAAAAAATTGCTTCAGGAGATGAACTATGAAAATCATTCGCTTCCTTTCAGATGAGAACTATGAAATGTGCGGATTATATGAGCCGGAACTCGTGGACCAGGCCCTGGTAATCCGAGGAGACCTATTTGGAGATTTTGAAGTCACATCAAAAGTGGCAGGAGTTGGAACCATTCTTCCTCCCATTTATCCCTGCAATATACTGGCACTAGGATTAAACTACAGGCAGCATGCCGACGAAACGAGCGTATCTTATCCTGAAATACCGATCTTATTCCTTAAAGCGACAACCAGCGTGATTGGACACATGTCGTCTATTCTCCTGCCGCAAGCAGGTCCTGCAAATGTCGATTACGAGGCAGAACTAGCCGTTATAATAGGAAAAACGATCAAGAACGTTTCCCGTTCTGAAGCAATGGATTCCGTCTGGGGCTATACCTGTGCCAACGATGTCAGCGCCCGGGACTGGCAGATCGAAAAGCAGAAAAAGCAATGGGCAAGGGGAAAGAGCTTTGATACTTTTTGTCCCTTGGGACCTTATCTGGTCACGAGAGACGAAATTCCAGATCCTCAGAACCTCCGCATCCGTACGGTATTGAACGGACGAACGGTCCAAGATTCAAACACTCATGACATGATTTTTGATATTCCAGCAATTATCAGCGATCTTTCGAGGTCCATGACGTTGCTGCCCGGTACGGTAATCTTGACAGGCACGCCAGAAGGTGTCGGCTTCACCAGACAACCTCCTATATACCTTCAGGATGGCGATGTTGTGACTATCGAGATAGAAGGAATTGGCCAATTGACCAATCCTGTCAAGAGAGAAGATCAGGGAGATAATGTTGTCTCAGATGGTGAGAAAGTTCAGAAGCCGCTGAAGCTCTCGGATTAAAGGTCAATATAAATCTTATAGCTTATTGACAAAAAATAAGAGCCGTATATTATATTTAAGATGACGTGATTAAGCGAATCATCTCCCATAGGGCGCGAAATTTCAAATGTGAATATATTTCTAAATATTTATTCAAGTGCCCGCTCGGTTTTTCTCCATCCCGATAAAGTGCGGGGATCGAGACGAAGTCGATTGAATGTTCCGATAGCCGTTACAATTATTCGAGGTTGTGAAATTGAAGAGTCTTGGTATTTGTATAGGTGCATCAACATTATCAGCAGTCGGCGTTGTCAAGGACGGAGATAATCACATCCATAAGACATCCATAAGTGTCAAGCCTCACAACGGGAACCCTCGACAGGCGCTGCTTGAAACGCTCAAGAATCTTGACTCGAGCACCTATGATAGAATTGCCATAACTGGCAGAAGATTCAGACACGCCGTTAACCTTTCATCCATTTCCGAGCCGGAAGCAGTCGAATCTGCACTTTATCAGTTCAATGGCAACAGACAGAGGCTCGATGCCATCATCAGCGCCGGAGGGGAAACCTTCATGGTATACGTCCTAGGAAAGGATGGAAAAATCTGCTCGGTTCAGACAGGGAACAAATGTGCATCCGGGACAGGGGAATTTTTCCTTCAGCAGCTCAGAAGAATTGGCATGTCGTTAGAAGAGGCAACTAATTGCGCGAACGACGAAAGGCCTTATAAGGTATCAGGACGCTGCAGCGTATTTTGCAAGAGTGACTGCACCCATGCGACGAACAAGGGTGTGCCGAAGGGAAGGATCGCTGCCGGGCTCTGCAAGATGATGGCAGGCAAAATCCTGGAAATTATCAAACAGATTCCCAGGAATGATATCATGATTATCGGGGGCACTGCGCAAAATCCGATGATGATCGGCTATCTTAAGAAAGAAATAAGAAATCTGATTGTTCCGGAAGAGGCCCCTTACTTCGAAGCCCTGGGCTCGGCGTTGTGGGCCCTCAATCACGAGACCATAAAATTCCCGGAAAGGAAAAATGTCTTCAAGAAGGGCAGAGATTCCTTCTCCTTACTGCCCCCTCTTAATAGTGCTGCTCATATGGTCGATTTCAAGACAGCAGAGGGCGGGATAGCCCAAGAGAATGACCTCTGTGTTATCGGCCTCGACGTAGGATCAACGACGACAAAGGCTGTAATTCTCAGATTGAATGATGATAAGGTTCTGGCCTCCGTGTACCTCCGTACCCAAGGGAATCCCGTTCAAGCATCGAGAGAATGCTATGCGGGTCTCTATGACAGGCTAGGTGGATTTGGAGAAAAAATAAGAATTATCGGATTGGGCGTAACGGGATCGGGCAGGCAGATAGCAGGATTACACGCTATGACTAGCGGCATCATAAATGAGATTATCGCCCATGCAACAGGCGCATTATTTTTCGACAGGACTGTGGACACGATCTTTGAGATAGGCGGGCAGGATGCCAAATATACCTATTTAAAAAATGGTGTACCATCAGACTATGCCATGAATGACGCCTGCAGCGCCGGCACGGGTTCATTCCTCGAGGAAGCCGCGAAAGAAACCATGGGGCTGGAAATGGAGTCCATAAGCGGCATGGCAATCAGGGGACAAGAGCCTCCAAACTTCAATGATCAGTGCGCGGCCTTCATCAGCAGCGATATAAAAAATGCCTCTCATGAAGGCATGACGATGGAAGATATTGTTGCCGGTCTCGTGTATTCCATTTGCATGAACTACGATAATCGAGTCAAGGGAAATAGACCCGTAGGCAACAACATATTTATGCAGGGAGGTGTCTGTTATAACCAGGCGGTGCCCATAGCCATGGCAGCTCTAACAGGAAAACGGATCGTCGTTCCGCCGGAGGCAGGACTGATGGGAGCCTTCGGAGTTGCCCTGGAAATAAAACATATGCTTGAAATGGGTCTCCTTAAGGAAAAAGACTTCTCCCTTAAAGAACTAAGGGACAGAACGATTGAACATGGAGAACCGTTTACATGTAATGGGGGGAAAGAGAAATGTGATCGGAAATGTGAAATCGCAAGGATCAGGATAGAAGGCAAGATATATCCCTTCGGTGGCGCCTGTAACAGATGGTATAATCAACGATTCAACATTCATTTTGATACTGAAAAACTGAATCTTGTTGAGATGCATGAGGATATCATTTTTCAAAAGTACATTCCTCAACCGGAGGAATTGGGGGTCAAAAAGAATGCGACAACAATAGGCGTAAATAAGTCCTTCTTGGTAAATTCTTATTATCCTCTGTACTACCGTTTTTTTTCACGTATGGGCTTTCGTGTGTTAATTCCAGACATTTCCGAACAGCAAGGTGTCGACCGTCAGAGAGCGCCATTTTGCTATCCCGCAGAAATTTCGCATGGCTATCTTGAAAATCTTTTGCGGAAGAAACCGGATTATCTTTTTCTACCCCAGATAAAGGGGGCATACGTAGAAAACGGATGCAAACGAGGCATAACATGCCCCTTGTCTCAGGGAGAGCCTTACTATCTCTCAAGCGCTTTCAAGGACTCGGAAACATTACGAAACTTGAGTGAAGAGAGAAAGATAATAACGCCGGTAATCGATTTTTCGAAAGGATATGAGAAGGCCGAACATACATTTCTATCTATGGCAGGGAAACTCGGTTGTGACAAGAAGCTCGCCTGGAGGGCATATTCAGAAGCAGCCGAAGTTCAGAAATCCGTTCATAGGGAGATGAGGGAAGCCGGATTGCGGTTCTTGCGCGACCTCGAGAAGAATCCTGACAGGTCCGCCGTGGTTATATTTGGCAGATCTTACAATGCCTTTGTGACAGAGGCGAATATGGGCATACCTCATAAATTCGCATCTAGAGGCGTGCCCGCGGTTCCATTTAATTTCCTTCCTTTGGATGCAGAGGCCATCGACGATAAAATGTACTGGTCAACGGGGCAGTCGATCCTCAAAGGAGCAAATTTCGTAGAAAGACACCCTCAACTTTTTGGATGCTACATCACGAATTTCTCCTGCGGCCCGGACTCTTTCCTAGGGGGATATTTTCGCCATGTCATGAGGGAAAAGCCCTTCCTGATCCTTGAATTGGACTCTCATGTAGCTGACGCAGGTCTGGAAACGAGAGTTGAGGCATTTATGGATATCATTAAGAATCACAGGGAGCTGAAAAAGCTTCGTAATGATGTCTCTGCTCCATATTCTTCGTTACCTCAAGCAGCTCAATTTGATCATAGGAAGCAGGAGTTTATCGATTCCGAGGGTATATGCTATCCGTTGCATCATCCTCGGATACATCTCATTTTCCCGTCCATGGGGCGATTCCTGAACGATGCAACGTCCGCCGTATTCAGATCGATAGGTATACGCGCATCGGTACTTCCGCCTGCGGATGACGAAGTTCTCAAACTCGGAAGGGGCAACACAAGCTGTAAGGAATGCCTGCCACTGTTGCTTACTGTAGGCAGTCTCATGAAGTACTTGATAGACAGGGACAGGGCTCACGAACTATTGGTTTATTTTATGCCGACGGCCTCAGGTCCCTGCAGGTTCGGCCAATACTCTCCTTTTATCAGTCAGCTTATTGCCCGCAACGGTATTAAGGACGTCGCCTTATTTTCCGTTCAGGCGGAAAATAGTTACACAGAAGTCGGCGGCAATAAATTTACCCTGAAACTCTGGTCATGTCTGGTTGTAGCAGATATTATGCAGGATATCTATTCAGTTCTCCTTACAAACGCTGTCGATAAAGAATCGGCCCTGGAAATCTATAACCGGGAAACCAAAAGGCTCATTGGCATCTTTGAACACTCACCCAATTTTAAGGATCTTCAAAGAACGCTCAAGACCGTAGCCGACAAGTTTCGAAAGATACCTATGAAGAGGCATGTGCATGATACTCCCGCAATCCTGCTCACGGGGGAAATCTTTGTTCGCCACGACGACCTGTCCCGGCAATTTATTGTCGAGAAGCTGGCGGAGCAAGGGTTCGCAACTAAAGTCTCCAGTGTCATCGAATGGGTCTATTACACTGACTGGTGCTTCAAAAAAGGCTTGTCTGCGGGCGCACCCAACTTCCGGGAGCGGCTTTCCCTCTTGTTGAGATCGACATGGATGAAAAACTATGAGAAGACTTTCAAGAAAATTATGGAGCAGTCAGGTTTATATAGATATCAGCTGGATGATATCGACCATCTGATAAGTGAGAGTCAGCATCTGATCAATCCGGAGCTGACAGGCGAGGCCGTGTTAACGATCGGGGCGGCAGTAACCGAGATAGGTAAACGATACTGTGGCGTTATCGCAATTGGACCCTTTGGCTGTATGCCCAACCGTCTAGCAGAGGCCATTCTGTCAAGGGAGATGGGTACGGAACTTCCTTTTCTGGCTATTGAGAGCGATGGGAACCTTCTTCCGCAAGTCATTACGGCGAAACTTGAGGTGTTCATTTTGCAGGCTTTGAGGTTACACGAGCAAATGTCGGAATCACGCAGGAAGGAAGACTGTCGATTCAAGCGCAGTTTCCGTGATGTTTAGCAGCCTCACCATGAATGAAAAATAATGGTATTTTGCAAATAGATATGCTAATTGCGCACAAATATTTCAATGTGGAGGGTTTCGAGCCCGAGGAGGTCAATAAGTAAAAGATGGAAAATAAGAACAGAAAAACCTTCATCATGTTTCTGCTCGCTTTTCTAATAGGTTTTTTTATCATTTCCCTTATAGAAGTATTGCGGTCATCCTTTGTTCCTGTCGGCTCTAACGTTCAGACGGTGTCAGCTGTTTCATCACCTGAAGGCCCGCGCGTGCCTTTTTCTTTTGCTGATTTGGCGGAGAAAGTGAAACCAGCTGTCGTAAATATCAGTACGACGAAAACGGTAAGAAGCGGTCGTGGAGGCACTTTCCGGACACCCTTTGACAGATATTTCTGGGGCGACGATTTCTTTGAAAGATTTTTCGGTGATATACCGCAAAGGGAATTCAAACAGAGGAGCCTTGGATCCGGTTTTATAATCAGTCATGACGGCTATATCTTTACCAACAATCACGTAGTGGAGCAGGCTGACAAGATACTGGTGAAGCTCTCGACGGGAAAGGAATACGAGGCGAAGGTGATCGGCAAGGATGCGAAAACGGACCTTGCCCTCATAAAGATTAAACAGAGCGAAAGCCTCCCTGTAGCTGAATTAGGGGATTCTGACAAGTTGCGTGTAGGAGACTGGGTTTTAGCCATCGGCAATCCCTTTGGCCTTGAACAGACAGTGACTGCCGGCATAGTCAGCGCCAAAGGCAGGGTGATAGGAGCGGGTCCTTATGATAATTTTATTCAGACTGATGCCTCCATCAATCCCGGCAACAGCGGCGGCCCGCTATTCAATATGGAAGGAAAAGTAGTAGGCATCAATACAGCTATAGTGGCCCAGGGACAGGGTATCGGATTTGCCATACCAGTGAACATGGCCAAAACCGTATTGCCTGACCTCAAATCAAAAGGAAAAGTAACCCGCGGCTGGCTGGGTATTTCTGTCCAAGACGTAACGGACGATATAGCCAAGAATCTTAAACTTAAAGATAATAGTGGTGCACTGATATCCGAAGTGTTTAAAGGGGATCCTGCTGACAAGGGTGGATTGAAAGCGGGAGATCTTATAACAGAGGTGAACGGCAAAAGGATAAAGGATACCCACGAATTGCTGCTCACAATCGCCTCCTTCCATGTCGGGGATAAGATTGAGGTGAAGGCCCTTAGGGATGGGGAGGAGAAGACCTTTCATATTATGGTTACGGAGCGGAAGGACCAACCGGAGGTGGCTTCTGCGAGAGAGGCGAAGGAAAATTTCGGCATGACGGTGCAGGAGATTACACCCGAAATCGCACAATATCTTGGGATAGCCGGGACGACTGGTGTAGTTGTAGTTGATATCAAAGACGGAAGCCCTGCTGACGAAAAAGGGATCCAACCCCAGGACATCATCATGGAAGTCAATAAAGTGAAAATTTCCTCCATGAAAGACTACGTGCGGGAGATATCGAAAAAGAGCGCAAAGAAAAGCATCCTTCTTCTGATCAGGAGGGGCAACTCGACTTTTTTCGTCAGCCTGCGCAAGTAGTCAGCACCCTCTTTCATGAGAGACGGTGCCGGATTCCTCTATGCAACGGGATCATTATCTTCTTACGATCTATAAAACGCTGAACGCCCACTTCGGTGACCTGAAGTGGTGGCCCGGCAATTCCCCCTTCGAGGTTATAGTCGGGGCGATATTGACCCAGAACACGGCCTGGCGAAATGTGGAAAAGGCCATAGCCAGGCTAAAATCCCAAAAGCTTCTTCGCCCCGCGCGAATCCTGAAGATAGACGATTCGACACTTGCCGATCTCATTAGACCGGCGGGGTATTACAATATCAAGACCCAGAGATTGAAATCTTTTGTACGATTCTTATACGATGAGTATGGCGGCAAACTGGATAACATGTTTGTGGAAGACCTCTGGCCCCTGAGAGCAAAGCTCCTCTCAGTCAAGGGTATCGGCGAGGAGACCGCCGATAGCATTCTCCTCTATGCGGGAAGGAAGCCCATATTCGTCATCGATACATATACTAGAAGGGTTTTACAGAGGCATGATATAACCCGCAGCGGTGAAACGTACAGGGAGATTCAGAATCTTTTTATGACCACCCTTCCGCTGAGCGTCACCCTGTACAATCAGTATCATGCCCTTTTCGTTAACACGGGGAAATTTTTTTGCACCAAAGATCCACGCTGTAACGGCTGTCCGCTTCAGTCACAGATCTATTGACCAAAACCAAGTTTCTATGCCTAATCTCTACGATTATACGGGCATCATCCACAGCCACTCAGCATACTCGTTTGACGGCCGTGCCCCCATTGGAGAAATTCTGGAGGCGGCGAGGCTCAATGACATTGACTTTGTAATGCTTACGGACCACTCCAACTTACGGGCGAAGGAAGAAGGATTTGAAGGATGGCATGGCGATACCTTGCTCATCGTCGGTCAGGAAATAGCCCCCCGTTTCAACCATTACCTTGCCTTCCAGATCGATACACCCGTGGTCATACCCGAGGATGAGCCGGACAGCGATCCCCAAGCGTACGTGAATGCGGTTCTCGCTAAGGGGGGGATGGGGTTTATTGCTCACCCGGACCATGAAGGAACGAAGTTGTTTCACGTGAAACATTACCCCTGGTTAGACTGGAGCGTAACAGGTTATACGGGTATGGGAATATGGGACTTCATGACGGACTGGCAAGATACCCTGAAGGGATATCCGCGATCAATACTCAGCTTTCTATTTCCTGCCTTCTTTCTCGCGGGACCGAGAAAGGTGACATTGGAACGCTGGGATCGGCTGAACAGCAGCGCTAAAGTAGTAGGAATAGGCGAGCTCGACAATCATGACACGAGCAGGCGCGCGCTGGGCTTTAATCTATCGGTTTTTCCCTTTGCGAAGGCATTCAAATTTATGAGGACCCATGTAATCACCGAAAGACCTTTGGTCAAAGATCATGTGAAGGATATTGTATCGCTGCTTTCTGCCCTGAAACAGGGAAGGGTATACGTTGCTGGAGAGTATTTCCATAAGTCGAAGGGATTCTCTTTTGTTTTGACGGATAGCAACCGGATTGCCTACATGGGTGACGATTTTATTCTTGACGATGAGGCTTGCCTTACAGCAACGCTTCCTTCAACCGCAAAGATCCGTATCATCAAAGACGGGATCATGCTCAGAGAAGAGACCGGTCGAAATCTTGTGAGCAGCATCAGTGAGCCCGGAATTTACAGGGTTGAAGCCTATCTTCGAGCCCTCGGCAAGTACCGGCCCTGGATATTTTCGAACCCTATTTATGTTAAGAAAGCCTGAGAACGGACTATATGATCAAATTTCTCTCTCGCTTTGCATTGAAATATGGCCTAATGCCTATTGCCCACTATCTTGTCCGTGCATACTTCTTACTGATCAGGATCAAGGCTGTTGATGAGGAGATTTGCCTGCAGCACCTGAAAAGCGGCCAGAAAATGATCGCCGCAATCTGGCATCAGCGTATCTTGGTGGTCATGGGTTATGCGAGAAGATTCGGCGGGTATAAACCGTCCGTCATGATAAGCCAGAGTCGCGACGGGGAGATGATTGCCAAGGTTTACAGCCGCTTTAACTTTCGTCCGATCAGGGGATCGAGCTCCCGGGGCGGCAAGGAGGCCCTGGCGACTATGGTGGAAGATCTGGTCCACCATCAATTAGCTGTACACATCCTTGATGGACCGAGAGGTCCCAGAGGAGTAGTTAAGCCGGGATTAATCGTAATGGCACAACTGTCAGGCGTTCCCATCGTTCCGGTCTATATATCAGTTAACCGGGCGTGGGTGCTCGACAGCTGGGATCACTTCATCATACCCAAACCCTTCAGCACGGTGGTCATTCGCTGGGATAGTCCCATACATGTTCCCCAGACCATGGATAACGAAACATTTGAAAATACACGAAAAAAAATTGAGCAGCACCTGAAGGAAAACCAGACTCGGGATGACCGGGAACAGGGCTGGACAACTCCACTGCTGTAAAATGCCGTCTATTTAGGGGCCGCTAATCGAATCTCGAAGAGATGGGGCCAGTACTTTCCTGTCACAAACAGCCTGTCACTTTTTGCGTCGTACGCAATGCCGTTTAAGACATCGATATTTCTGTCCGCACCGACATATCGGTATAAGTCCCTGAGGTCGACCCAGCCTAGCACCCGCCCCGTGCGTGGTGAAATGCGGACAAGGTAGTCCGTGCCCCAGACGTTGGCGTAGATTTCGCCTTTAACATATTCGAGTTCATTGATATTCGCTAAGCTGTTGCCCCGATCCCGTACCTCGATCTGCCTCACCATTTCATACGTCCGGGCGTCAAGGAAACGTAGGACCGCAGTCCCGTCACTCATAATGAGGTGGTTGCCGTCATAGGTAATTCCCCAGCCTTCCCATGGGTAGGAAAACGTCCGGAGGGGGCGGAATGTCTGAAGGTCATAGACAAAACCAGTGTGTGACTGCCATGTGAGCTGGATCAGTCTGTTCCGACAGATAGTGATGCCCTCGCCGAAGTATTCCGCCGCGAGACTTTGACTCTTTAAAACCCTGCCTGTCTTAAGCTCGACCTTGCGTATGCTCGACTGTCCCGAAATCCCAGTCCCCTCGTAGATATATCCATTGTAGAATACAAGCCCCTGCGTGAAGGCATCAGGATCGTGCGGATATACGTTAACTACGCGGATATTGTGAAGGATGGTTCCCGATGTGTCGACAGGGGTTAGGTTCAAACGCGTATCGAGCGAAGATGCATGTCCCCGCGTTGCGCCGGCGGCGGGCAGAATAGACTCCACCCAAACGAAAGAAATGGCAACGGACGCAGAAAGAAGAAAGATACAAATACCAATGAAGAAGCGCTTTTTCACTGACATCAATCGCTTTTCTTAAATGTCTTCTCGGCCGCTGCGAGCGTTGTAATCGATGTGCAGGTTACATTTATAGTCTTGAAGAAATCGCGGAGGGGCCGACCTGGGCCCACTTCACAGATAGTATCTGCATGCGAAGCGAGGGTCTTCATGTTGTCCACCCAAAGAACAGGGTGATTCAGCTGGGAGACCAGATTGTAAATAAGGTCCTCGTACAGCCCTGAATGAAATATCCCTCTGAAATTTGAAGTCACTGCCGCGGACTTATCTTGAACTATTCCCTTGCCAATGGCCCGAAGTATTTCCTCAAAGGGCTCGACAATTGTGCTCATAAAACGGCTGTGAAAGGGTGCACTCACGTTAAGAGTGATGAAGCGAAAGGGTCTGTCCTTTGCCAACGCTTCCTGCAGCCTTGCCTCTGCCTCTGGCATCGCATCAACTCTGCCACTGATAACTATCTGATTGGCCGAATTGATATTTGCGATGTCAATGGGGAGATCCTTCAATGCGGGGCGAACTGCCTCTATGTTTACATTATCCGAGATAACAGCAGCCATGGCACCGCGACCAACGGGCACGGCATCCTGCATCAGGCGGCCACGAATCTGGACAATGCGTACAGCCTCGGAAAGCGGAAGGGCACCGGCGGCAACCAACGCGGTAAATTCGCCGAGACTGTGACCGCCAAAGAGGGTCGGTGAAAATCCAAAAAGCGCCTCCAAGCCACGTACCATGGCAATTTCCGTAGTAAGAATACATGGTTGAGTAAACTCTGTCAGGTCAAGACGTTTGTCGTTGCCGAAACACATGGCTGCAATATCCCATCCTGTTGCCTCCGAGGCCTCGTCATACACCTCACGGCTGACAGGAACGCTGTCATGAAAGTCCTTTCCCATTCCTAGCCGTTGCGCCCCTTGACCGGGAAAGACAATGGCAACTTTCTTTTCATTCATAGTAGCCTTTTCCTGAAGCTTGCTGATTTGCAAGTTTTCAAACAATCAGGTGACACGGTAAATACACCGCTCCGCCTTCTATGGCAAGTGGCTTTTTATATCCAGAAAAAGAACTCCACCGCACCAGAAATAATTGAGCGCGTATTCACTATAATTATGAAAACACTTGTAATTTTGTAAAAAGATAGTATTTTAAATTTCATCTATCTATAAACTAA
The DNA here is from genome assembly GCA_052144335.1 of Syntrophales bacterium. GTDB lineage: Bacteria > Desulfobacterota > Syntrophia > Syntrophales > UBA2185 > Fen-1135. Next base: position 76,876 of record JBKQQP010000026.1, read on the forward strand.
GAGCGGAATAATATATGAAACTGAATTTACTCATCCTGGGTTTGTTAATGATCGTATCGACTTTTTGGACTGTGCAGACCTTTACGATCGAATACGATGATCTATCAGCAGTTCCGCACAATGCCGAAGTTGTAATTTGTCACGTCGAAACCAAAGACGACGACCTCCAAAGATGCGAGTATGTCGGCAAAGCTGTTGATCTTGATGGAGATGGACATGCTACAGATTTAATCGTCACAATGCAGGATGCAAGTGGATGGGATGCTGCCCTCGGACCGATCTGGGTGCTCCGTCATGCCGGAAATTCCTTTGTGATAGTCCTATCTGACGGGGCCATTCTTTAACAATCAACAAGGAAAAACGTAAGTGATTACACGATATTACCACATCTGCTGAAAGTTCTGGCTGGTTCCGACAAAGCATTTGGCAGTTCAACGGAAAGCGCTACAAGAAAGCCAAGGAAATAACGAATAAGGTGAACTGAAAACGGGTTACTATTACCCTGCTGATAAAGATTGCGAGAAGGCGATGAGGCGAAGCGAGAGGGAAATCAAAGATAGAGCGGTCATCGACTCTATAATCCGACAGTGCTTGGTATGCCGCCTGGGGTTGGTTGATGGTGAAGAACCTTATATCGTCCCTCTGTGCTTTGGATATGACGGGGAGGCACTTTATTTTCACAGCGCCTCCGAAGGGAGAAAGATCGACGCTATTCGTAAGAATAGCCTCGTTTGTTTCGAGTTTGATATCCCGGAGGGGATGACGGAAGCAGAGCAAGGCTGTCGCTGGGGGATCAAGTATCGTAGCGTCATAGGGTTTGGTAACGCACAGATCGTGGATAATCACAAAGACAAAAAGAAAGCCTTGGCAGTCATCATGGCTCAGTATTCAGCTAAGGAATATATATTTCCGGAAGATGTAGTAACAAAAACCGCGATAATCAAGGTAGTGATTGCGCGTGTGACCGGTAAGCAAGCATAAAAATATGAGAGATGCCGATGCTATCGAAAGGCGGAGATACAGCTAATGCGCCTGTGGTCTTTGCATCCCGGTTACCTTGACGCGAAGGGACTTATGGCTCTATGGCGGGAAGGCCTGCTTGCCCGGAAGGTCTTGCAACACAAGACGGAAGGCTATAAGAGTCATCCTCAGCTGGATAGATTTAATGCTCAGCCGCAGCCCACGGTCGCGATAGATTGTTATCTTCGGTTCGTTTATGAGGAAGCCGTCAGGCGTGGATACCATTTTGATGTGGCCAAGATTGGCCCTAAGCAACAATGTCCGAAAATTCCCGTTACAGACAGGCAGCTCCAGTATGAGCTGAATCACCTTAAGACGAAAATGGAATTGCGGGATCCAGCACGATACAAGAAAATTCTTGCAGTCAAGAAACCGCGGGCTCACCCGCTCTTCAAAGTGATAATGGGCGGAGTTGAATCTTGGGAAAAAGTAAAAATATTACTTAGCAAGTAAGATGAGGAGGAAAACTATGAGCACTGGCGACAAAACGTGGGAGACCCAAAAGTGGCAAATGATACAAAAACGTTTGGGCTACACTGATGCAGAGATGAAAATATTTCGTGACAATCCGCGAAATGAAGAAATCTTATCCGTGGTGCCGGAGCTTATGAATAAGACAATCATTGCAGAAGTGGTGGACTCGCATGGATGCAACAGCCAGCACAAGGTCGGTGACAGGTTTCACTTTGACAGCGCGGGAAATCTTCTTACGGCACTCTCTCCCAAGAGGATATGCATTTATGCATTGAGTGTTATTATGCCTCAGATTTTTACGGCAACCGAATTCCTTTATGCAGGCGCTGACCCGAATGAGATGAGATTCAAGCGGGCCGGGTGCTTCGATGTCGGCATAGCGTGCGGAGGATGGGGGCGCGTCGTCCTCGAATTGAAGGTGGAAGATCGCAAGAAATCCTGACGCGTGTTATCCCAAACCGGTCATTGCCAACTTATATGTAAATCTTCCTCTTGCTTATTGCTGCATTTGGCAGTACTGTTAAAAGTAATTCAGGGAGTAACAATAATGACCAAGATTCCCAACATCATACCGATTACCGATCTTCGCCAGGCAGCATCATCCGTGCTGAAGCGCGTGAAATCCTCACGGCAACCTGTTGTAATCACCCAGAGGGGAAGGGCGGCCGCAGTTGTAGTCAGCATGGAGGCCTACGAAAAGTCGCAAAAAGAAATGGAAATTCTACGGCTTCTCGCCCGCGGTGAGAATGAGATCGAAACAGGCAAGGGTTATGACCTCAGTCACGTCCTTGCAGATGCAGATGCCTTGCTGAAATAGGAGGATTATTTGAGAGTTCTTTTTACTCCTTCCGGACGGAACCATTTTCTTCGCGCTGTCACCTTCATTGATAGTGAAGACGCGTCTGCGGCTGGTTTATTCCGAAAGAAGGCAGAAAAGGCCTTGTCACGGCTAAAAAGGTTTCCCGGCTCCGGCACGGCATTGCCCGAATTTCCTGATCTCCCCTTCCGGGAAGTGGCGATTGCGCCCTGCCGGTTTATCTATCGCGTAAAACAGAAGACTGTCTGGATAGTTGCAGTGTGGCACAGCGCCCGACTTCCGGAGAAGCCAACCGAAAAAGACATAGCTTAATCACCCATCATCTCTTTGATGAAATCCCTTCAAGATCCAGCCAGCATTTATATGAATACATGCCGGCAAGCGCCTTTACGGCTCGCTCCGGTGTTAGGAAAGACACCCCTTTGTATTGAGTCCCGGCAATCTCTTTTATGGTACGTGCATTTTCATCCGCAAGGAGGCAAACTCCGAGAACTGGTTTGCCATACTTCTCCATCAGGCGAACCACGTGTTCACTGTAACTGAGTTCGAAATCAGCAACCCGATGAACAATTTCTTCCAAAACCTTACGGTCACAGGTCTGATCAGCGAGATGGCAGGATTCGATCATTCGCTTTACAAATACTAATCTGCCAAGAATGCCGAGGTGAATTGCCGCGTCACACCCATCCCACTTCAGGAGTTCTTCGATGAGTATCATGGGGACGGAGAGGTCCATCTCTGCAACTAGGTCGACGGGATTGGATCGGCTCCAGTAGGGAGGGAGAACTTTATCGATCCGCGATATTATATGAGATGAAAGTTCAGGCACTTCCAGTCCGTATTCCATGCACAGATCAGCGGTAACCACCCCCCAGCCTCCGCCCAAGGTCATTATCGCCACCTTATTCCCCCGTGGCAACGGGAGCGACGAAAATACAGCGGACAGATCGAGGAGGTCCATGGAAGTCTCTCCCAGGACGACTCCTGCCTGGCGGCATGCTGCCTTGAAGACTTCCATATTGGACGCTAATGCGCCCGTATGACTGGCGGCGGCGCGGTTGCCAGCGTGTGTGCGACCGCCTTTGAGCATGAGAACAGGTTTTTTTTGGGAGACCCTTCTAGTTGACTCAAAGAACCGTCTGCCATCTTTGGGACTCTCCACGTATAATACGACTGTCTTTGTCATGTCATCGGTTTCGAAGAATTCGATGTAGTCTTCAATCGTGATCATCGCCTCATTTCCGGAGCCGATGAACGCGCGTATCCCGATCCCCTCACTCTCTGCGAACATCAAGAGCTGTGTACCGAGATTACCCGATTGAGCAACCAGTGCCGTCGAGCCTGGCTTCGGCCGCACGTGCTGATATAGGCAGAATAAATTCTCATGAGGATTGCATATCCCCATTGTGTTGGGCCCGAGAATCGTAATTCCGGCCTCACGCGCCTCTTTCACTAGCTGCCCCTCCAGACGCAATCCCTTTTTTCCCGCCTCACTGAAACCCGATGTGACCAAGAGCATGCTCTTGACACCCTTTTCTTTAAGTTGAGGAAGGAGGTCCATAACCTTTGCCGCAGGCACCGTTACCACAGCAAGGTCTACGGGCCCGGGGGTATCTGCCAGAGATTTGAAGACAGGCCTTCCCGCGATTTTTCCACCCTTGGGGTTAACCAAATAAATCTCGCCTTGGAAATTGCTGGCAACCACGTTGGTGAACAGGGTGTATCCCCATTTACCGAATGTCGCGGACGCGCCGACAAACGCAATCGAGCGGGTTTGGAAAAAATTTCGCATCGCGATTTCATCCGTTGGCGGACGCACAGATATTTCTTTAGGAATGTTGCCGATAATGACCAGCGCATCTACAGCAGTCACCCGGCCATCCGGCCCAACGAGCAGGGGATTGATATCAACCTCTCGCACCTCCGGATGTTCCATCGCCAGCTTGGATAAACAAATAAGGACACTGACGATCTGCTCAGTACTTACCGATGCCTCACCGCGAAACTGCCCCAAGAGGTCAACAGCCTTGATTGTTTTTATCATGTCACGCGCGTGTGTCTCATCGAGAGGCGCAACGCGAAACACCACATCGGCAAGTGCCTCAGCAAAGATGCCTCCCAAACCGAACATGACGACCGGACCGAATTGGGCATCATGAAATAGCCCCGCCATGAATTCCCGTCTACCTTCCACCATGTGGTATATGAGAAACCCTTCCAGATCATCACCCGCAGCCTGGGCAATTTCTCCGGCAGCTTTTCGCACCTCGTCCGTACTTTTCAAACTGAGCTTGACAAGGCCACGTTCCGTCTTATGGGTCAGTCGGGCGCCGAGACCTTTCACAACGACGGGAAAACCCGCGGCTTCCGCCTCCATAACTGCGTCGTCCACACTTGCGGCAATGTATTCATCGACGACAGGCACGCCATAATGCCTTAGCACTTTCTTGGATTCCGCCTCAGTCAGGGCTGTTCTCCCTTCTGCCCTTGCCTTACCTATAAGTTCCGCGACTTCCATAAATATCCCTGCCTATAATTCCTACTCACAGATAGTGACCGCTGTTTATCATACGTGGCAGCTGAGTGCAAATAACATATCGATAAGGAACCATTACATTGACATTTTCTGGCAGAGAATTTAAAATAAAATTATTCAAACACAAAGGAGGTGTGGCAATGCTTGATTATATCAGGAAAATGACGTTGGCGGGAGCGGGGTTGGCGATAATGACCACGGAAAAAATTCAGGAGATTATGGATGAACTCGTGAAAAAAGGAGAGATGACGGAGAAGGAAGCACGAGAGGCCGTCACTGAATTTGTGGAAAAATCAAGGCAGGCAAAAAAAGACTTGGAAGACAAGATGGAAGAGACGGTGACTGGCCTGCTTAAGCGTCTGAATATTCCCACGCGAAAAGAACTGGAGGAAATCAAAGAACGGCTTGCGCATTTAGAAAGAGCCGTAAAGTCCAAAGGATAGTGCACGCATATTAGAAGAATACATATTGAAACAGTTGAGTCATAAACGGGAGGGAGGATTTATGCGATTCAGAAAGGCGGGCAAGGTCACGGAGAAGCTCTGGTATCTCGGCCGTGAGGAAGCGGGGGTCTATATTTTTGAAGGGCGAGACGATGCAGTCCTGATTAACGGCGCGATGAGCTACATACTTCCCGACGTTCTAGAACAAATGAAGGCGTTCGGAATCGACGCGAAAAAGATCGGCAAAATACTGGTCCTCCATTCGCACTTCGATCATGTGGGAATCGTCCCATATTTCAAGCGGAAATATCCCGGGATAGATGTATGTGCCTCGGCGCCTGCCTGGAAAATATTTGCCATGCCTAAAGCCATCGAGGTCATGAACAGCTACAGCAAACTCAGTGCGAAATGGTGGGGCGTTGAGGGCGCCCTCGATGCCTACGATCTCGATTGGCGCGATGATATAACGGGTAGCACTTTAGCCGAAGGAGACAAGATAGACCTCGGCGAGGTTGTGCTGCAGATAATGGATACGCCCGGTCATTCCAACTGCTCAATTACTGCGTACGAGCCTACAAGAAAAATCATGTTCGCGTCCGATGCCGCAGGGATTCCTTACAAAGACTTCTGTTTCCCCTCCATGAATACAAATATAACTCAGTATCTGGTCAGCCTCGACAAATTGAAGCCCTTACCGGTATCTTACCTCTGTGGCGACCATTACGGCTATATCACCGGGGATGAGGCATCAGGCTTCCTCGACCTGACGTTTAAGGAAGGAGTCAAATGGAAGGCCGTCATGGAGGATACATACCGCAGGCATGGCGGCAACATCGATGCCGCCGGAAAGGCCATAGCCGATTATTTCTATAATCAAATGCCGGATTATTTTATTAGGCGGGATATTCTCGAAGGTGTCTTCAAGCAGATGTTGAAATTCATTTCCAAGAACACTTAAGCAGAAGGCCGACCATGAACAAGAAAAGGACGGCAATTTTTTCCCTTGCCCTTTGCTTATTTATAATCTCCGCTCCTGAAGCTGGGGCGACAGCAGCCCAATTGCGGCCAAATCAGCTTCATTCCTATCTCAGACAGGGAATCGAAAAAGTTTTCAACCTGGAACCGCAGAAAGCGGACATCTATCTGCAGAAGGCTGTGGACCTGGATCGGGAAAACCCGATAGGCTATTCTTTTTCTGCGCTGGAGAATTTGTTTTTCTATGAGATAAGCCTCGATCAGAAGGAGCGGGAGAAATATCAGGAGTCTATGCTTCGCCAGATCAGCGAAGCCACGGCAAGAGGCCAGAGCAGAATTGAGAAGAATCCTAATGACGCGCAGGCCTACTTTGCCACGGCCATGGCGAAGATCATCAAAGTCCGCTGGGCCATAGGCCAAAAACAGTATCGCGTCGTAGCGCAGGAGACATCAAATATCTGGGATTATTTAGAAAAAGCAAAGGAAGAAGATCCACAAAATTATGACACGTATTTTCTCATGGGCCTCCTCCATTACCATCTTGATCACCTCCCTCCCTTGGCCCGTTTTTTTTCTTCACTGCTGATAGCTGCCGGAGACAGCAAGAAAGGGCTTCAGGAACTGGAATTGGCCGCTCAGAAGGGTGATCTTCTCAGAGAACTTGCGCAGTCTGAACTCGCGTCGGTATATGTGAACTTTGAGAAACAGCCTGCCCGAGCTCTTCCCATTGCCCGCGAATTAAGAAAACGGTTTCCCCGCAATTATAACTTTTCCTTTGCCTTGGCCAATGCTCTCTCCGAGCTCCACCAATTCCAGGAGGCATTTACTCTATCCCGTGAGATTGAAAAAGGTATTCAAGCAGGGACTCCTCCCTTTGTTCCTCAGCTCCAGCCGCGTCTCAATCAGTTAAGGGGAAGGATCTTTTTCAACGAGGGAGAATATGCCAAAGCGTCCGAATATCTTGAAAAGACTCTTATGGATAGGGCGCCCTATAATGCACGGGTTCGCGCCTGGGCGCTGGTGCGCCTGGGCATGATCCACGACGCTCTCAAGGAAAGGGAGCAGGCGGAAGAGTACTATAACAGGGCCCTAGCAGAGCCGGGCGGGGAAGGTTTCGCACAGGTGGAGGCAAGAAAATATCTTGATAGTCCCTATGTACCTCCACAAAAACCTGGAATCCGGTAGTGATTGCAAATTCACCGAGTTTGAAAGGGTAGACGGGTAAATGCCTAACTGTAACATGTCTTATGTGGCGAGGCTTTTCGTTGCTCCGAAAATTTTCAATTTCGCGACGAAGGTTTGAGTGAGGTATCTCAAACTGTTCTTTACCTTGCACATGAATTTGTGTCATACTTAATAATAATCCTATCCGTCTGACTCGACATCACGCTTGTGAGTATACTCGCCACGAAATAAACATATTTTAGTCTACGCATACAAAAAGAATGGAGGTCCCTATGGCGGAGAAGAAAGTCGTACAACAAGGCAGAAAAGTGAAGGATTTTTCCTTGAAGGATCAGAACGGTCAAGATTTCCACCTGTCGGAGTACAGAGGGGAAAAGGTGCTCTTGTCCTTTCATCCCTTGGCCTGGACATCCGTATGCGCCATGCAGATGCAGGCGCTGGAAAAGAACAAGAGGTCATTAGATAAACTCAATACCGTGGCGGTGGGTCTTAGCGTGGACAGTGTGCCTTCTAAGGCGGCCTGGGCGAAAAGCCTGAGAATCAAGAACACAAGACTTCTGGCTGATTTCTGGCCGCATGGGACAGTTGCTAAGTCCATGGGCATTCTCCGCGCGGAGGGGTTTTCGGAAAGAGCCAATGTGATTGTCGATGAGGCGGGGAAAATCATCTTCGTTAAGGTGTATCCTATCAGGGAACTTCCTGATATCGGAGAAATACTGCGTGTGCTTAAAGCATACAAGGGTAACGGATAATCATTGCTGGGTGACTGGGAGGACGCTATGCACAAAGGAAAAGGACATTCGGAAATAAACAGGAGAGATTTCCTCAAGGCTGGTCTAGCAGGAACAACATCTGCTTTAATCGGGTGGGAAGGCTTGGCCAATGCCATGGAATATGCATCGGCAGAAGCCTTCGTCTTTCCTCCGCCTGTTTACAGAATCCTTGGCAGAACTGGCATGAAGATCACGATCGTAAGCTTCGGAGCGATGCTGACGCCGGAAGCGGAGGTGATGAAGGTCGCCTTTGATCACGGTGTGAACTATGTGGATACGGCGCGACGTTACATGGGCGGCAAGAATGAGGAAATTGTCGCCAAGGCACTGAAAGGCAGACGTGACAAGATATATGTGGCGACGAAAACGAAACCTGACTCGCATACAAAAGAGGCCATCTTCAATGATGTTGAGACGAGTCTCAAAGCGCTGGCAACAGATTATATTGATGTCATCCAGCTCCATAATCTTACTGCTGACAACAAAGACCGTATATTCAATCCGGAGACGCGAGAGGCCTTCATAAAACTGAAAGAACAGGGAAAGGTCCGTTTCTTCGGTGTCACAACACATAAGGGTCAGCCAGAGGTTCTCAACGCCCTCGTAGATGATCGCGACAGATTCTTCGACACGGCTCTCGTAGGCTACAACTTCAAGAGCAGCGCGGATGAGAAGGAAGCGATAGCAAGGGCCGCTCGGGCGAACATCGGGATTATCGCTATGAAGACGCAGGCGGGGGGTTACGACACCGGAGCGCTGGGCCCCGGCAGTTCCCACCAGGCAGCTTTAAAGTGGGCTCTTCAGAATACGCATGTCACCGCGGCCATTCCCGGCATGAGAGACATGGCAGAGCTCCGGGAAGACATTGCGGTGATGGGGATGAAATTTGGCTACCTCGACAAACTCATCCTTAAGCGTTACGGCGCCGCTGTGAAACATTATTACTGCCATCTTTGCGGAGAATGTGAAACCACCTGCCCGAAGGGTGTCGCGATCAGCACGATCAACCGCTGCCTCATGTATCAAGAGGGATATAAAGAATCCGGGCTTGCACGATCCACATACAGTGAGATTCCCGCATCCATCTCTGCATCTGCATGCCTCGACTGTTCGGATTGTGTCGCTAGGTGCGCAAACGGACTTGACATTGCAATTAAGATGGATAAGGCAAGACGACTACTAGCTTAAGGGAATAATGCACAGTATCTATCGCTGGACGGGGGGCATATCAATGAATCGCTCTGGAGTGATCTCGTCAATCATCATATGTATTTTTTTGTTGACCATCAATGCATCGGTTCCGGTTCTTGCTGCGGATGGGTCCATGGAAAATCTTCTCCCCGCTCGCGGCTGTGCTCAAGGCTGGGCGCTGAAGGACAAGGTGGCCCTCTTCGACAAAGACACGCTATTTGATCATATCAACGGCGAAGCGGAGCTTTATTTTCCTTACGGGTTCGATATGCTCGCCACAGCCACGTATATGAACAGAAATAATCCGGAGGTATGGATCGTGGCCGACATATACAGGATGGCCTCCCCGCTCGATGCCTTTGGAATCTACTCCAACTACCGAAAGGCGGATGCCGAAAGTGCTACCGTGGGCGCCGAAGGATTCGTATCTTCATCCCAGTTGATGTTCTACCAGGACAGGTATTTCGTGAGGCTTCAGATTACGGGCGCGACCAGTCTGGGACAGGATATATTTCTTGCGTGCGCGCAGTCCGTGTCGGAGAAGCTTCCAATCAATGCCTGCCCCGCCGGGGAGCTTGAGGCCTTGAAAATACCGGACATTGTGCCGAAGACGGAGCGGTATATAGCTAAGAGCCTCCTCGGGTATGCCTTTTTCCGGCGGGGCATCATCGCGGATGCGCTTCTTGCAGGCGAACGTGCGCAGGTATTCCTGGTGCCTGAAGATTCCATCTCGGCTGCAAAAGAGGCCTTTGATCAATATCGTTCTTACCTGAAGGCAGAGGGGAAAAATATGCAACTGCAAGAGGGGCGAGATTATGCGACGATGGCGGCCATCGACCCTTTATACGGGGGAGTGTTAGTGGAGCGGTTAGGCCGTTACATCATCGGAGCCATAAGACTGAAGGAGCCTTCCTCCGCCGCAAGACTTATCGAACAGTTGCGGGAAAGGCTTGGCGGTGGCATGAGTTAATGGAATTATAAATGAGAATGTCTTGTATTTTTTTCCATCTTCGCTCTGTAAAGCATCTTGTCCGCTTTTTTCAGGAGCGACATGGCGTCAAAGGCGCCGTCTTGCAGGTTTGATAACCCATAGCTTACGGAGATCCGGATCGGAGTACCCTCAAATTCCAGAGGGTGATTGATGAAAAAGGTCTGCAGACGAGTTGCAAATTCAGATGCCTCAGCGACGGGTGTATTGGGAAGAATGATGATGAATTCATCGCCCGCAAATCTTGCGACAACATCGCTTGCGCGAGTCATGGACAGCAATTGAGTAGCCACATACTTCAGCACATCATCACCGGCGTCATGACCGTAGAGGTCATTCACCATCTTAAAGTCGTCCACGTCGAGAAAGACAACCGTCAGTGGCGTCTTGTATCTGACTGCCCGGTCAAACTCCCTCTTTACTATGTGTTCCAGAACCCTGCGGTTTAACAAACCCGTCAGTGAATCCCTCGATGCCAGAAAGTTGAGTTTTTCGTGAGCCATGACATTGGAAAGACAGATGGAAACAATAGTTGCCAGCCGTTTCAGCAAAGTCGCATCCATGTCGGGGCGGTAACGGAACCTGGAACTATCTCCTTGATTCAGGCTGCCAATGATTCCGCCATCCAGCGTCAGGGGAGCGATGGCAAGAGACATTATATGATGTTTGTACTGGTGGGGAATCAATGCATGGAAAGCCTTTAGATCGTCATTTACGAGTATAGGTTCTGCCTTATTATTGATAACTTTGAGAAACAGGTCTTTCTCAATCAGGCCCGCCCGCTCTCTGAGTATTTGCGATGTCGTCGATTTTTGCAGCATCTGTGTGAAGTCGCTCTTTTCAATTAATGACATCCAGACATAGGGAATCTCCATTTTATCCTGGATTTCTGTGAGCAGCCTTTCTAAAAAGTCTTTGAAATTGAGAATGGATAAAACACTCGTTTCGATCTCGAAGAATTTTTGCGCAATCACCTGATTCTGATTGAATGTTTCAATAATCTCTTCGATCTTACTCATCCGTCACATCCCGTTGCGAAAAATTGAAGCTCTCCGTAGCTCGCTGCGGAGAATCTTTGCTTCTTAAGGGACAGTATCGTTGGGTATTCGCTCGCTACCGAATTCAAAATTAACTATCACTCTGCTTGTAATCCATAGCCGTATTGAAGTTACTATATTTGGAGAAATTGCATAGCCCGATAAAAAAATATTGAAAGCGTCATCCCGTTTACATTCCTATATATTGTATGATACATTTCAAAATATGATATTGATGTGACTGGGGACACGGCACAACGAAAAAACGGATTTTACGGAGACAAGGAGAGTCACGATATGAAGGTTTCTGCATCCAGTATCTGGTCATCTGTCAAAGAGATCAAAGAAAATTCGCCGGTGATCCACAATATTACCAATTATGTGGTCATGAATAACACCGCCAACGCACTGCTGGCCATCGGGGCCTCGCCGGTAATGGCCCATGCGGAAGAGGAGGTGGAGGAAATGGTTAACATAGCCGGTTCTCTGGTTATCAATATCGGAACCTTGAGCCCGCATTGGATACGAGCAATGCTTCTGGCTGTTGAGCAGGCTAAGAAAATGAACATCCCCGTCATTCTGGACCCTGTCGGCGCGGGGGCGACCGTGTACCGCACCAGTACGGCAAGGGAACTGATACAGGAAGCGTCGCCGGCTATCATCAGGGGCAACGCCTCGGAAATCATGGCCCTCATGGAGAAAGACGTAAAGACAAAAGGAGTAGAGAGCACCGCCTCCTCACATTCCGCATTGGAGATAGCACGCCGGCTAAACAGGACTTATGGAAGCGTTGTCTGTATCAGCGGAGAAACAGACTATATTATTTGCGGAGACGATGTCACCAAGGTCATGAACGGCCACCCCATGATGACGAAGGTTACCGGTATGGGATGCATCGCGACGGCAATATGCGGGGCGTTCGCTGCCGTTAACCAGACATTTGCTGAGGCGACGGTGCAAGCAATGGCGGTTACGGGTATAGCCGGAGAAATCGCTGCAAAGGATGCAGCGGGTCCGGGAATGCTTCAGGTCCGCTTTCTTGACGCCCTGTACGGGATGGCAGAAAAGGATATAAAACATTATCTCAAATTAGAAGGTTGATCGTGCGAGGATTATACCTGGTTACAGACCGCGGACTGTGCGGCAACCGATCACTTGAAGATGTGGCGCACCAGGCCCTCATGGGCGGAGCAGTCTGCATACAGCTTCGTGAAAAAGATGTACCCACTAGGTTTTTCGTGGATGAGGCGCGGACGCTGAAGGCCCTGACAGCCAGCTTCCGTGTGCCTCTCATAATAAATGACCGAATTGACGTGGCACTTGCTAGTGGGGCCGATGGGGTTCATGTCGGGCAGGACGACATGCCTTACGCCGAAGCACGCAGACTCATGGGGCCAAAGGCCATCATCGGCCTCTCCGTAGAAACATGGGATGAAGTAGTAGAGGCGGAGGCGCTCGATGTCAATTACCTCGGTGTCAGCCCCGTTTTTGAGACGCCCACCAAGACCGACACGAAAGGGAACTGGGGTCTGGAAGGACTCGCGAGGATCAGGACCTATTCGCGTCACCTGTTGGTTGCAATCGGCGGCCTGAATGCATCCAATACCGAAGATGCGGTCATGGCTGGAGCCGACTGCATTGCCGTTGTCTCCGCCGTCTGTGCCGCTCCCGATCCTTTGCGTGCTTCCCAAGAAATTAATGAGATCATCCAGGCAGCCTTGAAGAAGCGGGGGGTATAGGGAACAATTACATGCTTCCAAGAAAGCTGATCATCTTCGACTACTCCGGAACCATCAGTCTTGAATCCGTCTTATTCGGTCAGCCCGACTATTTGATGAAACAACTAAGGGAGAGCGGTTTGACGGACCTGGGAGTCACGAGCCCCAGCATATTCTGGGAACAGATCGTCAATCCCACCTGGGTGAAAGGAAGCACGACGCAGGTAGGATATAAGAAAATCATAGAGGATAGGATAAGCGCCATCTTCCATCAGAATATGTGCATTGTCTCCAACGCGAAGATTTCTGATGCGGTGTCTTTATTTGTGGATAGCTATCTCAGCCATTCTCGGATCGACGGACGCTGGCAGCCCGTCTTGGAAAAATTAAATAGATGTCCATCTGTCAGAGCGATCATTGCTACGGATCATTATGCCGAGGCGACGGCTTACATATTGAAGTATCTCGAAGAATTTCATGTCGAAGCGACTGCGGCAAGAACCGCCATGGCTGTTCCCGGGAACACAGCAGTTATCGTGGCCAATTCCGCGGACCTCGGTTTCCATAAGGACAATTTCCGGTTCTGGGAAATTCTCAAGAACGGGCTCTACATGGGCGAAGTCAGTCAGGTCTTGCTTATCGATGATTTCGGAGGTAACGAAGAAAAAGGAAACAGCTATAGCGAGCCGGAAAAAATTGAACAGAGGAAACGCGTTACTGTAAGATTGCTGCAGGAGATTTTTTCGGTGGAAGTGCGAGCCATTCCGTTCATTATAGAAGGTTATAAGAATGAAAAGGATGTATCTGATCTCATTACAAAGACATCTGCAATAATTGACCGTTACCTTGCCGCATCGAATGGCGGATGATATGATTTTAGCCACGCGTTCAAAAAATAGGTAGAGGGAAATAATTTTCGTTAACAATGGAAGGAGATTCTCTGACCACATGTCTAATGAAACGACCAAAGTAATTTATTCTATGATCGGCGTCTCCAAGTATTATGACAAGAAACCCGTGCTGAAGGACATCTATCTCTCCTATTTCTACGGCGCCAAGATCGGCGTCCTCGGTCTTAATGGTTCCGGCAAGAGTTCTCTCTTACGCATACTCGCGGGAGTTGACCAGGATTTCAACGGAAAGACGATCCTGTCCCCGGGCCACACCGTTGGGTTTCTCGAACAGGAGCCACGTCTGGACGAGACGAAGACTGTACGGGCGATTGTCGAGGAGGGCGTGCAGGGAACTGCCGCTCTCCTAAATGAATTCAACATGATTACCGAGAAATTTAGCGAGCCCCTGTCTGAAGGGGAGATGAACAAGCTCATCGAACGTCAGGGAGAGGTTCAGGAAAAACTCGATGCCCTCGACGCCTGGGACCTGGATTCCAGGCTGGAAATGGCCATGGATGCTCTTCGCTGTCCTTCAGGAGACACTCCTGTAAAGGTTCTTTCCGGTGGAGAAAGGCGACGCGTGGCCCTCTGCAGGCTATTGCTCCAAAAACCAGACATACTTCTTCTCGATGAACCTACCAACCACCTTGATGCCGAGACTGTCGCCTGGCTGGAGCACCACCTACAGCGCTACCACGGTACCGTTATTGCCGTGACCCACGACAGGTATTTCCTCGATAATGTGGCGGGCTGGATCCTGGAGCTGGATCGTGGACAGGGGATTCCCTGGCAGGGCAACTATTCATCGTGGCTGGAACAGAAACAGAAACGCCTGGAAGTAGAGGAAAAAAGAGAAACCGAGCGCCAGCGGACGTTACAGCGTGAATTGGAGTGGATACGCATGTCACCGAAAGGAAGGCATGCGAAGTCCAAGGCGCGTATCAGTTCCTACGAGGCGCTCCTGAAGGAGGAGGGTGAGAAACATGCAAAAGACCTGCAAATATATATCCCACCAGGGCCCCGACTTGGTCAGATAGTTATTGAGGCAGACGGCGTGGGCAAGGCATACGGTGACCGTCTTCTTATAGAAGGGATGTCATTTTCTCTCCCTCCGGGTGGTATTGTCGGTATAATCGGTCCCAACGGGGCGGGGAAAACCACTCTGTTCAGAATGATTACATGCCAGGAGAAACCGGACTCCGGCACAATCAGAATCGGCGAAACGGTCAAACTTTCATATGTGGACCAGAGCCGTGACGTTCTTGATCAGGCCAAGAACATATGGGAAGTAATCTCTGGCGGGCAGGAACAAATAGAACTGGGCGACCTCAAGATCAACTCCCGTGCCTACGTCGGCCGTTTCAATTTTTCCGGTACCGATCAGCAGAAAAAGGTCGGCATGCTTTCTGGAGGCGAAAGAAACCGGGTCCACCTGGCCCGGATGCTGAAGGAAGGGGCCAATGTGCTTCTCCTCGACGAACCAACAAATGATCTCGATGTGAATACATTAAGGGCCCTCGAGGAAGCGCTGGAGAACTTTGCCGGTTGCGCTGTTGTGATCAGTCATGACCGCTGGTTCCTCGACCGCATCGCCACCCACATCCTTGCCTTTGAGGGTGACAGCAAGACGGTCTGGTTTGATGGAAACTACTCGGAGTACGAAGCGGATAGAAAGATACGCCTCGGGGCCGCAGCGGATCAGCCGCACCGGATCAAGTACCGGCAATTAACGAGGGCATAGACCTCATGACCGTAATGATTCCGTCATGCGAGGGCGAGATCAGCAAGAAATGGGTAATTTCAAACTCAAAAGGGTTTTAGATCAATGACGGTGTTGGTGATTGTTGCGCATCCTAGTATCAAGAGTTTCAATCGGGCTATTGCCGAGACGGCCGCGCGAAAGTTGCGAAGAAATGGGCATGAAGTCATTTTTCACGACCTCTACGAGGAAGGGTTTGATCCAGTCCTCCCGGAAGAGGAAATCGCTCAGGGTGTCCTGCTCACGCAGCATATCGAAATACATTGTGCGGAAGCGGCCTCCGTGGAAGGATTTGTAATAGTCCATCCCAACTGGTGGGGACAGCCGCCGGCAATCATGAAAGGATGGGTTGATAGGGTATTCAGGCCCGGAGTGGCCTATGAGTTTCTGGAAGGTGACGCAGGCGGAGGAATTCCCCAGGGCTTGCTGAGAGCCGATACTGCTATCGTCTTCAATACGTCCAATACACCAGAGGGAAGGGAAATGAACGTATTCAAAGATCCCCTTGAGACTCTTTGGAAGAATTGCATATTCGGCCCGTGTGGTGTGAAGAATTTCCATCGCATGATGTTCGGCGTTATTGTTACGAGTACACAAAAGCAGCGGACAACATGGCTTAAGGAAGTAGAAGAAGAGGTGGATAGATATTTTCCCGTCGGCAGACGTTGTTGACAAATTCTGCACTTGCTAAATTCGCCGGAAAGATGCAGATTACACGGAGCAATTTACAGGTTCTACATCTGAAAAACCCTTGTCATGGAAAACGAATTTATCGTTATGGGAAATATCCAGCAAGGAGAGAAACTGAGATGAAGAAATTTAAGAATCTTGTCGCATCTGATTTCCCCAAAATTAACGCTCAAACATTTGGTGACTGGAAGGCAGCAGTCATGAGGACGAGAGGCCACGTATACGTGGTTCTTGTCATATACCTTGTACTGAACATCAAGTCATATGGGTCAACGGGTCATATCATATATGATACACCGATTGTTATTCTCATCGTGATTCTTTTACTTAGCCAGCACAGCAGATTCGTCTCGGAGAAACATCCAACGTACATAATCATGTCCCTGGGTTTTCTGATATTGTTCAATATCATCTTAGTATATGTGACGGGCCAATTTATTGGTGAAAGCCTGATCGCTATCGTCGCATTATTTTGGCTATATAATCAAAACCAGAAGAACAAGAGATTGGAGAAGGAGCTGGGCATCGATGGCACAGCAATAAAGCTTGCCTTATTTAAGTGAATAACCTCTTGTTGCACCGCAGTCGTGAAGATTGCAGTGTGCCCTTTGGTGAATAGCTGCGGAAATAAATCCATATTAGAAATAAAGACTAATTATCCATTTGAATTTTTTGGAGGAGCGTCATGCCTTACGTAAATGTTAGAGTGACCAAAGATGGGATTACCAAGGAGCAGAAGGAAGAAATCATTCGCGGTGTGACCAATCTTCTCAGGGATATACTGGGCAAGAATCCTCAGACTACAGTTGTCGTAATCGATGAAGTGGAGATGGATAACTGGGGTATCGGCGGCGAAACCGTAACCATAAGAAGAGCACGTGAAAAAAAGCCATAGCGGTTTTGATATAAGTGGATGTTGCGGTTCACGGTATGGCTGCGCCAATTAAGGATGGCGGGACACTGACGAAAAACGAGCGAAGAAAATTTATCCATGAGAATCATTTATCTCGCTGATATCCACGGCGGCTTTGACAGGCTGAATGATCTTCTCAACGAGACGGTCGCCGACGTTTATATTGTTTCCGGTGACCTGATAGATATTCCCTTCTATAGCATGGATGCGTCCATACGCTATCACGAACTGCAATCATATTTTCATGGCTTAAGAAGGCAGCTGTCAAAGGAAGATATGTTCATCGAGGATTTCGTTGATGAACTGTTGGAAAAGCCCGACGTTTCGGACGACGTACAGGATCTCGGGACCGAATACCAGGAGTACACGGTAAGGGCCCGCAGGGTTATGCAGCAAAAGTATAAGGTGCTGGCGAGCATCGCGTCCATGAAAAAGAGGTCACGGGTTTTCTTTCTTCCCGGTAATTATGATATGGACCTCAGGTTTACGGCTTTGAGCGAGCATGACTTGCACCTGCACTGGTATGAATTGAATGATCTGAGGATTTGCGGTTACGGCGGGGCCGCCGTCTGGACGCCCGGCATCCCTGAGAGGTATGTGATTCATTACCAGAGAAATGTGAAGTATCATGACAAGTACAGTGAGATGTACCTGTTTTTCAGTGCTGTAAAGCCGGGCATTATCGTGACCCATCAGCCCGCATACGGAATCCACGATCAGACAACTTCAGATGGTCCCATCGGCTCTCTGGCGCTCCGCCGCTACTGTGAGGCCAATCGAGTAATGATGTGCCTTACTGGCCATATCCATCAGAGATGGGGGGTCGATCTTATCGAGAATACCCTTTATCTTAATCCCTCCAATTTTGGTGAAGTGACCCAGACATCAGGAAATGTTGCGGAAGGAGGATTTTACTATTCTATCAAAGTGGAGCATGAGCGCGTAACGGGGATCGTCTTCAGGAAATTCGTGAATGGAAGGATTTACGACGTAGCCGACTATTATATCGAGGACGGCAGATTAAGAGAAATAATCATAGATCAGGAGAGATATGATGCCCTGAAGCTGGGAAAGAACTATGATGAAAAAGAGATTAAAGATTCTCACATCCCTGAGATAACATTGTATAACGAGATAAAAAAGTTTTACAGAAAATTTCAGACCCAGGAATCAGAGGAAAGAATCGACATCTTAGAGGAGGCGACCTCCCTCATCGAGGATAAGCTGCATGCCAATATTGCCATGGATGTCTTGGGCTCCGTTAATTTTGGCATATCGCGTTCGGATTCGGATTTAGACTTCGTTCTTTACCTGCGGTGTGACGGCGATTACCGAGAATGTGACGGCAAATGCCATGGTGGGAGCAAGGTGTGTGGCTTACTCAAAGATGCCGAAGAGCTGGTTACGGAGATACTCAAGGACAAATATGATTACCAGATTATTGATACCGTTGATCTGAATCTCGTTGAAGAGAGCATCCGGGAGAAGAATTACGAATGTGGAACCCTCCAGCGTTTTGTATTCTATAGATCCATATGTCGTCCCATAAACTACAGGGTAATCGCCCCATTAGAAGATATGCTCAACAAAGACATGATATTCCGTAAGGAGATCGAAGGAAGTCTCCAAATATATTTTAGGATATTTGCAGCAACGTCCAGGCACATTAAGTCGTTCATGAAATATGAGGCCCGCCTCGCGGACTTGGGCGTTAAACTGCCTGACCTGATTAGGGAGAAAGTGAAGCTTTATTTGGGTGAGTCGAAGGGAGAATATTCCAGTTCACCGTGAGGGGTGGTAGCGCCCTGATTGCAATAAATACAACACACGTCTTAAGAGCGGGACCTATGAAGAAAATTGCGACAGGCCGTTCCTAACTTTTGGAACGATGAGGTGAGCTATGATACAAAACCTTTTACCAGGAATCCAGCATCTGCAAAACATACATCCACTGGTGGTCCATTTTCCGATTGCCTTTCTCTGCGGTTCCGCGCTTTTTTATCTGTTGGCGCTATTGAACTCAAAGGAGGCCATGGCAACTACGGCATTCTCCCTCCTCATAGTGGGCTCACTGGGGGCAGCAGCAGCAGTCGGCACTGGCATATATGCCGAGCCAAGTGTAATACTCGCCCCATCTGTTAGGGGATACCTGCTGGAGAAACATGAAAACCTCATGATATTGACCTTGTGCGTGAGTGCTATCATGGTTACCTGGGCAATCATCGCAAGACCATTCCCGAGAAAGGGAAGGGCATTATTCGTTCTTCTGCTATTTGCGCTCCTCGGGGTCATGTCTGTCGGCGCTGACTATGGGGCACGCATGGTCTACGATTACAACGCTGGAGGACATGCTTGTCCGCAACCCATCGAGTTCGTCAAGTAGCGATTTGCGCCGTGCAAATAGATATACCCTCCATGACTTGCTTAAAGAGATAGAGATGTTTAGAGGTATCATGTCGCAATACTCAACGAGAAACTACTATTCCACACATGACACGGATGCGCGAAATTTTGTCAGCAAATTCCTCTTCGGAGATTCTGATATTCATAAAGATAGTAAATACGTGCGTGCCGAACTTCTCATGGACCGGCGTACCGAGGGATGGGTTGGGATACCTCATGGGGGAATCGGCATGGGTGCAATCATGGAGCTTGCCACGATGCTTGACAGCTATCCGCAAAATGCAGGGTCTCTTTATCCATTGTCAGCAGATTTTCGCATGGGAGGATCAAGTGTGAAGATCGGAGACAGGCTCATCGTCGAAGTCTCGAAGAGTGAGGATGGAGCAGCGGGTATAATATCGCGAGCGCCGGATTTGCCCCCATATGTTTCCGCGTCGGTCAGATACGGGGACGCCGCATCTCACAAGAGCAACTTTTTTGCATCATGTATCCCCGACAGATTTTCGGATATTGAGAATAAGCTGATACCGCTGCCATATTACAAGAATTGTTTCGTCTGTGGCGTGGGACGCAGGCAGCCTGGGCTCAAGAGGAGATTCTATATTGTGGATTACAATGATTCATCGAAAAAAATAGTCCTTTCGAAAGTCGGCTTCGCCTCGCGGGATGACGAAGCCTTCTATCTCTTTCAAAGAAACAATATCATCCATCCTATAGCATCGCTGGCTCTCTTAGATGAAACGCTGGGATGGGCGGGCTTCATGGCCTCCACAAGCGGTGCCGTAACCGTTCGCATCTCTTACACGCTCTACAGAGATATACGCGTCGGGGAGAGGATTGTAGCCTTCGGACGCGGTGACAAGGTGAGAGGGAATGCTGGATCCAGGCTGTTCTTCTGGGCTTCCGGCGGCGCAGTTGCCGTCAATAAGGATGGTTTTTTTGAAACTATAATTGCAGTGTCCGGGCAATGGTTGGGGGTGCAGGAACTTACGCGACAGATGAAAATAGAGCTCATGCCGAAGGAGCTCACCGAACAGGCTTTCAGATTTGCGGGCGAGTTGCTACCGGGCAACTAATTGTTTTGCATCTGTCAAGAGATTGTCGTGAAATCAGTATTCCCGAATCTGAAGCTAGGGACAAAAGTGGACGAGTTTATAATTACTTGACCCCCGTAGACCCTATATGAAATACTCTCTAGAATATTGACGAAAAGCTTAATATTCCATCCCGGAGGTGATCCATGAAAATCACAAGTCTCGATCAAATAGAAACAACAAAGATGGCAATGGAAGGGGCTAAGGACATCCTGAAGCAGGTGCCCATATCTAAATCAGATGGTACACCTCTTTGCTCCCTTAGGGTATTCACAATCATGCCCGGTGGTCACAGCCCTTATCATACCCACCCCTTTGAGCACCTGAATTATATCATAGAGGGTGAAGGTGCTCTTGTTACGGAAAGCGGTGAAGAACGTCCGGTGAAAAAGGGGGATTTTGCCCTCGTACTGCCGGGTGAAAAACATCAATACAAAAACAGTTCAGTAAAGAATCCCATGATTATGATCTGCGGGGTGCCGAAGGAATACGAGTAATCGTAGCGGAAACATAGATATTTATTCCCATAAACTGGCATGTCTTGATAGCCACAATTATCTCCGGCAATTAAGATTGTTATAAATATTAGAGATATCAAACACATACATATATAACTTTCCCTTCCTAAGGTCCGGAGGGGTCGGTTTGGAGGTGTAAGTCTCGTAGTCACTGTCCGGTTGTTGTTGTTCTTGACGAATAATTTTCATTCTTATACTATATAGAAAAAAGGTGAGTTTCCGGGAAGATTGGCAGAATTTAATAATCACAGGGAAACTTGTTTACCCGTGATTATTTTTATGCGGGCCAGACTGGTCACGTTGATTTGCCGTTGACTAGTTATTGAACCCCGTGATAAGATATAGTAAAGTGTCCACGCTGCAAGGTGAACCATGGACGTTAAGTTGCCAAACACTCAAATAGCCATTACTGTTCCTGCTCAATATCAGCGGGCCATCCCCCCGTTGCAGCAAGCCTATCTTCCGTCCTCTCCTGTTTCTCCTGATGATATTTTCGATTGTGTCGAACTGCAATCGAGCAAGACTTCGCCGGCAAACAAGCAGATTATCACTTACAGGCCTTCGGATAGTCCGCGGATAAAAAACAAAGGGCAAATCATAGATATATGGATTTGAATTTTCAATAATTAGAGATTTCTCCCGCCCCTTGCCGTTCTTAGTCATCAAATTACCATGCAGTCTTCCACATGAAACTATTTTCTCTTCCTTCCATAAAACTTGCGAGCTTATTGGATATCATCAGCAATCCATTTGCCGCGACTGTGAGTTCTTGAATCAAAATTAAGAAATTGATACTTAAAATTTTAGTTTACTTCAGTAATCCTGTTAATCATGATTTTGGGCGGGGACCGAAGCCCGGAGCATGGCGACAAACCCGAATGACCTTCCCGGAAAAGATTGGCGGAGGCGAATGGGATGAATGTTAAATTTTGTGGAGGGCGTGATTGGTGACTCAGGGGCGTGTCATAGGAAAGGCTTCCGACGTGAATAAGAAAGTCACCCTGCTTGTGACGACGGCTGCATCTTTTCTTACTCCCTTCATGGGATCTTCCATCAATATTGCCCTCCCGTCCATTGGCCAAGAATTCTCCATGAGCGCCGTCCTCATGGGTTGGGTTGCTTATTCTTTTCTGCTCGCTGCCGCAGCTGTCCTTGTTCCTATCGGGAAGATTGCCGACATCTGGGGAAGGAAACGGATATTCTCTATCGGCTTAGTCGCCTACACAGTGTCTTCTTTTTCCTGCGCTGTTGCTGCGTCATCTTACTCTCTCATTGCTTTCAGACTGCTTCAGGGCATTGGTGGAGCCATGATTTTCGGACCGTCAATTGCCATTCTGACCTCTGTCTTTCCTTCGGGTGAGAGAGGCAGTGCTCTGGGAATCAATGTCGCCTCAGTCTATTTGGGGCTTTCTGCCGGACCCTTCTTGGGCGGCTTTCTTACGGAGCATTTCGGCTGGCGCAGCATTTTCCTGATCAACGTTCCCCTCGGTGTAGCTATTTTAGTCCTCATGCTATGGAAAATTAAGGCGGAATGGGCAGAATCGGGAGAAGAATATTTCGATTTTAAGGGTGCTTTCCTCTACATGGCTGCGCTTTCCGCCCTAATGTACGGGTTTTCTTCGCTGACACGAACTCTCGGGGTTTGGCTTGTAGTCATTGGCCTCATCCTGATTGTTATCTTCACAGTCCGGGAAAGGAAGGTGAAAAATCCTCTTCTCGACATCACAGTATTTCGTCATAACACAGTCTTCGTCTTCTCGAATCTGGCGGCCTTGATCAATTATAGTGCCACTTTCGCCGTCTCCTTTCTCCTCAGTCTCTACCTTCAATATATCAAAGGGTTCAGCCCACTTCATGCGGGGGTGATCCTCGTTGCTCAGCCGGTCGTGCAGGCCGTTTTTTCACCCTTTGCCGGGAGGCTTTCCGACAGGATTGAGCCGCGGATTGTCGCCTCTGTCGGGATGAGCCTCACCACCTTTGGCCTGGGGCTTTTGATCCTCCTCGGCAATCAGTCACATATTCTTTTCATTATGGTCGTGCTTCTTATGTTGGGGTTAGGCTTCGCTCTTTTCTCCTCGCCGAACACCAACGCCATAATGAGCTCTGTTGAGCAGCAGTTTTATGGTGTCGCATCCGGAACCCTGGCCACTATGCGCATCACGGGGCAAATGTTGAGCATGGGGATCGTCATGCTGATCTTCTCTCTTCACATGGGAGACGTCCCTATCACGCCGGCAGAGTATCCATCGTTCATGGGGAGTATGCACAGCTCCTTGATAATGCTGAGTCTGCTCTGTTTCGGCGGCATTTTTGCGTCGCTTGCCAGAGGCAAGACCCGCTAACTCTCAACTCGTATGGGATATATAATCTAAGGCCCGCAACTTCTCCAAAGGAAAGAAGCCTGAAAGAAAAGGACGGGAAACGGCAGAAAATTAAGCTAGCATATGATCATAATTAGAAGGCTAGTTAATAAGCAAATGGCAGAGAATAACGAAGATAAAAAATAAAATCCGTCTCCAAATATGGGGGGATGCTTTAACATGCTGATGATAGAAGATTTTCAAGTGAAAATCGGTGACCGGGAGGTTCTCAGGCACATCGATCTGGAAATCAAAACAGGGGAAACGCACATTCTTTTCGGTCCGAACGGCTCGGGCAAGACGACGCTACTTATGACGATCATGGGCTATCCGCAGTATACTGTTACAGCAGGGAAGATTTCTTTCAAGGGCGAAGATATTACTCATATGCCCATTAATGAAAGGGCAAAACTAGGTATTGGCATGTCCTACCAGCGTCCGCCGACGATTCACGGTCTCAAGACGAGACAGATGGTAAAGATATGTCGCGGGGACTCGCGGAAGATGAGGCTACATCGACGATAGTCCGCGGATTTCTCAGCGTCGACATCCCGGGACTGCCGTTGCAATTGAAGGCAGAAATGGAACGGGCCGTAAATATGAGCGAAAAGGAACTTATGTAGTAAATGAATTGGACAATTAATATTTGGCGGACATGCTACGGTCTTATATAAACATCATCAATTCTATCAGTCTATGGTTATCATGCTAACACGAGCATAATATTAATCTCTATACCTCAAAAAGGTAGCGGTCACTTGTTGTCAAAATTTCATTACCTTTCTCTTTGATCAGAATCATATCCTCCAGCTTGACGACTCCTACAGACTCATCCAGCATGTGCATATCCAGAGCTATGACATAGCCATCCTCCACCGGCGATTGATCGTATTCCGATGGAACAGGAGGTTCATTCAATTCTAGCCCGATGCCATGACCAATAAGACGCGACCTCTTTCCTCCTCCGAAACTCTGGAATTGGCCTTCTCTACCAAGGGCCGACGCTTTTTCAACAGCCATCTTATAAATATCACTGCACTTCATTCCCCCCTTCATGTTGCTGATGAGATGGTCGGCTATGGCTCTTAAATCACTATACATGGACTTGGCGTTTTCGTTTGCCCTTCCCAAACAGTAGGTCCTCGTCTGATCTGCATGATAGCCTTCAACGATTACCGGTATATCTACCATGACCAAATCTCCCTTGCATAATCTTCTTCGTGAAGGGCCCGCCGGTACAGATGGACTAAGCCCCACGCCGGTGATTGTATAGACGACACCGCTCGTTTTGAAGAGATTCTCCCCCGAAGAAATCGGTCCACGGCTCATGAAGAAGTCTGGCTGCCGGATAAAGAATATGCCTTCATGTCCTGCTAAACGATGGGAGTTCTCCACAGCAGCAGCGAGCTCCAGCTCTGTGATACCATCCTTCAAGGCAACAAGAACAGCCTCGTGACCCCGATGAATGACTTCACAGGCTTTTCTGATTCTTTCTACTTCTGAGGGGTCTTTTGTTTTTCTCTGTTCCAGAATGACGGGGCTGATATTCACAAAATCATAATCGCGAAAGGCCTTCTTGAATGAGCCCAATTGTTCTACTGTCAAGACATCCAATTCAGTGCCTATACGACGAGTACCTTTGTCAAAATCGTTAAATATTTTTTTGAAGATATTATCCAAACGGCGCTCTTCCTCAACATTCTCTTTGTCTACAAAAATATCGCTGAGGGCAAAATCATAGCCGCTTCTTACGAACAGACGGTAATCGTCGGGCAGAATCAGGAGGTAGGAAGGCTGTGCAGTACCCGTGTAATAAAAGACGTCTCGTGAGTAAAAGATTAAAGCACCGGCAAGATCCTGCTCTCCCAGCTTCTTCTGCAGATTGTTAATCCGATCCTGTGGTTTCATACTGAACCTCCTGTCACCTTATGATTCAGAATATCTTTTCCACTTCATAGGCCAGTTCCGATTTCCCTCCATCACCATAAAGGCAGGAGGTATTTGGAAGGATATTTCTCACCTTTTCTGCTAATGCCTGGATTTCGTGCGCCTGCGGAGCCCGCCACGGCAATCCCTGGATGGGGAGATAAGCATCTACCCTGAAAGGAATCTCTAGATCAACAGAGGCGACGAAATCAGCGATCCTCAGAATCTCATCCTCATCAACGTAGTCTGGTACGAAAACAGTTTCCACATGCAGCGAAACGGATTTCGCTGCGGCGATCTCGGCGAAATTTTGTAATATAACCTTATTGTCAACACCTGTATAGTGCCGATGCAGTGCCGGCGTGATGGCTTTGATGCTGAAAATGACCTCGTCCACTATCGATAGGGGTGGAAATTTTCTGCCGTTGGTGAGAAGTACAAAGGAACAATCCTTCGACTTCTTCAAGGCAGCCAGAATCCGCGGCAATATCGGGTCGCATACCGGTTCGGCACCCATGAGGACGATCTGTTTTAACGATAGAGGATCGAGAAGAAGCATGAGTTTTCGTAGCGTCAGAAAACGGGTGGGGCGCTCACTCTCGTATGACGGGTCGTAGATACGCAGGCGTGTTTCCGGAAGGTGGCAGTCAAAGGCCTCCTTCTTTAAGAGGCACAATTTACACCGGAGATTACAGCCCCAGAAATAGAGGCAACCTACGCTGTGTGCCTTGGAGTATGTTATGTGATAGACATTTGTGCTTCGGGAATTATCTTTCTTAGTTGATTTCATAAGAACCTTTATGAAATATGAAACACACTATTTATGGTTAGAGCAATAGGGACGGTTGGTTCTCGAGGGTAATGAAGCAACAAACATTCTCTAAATACAACGTATGTTCGAAGATTGATCCGACATTGTCAAGGATTTTTCTAGGAAGGAAGATTTTCTTGGAAGGTCGGGAAACAACTTATCTTCAGGAAATTATTTGGAGCTTGGGCAGTTTCCGCAATTCGTGGGGTCTCAGCGTCCCAAGAAATCGGTATCGGCGAGGATAAAAAGGGGGTATCCCAACCCCTCCCCGATGGACTTTGAGTCAGCAGCATGAGGATTTCTTCTTCTCCACGCTTTGCTCACAAGATTCTATAGGGCCGCAACAGGGCGCGTCGCTTCGGCCCAGCATAGAATTTATGACTGCGGCGGCGCAGCCCACACCTGCCTGCACGGAAAACGCATCGGTCGGGCAATTACGGCTACAGGCCCCGCATTCCATGCATGCGTCTCTGTCTTTAATCCATGCGCGGTCCATGTCGTTTATAGAAATGACCGCATGGGGGCAGACCTCAGTGCACATACCGCAACCGACGCATTTTTCCTCTTTCAGATCGAGCGTCACTACATCTTTAAGATAGGTCATTCTTTCCATTTATAATTTCCTACGCGATAAAGAGAGACACCAGCCAGAGGCCGACACCGGCCACGCCAGCGCCGATCTCCAGGGGTAAGGCAAAGCTCATTTCCTTATTCACTCCCGAAAGGGAGGTATAAGTTGAGGCGCCGGTAAAATTCATGGCCAGATATGCTGCCAAAGCCGGCATCAGCAACAGCCAGGCAAGAGCTTCGAGCCTGCCGGTCCAGAAATGGAGGGCGGGATTCCTCATTATCAGAAGGACGAATGCAGCAACTACACCCACTGCGCAACCCTTTAGAGAAAAAGCCCTGCCGGGGAGAAGAGGGAGCAGGATCGGCGTCAGGACAGCACCGGAAATGATTGCCATCAATATGGCAACGACAGGAAAAAGGCCAAAATTCATCACATTTGCCCAGTATCCTGCGGGCCCCCCCAGGCTTCCGAGAAGGAAGAAGACGAGCATGAGGAGAATTGCCGGCTTCAAGGCTGCCATAAGCTCTATCGGAATCAATGCTATCCGCTCGCGCAGTGTGAAGGTTTTCATGCGCATCACAGGCGTTGCTATGAGACCGGCTTCTAAATAGGAAGCGAGATCTGAGGCCCGGATGGGGCCGTACTTAACCTTAAATCCGGAAAATTTTTTTATCAGGTGGGCGGCAACACCGGGGCCGGAGAGCTGAGGAAGGATCAATTCCCTATGGGTGACGATCCTGTCCAGTCCACTCATATTTATCCGCCGTACCAGTTCCTCTGTCCCAAATGTACCCTTGCCCGCTGCACACCAGACGTTGATTCCCTTCGTATCGAGAACCAAGAGCCAGGCGTCCCGTCCAGGAAGTGCTTCACGGAGACGGTCAAAACTCATCTTGTAATTTGCAGTAACGAGCACATGAGATTCATTGTTCGGATTCCCAAGGGCATAGAGGCCGGGTTCAACAATATAGTCCATACGGCCGACACCCCAGCGGGCTTTTACGGTCCCCCACTTATCCTGCGGCGTCAAGATAGAGCCTATCTTTGGCACCGCACCCACGGGTGTCTCGATGGAACCCGCGACGAATGGCTGATTACAACTGGGGAGGCCCAACTGAATCTCACATGTTTGCGTCAGGTGTAAAATGACCGGCAAGACAAGCGGGACTTTATCCACGCCTTTCTTGCCGGATTCGCCTTTTATACTGTTACAATCAGGTTGACACACTTTCTTGCTCCTTCAAGGTTACTCACTACACGGACAGGCTGATGATGCTTTTTTTACGGCATCGATAAAGAGCTTCACGGCCTCATAGACAAGTTTCCTTCTCTTATTGGGAATTTGTCCATCAATAGCGCCGACAAAACCTTCGAGGCATAGCCACACTTTTCTGTGGACTTTTCTGCCCGCCAAAGTCAATGTCAAATTCACAGCCCTGGAATCATGGTTAGATATCTTACGCTCAATCAATCCCTGCCTGACCAATGGGTTCACGAGTCTGGTAGTTGTGCTCTTATCAACGGCTAGGATTCGACGAAGTTCCTGCATCTTCAATACCTTTTTTTTTGCAATTTCATCGAGTATGAGAAACTGGGTAAAAGTCACGTCCTCACAAAAGGTGGCATCCTGACGGCAAAAACGAACGACTTGGCACAGGTCCGATACCAGGGATAGAACATCTCGATTGATGCAAGTTGCCGTCCTCTTCATAGTTGTATAATACAACTATTATTATCATTTGTCAACATTTTTTTCGTCAGGGGGAAAAGCTCGCTTCCGCGCGAGTTTACTGGACAATCTGCCGCGCCGCTCTTCTCCTCTCTGGGATACATTGTACTTGCAAGTAAATGTACTCCAAAGTATATATTAATAAAGCAATGAAACCTCGATTGCAGAATCCAGCACTCAAAAGGAGACCCTATGAGATTTTTAGATGACATCTATGTTTACGAATGGACAGACTCTTTTGAAAATAACTGTAACAGCTTTTATGTAGGTGGCAATGTCAACGCCCTTATCGATCCCGGATTGAAAGGATTTGTGCCCAACCTTCTTGAAAGCATGGAAGAAGACGGGATAGAAAAAGGTGCGATAAAATACGTCATCAATACTCATTCCCACCCCGATCACTTCGAGGGCTCCATCTTGTTTAACAACTCGAATATAAAGGTAGGTCTTCACGAAAAGGAGATGGAGTTCCTAAAGGGCGCCGGTGCTAGCCTGTATAACCTATTCGGCATGAACCCTCCTGCCATACGCGTTGATCTCCCTCTCACGGAAGGCAAGATTGCCCTGGGAGACGAATCGTTTGAAATCCTTCTTCTACCGGGACATTCACCAGGTTCCATCGGTCTGTACTGGCCTGCCCGGAAAGTGCTTTTCTCCGGGGATGTAATCTTCTATCAGAATGTCGGAAGAACGGATTTTCCGGGAGGCAGCGGCTCCTATCTGAAGCAAAGCATTGTAACCCTTTCGAAGCTCGATGTGGAGGCTCTCTTCCCAGGCCATATGAACGTTATAGACGGCGCTGGTGAGGTGAAGAAAAACTTTCAGATGGTGCAAAAACACGTCTTCCCGTATATATAGCGCAAACCCTGCGACTTAGGTGGGGCGAAAATTATTGTTAATATCTCCTGTGTGTCAAGGTGAAATATCTTGACGGTGGAGAGATGCGGGAATTCTTCATTACGGATGAGAGGATGGCATTTATGGCTGTGGAGATGACAACGTTTGACCTTTCTTTTACCACATCAGGAAATACCGATGTTATTGACTTAACCAGCGAAGTGTTGGACCGCATTGCTGAAACGAATCTGGAAGACGGCCAGGTGCTTCTCTTCGTTCCCGGTTCTACAGGCGCGATAACGACGATAGAATATGAGCATGGAGCTGTGAGCGATCTCAAGGAGGCAATAGAAAATCTCGTGCCTGAGAGTAAATACTATCGGCATAACGAACGATGGGGAGATGGAAACGGACATGCGCACGTAAGAGCGGCCCTCCTTGGTCCATCCTTAACTATCCCCGCGATCAACGGGCATCTGCAATTGGGAACGTGGCAGCAGATCGTATTTATTGATTTTGACAATCGCCCGAGGCAGAGACGGGTAATTATGCAGATTTCTGGCAGGACAAAGAAGAAGGGAATAAAATCCGGGCCTGCGTAAGAGATATGTTTTACCCTTGGAAATAAGCAGCGGATCTTTGAAAGTAGGCTAAGCAACAGAATGAATTAGATGATGTCCTGACTTTTGCTGTTTGATTAAACCCTCTTCCAAGAGCTCAATCAAGTGTGCGTATGTTTCGTTGACGGCTAAAAACTGATCGAATTCGGGCAAATTTCGCCCGAAGATATCCAGAGATACCTGAAACGTTGTCTTCGGGCCTCCCTTCACGGATTCAAACACGAGGCTTTTTCGCTCCCTGTGGTGCTCCCTGATTTCTTCTACGCGGGCCTTCAGGTTTGGAAACGGATCGCCATGGGCCGGATAAACCTTAACGGCAGGGAGGTCTTCAACCTGCGTAAGTGAATCCAGAAAGCTCCTGAGCGGACGAAACCCTGGATTATAAGGATCGGGACTCAGGTTAGGAGTGATCTCCGGCAAAATATGATCACCGGAAAGCAGTATGCCCTCCCTCCTGAAAAAGAAGCATACCTGCCCGCTTGTGTGGCCCGGAACAGATATTACCTCAAATTCCCTGTCGCCGACCCTATTAGATCCATTGTCCGCAAGACTTGCATCAACCTTGAAGGGGATCGTCGCTTTTCTAAAAGAACCAAGGAGCTTCAAGAGGGCATCGATAATTTTTTCTCTTAGCCCTTGCTCTCTATAGAACTTTTTTACCTGATCAAAATCAAGCCCCTTCTTCCGATCGTTATGAATTCGTAATGCGTCCATCTCGGACATAGCAATTGCAGCCCCCGATATCTCTTGGATGCGGCCTGCTATGCCGCAATGATCAGTATGAAAATGGGTTATGAATATCTGCTCTATATCACGAACGCCTCTGCCTATAGATTTCAGGGACTCTTCAAGCGTAGAGAAGGTCTCCGGCGTATTCATGCCGGTATCGAAAAGCGCCACGCTGCCATCGTAAACATGGGCGAACACATGAACGTGTTTTAGCCGGAAAGGCATGGGTAGTGTGATCATGTAAAAACTTTCAGCTATTTTTTCAATCAACGAACTTCAGGCCTCCCTGCCGCGCATACCATCATGTTTTTCATTTTCTGTCAACGTGGAGGTTCACATTTTTCTTGAGGTCAAGGTCTTCATTTGCTAAAGAACCTTCGATGCCAAGAATCTCAATTTCAAGAAAGCCCTTCATCATAGGGATTATGGGAAGTCACCGCGTTGCGTCACCGGCCGTTATGGAAGATGCACGTCGCTTGGGAGAAGCCATTGCTAGGCGGGGTTATGTCCTGCTGACAGGTGGCGGGCCGGGTGTCATGAGGGCTGCCTGTGAAGGTGCCCATAAGGCGGGAGGCCTTGTTATCGGTGTTCTCCCCAATGACAGACAGCGTCGATTGGACAAATATCCCAATGAGTTTGTCGATATCCCGATCTTCACAGGGATGTATGATGCAAGAAATGTCATTAATGCCAAGACGCCGCACGTCCTCGTAGCCCTGAGCGGAGGCGCAGGCACGCTTTCTGAAGTAGCGATTGCCTTACGCAGCGGGACTCCAGTAATCGGTCTTCATGCTCCACCGTTTACGATCCCCGAGGATTATGACTTCATCGCAGTCAATACAGTTGAGGAAGCCATCGGGGAGATTGAAAAGAAACTGGAAGAATTGTCCCGCCGCGACCGGGACGCAAAACCTGATTAAGAAAATGGATATGAGATGTAATTTATGGTGCGCTGGAATGTACTCCTAATCGCCTTCTTGGCGGCTTTTACCGCAAGCTCTGTATTCCGCTTACTCCTCGTGTACGTGAATGTCAATCATCTGCGTCGGCATGGCCATGACGTACCTGAGGTATTCCAAGGAGAGATCGACGAAACCACACTAGCGCGCATGACCGCATACACGGCGGAATCTTCAAGGTTTGGCGCAGTGGCGCATTTCTTCGATGATGCAATCACCCTCTTGGTTCTTCTCAGCGGATTCCTGCCGCTGCTGATCGGAGTGGTGCTCTCCTGGAATCTCCATTTTATCATGTCGGGCCTGATTTTCTTTGGCGCCCTCGCCCTGTTAAGCGGCGTTCTGGATATCCCATTTAGTCTCTACAGTACATTTGTGATTGAGAAGAGATATGGATTCAGTATGATTACCATGAGATTGTGGATTACAGATCTCATCAAGGGCCTTCTGATATCGGGCATTCTCTCGGGCATTCTCTTAGGTGCCATGTTAGCTTTAGTCTCTTATGCCGAACATACCTGGTGGCTCTGGACATGGCTTGTTTTTTCTGCTTTCCAGATGCTCATCGTCTGGCTGTATCCCGTTCTAATAGCACCCCTTTTCAACAAGTTCCAACCCATTGAAAACGAGGCATTGAAAGAAGCCATCATCGCCCTCATGGCAAAGGTGGGACTGAAAACCGGCGGCGTTTTCCAGGTCGACGCGGGTAAAAGGAGCAAGCACACCAACGCCTACTTTACGGGTCTGGGCAAGACAAAACGCATCGTCCTTTATGATACCCTGCTCAAATCCCATGCACCTGAAGAGATACTGTCCGTTCTGGCCCATGAGGCAGGGCACTGGAAGAAGAGGCACATCACCAAGCAACTGATTCTCACGGAAACAGTTTCTCTTGTCTTCCTCTATCTGGTCTATCGTCTCATAGACTGGTCCCTACTATATCATACCTTCGGCTTCGCTGAGAAGATTCCCTATGTAGGTCTCTTGTTAACTGCCGCCCTTTTTGGGCCTGTTGCTTTTTTTCTGACGCCGATAGGCGCCATGCTCACAAGAAGATTCGAACGGGAAGCGGATGATTTCTGTTACAACCTCGTTGGCACCGCCATCCCCATGATCAACGCGCTGAAACGCCTTGCCAAAGACAATCTTGCCAATCTCCATCCGCACCCGTTTTACGCCTGGTTTTACTATTCACACCCCCCCCTGACGGAACGGATTGCCCGCCTGTCGGGAATGAAGAACTCACAAAAACCGTGATAAAAACTTCCTTGATTTTAATGGTGACATTATTAAACTATTAAAGAAAGATTTTTGAAGAGGTAAGGTGCAATGCCGATTTATGAATTTTACTGCCGCAGGTGCAATACGATCTACAGCTTTTACTCAAAGAACATAAACACCGACAAGGTTCCCACATGTCCAAAGTGCAAGAAAGTAAAATTAAAGAGGCAGATGTCGATTTTTGCCAGAGTGTCCGGAAGACAAGATGAAGCAGCCGATGAGGGTATGCCCCACATAGATGAAGCGAAGATGGAAAAAGCAGTAGCGATGCTGGCCGGCGAAGCGGACAAGATTAATGAAGAAGATCCCCGCCAGGCGGCAGTACTGATGAGGAAGCTCTCCGATGCTACCGGAATGAATCTGGGACCGGGTATGGAAGAGGCCCTGAGTCGCATGGAGAGGGGAGAAGACCCTGAAAAAATCGAAGCCGAGATGGGGGATCTGTTGGAAGGCGAAGAACCTTTTGTCTTCGGAGAGAAACGGAAAAGAGGAGTCAGCAAACCAAGACCCAGGATTGATGAAACCCTTTATGACCTGTAAGGCTATTATTTCCTCTGTCCTTTATCACTGCATTCGCAATGATAAGATGGGAATACTTCTGAGCCCTGTCTACAATCAAATCGTGAGCAAATCTTTGGCGGTTTCAATGAGATAATCAGGCCTGACCGTCGCGAGTTTCTCCTTGGAGTGCCAGCCCCAGGTCACGGCGACAGTTTTTACACCCGCCAGACGCGCCTCTTTTATGTCTCCCGTCGTATCTCCAATGTAGTAGGTTTTCTCCTTTTCGCCTCGAAAAGAATTCATGGCATGGAGGATCTTTTCTATCTTGCTGTAGCCGGAGTCGGCTCCCAGAACATCCCTGAAACAGCCATCAAACCCATGCCTGGAGAATACGTCATTAATCACTCTCGACACATTTGAGGAGATAACGGCAAGTGTATTGTCCTTTTTCAATTCCATAAGGACGGGCAAGAGCGGCGCAAAGGGTGTCATCTGATCGCGGTCGTCCCCAGTGGGAATGGATCTTGACGCATTCATGAATGCCGCAAGGTCTATGCCCTTCTTTACAATACCCTCATAAAAATTATCATCAAACAAGGCAAGGAAATCGTCGCGATCCTGAACGGCGGGGCTCCCAATTTTTTCCAGGCAAAGCCTCACTCTTCGTTCATATACGGCGAGGGAATCGACGAGGACACCGTCAAAATCAAACAGAAATAATTTATGCATCGTGTTTCACACAGGATAATCAGCGCACCTCATCGGGAATTACGGAAGCGGAAAGTCTTTGTGCCGTTCCTTTTCCCGGCGATGCTTAGCATTATTAAACTGTATGGTCAACATCTTATCCGCGTGGACAATCTTATTGGCCGCTCATAATGGGCCTTTGGGCGGTTATCGACAAGTGTCTATTACACTGCGGACGGCGGTTCAGGACTGCGGGGTACAGGCCCTCCCTTTGAGACTGAAGAGAAAACGCAGGATTTTCTTCGTCGTGTCGCTGAAAATCTTGCCGGCAAAGAACTGACCGGCAGCGCGCTTGGAAATCTCCGACAAGGTCGGATAAATATGGACAGCGCCCGCAATCGTAGAGAGCTTAACAGTGCCCGCCATGGCGATGACCCATTCATGGATGAGTTCCCCGGCGTGGCTGCCGATGATCTGACAGCCCAGCAGCTTTCCGTGGGGATTCAGAAGAATTTTGATCTTGCCCAGAGTCTCCCCCTCAACGAGGGCGCGGTCATTATCCACGAAAAATTCCTCGAAGATCTGATAGTCAATCCCCTCCTTCCGTGCGCGTTTCTCGTTGAGCCCGACACTAGCGACTTCGGGGTCCGTATAGGTACACCATCCAATCCGGCCGTAATCTGCTTTACGGGGGAGATGGAGGACTGAATTGGAGAGCGCAATGCCGGCCTCATATCCCGCAACATGCGTGAAGGGAAACTGACCATTCACATCGCCACAGGCGTATATGTTACGCATATTGGTCCTCATCCGTGCGTCCGTCGGGATGCCTCTTGCGGTAAATGCGACACCGGCTGCTTCCAGGCTTAAGCCGACCACATTAGCCGCCCGGCCCGTTGCTACAATGATTGCGTCTCCTTCAATCACCTTCTCTTCCCCTGCACTGCTTGCAGGAGCAGTCGTCAGCAGAATCTTGGAACCGAGGGATTGAGCTCGAACAGCCTTCGTCCCTGTGTGGATCTCCATTCCTTCTCCCTCCAAGCGCGTCTTTAGGACCGCGGCAATGTCCGCATCCTCGGTACCAAGGATCTGGTCCAGAAATTCGACGACTATTACCCGTGATCCCAGACGTCCAAGGGCCTGGGCTATTTCCAGTCCGATGGGTCCGCCCCCCAGAATAATCAGCCGGGAAGGGAGTGTTTCCTGTGAAAAAAGAGATTCGTTCGTCCAGTAAGGAATACCGGCGAGGCCCTCTACAGAGGGGACCACGGGGCCTGAACCTGTTGCTATGATCCAGTTCTTCGCCGCGATCCGCTTCCCGTCCAGAGTCACCACATGATCGTCCGCAAAGACGGGTCGGCCAAACCGGACCTCCGCACCCAGGCTGCAGAATCTCTCTACGGAGTCATGATGCTGGATTTTGGCGATGACATCCTTCACGCGTTTCATGACTAACGCAAGATCTACAGGAGGCGTAGGGGGCGCGGGCAAACCGAACTCCGCTGAGCGTCTTGCAAGGGACCACACGCGGGCTGTTCTGATCAATGTTTTTGAAGGGACGCAACCGTAGTGCAGGCAATCACCGCCAAGCCTGTCTGACTTCTCAATCAGGATGGTCTTGGCGCCCAATTGGGCGCCCCCGGCCGCTGCTGTCAGTCCCGCCGCACCCCCGCCGATGATTCCGAGATCGTAATCAAAACCTTCCATGTCCTACTCTCCTATAGGAACAACATGCCGTGAGAATCACTTTTCCTTTTTGATCTTCTTTATGATCCTTGGAATAAAGAACGAAAAGACGAAGAGCCCGATGGAGAAAAGTACTTGTAAGGACCAGAACCCGCTCCAGTCTCCACTCGCCCACACATTTCTTATGGTGCCAACAAAAAATGTGAATATGAATGTCCCGACGATGATGCCGAGACCGGTTGCGAAGAAGTAATCCCGGAAGCGCACCTTCGTCAGACCCATGCCGAAATTCAAGGCAGTAAATGGGAAGTATACTAAGCGCAGATAAAGGACTGTGGCAAAACCGTTCCGCTCAATGGCGTCATCATATTTCTTCAGACTTTCTCCGATCAGAGAAGCGGCAAAATCACGACCCAGTGTCCGTCCTATCCAGAAGGCGCCAGACGCTCCGGCCATGGCTCCCAGCCAGACATAGAGAAATCCCCAGTAAGGACCGAAGATGGCTGCTCCCAGAACGGTGAGTAGTGTCCCCGGGACAAATAGACAGACACCAACAGTGTATATGAGTATGAATATCAAAGGGGCCCAAAAGCCCGCAGTCTCAAGAAAATTACCCAAGACATCCCGGGTGAGTAGGTCTTTGACAGGGGTGAAACGGACTACATAGATGGCCGCAGCTATAAATATGACCAATGCAACGGCTTTCGTGGCCGCAATTCTTTTTGATACTGTCCGCTCAGCGGCACTGCTGCCCATGAGTTCTTCTTTCCCAGAACAGTCTTCTCTCTGTTTCAATTGAATATGATTGACCCACCGCAGGACGAACCGGCCCCTGCTGTGCAGGCGAAGCAGTGGTCTCCCGTCACGATCCTACGCTTCCACAGGCAAGAGGGATCAAAGGAATGGATACTGTCAGGAGCTCCGTGGTTCACCTGCAGACCCAGGGCGAGATTGAAATCGCAGTCGTAGAGGGTTCCATCCCAGCCGACGCTGATCTGATGCCGACACATCAATCCCGGCAGTGTGCCCTGGTTGAATGACCTTCTGAGAAGCAGCATATAAGTTTCTGCCTGGTCTTGTCGGAGAAGTTCTTTTAGGAAGCGCCCCATGGCCATATTCGTTATGGTCAGCAGATTAGTGAAAGCGATCCCAAAACGGTCATGCAGCTCGCGCCGATAGTCTTTCTCAAGGGTAAGCTGCGACGGCGGCAGGAACGGTCCTCCAGGATTATATACAAGGTTCAGGGTTAAGGAAGACTGCGAGCCATAGCCAAGGGCATTCAGCCGTCGGATGGCGTCGATGCTTTTCTCATACACTCCTCCTCCCCGCTGGAAGGATACATTCTCTTCCATATAACAAGGCAAAGAAGCCACGAGCTGAACACGGTGCTCACGGAAAAAATGGGGCAGGTCTTCCATTCCACGCTCAAGAAGTGCGGTCAGGTTGGTTCGCACCTGCACGTTATGGTCTCTCTCCCGGAGGGCCTTCACAAATGGGCGGAAATGGGGATTCAGCTCTGGCGCTCCACCTGTAAGGTCAACAAGCCTGCAACGGGAACTCTCCGCCGCTTTCAGGACAAGTTCCATAACGGGCCATTCCATCATCTCCCCTCGCTCCGGAGAGGCCTCCAGATGGCAGTGGAGGCATTGCTGGTTGCATTTTAGACCCAGGTTTATTTGCAGGATTTCAATCTCCTGGCTCAAGAGCCCTTTGTGTCCATGCCGGGCGATCTCTTTTTCAAAAGCGTTCATAAATGTTCTGCTTCCGCGCAAGGTTTGATCGTATCTTTGATGTCTTTCGATATCCGGGCTTTACTCACAATATACCACGGTACATTTCTTCTTTCCAAAAATCTTTTTTTGTTTCGATTTTCGCAAGAGGGCTGCGTCAAGGTTTTCCCCAGAGCTCCTTCAGACGCTGATCACGGCCGCAGTTGTAGCGGTAGAACTTGTATCGCAGAGGATTCTTCTGATAATATTTCTGGTGATAATCCTCTGCCGGGTAAAAGTGCGTGGCCTGGGTTATCTCGGTATAGATAGGCCCTTTGAACCGATGTGATTCTTCGAGAGCTTTCTTCGATTCCTCGGCAAGGCGCCTCTGTTCCTCGCTGTAATACCAGATCGCCGTGCGGTATTGTACGCCCACATCGCAGAACTGCCTGTCTTTGACTGTGGGATCTATATTATGCCAGAAGACATCGAGCAGTTTGGAGTAGCTGATTACTGCCGGATCGTATGTAACCTCTATCGATTCGGCATGTCCCGTCGTGCCTGAAGAGACCTCTTCGTATGTCGGGTTTTTCTTGTAACCCCCTGTATAACCGACCACGACCGAATGAACCCCCGGCAACTCGTCAAACTCTGGTTCCATACACCAGAAGCAACCACCGGCGAAGGCCGCCTTCTCGAGTCTGGGAACCGAAGCCTTCTTATCGTTTTCTTTTGCTAGGAGGACGGAAGCTGTCATCATCATTATACTCAATGACAGGAGACCTATTAACATCTGTATCTTCATGGCATCTCTCCTTCTCTCTGTTCTCCAACGATCAATCGCAAATTGAGTGTCCTTATTATTCTATTTTGCCTGAAAGAGCTTCTTGTACTCCCCGTAACCGTCTTTTTCCAGGTCTTCTTTCGGTATGAATCTCATAGCGGCCGAGTTCATGCAATATCGCAGACCCGTAGGCGGCGGCCCATCAGGAAATACATGGCCAAGATGAGAATCACCGTACTTGCTTCTCACCTCCGTGCGGACCATAAACAACCCCCTATCTTCGCGGGTCACGATATTCTCGGGAGCAAGAGGTTTTGTGAAGCTCGGCCAGCCCGTTCCAGACTCAAACTTCTCCTTCGAACTGAAAAGTGGCTCCCCCGAAACGATATCTACATAGATGCCTTCCTTTTTGTTATTGTTATATTCATTTTCAAATGGTGGCTCGGTCCCTTCCTTCTGGGTTACCTTGTATTGAAGGGGAGTCAACATCTTCCGCAACGTTGCATCATCGGGCTTTTTAAAATGTCTCCAATCTACTGATTTCGGTCTCTCCATGGTTATGCCCTCTTCTTTCATCTTACTTTTCTCCTTTTGCTGCGCCATGCTAGGATTATAAAAACCCAGAATCATAAATACCAAAGAAGTGATCATCGCGAATATCTTCATAACGCCTCCGGAATTAGATACGTAAGCTAATTCTATATTAAATAAATTGCTGATTATCTGTATATAAGAATAATACGGATTTTTCATATGCAAAAGACTTATTTATCTGTCGGCGAATGGATGAAGTTAATTGAAGAAGGGAAAGAAGAAGTCACTTTGACGCCCGCTCATGAGAGCGGCAGTTTGAAAAACACCGAGAATTCAAGAATCTAGTTCTATTGGGTAATATCCTCTTGGCCACAGTGGAGGAAGAACCGTTTAGTGAAGATATTGCTTATCTAAATCCTGCAAATCAGCCTTCAGATACTTCTTTATGTTGTTCCAGTCAGGATAGCTTATCCGATCTTTAGTCAGATGAACCAAACCGATTATTTGCGTATGGCTGTATCTGCTTCGTGCATATATTTTTCTTCCCCCCACGCCAATTTTCATTTCCGGCTTACTGCATCCCATCAATACAGAATTTATCAGGATATCAAAGACGTTGAGGCCTTCCGTTATGATATATCTGGGCTTCAACGTATCGATAATGTCGTTCATTTTGTTGAAGCAGAACGTTTCCAGTTCATCCCTGAACTCTTGATCCATACTTTTCCATTGAGCTTCGTTTTCACTCCCGAAAAAAATAAGGTTCAGTTTGACACTTTCCGCCAACCAGTCTTCTTTCTCAATGCTTTCAAAAAGGTATCTCATCTTCTTTGCTATCCTGGAATTGTGATACAAGTATTCGTGCACTTCCGGGATCTGGCTGTCTTCCTCCTTGCAGAAAGGCTTGTCATCTTTGCCGGGATTGTATCCGATGACCATCAGATCCGGACTTAGATGGACAGGAGAGTAAAATACTCGAAAACCGTAGTCCTTGAATGAGTATCTGCCCTCGGTTGTCTCCCACTTTTCACAAACTTCCTTCAATAATTCTTCCGCCCATATATCTATATCCATGTTAACGCAACTTCCCCCATCTTCAGGTCTATATAAAAAATGGTAATCCGGATCATCTCTTGAAAGACTGGCACTTCAGGTAGATCCACAAAAAGTATCTGACTTGGGAAGGCGTGTCAAGACAAAAGGGTCATGACAAAGAATGGCAGAACAATAGGAAATCCTGCTTGCCGTTCACGTTATTAACGTGGTATTGAAAAAGTAATTTTAAATCGTTTATCCATCCTGAATAAATGAATGCATCATGGCAATCGAAGATTAGCGGCCGGTTCAAGAAAAAGCGCAAAATATGAGTACCTTTGTAAAATTCTTTCCATCTCACAATCCCCATCAGCACCCTCTAGTAAACCCTGCGTTGATCAGGTCTTTTTAGGTTCTTGATATGCCGACAAGAGAAAAAAAATCGATGCTCTGTCCAAATTGCCGAAAGCTGATCAGCTCGGATGAACCGGTCTGTCCTTACTGCGGTCTGTCGAAACCCGGCTCTATGCTTAAGACCCATTTGTTGGGCAGATTTTCAGCGGCTTCGATGAATGCCGTTAAGCTCATTATTTATATCAACGCTGCCTTCTATCTCCTTTCCATTATTTTAAGCCCTTCTACCTTGGGTCTGTCCGCTAACCCGCTAACCTTCCTGTCTCCCTCCGACAGGAGCCTTTTTCTTCTGGGCGCAACGGGAACCATCCCCATTGCCGGATATGGTCGATGGTGGACACTGATTGCGGCTTCCTTCCTCCATGGCGGCATCCTTCACATCTTCTTCAACATGGCCGCCCTGGGGCAGCTCGGTCCATTCGTACTCCGTGAATTCGGGTTCAGTCGCTTTCTTATAATCTATCTCCTTACCGGCGTTGCCGGGTTTTTCGTTTCTTATCTGGCCGGTATTCCTTTCACTATTGGCGCGTCGGCAAGCATCTGCGGCCTCATCGGAGCCATTCTCTATTACGGGAAAAGCAGAGGCGGCTTTTACGGGGGAGTCATTTACAGGCAGGCCATGGGATGGGTTGTCGGGCTTGTCTTCTTTGGCCTCCTCGTACCTGGCATCAACAACTGGGCACATGGTGGAGGCTTGGTATCGGGCATCATGCTTGGTTTCCTGATGAGATACAATGAACAAAAAGGCGAAACCTATTTCCACCGGGTTATCGCTGCGGTTTGCATTCTGTCAACTGCCATAATCTTACTATGGGCCGTCCTTCAGGCTGCATACTATTCTTTTTAAGCTTCTGCCCTTGAAATCACGTTGACAGTCCTTCGGCATTATCTTAATATATTTATCATTCGTCATCATTTTTGTTTGCCCATTCAGGGTAATATTCTATGAATGATTGAAATGGTGTCTCGAGGAGGTGAAACAACCTATGAAAACGGGGATTGCTGAGGCCGCCAAGGCTCATTGCATTTGGTTATTGCTCATGTTTCTCATACTGACCGTCGGATGCGACGCTTCATTAACCATAGGCAACAGGACAATCGGTGTCAACTCCGGCAATTTCATATTTACGGATGGATCCTTGACTACGAATTACAGGTACCCCTTTGATGAGGTCTGGAAAGCGTGCGAGCAGACGCTCGCGGATATGAAAGCAATCGCCGTGCAGAAGAATCTGAAGATAGCCTCAGGTTCCATGAACGCCGTCGTCCAGGAGGAGAAATTACAGATTCTCGTTGAATACGTATCGAAAAGTCAGACATCTGTGTCTGTTCGTGTCGGCATGTCAGGCAATAACATGGCATCACAACTTATCCACGAAAAGATAGCGAATAATATCCTGAAATCACATCGGACGGATGAACCATGATTCCTGCCCTTTTGTGACATGCAAGATCATGCCGCCTCTTCCATCCTTTGCGGCATGAACAGAATCATCTTAACAAATCTCCCTGCATTTCTAAACACACGCGTGGGTCGAACAGAGATCTTTTATTGGCGGAGGGTCTATGTCATGAACGCTGCCGCAAATACGGGCGGAAGGGGTTTAAAGGCATTCTAGATACGATACTGAACAGGATATG
The DNA here is from genome assembly GCA_052144335.1 of Syntrophales bacterium. Taxonomy (GTDB): domain Bacteria; phylum Desulfobacterota; class Syntrophia; order Syntrophales; family UBA2185; genus Fen-1135. The sequence goes on from JBKQQP010000026.1 coordinate 119,114, forward strand.
GAACAGATCAAGATCTGCAGAGCATTGGTCTTCCTAAGCAAAGGAATGAATCTTTGAATATAATGAATGAAAGAAATGCGCGGGAGCCGGTCTCTTGAGGACAGCCTTTTCTATCCTCTCATATTGATACGTTCAGTAATAATCCCGTGAGGTAGCGTCCCTCCGGGTGTCCAAGGTTTGTGGGATGATCAGGACCAGGGCCCATCGTCTGAAGCAATCGGGCCGCTTTACCGGCATCACGCATGGCGCCGAGGACAATCTTTTCAAAAAGCGTATCGCCGATGTAATTGGAACAGGAAAAGGTAGCGAGCATCCCATGCTCACTGAGTGACCTCGCCGCCTGCAGATTTATATCTTTGTATCCTCTCGATGCTTTTGTCACGTCCTTCTTTGCTCTGGCAAATGCGGGAGGGTCTAAAATAATCAGATCGAAGAGTTCATTTGTCTCGCGCAGATATTTGAAGACATCGGCCTTGACTACAGGGTGGTGGTCTGATGAAAAACCGTTTCTTTCGAGATTCCATCTGGCAGTCTCAGTCGCGGCTTCCGAAGACTCGACGGAAATCACACGCCGGGCGCCTCCTCGGGCGCAGTAAACGGAAAAAGCGCCAGTGTATGAAAAACAATTAAGGACGTTTGCCTGATTGCTTAATCGTTCGGCAATCTTCCGGTTCGTCCGTTGATCGAGGAAAAACCCCGTCTTCTGCCCTGAGATAATATCCACTTTGAAGCACAGGTGATCTTCTATGATCTCGATCGCCGGGGGTGGGCATTCTCCGTAGACGACGCCGATATGATCATCCAAACTTTCCAACTGCCGTGCCCGACCTTCACTCCTTTCATAAATACCCTTGGGCTGCATCTCTTCGGAGAGTATTTTCACGACGGCCTCACGGTGCTTCTCCATTCCCGCCGTTTCTATCGATAGGACCAGGTAATTGGCATATCTGTCGACGATGAGTCCGGGTATCCAGTCTCCTTCCGCATTGATCAGGCGATAGGCCGTTGTTCCCTCGGGGAGAACCTTATCTCTTAAGGACATGGCCTCCCGGATTCGTTTTTGCCAGAACGCTTGATCAACGGCTACAGTCATATCCGTAGTCAGTAATCGGAAAGCGATATCGGATGTGGGGTTGTAAAAGCCTAGGGCCAAGGGCCGCCGCTCATGCGTCACGGCGACCACAATGTCGCCAGGGTCGAGCTGGCCTTCTGCTCCGGCAACAGCTCCGGAAAAGACCCAAGGATGACCGCGGGAAAGCGAGGCGTCGCGACCGGGCTTGAGAAATATTCTGGGATATCTATCAACCATGGTAAGGGATGTGATTATTATTTTGGGTAATGTACAGGCTTATCCGTTAAAATGCAATGACCTTTGCATTGATGTGAGAAGATTTTCCCTCTTTTCCCGAAAGTGAAGCAAGGAATATTCGTCAGAGACTTAACAGATTTACTGTCGAATGTTTGCTGGATGTTGAGATCGTCCGTGCGTATCTTCCCAACCACGGACGTCTATGGGAGCTCCCCCTTCCGGACAGGATTGTGAGCCTTGCCTCGAATGATCATGTGCCAGGCGGGTCTAAAGGTTATACGGCCGTTTACAGAAGAATGCTCAGTACGTCACGGAAGTAAAATCATGCACCCTCCCCGGAAAACATATCGCCACGTCTCCCGACGCCATTACAAAAAGAGGCCGGAAACACCTGCTCGGCCTTGCTGAACTAACCAAACGAGGTATGACCTGCGGGGTTATTTTTCTTGTCCACTGGCTATCAGTTATGATCATTTAAAGAGAATCTGATGGGGATATCCACAGTCACAGTGAGGGGGATGTCCGCTTTTTTTGCCGGTTCAAATTTCCATGTCCTCACCGCCTCAAGGGCAGATCGATCCAATACTGCATACCCAGATGATTTTTTAATATTTAACCTGCCAACCCTCCCATTGGCAAATATCTCCACGGAAAGAAGAACGATCCCTTCATAACCTCGCATACGAGCAATTAATGGATAGTCAGGATGGGTATTTTCTCGATACCGCGGCACAGCCAGGGACACCTCTCCAATCGATGAATTAACGGATATAATAGAATCATCCCGACCTTTTTGGTCCCGTTGTCTTGAGGGTACATCTTTCGTTCCAGAACCGGTGAATTGAGGTATTGCAACAACTGTAGGGTTAATTGACTGCATCTCAGAGACGGAGAGAGTTTGTGTTTCTGCAGACAATCTGGCTCTGTCCTCTTTTTCAATTGGCTTAACCACTGCCACAGGTTCAACAATCCCTCCACTGCTTTTCCTGTGCCCTTTTTCCTGTAACCCATACTTGGGCAATTCATCTAAATATGGTTTTTGTCCGGCATCCATCGATATGAGGCATACATGAATGACTGGGTCTTCCTCCAACTTTAGTCTGGTAGAAATAGCAGTGCTAATGATCAGGATCAAGGCTATACATATATGCAAGACCAAAGATGCAGAGACAGCATAAAACATGTGTTTGTCTGTATTTCCGTTATTCCTGAACGTTTCTTGAAGCTGCATTCAATAATACTTTCTCTGTCAAGGACACTCCGCCTGCTATTAATGTTACCTTATTATCACCAGATTTTTATGGCCAGTCGGGTAATTGCCTTGCAATATAAAATTTAGTATAGCCTCTATCAAAAAAAACCCGGTGGAACTAAATTGTTAATGAATAACCCCCCTTGCCCCGATGCAAACCAATCCCACTTCGAGGTTTGAAGGCGCTCTCACCTTGAGGCAAGGGGGGGTCTTCAGGAGACTTCTAATAGTTGAGCATTTCTTCATTTTTTTATTATTTTAAACCCGTTCTGCTTTCCCAGTGCATCTATAACAGCTTCGTGCACTGCCTTGCCGATCAGTTCGCCAATTCTGCTATGCCCTCCAGTGTACGTAACACTCGGCCCTGCTATTCCTGAAACCACAATGACACTGTCTGTGCCTGTTCCTGTTGCCTGAACATTTTTTGTATAGCTGCTTGGGACGCTTAAGTCCTCAAAGGCTGCGGTCTTTGCCTCTGTTATAGTAATCATTGCTCTCGACATTGCCCCATCTGTAAGTTTTGCATTGGTAAGGATAAGGATATTCACCGTGCCTTTTGGCTCTTCGCCCTCGACGTAAATGCCCTCATCGACGCCTGTGCGCAAAGCATTTGTCTTTGCCCCTGCCGTAACCAGTGCAGTAACAATAAACTGCTTGTATTCTTTTGTTACCACCGCAAGATTATCCATATCAGCGGCAGTTCCCATTTCTGCGATGTCCTCACTTCTTATTCCGAGCCTTTTTGCAATCTTATCTTTTATTTTCTGCAAATAGAACTTTCCTCCATCCTCGTTCCCTCTCTTCATCTCCTCGCTTACTTTCTTCCACAATTCCGGATGGGCAGAATGATTGACGACTGCCATTGCATCAATAAAGCCATCGCTAGAGGAAAGAACTCGTCTCTTATCAGGGAACCGAACAACTAAACTCTTTTCCCATAAACCATCCCTCTCCGCGGTCACTATAAAGGCCTTTAAATTGAGGTTTTGTGTCAGGGTAATCTCTTCTGACAGCGCAATCGATGGAATAAGAAACAATAAAAAGACTGCAATAAACCATCTCATTCTCATTAGTGTCCTTTCTTATGCGTATATTAAAATATCCACATCACAATTTCTGTAAATTTTCTCCTCGGCATTATGTAACCCATGACATTGTTTGTCTCTATTGCATGGTTTACCATAGACGCTGTGACTTAACCGGTTTATAGGCATCCTTAGAAGCTGAAGGAAAGTCCTCCTTTTAAGGTGATCCCCGGCATGGGATAGAAGGTATCGGGAGCCCCCGGTCCATATGCCGGGGCATTATACGAGCCAAATGACGCATAACTTATATCGGCTAGATTATCCACACCGATGAATGCCGACATGTTGCCTTTACCAAAAAATTGTTTGGATGGCTTATAAAAAAGATAAAGGTTGATGAGTGTATAGCTTGGTAACTTCTCGTCAACATTATAGTAGTCCTGAGACAGAAAGGCATCTCCCACATAGCGCACTTCGGGACGCAACATCAGGTCATAGGGAAGATAGATCTCCACGCCGGCATTTGCCATCCGGTTGGGTACCAGAGCCAGCTCCTTTTGATTGTAGGGGCCATTCTCATAGGTAGCTTTATGATAGGTGAAATTGCCGTAGAGTCTGGCCCATTTTTCCCACAAATAAGACAAGGAAAACTCCACACCATCGTGGCGCGTGTTATCTTGATTTTTATTATAACCTGTAAACGGACCTGTAGCGTACCATGAGATTTCATCTTCCATATCGATCCTGAACACGGTTAGTCCTATTTTTAGGTTATCCAGAGGATAAAATTGTGTACCCACCTCCATACTGACTCCTTTTTCTTGTTTAAGGTTATTGTTAAACAAGGTACCTCCTCCGAAGCCATTGAAAGAAGCAACTTCTTCCAGAAAAGGGATACGATAGACGGTGCCATATTTTGCAAAGACTTTTGACTTCTGGCCTACGAGCCAGGTCAGACCCACTTCATAGGACTCGCAATTGTAAGTGTTTTCCTGGCCTGTGAAGTTATTGCCCGGAGTCACCATATCAGTATTGGACCCCTTGATCCTTGCCTGCTCCGTTCGATAACCGGCACTCAGAATCAGGGTTTTCAGGATACTGAATTCATCCCGGGCATAGTATCCCGTGCTGTCCCTTGTTAAGTCGGCCGTACTGGTTTCTGAGGTTCTCTCGCTGCTACTGAAAAAATCTTTATGGTAGGGTTGGTGGTAATAATCGAGCCCCAGAATCAATTTGTTATTGAAGCCGAAAATTTCCTTCGCCAGAATATATTTCGGGGTGATGCTGTACGTATCCGTACTGGTAGCTGAGAAGATACCCCAAGATGTCATATTAGTCTGAATATTCTTATTACCATAAAGAAAATTGATATCGATCTCACCCAGGGAACCTAAAAGGGATTTGATGTTCAGACTAGCATTCGTATATTTTTCTGAAGAGTCATCGTTGTTAGCCGGTTGTTCAAATAACGATGGCGTAAGCGGCTGGTATTGCCGCGGGTTCTGTGCCATTTGGGCCGCCGTAAGGGCGCCCGGCATTTGATAGTCTATTTTGTTGAAGGAGACAATTGAGGAAACACTGAGCCACTCGCTTGCGTCATACCCCAAATTAAGGCCTCCTTGATCCGACGAGAATTTTGATCGTTCCCGGTAGCCGAAGGTGAAATTATTTTCCCCGGTAAGCGCGTAGTTCCATTTGCCCTCGGAACCTCTTACGCCGACCCGTTCATCATTGAGACCATAGCTTCCCATCTGTACGGAGGCATCGAATTTCGGTTCGCCCTGGCCCTTCTTGGTGATGATATTGACGCTGCCGCCGATGGCCGCATCGCCATAGAGGACGCTATTCGGGCCGCGAACGACCTCGATTCTGTCGATGCTCCCCAAAGGGATCTGCATCCAGTTAATGGAAGACATATCGGGCCTGTTCATCCGCATGCCATCTATCGTAACCAGGGTCTTGCCGAAAGGATTATCTCCCCCGAAGCCACGCATGTCGATGATCGATTGAGAGGAGTTGCCGCTGTAATCGCGAAATTGGATACTCTCCAACTTATCCAAAACTTCCACGATATTCGTCGCACCCGACTCTTTAATCTGTTCGGCTGTGATGACAGTAACATTGGCGGGAACCTGACGAATTTCTTCCTGGCTCCGGGTGGCCGTCACAACCACCTCTTCCATGGTTACGGTAGTTTCCGGTTCTGGCGCTTTCGCTTCACCAAAAACGTTTGCGGGCATTAACAGGATGGATAAGAACAATGCACAAATTTGGAAATATTTCGGATAAAGTCTCATAAGACGTTTCTCCTTTCCCCCTCGGGAATAAAGTTATTTGGTCCATCAGAAGAGTATCCTGGCTTGCGGCTTTCTCCTACTCTCCACTCCTTCCCGATCTTCCTTAATGGAAAACCAGTGGCACCGTGTGGATTTCGTTCCGCTCACAGTTGCGGGGCAGCGCCGGAGTTGGACCGGCTTCCTCCCTCCGATGGATGTAAACTCAGCAGAGTGACCCGTGGCTGACCGGTCACCGGATTTCTGTCGACTGTTACATTCGTTTCATAAACTTCCTTAATGTTTGATTCGTCAATCACTTCGTCAGGACTTCCCATACAGTGTATATAACCTCTTCGTAAAAGAATAATCCTGTCACAATACAGCGATGCCAAATTGATGTCATGTGTTACGGCAATCACCGTGAGGGCCTGCTCTTTGTTTAAAGTCTTCACAAGATCAAAAAAATCAATCTGATGTTTTATATCCAGAAAGGCTGTAGGCTCGTCCAGGAGCATGATCTGTGGCTCCTGCGCGAGAGCCCTGGCTATCAAGACCCTCTGTCGTTCGCCACCGCTTAAGGCATTCATGCTCCGGTTCATCAGGGAAAGGGTATCTGTCATTTCCATGGACTGGTTGGCAATTTTGAAGTCTGTCTCTCCTTCAAATCTCCATTTGCTCAAATGCGGCGCCCTTCCCATTAGAACGATCTCCTGGACTGTGAAGGGAAAGATCATTGGGGAGTCCTGAGAGACAACGGCAATAATTCTTGCTAGTTTTCCCCTTTTGAGATTCTTGCAAGTAGTACCGTTGATCCATATTTCCCCTTCCTGTGGTTTGAGGATACCGTCGATGATATTAAGAAGGGTTGTCTTGCCAGAGCCGTTGGGGCCGAGTATTCCTACAAACTCTCCCTTATTCACTTGGAAAGAGACATTCTTTAGAACCCAGTGTTCGTTGTATCTGAATCCGATCTGTTCAAGTTTGATTATGGACATAGATCAGACGGCCCTCCTACGTAAGAGGTAAATGAAATAGGGCGCCCCGCACATTGCAGTAATTACGCCCACCGGCAACTCGGCGGGGGCTATGATAGTTCTGGCGATGGTGTCGGCAATAATAAGAAATGAACTGCCAAAAAGCAAAGAAGAAGGAAGCAGCAGTCTGTGATCTGAGCCTAACAGCATCCTCATCATGTGCGGAATGATCAGGCCGACAAATCCGATGATGCCGCTCACGGATACCGCTACTCCTGTTACGAGAGATGCGGCAAGGAGGAGAATCTTCTTCGTTTGTTCTACATTCACACCAAGCTGCATTGCTGTCTCTTCGCCTGTGACAATGAGGTTTAGGTGTCTCGAGTAGATATAAATGACGATGAACCCGGATACCAGAAAGAGGCCGGTCAGCATTATTTCATTCCAGTCGGCAAGGCTCAGATCTCCCATCATCCAGAACATGACACTATGGAGATTTCTATCGCTGCTGGTGAAAATCAGGAACATGATCATGGCAGTAAAAAAGGCATTCACGATAACGCCTGCCAGGAGAAGGGTGGTGGAGTGGATCTCTTTTTTCGTTCTGGCAATTCCGTAGACCAGGATGATCGTGAGCAGAGCGCCCAAGAAGGCCAGACCGGGAATTCCCAAAGGAATAATGCTTATTCCCGTTATTATGGCAACTATGGCTCCTACGGCTGATCCGCCTGATATCCCTAAGATATAAGGATCTGCAAGGGGGTTGCGGAGAAGTCCTTGAAATACAACACCGGCTACTGAAAGGGAAGCGCCAACAATTCCGGCAAAGATGATCCTGGGCAGACGAATGGAAAAAAGGATCGTCTTTTCCATCGGAAGAAGACCGGTGTTTCCTTCATACCAGCCTGACAGTAATCGCTTGAGAATAGAAAGCGTACCAATCTCGCTTGATCCAACTAACATGGAACTTGCCGAGACAACGATAATAACCGTCAAAAAAAAGAGGCTGACCCGAATGACCCGGGAGAGAGTTACAACCTTATCAGCTTTGCTATTGGTTATCGCTAAGATTGAAATAGAGGAAAGAATAAAAACAGGTAAGAAGTAAGATCTAAGCAATGTCCCTCCCGCGAGGATAATCACGATGGACTGGTCTTCCGGCTTCGGGCAACCTATTCACCCGCCTTCCCATCACGAACTGTTCATGACAGTGGCTCTTTGGGTTTTCGTTCCCTTCACGGCTACGGGGCAGCGGGGGCTTTTAACCCCTCTTCCGCTAATCCACGTGCATTCGCTTTTTATTTATAACAATTCTGACAGTGCTTCATAATAAAGAAATATCTATTTGTCAAGAGCAAAAGGAAAGTTTCAATACCCTCCCAGAAAGCCCGCTATCTCATCGATTCCAGCAATAGCTGTGGGTGCCAGTCTGTATAGCGCTTCACTCGTGTAATAGATATGTCCTTTCTTAACGGCATCAAGCATGCCAAGCCTTTTTAACAGGCTCTTTGAACTTTCATTGGTCATTACACCTTTCCCCATAAAAATGATATCGGGGGAACGGCGGATAAGCTCCTCAATAGAATATTTGGGGTATCGTGAACCGGCATCGGAGGCTATATTCTGCAATCCCAGGAGCTTGAAGGCATCGTCAATGACAGTTTTGGGCCCTGCAACAACCAGGGGTTCTGGTTGAATTATGAAAATCGCCTTTTTATTAAAATAGGGCGGTGGGGATTTCTGGATATTCCTCTCGTACTTGCGAATCTGCCTCTCTATCTTTTCCGCCCTTTTGAAAGCCTGATCTCTTATACCAAGAACGACCCCTAAATCACGTATGCCCTGTGGCAGATCCACAAGGCGTTTTGCTCTAAATACGTACGTGTTAATACCGAGCTTCTTCAATCTACTCCTAATTTCCATAGGATTACCCTCATCGGCCATAATGACCAGATCGGGCGCGGCAGCAATAATGGCCTCCAGAGATGGATTCGAAAAGGCGCCGATTTTCGGTTTGTCTTTAGCCCGTGGGGGATAATCACAATAAATGGTAACCGCTGCAATCCGATCTTCGAGGCCAAGGTCATAGAGGATCTCTGTAATAGAAGGCGCAAGCGAGACGATTCTTCCAGGTGGGGCAGAAAAGGCAGTACCGGAAAGATAAACAGTTAAAAACATGATGAGGAAACAAGCCTTCATCATGACGAGAGGTTTGTGTGAAGTTTTCATGACATCACTCGATGGCACGGAATAGTGCGTTGAACTCGGTGGTCCGGCTGACTGATTTAATTTTCATTGTTCCGTCTTGATAGGGTTGAGAGTGCTCAATGCTTGTGCATTTTTTCCGTTGCTGATGCGGGCTCAGCCATCCGGAATTCCGTCTTCTTCCCATTCACAGTGACCACGATGGAATAGATCCCATTGGGCAGCACCACATTATTGCCGTAATGCGTGGATTGCGGCCCCTGACCGATGGCCTGCATGACAACAACAGGAATATCCACAACTGTGCCATTCGGGTTTCCTTTCTTGTCGAGCAATTGGAAACTCATACTGACCGTTGCGTTGGTTATCGCCTTGCCTGTCTTCGCGTCGAAAACGTGCACGACAAGATGATGGTTGGGATGCGAAGCCGCATCAATCGCGATTGGCTTGGCACCTCCCATGACCAACATCCCTTCTTTCACATGACTGACAGCAACTTCATCTGCTGTAAAGAACGGCTCGGCCGGCAGCACGTGCAACTCTACCCGAAGGCCATTCATGGTCGCTGTCTTCATCATGTCTCCGGCCCTGACAGAAACCGCGCAGAGGATCATAACGATGAATGTTGCAGCTAATAAAAGATTTGAGAGTTTATTCATGTGTTACCTCCCTTTCACATTTGACCTTCTCCACGAAAAATAATCCAATCATAAATTTAGTTTTGTAAGCATTTGAGGATTGCCAATTACTAAATGAGACTTAGCCGATTATATCATGTACGCGTAACTCAGGAAGCCAACGGCATTTTACATAAACAGAAAATACCCTGAATTACAATATCCTTGTCACAGCAAAACGGTTATCACGATCTGACAGATTAAGAGCCTGTGCGGAATCCAGGCGGGAACTGGCTACCAGATTAAGATGTCGCCGGCTGACCTCCTCCGATGAGGCCATCTGTTGCTGTGAGGGCTGCGTATAAGGCTGGCCGGGCACAGGGATATATCCCATAATGTGAAATGGAATGTCTCGGTCAATTGTGGCGAGCCAGGCAGCGATTGCCTCAACCTGATCGAGATCCACAAGGCCCGGTATGAAGACCACGTTAACCTTTATGTCCATTCCCGCGCCATATGCTGCGGCAACATTTTGGAAGATGGTTTCTCTTTCCCGCCCGGTGAGTGCTCGGTGAAGATCGTTGTCCCAGGCTTTTAACCCAACATTCGCCCCATCAAGATAAGGCAAAGGAAGGCTACTGCCGTTTGTGTGACCAAGCTTGGTTCCGACTCCGAGTTGCTCCTTTGCGAAGCGGAGCATTTCGGGCAGGTCCTTCGCCACTGTGGGTTCTCCACCCATGAAATAAAGGTTTTTTATAGGCAGTTGGCGAAGAGCTTCCTTGATATCCGCCGTTTTCAAATATCCGTCAGGTTCGGGATAGGCTAGACCGGGCCTTCCCGTAGGACCGCTGCGGAGCTTGTAGCTGCACGTCGGGCAACGGAAGGTGCACCCATAGTTGTGGACTGTCGCGAAATTATGATGTTCATTATATGTGACTTTGTAAAATGCCATTATGCATGCCTTTCTGCAGTGCTATAATAAGTTCTTATGTTGCTTCATGTGCTATCATTCTTCAATCGACATAATTCAAATTCCCCCATAGCGGGAGGCACTGATGATTGGTCTGCTCAGATACAAGCCGAGTGAGGCGCCTATCATCGATCCTCCTATCCCTTGCGCCGTCTGGATGGCAATATACCAAGGTGCGTAAAATTGATGCCAGATAAAAGGGGCAGAAAAACAGTAAAAGTAAAGGTAAACCGTAAGCCCCCTGAGAAACCCGGCGCCGAGAGCATTTCTTGTGGTTTCCAAGTAACTTTTAGTGACGAGAAAATACAATTCCAGAACGAAGCCAGCCAGGAGTGCGTAAGGCCACCACAAAGGATTGACGCCGCTGGAGATAGTTTGGGAGAGGAGACTATGACCGCAGATGATGAGGGTGGCCGTCCCTGCACGTGGAATGAGGCGGATGCCGATGAATAGCATGGCCGTGTAAGGGATGGAAAAAAAGAACGATTGAATTATAGGTATCCGGCTCAGTCCGAATTTAAATGGTAAAATGGCTATATAGAGAAGACTGCAGAAAAGAGCCACCGTTACCAATTCCTGTATGCTGAAAGACGGGATCGCTTTGCGTGTCCGAAGGAGATGGAATATTATTCCCCCCAAGATAACAATGAAGATGACAGAGCCTATATAAGGGTTCATGATAAATACCCCTGGTACAGAATGAGAATAATCATGCCCACTGCAGAGAAGCCTAAGACAGCCCAGTCCCGCAGAGAGAATCTCAGTTCTCTCACCTTGGTCCTCTTTCCTGTGAAGGCCCGTACCTCTGCGGCAAGGGCGATGCGACGGGCGTTCCTCAGGCTGTCGATGATGAGGGGCGGCAAGAGGTAGCGGAAGGCCCTGAATCCGCCCCGTACTCCCTTTACGTCGAGTCCCCGCAGCTTTTGGGCAAGGAGAATTCTCCCCGCCTCATCAATCAGGGCAGGGAGGAAGCGGATGCTGACCGTGACGACGAACCCGATCCGTTCAGGCACGCCGAGACCCTCCATGCCGAGGAGGAGATCGGAGGGGTAGGTGGACATGACGATAACGGCGCTCAGGAGCATGGCGGAAAACAGCCGGAGACTCTGCAGCGCCCCGTAAATAATACCTTCCTGGTATAGGGCAATCCCTCCGCTGATTCTTCCCAGCATGCCTGAATCCGGCGCAAGGATTGTCAGAAGCGTGGTCCGGGGTTCGAGGGCATAAAAAAATCCCTGTGAAATCATTGTAAAACAGAGGGCTGTGGCCATGAGTATGATCATTGTCCGGACGGTCCGCCGAGCTGGACGAAGGTATCCGAAAGCTGCTAAAACAGTTAAAAAAAGAAGCGACAACCCCATCGGTGTCTTCAGAACAACAACAAGAATCGCTCCCATGAATCCCAAGAGGATCTTGGACCTCGGATCAAGACGGTGCAGGAAAGTCTCTTTATCTAGATACTTCATCGCTGATAATCCTGCGATTGTCGAGAGTGATCCGGCGCCCGGCTGCGGCTGCGGCGTGTTCGTTATGGGTTGAAAAGATAACAGTTCCTCTCCGGTTGGCATAGTCGTAGAGGAGGGAAAAAAGTTCATGCCAGCTTCTGCTGTCCAGACCTGTTGTCGGTTCGTCAAGGATGAGTATTTCCGGTTCCATAGCCATAACGGATACTACAGCTAATATCTGGCGCTGTCCCCGTGAGAGAGTCTGAGGATGGCGGTGCGAGTGGGCTTTAAGACCTGCAATGTCTAGATAACGCCCTACTTCTGCTTTTTTTCCGATATGGTAAGGCCCGAAGGCGACCTCTTCTGCCACCGTCTGTGCAAAGAGCTGTTCGTCTGGATTTTGAAAAAGAAAACCCACGTGACTCACCAGAGATTCCAGTGTGGGTCCCGGAACGCCCAAAATCGTGATTTCCCCCTGGAGGGGTCGGAGTAACCCTCCAAGGATCTTCAAAAGCGTCGTCTTTCCAGAACCGTTATCTCCCTTCAGCGCTACGACTTCCCCTCGTTGAATGGTCATATCTATATTATCTAAAATATTTTTCCCCCGGTCGTAGCCGAAGCTGATTTCTTTCAGGGATATCACCGTTCCTGCAGGTGTCACCGTTGTTTTTCTGGCGGTCATGAGTCTACTCATTGCCGTGCTGTTATTTACGATCCTTCCGTTTTCCAGGGTTATAATCCGGTCCATGAGGGGAAGATAATCTTCGTACTGGTGCTCTATCAGGACAATTGTCTTTCCCTTGTCTTTGAGATTCCAGAGAATCTTTATGAACTCCTGCCTTCCCGCCCCGTCCAGATCCGTTGAAGGTTCATCAAAAAGAAAAACCTGAGGACCCATGGCATAGACAGAGCTAATGGCCAGACGCTGTTTCTGCCCTCCGGAAAGCTTGAAGGTCTCGCGACGCCGCAAATCCCATAGATCCATGGATCGGAGGGCTTCATCCCGGCGGCAGATGATCTCTTCCCGGGGCAGGAGCAAGTTTTCACAACCGAAGGCGACATCATCCTCCACGAGCATCATAAAAACCTGACTTTCAGGGTTCTGAAAAACTGTTCCGACCGTCCGAGCAATCTCCCGGAGAGGTACATCCGGCGGCGCAAAACCGTTCAACCGGACCGATCCAAGGGAGGCTCCGGCGAAGACGTGGGGAATGAGACCATTGAGGCAGTACAGAAAGGTCGATTTACCAGATCCCGAAGCGCCGCGGACCAACACCGATTCACCCGATCCAATCCGGAGACTGATATCCTGCAAAGCGGGAGTATCCATGCCTGGATAGGTAAAGCTGAAGGAGTCAATCGCAATCATATCAAGTAAATCTCACTGGTATAACTAAAGTCTTGTGTGCCAGATTTAGTTAATTAAATTAAATTTTCACTTCCAGCCCACCAAACCACGATCTGCCCGGCGCCTTGTAATAGTTAAAGTAAGAGTTGTCAAAAATATTATCAACGGAAAATGACAATGTGGCAAATTTGGTCACCTTATATGAAACCTTCGTATCTGCTGTAAAAGCAGGATCCATTGAGGTGTAAACACCGTTTATCGTATCCCTGTTCTGGTCATCACCATAGCGTTTGCCGACATATCTGCCCGTGACAGATGCCATGAACGGTCCTATTTCGCACTCCGCTCCCACATTAATCATCGTATCCGGCAGATAAGTCAATCTTTTGCCCACTGATAATGGCTCCGCATTGTTCTCCGTTATTCTGGCGTCCGTATAGGTATAATTAGCAAACAGCCTTAACATTTTTTCAAACCGCTGCTCAAGCTCAAGCGTAATCCCTTTACTTTCAGCCTTCGCTGCATTTATCTGCTTCTGCAGCGTTGCCGAAACTGTCTCTAAATAAATAAGGTCTTTCAGATAGTTGTCAAAATATCTGGCAGTGAACTTCGCGCCCTCCCACAGCACCTGCACGACAGCCACATCCCATGAGGTGTCTGTTTCGGGTTTCAGGTCTGGATTGCTGGCAAACGTAATACCATAGTATTGCCACGTCCCGTAAAGCTCATAAACTGTTGGCCCTCTGAATGCCTGTCCCGCGGATGCTTTTAATGTGGTTACTTCAAACGGTTTATAGACGACTGCTAACTTTGGACTGAAATAGTTGTCACTCCTGGAGTCATATGTCGTCGCAAAACCTCCGGCGCCGAACTGGTTGGCATAACCATCGTATGTTTCCCACCAGTCCTCTCTGAAACCGATGTATGCAGTGAGATTGGGGAGGAGCAATATCTCATCCTGGATAAAAGCGGCGTATGCCCTGTCCTTCCCTCCCGAATTGTATGTAAGCGCGGTATTGGAGGTTTCATCCGTAAAGGTGGTCAGATTATATTGCGAGGTGTTAGCCGAATCTGTTTTGAATGATCCTCCAAAGGTGAGGACATGCCTGGTAAAAAGGGGTACTGTGAACTGAAGGTCGGCAGTATAATTTTGGGAAGGGGTGGATGAAACCTGGCCGGGGCCTCCGTTTAAAGTCGTAGCAGATGTATAGCCGGGGCTTACATACCATGATTTTACATAGTCATTAAGACCAAGTGTAAGCTTTGTTTTTACGTTTCCAATCTCGGTTTCATATTTGATATAATATTTATTAACTTCTTCCCCGCCTGACCCATCGACATAGCTGCTTTGATTCACGAAGCCATATGAATAAACGGGTTGGCCCGAGGCGTTACTTAAATAAGTATGAGGATCATCGTAATTATACTTGAGGCGTGTTCTCATAAAAGATAAGCTTAACTTTGAGTCAGGTGTTAAATCTAATCTCGTTTTGATGCTCAGGCTGTCGTCCCACCACGTGTTGTCTCCTTTATCACCTATGAGGTAACTGGTCTTTCCCCCGGATGTGCCATTATCGGTAGTATATGAATAACCTGTAATTCCGGCAGGGGGTTGCATCGACTGAACGTTAAGATCTTTCGGATAGCCATTTGTTGCCTTGTATCCGTAACTCACAAGCAAGCTTATTTTGTTGTTGAGTTTATCGCCGTAAGACACATAATACTTTTGAAAATCATCCAGGCCTTCTTCCCTGTGCCAGCTTGAGCCGTAACCGCTTATTACGGTGAATTCTCTCTTCTCCGGCATCATTGTAATGACATTCACGACACCGCCCATGGCATACCCACCGTAAAGGCTTGACGAGGGGCCCTGAACAACCTCAATCCTTCCCACATTTTCTGTTGGCAACGCTGTAAAACTTACCATTCCATCATAGGCATTATTAAGCGGCATCCCATCCATCATTATCAAAGTCCTGTTTTGTCCCGGAATTCCGTTCAATGTAATAGAGGGCAGAGCATCCATGAGATTCTGTCGATTAACAAACACACCCGGCGTTGTATTTAAAGCATCGTCGACAGTCGTTATGTTCCTTGTCTCCATTTCCTTTCTCGTGACAACATTCACGCTTCCCGGCGCCGTCTCCACTTCTTTTTCCGTCCTCGTTGCCGTGACTACGATATCCTCAAATTTCGTCGCATCCTTTTCTTTTTTCTCAGGTTCCGTCACATTGTTTTCTTCAGCAAAAGTGTTTGACGAAAATAAAATCAATAAGAGCACAAGCAAAAATCTTTTAGACATCCGTCTTCCTTCTGTTACTTCACATCTGGCCTCCTTTCTGATATAAGAGATTTCAGAAGGGTGATGTTCTTTGAGTGTTATCCTTCCGAGGCGGGGAGTCCTCGCCAAAGGTACCTCGCTGCCTCCCTAATTAAATGATGCCTTCAATCACCCCTTTCTTTCCGTTTGTATTGCAACTTTTTTGAACCCCCGGCTGTTCACAATATCAAGAACGTCTACAAAAATCTGGAGAGCCACGTCTTTGTCAGCCCGGACAATGAGGGGGGTGTTTTTATCAATATCCCTGATTTTCATGCCTAATTCTTCCAAGGCGACTTTCGTGGCGTTAAAATAGATCACACCACTTTGATCTATGGATATTATTTGCCTCTTGAGGGCCTCCGCCTGTGTCTCTGATGCCTTCGGTAGAGACACGGAAATCATCCCTGTGGCAATAAAGGTCGATGTCATAAGAACGATGGTTAAAAGCACAAGCATCACATCAACAAGAGGGATGACGTTGATGTAATCAAATTCCTTTTCTTCCATTTGTTATCTCCCAACGCATCATGATAACTTTCACTTTTCTCAACAGGAGATTGTAAAAAACCACGGAAGGTATGGCAACTATAAGACCAACTGCGGTAGCCTTTAATGCAAGGGCAAGACCGATCATTATCTTGCCCGTGTCAAGGAACCCCTCCTGACCTATTTTGTAAAAAGTGAGCATAATGCCTAGTACAGTGCCAAGCAGTCCGACATAAGGGGCATTGCTCCCTATTGTAGCTATGATATGGAGCTTCTTTGTAAGCTGAAGCTCCAGCTCTTTTCTATCTCGGAACTGTTCTATCGTAATCTTTCTGTACGTAAGATGCCTTTCGACGGCAATTGAAACCGCAACGATACTCATAACGATGAGGAGCCCAATGACGCCATAATCGATTATTGCACCAAGATATTCCATTCTTGTTGTCCCTTAAGATTTCTTATTTTAAATTGAACCGAACAGAGAGGATTGCTTTGGAAGGCACTTTTTCCCCATTTCTGTAAGCTGGAGAAAAGGTCGATTTTTTTATTGCCGCAACAGCGGCTTCTGTGAAACCAAATTCTGATGGTTCAATAACTTCGATGTCCTGCAAAGTACCGTTCTTATCGATCAGCAGTTTAAGAACAACCTTTCCCTCTTTGCCCAATCTCCTCGCTAATAAAGGATAAATCGGCATTTCCCGACGGGTAAACGCTGGGGCGCCCGAATTTCCGAATACCGTTTCCGCGGCGTCCAGATTCGCTGCTTTTCCTATGCTTGTGATTTCAGTTTTCGCTAGAGTTGAATTATCTGATTTTTGTACCGCGGCCGTAACTGGCTTTTCATTCAATAAAAACTCATCTTGCCGGTCTTTTATTTCCATGGTCTCTGGCTTGCTGATGCTTTGCACCTGTTCTGCCTTAGATCGTATTATCGGTTTCACTTCCTTTTGGCTGGTTGAAGGTAAGGATTCCTGTTGCGCAAAACTGATATAGATGGTTTTCGTATACGGAATCGCATGCGCAACCGGTATCGTGAGAAATAAAATCAGAAACCCGGCATGAATCGCCAAAGAAGTAACTACCCCTATACGCTGCTCATTCATACTGGTTCAGCCTCGCGTCTGTTTCGCTGGTAATATTTTGACCATTATTTGTGTTACTATATTGATAATTGTGCTACCTTCTGACAAAAAAATAATACCCGCTTCTTTATTTGATTTTACCGGTACCTGACATGCTTAATGATCCGTGCATGACGCCCTTAAGGGCCTTTAAGGTGTCGGAAAGTTTGTTGACTTTCTTGGAATTCCCTTTTACCGCTACGATCTCCAGGCAATTATGATGATCCAGATGGACATGTTGTGAGGACTGGATGATGTCTTGATAGTCATGCTGGACGTCAATAATTTTATTCAACAGGTTGCGCTGATGATGGTCATAGATGAAAGTGATTGCGCCGGCAACTTCCCGGTCCTCTGCCAAATCTTTTTTTAGCAATTCCTGACGGATCAAATCACGAATGGCCTCCGACCGGTTTGAATATTTACGCCGCTTGATCAGGTTATCAAAATTATCAAGCAATTCATTTTCTAATGAAACCCCAAATCTGACGATGTCAGACATGCTTTACCTCAGTATTATTAATGTGACTTTTGTAACACAATTGCCTCTATCTGTCAAGCAGAATATGCATGATAACTATCACATGGCAAAATATTATTTTAACCGGCAGCCGCTTTACTTCTTCTTTTTGGTATGGGTGTGCACATGAATCTCTGCATCATGGAGCGGATGATCGTGCTCATGGGCACCGTGCTCTCCCTTATGTTCATGGTCATGCATATGAGAGTCTCCCATATGTTTATGCTCATGCAAATGCTCGTGCAGGTGCTCGTGGGCGTGTTTATGCTTATGCTCGTGGCTGTGTTTCGTATCAGCATGGGCATGTTCATGCTCGTGCTGATGGTTGTGCGGATGTCCATGTAGATGCTTGTGCTCATGCTTCCCTTTCATAATGCCTCCCATAACATTGAACGTCAGGACTCTAAAATTACTTTGGTCGCTTTAATCGGCACTCGAACTCTTTTTATATTTTAGTTTAAAACTGTTTGTCTTTCAATGGATAAATGTCAACTGTGTTAACAGCTTGTGACTAACCCTGGCCGCAGATTTGTATTGATTGGCCGCTTGCGAAATTACGCAGGTAGCGGTCATTATCCATCTTGCGGCTATCCGTTCTATGAAATGCTTATTTTTGCAATATATTATTTGCATTGATAATCACCATTTCTTTTGATACTTTAGCGACGTCCTACAAAAAAATGTGGGAGGAATAGTTTTCCAATGTATGCGGTGATCATGGCGGGGGGCAAGGGCACCCGTTTCTGGCCCAAGAGCAGGGAGAAGATGCCTAAGCATCTGCTGGATATTGTCTCTCCCAGGACTATTATCCAGGAAACGATAGAGAGGATAGAGCCTCTTATTCCCAAGGAGAATATCCTTATCGTCACAGGAGAGAGCCATGCAGATGAGCTGATGAGGCAGGTGCCGCATATCCCACAAGAGAACATCATAATCGAACCTCTCGGCAGGAATACCTCTCCCTGTATAGGTCTTGCCGCTCTCCATATCAGGCGGAAGTCTCCTCACGATGTTATGGTTGTGCTCCCTGCCGACCATATGATTACTGACGCGTCGCGATTTCGTAACCTCCTTTCCATCGCCGCCGACATGGCCAGTAGCGGAGATTACCTTGTCACGATCGGCATAAGACCTATCAGTCCCGAGACCGGCTATGGCTATATTGAAAGGGGCGATCTCAGAGCTGCTATCAAAGGCGAAAACATTTACGCGGTAAAATCTGTCCGGGAAAAACCTCCGCTCAAACAAGCGAAGGCATTCTTGAAAAAAGGAGGCTTTTACTGGAACAGCGGTATGTTTGTATGGAATGTTGACACAATACTCAGGGCAATAAAAAAGTGGCTTCCCCAGATCCATGAAGGCCTCATATGCATAGAAGACGCCGCAGGGACAGAGGGGGAAAGGGAAGCCGTCCGGTTTGCATACCAAACAATTCCCTCAATTTCTATTGATTACGGCGTCATGGAAAAGGCCGATAATATCCTTCTCATTGAAGGTGATTTCGGCTGGTCCGATATGGGCTCCTGGGATGCACTCTGGGAGGTGTCAGACAAGGACGAAAATGGAAATGCCGCAAATTGTCGTGATCTCTTCATCGGTGTCGATACCAGGAATTCTCTTATCCACAGTTCCCGGAAGCTTGTCACTCTAATTAGTGTGGAAGATCTGATTGTTGTGGACACGGAAGATTCCCTGCTGGTCTGCAGGAGAGGCAGTTCCCAGGATGTGAAGAAGGTCGTTGAAATCCTGGAAGAGAAGAAAAAGAAGGAATATCTGTAGTGGTGACCACGTCCGGAAGGTTTATCCTCGCGTCCGCATCTCCCCGCCGGATTGAGCTTTTGACTCTCCTCGGATTACGCTTCGAGATAATGCCGAGCAACGTCGATGAGAAGTTCATAAAAGGGGAAGCACCGATGGATCATGTCCTGAGACTCTCGGCAGTAAAAGCGAACATTGCCTCCGCCCTCCATCCGGAGGCCTGGGTAATGGGTGCGGATACGATCGTCACTATGGATGGCGACATACTCGGGAAGCCCCGGACGCCCGAAGAGGCGAAAGAGATGCTGGGCAGGCTAAGCGGACAAATCCATACGGTGTATACAGGCTTCACGGTTGCCAGAAAGAGCGTTGATATCCTCACCAGTGATGCCGTTTCATCTTTTGTCCGTTTCAGGGAAATTCCGGAAGACGAAATGGCATGGTACATAGGGTCGCAGGAACCGTACGATAAGGCCGGAGGATACGCCGTGCAGGGGATGGGCGCCTTTTTCATAAAAGAGATATACGGCTCGTATACAAATGTCATGGGACTTCCCATGTGTGAGGTCGTGGATGTGCTGAGAGGGATTGGAGCCATAGACTTTGCCGGGTGAGCAATGGAATCGATGGTAAAGGCTAATGTCGAAAGAATCAGAGCAGCCATTGCCCATGCCGCTTTACGGGTGGGACGGAGGGTTTCTGATGTGAGGCTCATGGCCGTAACTAAGACGGTGGATGACGACCGGATCATGGCGGCCATAGAGGCCGGCGTCGATATCATCGGAGAAAGTTATGTACAGGAAGCGAAAAGAAAGATTGAAAAAATGGGGAGGACGCTTGAGTGGCATATGATCGGCTACCTCCAGAGCAACAAGGCCAAGTATGCAGTGAAGCTATTTGATATGATCCATTCTCTAGACAGGATGGATTTGGCAGTTGAACTTAACAGGAGAGCCGGGGCTCAAGACATGGCTATGAAAGTTTTGATCGAGATAAATGTCAGCGGCGAGAAGACGAAAAGCGGTGTCCCGTACGATAAATCCCTCCAACTCGTCAAGGATATTTCATCCCTCGATAATATTTCCATACAGGGTCTCATGACCATGGCCCCCTGGTTTGATAACCCCGAAGATGCAAGACCCTATTTTAAGGCATTGCGGGAGTTGAGAGACAGGATTATCGATGCGAATATACCGTGTGCCGCGATGCGGGAACTCTCCATGGGTATGTCCGGAGATTACGAAGTCGCCGTTGAGGAAGGGGCGACGATCGTAAGAGTAGGCAGGAGCATCTTCGGTGAGAGGCAATATTGAAACAATTTAAGTATGGCTACATTTATATAAAGACGGGAATATACCTTTAGGATAGGTGTCTCGCGCGGATAAATTAGGAAGAGGAAACATGAAACAGATAAAATGGAAAATTTTCTTTGGGGCCTCCATGATTGCTCTCTCTGTGACTTTTTACCTCATCCATTATTTCATTTTCAGGGATGCCAAGCACATAATCTTATATCTGATCGGCGATACGGCGTTTGTCTTCATTCAGGTCTTGCTGGTTACACTGATCATCGATGAAGTCATCGCCCTAAGACAAAAGCGCGCCATGTTGAACAAATTGAATATTATCATTGGGTCGTTTTTCAGTGAGGTCGGCAAGAAACTTCTGAAATCCATGTCCGAGTTTGATCCCAGTTCCAAGAGAATCGGGCAGGAACTTGTCGTAACGGACAGATGGACGTTGCGAGAATTCATTGAAATATCGACCCGTTTGAAGAAGTACTCTTATGATATAGATATGAAGAGAGGTGACCTTGATTACCTGAGACAGTTACTCATAAAAGAGCGGACATTTCTTCTCCGGCTCCTGGAGAATCAAAATCTCCTGGAACATGATACATTTACCAACCTTCTCATGGCGGTCTTTCATCTGACGGAGGAACTGGAGTCGCGGATGGATGTGAGGGATCTGTCGCAGGCGGACATGAAACATATCGCCAATGACATTAAGAGGGTCTACACCCTCCTGATTTCAGAATGGCTGGATTATATGAAGCACATGAAGGAAAACTATCCCTACCTCTTTTCCTTTGCCATGAGAACAAATCCCTTTGACCCGGGCGCATCGCCGGAGGTCAGAGAATAGAACGGGGGAGAGAATAATGGATAAAGCGGTGCTATTTAAATTGAGTTACGGCCTGTATGTTGTCAGTGGCAGAAAAGACGATCAATTCAACGCGCAGATCGCTAATACTGCTTTTCAAGTAACATCAGAACCTCCGACTATTGCCGTCGGCATAAATAAGCAAAATCTTACCCATGAGTATATTCAGGCGAGCGGGAAATTTGCCGTATCCGTCATCTCGAAATCGGCGCCCATGCAATTTATAGGCCTTTTAGGATTTAAGTGCGGACGAGATATTGACAAATTTGAAAATCTAAATATGAGAGCGGGTCAAACAGGTGTTCCCATTGTGTTGGATAACGCGATAGCCTACATTGAGGCCGAAGTTGTAAATGAAATGGACTGTGGCAGCCATACGATCTTTGTGGGTAAGGTGCGGGATTGTGGTGTCCTCAATGCTGATGAGGAACCTATGACTTATGCCTATTATCATGAAGTGAAACGCGGCAAGTCCCCGAAGACTGCGCCGACCTATCAGGCGCCTGACAAAGTAGAAAGGGAAGATAGATATACCTGCTCAGTATGTGGATACGTTTATGATCCGGAGAAAGGAGATCGCGATTCCGGTGTCAAACCGGGAACAAAATTCACAGGTCTCCCCGTAGACTGGACTTGTCCTATCTGCGGCGCCGATAAATCGAAGTTTGAAAAAGAAGGATGACGTCGGCTCGCGCAGCAGCCTGTCATTTCGAAGCAACTAATGGACCGAGAAATCTTGTCCTTCTCAGGCGCAGAGAGTTGCTCACTACAGATACGGAGCTCAGTGCCATGGCGGCGGCGGCAAACTGCGGGTTGAGGAGAATGCCCCAAAAAGGATACAAAGCGCCCGCGGCAATGGGTATGCCTAGGATGTTATAGATAAAGGCCCAGAAGAGGTTCTGCCTGATTACCTTTACCGTCTCCTGGGAAAGTCTGATGGCCATAGGCACGGAGCGTAAGTCATCCTTGATAAGCGTGATATCACTCGCTTCTATCGCTACGTCCGTGCCGGCGCCGATAGCAATCCCGATATCCGCCGCTGCTAAAGCGGGTGCATCATTAATGCCGTCGCCCACCATGGCAACAACCTCACCCCGCTCGTGTAGTCGTCTTATTTCCGCCGCCTTCTCTCCCGGCAAGACCTCCGCCATGATGTGATCTATGTCGAGGATGCCACCGACGGCTGTCGCCGTATTCATATTGTCTCCCGTGATGAGGGCGACTTTCAAGCCCATATTCTTCAGCGTGGTTACAGTTTCTTTTGCTGATTCTCTGGGTACGTCGGCAAGGCCGATAAGGCCGATTGCTTGCCTTTCCTCGGCGATGAATACGCATGTCTTCCCTTCAAAGGCGAGGGTTTCCGCCTTACCCGTGAGGCCGTCGAGGCTGATCTCTTTCATTTCCATGAACCTCCGGTTCCCGAGAAGGCAAAGCCGTTCTCTCATAAACGCCGCGGCTCCGAGACCCGCGAACGCCTCGAATTTTTCCACAGGAAGAGCGGCAATGCCGGCACGGCGTCCCTTCTCTACGATGGCCGCAGCAACGGGATGTTCGGAGACGGCCTCGATGGACATGGCAATCTGCAGTACACTGTCGTTCTCATAGCCGGGCGCGGCTGCTATATCCGTTACCTCTGGTTCTCCTTTAGTCAGTGTACCGGTCTTGTCAAAGACCACCGTCGTGAGCTTGTAGGCGTTTTCCAGACTTTCCCCCCCTTTAATAAGAATACCATGCTCGGCCCCGAGGCCGGTTCCCACCATAATCGCCGTTGGCGTCGCGAGACCCAAGGCGCAAGGGCAGGCGATCACTAGGACAGATGCAAAATTCAATAACGCCCGGCTGAAAATGTGATCGGGAACGAAGAAGTACCAGACTACGAATGTAATTATACCAATGGCAAAGACAACAGGCACAAAGATGGATGCGACCTTATCAGCCAGTCTCTGAATGGGGGCCTTGGAACCCTGTGCCTCTTCGACGAGACGAATGATCTGGGCCAGGGCGGTCTCTGCCCCTACCTTTGTCGCCCTGAAGGTGAAGCTGCCGGTCTTATTCAGCGTAGCGCCAAACACATGCTCGCCGACCTCTTTGACGACAGGCATACTTTCACCGGTCAGCATGGATTCATCGACGGAAGAGTTGCCGGAAACGACGACACCGTCCGCGGGGACCTTTTCTCCCGGCCGGACGATGATCAGATCTCCTTTTGCTACTTCATCGATGGGAATGTTCTCCTCTTTATCGCCCCTGATTACACGTGCCGTCTTCGGCCTGAGCCCCATCAGTTTCTTGATCGCCGCGGATGTTCTGCCTTTTGCTCTTGCCTCTAGCAGGCGGCCCAGGATTATCAGAGTGACGATCATGGCGGCGCCGTCATAATATACGTGGGGGGCTATATCGGCGGTGGAAAAAATCCGGGGGAAAAAAGTAGCTAAAGCTGAGTATAAATATGCTGAAAGCGCCCCCACCGCCACGAGCGTATTCATATCCGTCGTCTTTTGTTGGGCCGCTTTTATGGCGCCGATATAGAACCTGCTCCCCACCCAGAAAACCACAGGGGTCGTAAGGAAAAATAGGATAACGAGCACCGTCTGCCTCGGTACAGTTGCCAAAAAGGGAAACCAGTGCTGCATGGAGCCAAGGAAGATGATGATACTGAGAGCCGCGCCAACTGCAAATTTGATCTGGAGTTCCTTGACCTCTCTGGCCCTGGCGGCGGTTATGGGGTCTTCCTTCGTCTCGTCAAGGATGCCGAGAAAATCGTAGCCATGGTCGGAGACCATATCCTTGACTGCCTCGATCCCTCCCCATGTTTCGTCATGCTCGATTGTCGCCCTGGCTGTGGCGAGGTTGACCGCCACGTCTGTCACACCGTCAACAGATTTTAGCGCCTGCTCCACGCGGCGCACACAGGCGGCGCAGGTCATGCCTCCTACGGAGATCGTTGTCTTAAAGGCCGTCTTATCAGGCGATGTCATATCCTGCCTTCCGGATGCGTTCCTTTACTGCTTTCATATCTACAGGCTTGACCTCATCGAATGTCGCCTCCGCCTTTTGCAGGTCCACTTTGATGTTGCTGATCCCATCGATTTCTTTTAAAGCCTTGGTCACGGCCATGACACAGTGATTGCATGTCATACCTTTGATCTTGACGGCTTGCATAATATCCCCCTCTCTTGATTTTTCGTTCATGTAATAAAATGTACAGTTTATTGTCAAGCAAATCAAAACCTTTTTGTGGCACATTATAATGAAGCGAAATTCAAGATTAGCCTCAGGGCGCGTTTAAAAAGTATATGGCATACTATTCGGGAACGGCAATAGGACACATCCCTATCCCCACGAACATGCTGAGCATATAAATTCTTGACAATGAATACATGAGCGGCTATTTTTTAAAGAATAACGCAATTTTAATAGCTTCATTCTGAAGGCTGATTTCTGTCGAACGTTGTGAGTGGTGGCCTATGAAGAAAGAATATCCTTACGGCAGCGGAATAGTAAAGTGGGTTTCCACAGATTGGCTTCATGAAAATCTGAAAAAGCAGGAGATGGTGATACTGGATGTGCAGCCGAATATTCATGACTACATAGAGCAGCATATTCCGGGCGCCATTTATCTTAACGAGGGTCTGCTTCGCACTTATATTGACGGGATGCCTGCCAGGTATGTTCCTCCGGATACCATCCAGCCTGTGCTTCGCTATGCCGGTCTAAAGTCGGGTGTCCCTGCAGTGGTCTATACGGGGACAGGCGCCGCGAAAGGTTGGGGCGATGGGCTGGAACAGACGATGATGGCATACAGCCTGGCACGTTTCGGTCATGACTGCGTCTATGTCCTTGACGGCGGTCTCGACAAATGGAAAGGGGAGGAGAAGCCTCTGACGAAAGAGTTTCCAAGAGCAGTAACCTCCAATTTCGCCGTCCGCGTCCAATCGGATTTCTACATGCAATACGAGGAATTCAAGGCGGCAAAGGATCGCAAAGATGTCATGGTTCTCGATGCGCGGCCTCCCGATGTCTACGAAGGCCAGTCATACTGGATCAAGCCTGGCCACATCCCCGGCGCCGTCAATGTGCCCTGGGCGTCTTTAATGACTGGTGCAAATAAGGGCCTTCTAAAATCCGATGAAGAGATATCTGCCATTCTTAAGGCAAACGACGTGCGCCCGGACAAGACCATTATCTGCATGTGCGGCACTGGTCGTGAAGCGACTAATGAATTCATTCTATTCAAATGGTACCTCAATTATCCGAGTGTTAAGATCTATGAAGGGTCATTCACCGAATGGACCGCATATCCTGAGAATCCCACAATAACGGGCAAGAATCCGCGGTAGGCATCCTCTATCTCTGAGGACATTAAATAACCAGATAATAAAATCCGGAGATTCACATATAATGATTGTCAGATTCTATGGTGCAAGGGGTTCCATCCCGGTTTCGGGAAAGGAATACCTGAAGTACGGCGGTAATACGACCTGTCTTGAAATAAGAACGAAAGATGATGAAATAATCATCATTGACGCCGGCTCGGGTATTAGGACTCTCGGTCACAGGCTTATTTCCGAAAATCGCTTTCGGTATACGATGATCTTTACCCATGCCCATTGGGACCATATCATGGGATTCCCTTTCTTCCAGCCCATATATTTTGCGAAGACTGAGATTACCATGTACGGATGCCCGTTTGCGCAGGCGTCCGTAAAAGAGATGATTTCAAAGATCATGGCGCCTCCCAACTTCCCCGTCAAATTTGAAGATATAAGAGCCGGTATCATCTACCATGAAGCCTGCGAGGAGCCTTTTGCCATAAAATCAATGTCCGTTGCCCCTATTCCGCTGAGCCATCCCAATCAAGGCGTGGGGTACAGATTTACGGAAGACGGTAAAAGTTTTGTCTTCCTCACGGACAATGAACTGACTTTTAAACATCCCGGCGGCGTTGATTTCCAGGCCTATCGTGATTTTTCCGCCGGCGCAGACCTTCTTGTGCATGATGCGGAATTCACCGATGAAGAGTATAATAGGAAGACGAAAACCTGGGGACATTCTGTTTATCGGGATGCTCTAAGGTTAGCGCTGGAGGCGGGGGTTAGGAAATTCGGATTATTCCATCACAATCAGGAAAGGTCCGATGAGGATATAGACGAGATAGTGGCGGATTGTCGGAAAATTGCAGACGGCAGCAGTGAAGAACTGGAGTGTTTTGCCGTTTACCAGGGTATGGAAATAAGGCTGTAGGCGAGAGTTCCTTGGGTCGCGGATAGATCCATTTCCATAATTTCCGATCCCTCAGTGTATCCTTCTCTCTTCAGTGTGAATATGTTAGGGGCAATTGCAGGTGATGTTATCGGTTCCGTGTACGAGGCTAATCCGATAAAGTATACGGACTTTCCTCTCTTCGGCCGCTGTTCGCATTTTACCGACGATACGGTCCTGACAGTGGCAGCTGCCTATTCAATTTTAGAAAAATGCGATTACGCCACAGCCTTTAAGACATTCGGGAGAAGGTACCCTGGCGCGGGTTACGGGGCGTCGTTCTATGAATGGTTATTTTCGCCGCAGAGTGGGCCATACAACAGCTGGGGCAACGGCTCCGCCATGAGAGTGAGCCCCATAGGCTTCGCCTTCGATTCCATTGAAGCGGTTTTGAATGAAGCGGAAAGAAGCGCCTCCGTTACTCACAATCACCCCGAAGGAATAAAAGGCGCTCAGGCAACGGCTCTCTCGGTTTTTTTTGCCCGCATGGGCGAAGATAAGAATTCTATAAGAAGCGAGATAGAGAAACGCTTCGCATATGACCTTAGCCGCACCCTCGATGATATAAGACCTGGATACCGGTTTGATGTGTCGTCTCAGGGTTCGGTACCGGAGGCCGTCACAGCATTTCTGGAGTCCGAAGATTTCGAAGATGCGATTAGAAAAGCCGTATCCCTCGGGGGTGACAGTGACACGATGGCGTGTATTGCCGGAGGCATTGCCCAGGCATTTTACGGGGAGATACCGGAGAATATTGTCGCGAACGTGAGAGAGAGATTGCCCGCTGAGTTCCTGGAGATCATAGACAGGTTTGCCGACGTCTACGGCTTATAGAAAATCAAGGGTAGCAATCGCTATAGCGATTGGATATTGAAAGGAGGGGATTTTACGTCATGCCCGAGCAGGTGAAAATAACCATAGGTAATGTAACGTTAAGGGCCGAGCTCTTTGACACAGCATGCGCCAAAGCAATAGCAGCAAGGCTTCCCATCAAGGCAAGGCCTGACGAATGGGGCGATGAATATTACTTTGAAATATCCTTGACGGTTCCTCTCGATGAAACGGCGACGACAAAGGTAAAAGTCGGAGATATCGGCTACTGGCCGCCGGGAAGGGCAATGGCTATATTTTTCGGACGGACGCCGATAAGCACCGGGTCTGCCCCCGTCCCCGCAAGCGCGGTCAATCTCGTCGGAAAAATCATCGATGATGCAACCCTACTTAAGAAGGCAAGAGGGGCCGCCGAAATAATAATCGAAACATTGCAGGGTGTGTAAGCTGCAGTACCATACACCCCCAGCGGATATTTCCATGCAAGGAATCATTCAGATAGCCGGTGTCGTCGATAGAGCAGAAGCCATGATGCTTGTGGAGGCTGGCGTCCATCAGATCGGATTTCCGTTTGGTCTCACAGTTCATGAAGAAGACATTTCCGCAGAGGATGCGGCCAGAATCATCCGTCTTTTGAAGCCGCCTGCATCTTCCGTATTGATTACCTATTTGAGCAAGGCGGAAAACATTCTTGATCTTTGCAAAAAGATCGGAGCCCACAAGGTGCAGCTTCATGGCGGTATATCTCTTACGGAGATCGCGAGACTCAAATCGCTCGCGCCTGATGTCAACGTGATCAAGAGCCTTATTGTGAAAGATGATAATCTCAGAGAACTGGAGTCATCTGTTGCCGCGTTCGGTCCTCATTGCGACGCATTTATAACGGATACATACGATCAGGCATCCGGCGCGTGCGGAGCAACCGGTAAAGCCCATGACTGGGATATCAGTCGCCGGCTTTGCGATATCTCTCCCAGGCCGGTCATGCTGGCCGGCGGTCTCAATCCGGAGAATGTCTGTAAAGCCATAACCCATGTGCGGCCGGCCGGCGTGGATGCACATACGGGTGTCGAAGGGCCCGATGGGAGAAAAGATGCCGCCCTCGTCAGGGCATTTGTCAGGGAGGCGCTCGCTGCCTTTCAGAATTCCTCCCTCTGAAAAAAGAGCGCACGGGTGATTTTAATTAACCCCCTATGTAAGTTTACAGACTTTTCAATAAGGGAGAGATGGGGTGAGAACATGAAACAGTTTGCTGTGCGAACCAATGCAAGGGCTGAAATGATCGACATCACCGACCGCATAAGAATCCTTGTCAAAGAGAGCGGGATCAAGAGCGGCTTCTGCCATGTCTTTGTTCCACATACAACGGCGGCCATTACCATAAACGAAAATGCGGATCCTGATGTGCCTCGGGACATACTGGCGGAGCTGGGGAAAATTATTCCCTTCAATAATCACTACCGGCACGTGGAAGGAAACTCCGCGGCCCACATCAAAGCCTCTATCGTAGGGGCTTCAGAAACAGTATTTATAGAAAATGGCGAGCTGGTTTTGGGCACATGGCAGTCTATCTTCTTCTGTGAATTTGATGGTCCGCGGTCGCGGCAGGTCAATGTCATGCTATCACCGTCTCAAGCACCTAAATAGCATCTGCAAAGAGAATGCATGGGCATGGGAGTGATCATTCTAGGATCTGCAACCTGCGTCCCTTCATTGAGGCAAAGCTCATCCTCTTTCGTTCTTCATTAATGGCACTTTGGCTATTTAAGGCTATAATTTTTCGAACATGGCCTGGAGTTCTTTGATCAAAGCGATCTCCATGTCGATGAAGCGCATGTCGGTGAGTATGAATTCGACTTCGTAATAAGTCTGGTACTCCACGGCGCTGGTGGCATGCTCGACGACCCTCGTGATGGCGATGTCTCTGAGGCCTTCGTAGTCTTTAGTACGGGATATCTCCGTCTTGCGGAGGATGAGGAGCATGGCCTTCTTGGCATCTTCTACTGTCTTAAGAATAATATCAATCCCCTCCAGGTTCTTGATGGCCTTGGTGATCTTTTCATCCCTTACCCTGATTTTCATAGTCCCCCCCGCTTCCGGTGATTGCTTCTCTCGTCGCGCACGGTCGCTTAATTCAAGAGGAGTGTATTAAATTTGAGGCGGGACGTCAATAAGATTGACGCGACGAAGCCTAATCATAAAGACAAACAAATGCCGCACAGCCTTGCCGATCCGGAAAACATGTGCTCAGTCATAAATCCTTGTGAAGTAAGGTTACGACGGGTGAGCTGATTGATCACTTTTTTTTCTTCCGCCTGTCCAGAATTTCGGTAAGAATTGGAAGTAGGACTAATCCAGAGGGCAAGACAATTATCATCAAGAGTGGGGCATGGAGGGACAAACGCTTCACATGTGACTTAAGATGATGAGTTTCTTTTTCTGTCCATTGAATGCCGGTGTTTCTATATTTCATCAAAAGGCGCATGAAACCCATCATATGCAGGCCTTCCTCAAGTACCATATCCCTATTCTTTGCAAAGAGCTCCCTGAAAAATAATTTTATCATGGACGAGAAATTTCATATGGGCAGTACTTGTGCAAGTCAATGCAATACTTTTCGCAGGAACTGACCGGTAAACGATTCCTTCGCACAGGCAACTTCTTCGGGGGTGCCGGACGAGACGATTCGGCCTCCGCCGGGTCCACCCTCCGGCCCAAGATCAATAATATGGTCAGCACACTTGATTACATCAAGATTATGTTCTATCACAAGAACTGTATTACCCATATCTACCAGTCTTACGAGGACATCAAGTAATTTCTGAATATCAGCGGAATGAAGGCCGATAGTCGGCTCATCGAGGATATAGAGGGTGTTGCTGTTCATGCGCTTTCCCAGCTCCCTCGATAATTTGATACGCTGGGCTTCTCCCCCGGAGAGAGTTGTCGCCGACTGACCCAATCTGATGTAACTAAGACCGACATCGAAAAGAAGCTGGAGTTTGGATCGTACAGCAGGAATATTATCGAAGAAGGACAGGGCCTGATTTACGGACATGTCGAGGACGTCGGCAATGTTTTTGTCTTTATATTTGATTTCCAAGGTGTCGCGGTTAAATCTTTTCCCGCGACAGACATCGCACGTCACATATACATCAGGGAGAAAATGCATTTCGATCTTGATGAGGCCGTTTCCCTCGCAGGCCTCGCATCTGCCTCCCTTGACGTTGAAACTGAAACGGCCGGGCTTATAGCCTCTGATCCTCGATTCCGGAAGACCCGTGAAAAGATCCCGGATATGCGAGAAAATTCCCGTGTACGTCACAGGATTGGAACGGGGTGTGCGCCCTATAGGCTGCTGGTTCATGATGATGACCCTTTCAATTCCGCCGAGGTCCACGATCCGCTTGATCTTTCCCATGCCGCCTTGATAGTTATCGAGTCTCCTGGCCATGGCCTTATATAATGTTTCGATCACCATGGTGCTTTTCCCGGAACCGGAAACACCTGTCACGGCTGTAAATAGTCCCACAGGAATCTTGATATCTATGTTTTTTAGATTATGCTCACGCGCCCCTTCTATAACAATACACCTGTCCGGCATAGATCTCCTCTTTTCGGGAATAGGGATGGCAAGTTTTCCCGAGAGATACAACCCTGTCAAGGATTTATCGCTTTCGCAGATTTCCTCAGGTGTACCATGGAAGACGACTTCGCCTCCGTCGAATCCAGCGCCTGGCCCCATGTCGAGAATGTAATCGGACGACATCATCATGGCCGGGTCATGCTCCACAACCAAGACCGTATTCCCCATATCTCTCAGTCGCTTGAGAGTGGAAATCAGTCTTGCATTATCTCTTTGGTGGAGACCTATCGTCGGTTCATCAAGAACATAAAGGACGCCCACAAGTCCCGATCCTATCTGAGTCGCCAGTCTGATACGCTGGCCTTCGCCGCCGGAAAGGCTGCCTGACGAACGTTCCAGGCTAAGGTAATCCATGCCCACATCGGCTAAGAATTTCAGTCTCTCCTTAATTTCCTTAAGGATTCTTTCGGAGATGAGGGCTTCCTGGTTTGACAGAGGCAGCCTTTCGAAGAAAGCAAGGCACTCTTTTATACAGAGCCTGCACACTTCATAGATATTCTTGTCTTCCACGGTGACAGCGAGGCTCTCTTTCTTCAGACGTGCACCGTGGCAGGTCGGACATTCCTGCAAGTTGATGTAACGCGACAGCTCCATCCTAACGGCATTGGAGTTGGTTTCCTTATAGCGCCGGTCAAGCTGTTTAAGTATCCCTTCAAATGGCCTGCTGTAAAAAAAGCGCCGGCCCTCCCTGTCAAGATAGAACCTGATCATCTCCTTTCCCGAGCCATACAGAAGAACAGTTTGGATCTCCTTCGGCAGTTGATGGAAGGGGCTGTTTAGATTGAAACCATAGTGCTGCGACAGGGCGTCCAGCATCTGGTAGTGATAAACGGAACTCCTCCCAGACCAAGGGGCGATTGCGCCTTCCCGCACGGAAAGTTCCCGATCGGGCACTACGAGATTCTCGTCAAAATACATCCTGGTGCCGAGTCCATCGCAATCGAGGCAGGCGCCATAGGGGCTATTAAATGAAAAATTACGGGGAGCCAGTTCGGGCATGCTGATGCCGCATTCCGGGCAAGCATACTTCTCGCTGAAAAGAATCTCGTCGCCCCCCGCAACATCGACGCGCACGAGCCCATCGGATAAATGGGCGGCAATCTCGAGGGAATCCCTGAGGCGCCTTCTGATCCCTTCCTTAACAAATAACCTGTCAACTACCACATCGATGTTATGGCGTTTATTCTTGTCGAGAGCAATATCATCGCCGAGTTCGCGGAGTTCCCCGTCGATACGCACTCGGACGAACCCATCTTTCTGCAGCTTCTTCAATTCTTTTTGATATTCACCTTTTTTGCCCCTGGCGACCGGGGCGAGGATACTGATTTTGGTCTTTTCAGGAAAGGCCAGGATGCTGTCAAGCATCATGTCGATAGTCTGGGATCTGATCTCTTTTCCGCATTGATAGCAGTGTGGAACCCCTATCCGGGCGTAAAGCAGGCGGAAGTAGTCGTAGATCTCGGTGACCGTCCCTACGGTAGAACGGGGGTTATGGCTTGCTGTTCTCTGCTCAATGGCTATGGCGGGAGACAATCCCTCTATAGATTCTACGTCAGGTTTGTCCATCTGACCGATAAATTGCCTGGCATAGGCGGAGAGGGATTCCACGTAGCGTCTCTGTCCTTCAGCATAGATGGTATCGAAGGCAAGTGATGACTTGCCTGAGCCGCTGACCCCGGTTATAATAACCAACTTATCCCGAGGGATATCGATATTTATGTTTTTAAGATTGTGCTGTGATGCTCCTTTTATTCTTATGTGACTCATTCCTTGATTAACTCTTCAAAGGTTAAAAAACGTGCCTCTCAGTTATTGCCATCTTTTCCCTTTGCCCAGGGCAAAATCGGCAAATTATCTCGCAGCACTTTTGGATAAAAAAATATTGAGGCGGCGTCGCGATCACCGGTCCGGCCTCTTTCCCACGATAATGTTATCCCTACAGTTTTATCTCAATGAGGGACTTTTTTCTCATCTCTTTAATCCAATCTTCGTACTTCTTATCGATCTTTTCCTCCTCAAGTTTTGCCTTGATTTCTTCGCGTACGGATTCGATGGGTTTTATTCCTGCACCTCTTCTGTCTGAAGCTTGGATTATGTGTAAACCGACAGGGGATTCGATTACCTGGCTTATCTCGTCCTTCTTCAAGCCAAAAGCAACACTCTCGACTGCAGGAAGCATTGACCCCTTTTCAATAAAACCGAGATCATTAAAGGCAGCGGCAGAGGGGCCGCGGGAATATTCTACCGCGAGCAGTTCAAATTGCTCTCCATTCAGCAGGCGCTTATGTATTGCATCCATTTCTCCCCGGAGCTGGGTCTTAATTTTTGCATCAGCCCCTTTGGGAAACAGGATCAGTATCTGTTTGATCCGGACAGCTTCCTTGCCCTCATAAGCATCACGGTTCTTGCGATAATATTCACCTATCTCTTCTTCAGTGACTGCAACCTTGGATTTTATTTCGCGGCTGAGCAATCTCATGCGGAGGAGGTGCGCCTTGACTTCTTTCCTGTGCGCCTCGAGGGAGGAGTTCTCTTTCGCCAGCTCATTAACCAGGTCCTCCATCTTCATCTTTCTCCGGGCAAGGAAGTCGTTTATGGTATCGGTAACTTCCTCGTCCTTAATTATCATTTGCGTTTTCTTCGCCTCCTGATCAATAATAATGTTGTCAATCATCTTGTTCAACAATGCGAGTCTGTTTTCTGCCATGACCTTTTCCTTGTCCGGGCCTTTATATCCTTCCTCTATCCTTTTGATGAAAGGTTCAAAAGCGGAATTAAGCTCTGATAGGGTTATAACGTCGCCGTTTACGACGGCAACGATTCTTTCCGCGATTTCCGCTATGGCGGGAACGGATATGAATATCCCCGCAGCGATGATAATATATTTCCATGTAGCTGATATTTTCACTATCACACCTCGTCATTCTGCTTCACTAATCGAGAGGACAATTTCTTTTTTCAGAAGGTCCCTGTTAATTCTTATTTCTGCCTTTGATCTCAGAGCGCTCAGCCATAGTGCATACTCCTCTTCCTCTTTTTGCTTCCTCAGATCGGTTAGGACCTGGCTCTTGATAACGTCCCACCTTTTCTTGTCCTTTTCTATGATCTTAAAAATGTGATATCCAAAGGGACTTCTTATGACCGGTCCGATTTCTCCGGGTTGTTGCGAAAAGATAGCGGCATCAATTTCTTCTGGCATGAAGCCCTGACTTACAAAACCAAGGTCTCCACCTGACTTCGCCTCGGGACCAATGGATTCTTCACGGGCTACCTTACCAAAATCCTCGCCCCTCATCAACCTCTTCAGGATGGCTGCAGCCTTTTCCCGCTCCCTCACAACTATCTGGGCTACGTGCACTCTTTTTTCCGGAGCATACATGCCCTTGTGCCCTCTGCGATACGCCTTTCCTTCATCCTCTTTCACTTGAACTTTAGAACTTACCTCCGCTGCAATCAGCTTTTCCAGGATTGTCCGTTTTCTCAGCTCCTCTTTCCATTGGCCATAATCGATTTTTCGCGTCGCCAGGACATTGTCAAAACCGCCTTCTTCCAGCGAATAGCTTTCTCTAATATCTTCAATCTTCTGCGCCAATTCAGCATCGCTGACGGATATGGATAGCTCTTTGGCGCGAAGCAGCATGACCTTTTCATCAATCAAGATATTTAGAACCTCCTCTTTGAGGCGGTCACTGTCTTCCGGGGCTAGAGATGATCTGTCCAGTAATGAATTCACATCTCTAACAAATCTCTTATTAAACTCAGCAATCGAGATCTCCATGCCGTTTACTGTTGCCAGCGGTCTTGACGTACCATCTCCCCCGCAACTGTATGTGGCGTAGATTAATATGGCCGTAAGAAGGCAAAGCATGATTCTGCAAGCGGGGAATACCAGCTTCCCTGCATCAAAGTTCAATTTCCGAGAGAAAGAAGAAATGAAGCTGCCCACGACGGCCGTTGTAATTTTCAATAAGAGATTCATCAATTGATTAGCAGCCTCAGCAGTTCCTTTGCCTGCCTTGTGACATCGCCCGCCCTGAGACCCGGCATGAGGACGCTGAGTTTGAAATCACGTGTCAGCCTTATTCCCTCCATCTTCTTCCGCGCGAGTTCGACGATCCGCGATGGATTGACGGGGCTTTCCCGGCTAAAGTCGATCAGCATATTTTTTCCATCGTATACCATCTTCTTCCCTTTGACAACGGTCAGTAGGTTTCTGATGCCTATCACCTGGAAGAGATTTTCCAACTGAGACGGCACAAACCCGTAGCAGTCGACAATCTCCTCTCTGATCTTTTCTACGTCTTCATCACTGGAGGCCATGGATAATCTCTTGTAAGTGACCAACCTGCGGTGGACATCGGGCATGTAGTCCTCGGGTATGAATGCAGGCAATCCCAAATGTATTTCCGGTTTTGCGTCTTCGACAGGCTTTTCCTCTCCCTTGATTTCCCTGATGGTTCGCTCCATTAATTCTGTATATAACTCATATCCAACGGCCGCAATCTGTCCTGATTGGGATGTTCCGAGAATATTCCCAGCCCCTCTTATCTCCAGGTCATTGGAGGCAAGGCGGAAACCGGAACCCGGTTCGGTAAAGTCCATTATAACACGAAGCCGCCTCCGAGTATCCCGCGATAACATCACCCCCTTGGGCACCAGAAGGCAGGCATAAGCCTCTTCTTTAGACCTCCCGACTCTTCCCCTGATTTGATAGAGTTGCGCGAGTCCGAACCGGTCTGCCCGGTTGATGATTATCGTGTTCGCCGTGGGGATATCTAAACCGGAAGCTATTATGGATGTGCAGACTAAGCAATTGTAATCTCCCCGGACAAACTTTGCCATCGTATCCTCAATATCGGCGCTCTTCATCCGGCCGTGGACGACCCCGATTCTGGCTTCCGGAACAAGTCTTTCAACCAGCCTAGCCATAGTGTATATGGATTGCACCCTGTCATGGAGAAAAAATACCTGGCCGTTTCTATTAATTTCCTGCCGGATTGAGTCTCTTATTATGTCCTCGCTGAACTCGAATACTGAGGTTCTTATAGGAAGCCTATCTTCCGGAGCGGTATTGATGATGGACAAATCGCGGATGCCGACGAGTGAAAGATGCAAAGTCCTCGGTATGGGTGTCGCGGTCAAGGTGAGGACGTCCACAAGGGTTCTCAGCTTCTTAAGCTTCTCCTTATGGGTGACGCCAAAACGCTGCTCCTCATCTATAATCACCAATCCCAGATCCTTGAACACGACATCTTTCTGCAGCAGACGATGAGTTCCGATGACGATATCCACGATGCCTGTATTCACTCCCTCCACAATTGCCCTTTGCGCCTTCTTCGTCTTCAAACGATTCAGGACCTCTACGCAGACGGGATAGTCTTTCAATCTCCGGGAAAATGTCTGATAGTGCTGTTCTGCCAGTATCGTCGTAGGGACCAGAATGGCCACCTGTTTCGCTTCCATGGCGGCCCGGAATGACGCCCTTAAAGCAACTTCGGTCTTTCCGAATCCTGCATCGCCGCAAACCAGCCTGTCCATAGGCTTTTCATGGCCCATGTCAAGAAGGACATCCTCGATTGATCTGGACTGATCGGGTGTTTCCTCGTATTCAAAGGTGGAACAGAATTCATCGTAAATCCTATCTGGAGCCGAAAAGGCATGGCCTTCCATTACCTCCCTTGCGGCGTATATGGAAACTAGCTCTTCCGCGACCTCGCGAACTGACTTTTTCACCTTCTCTTTTGCCGCTTCCCACGAAGAGCCGCCAAGCTTGTCAATTCTCGGAGTGACGCCTTCGGGACCGATATACCTCTGGATCTGATCTAGTCTGTCTATCGGTATATAGAGTTTGTCGCAATCCAGATATTCAAGAAGGAGGAAGTCGTTCTCGATTTCACTAATGACAAGCTTCTGAAGCCCGCGGTACACACCTATGCCGTGGTCCGTGTGGACTGCATAATCTCCCTCTTTCAGATCGCCGAATGACTTTAGGAAGTACCCTTCCCTAACATGTCTCGCCCGCCTTCGCGGTATCTTTTTGCCAAATATTTCCTCTTCCGTAATTACAATCAGTTTCAGATCTGGCAGACGGAATCCTCCCGTCAGCTTGCCCTCTCTGATGACGAGGAGCCCGCCGCCTCTGTGCGCTTCTACGTCGACTGTGAAAGACGTTTTTGATCTGGTGACGGGCAGGCTGTATTGTTCGAGGAGATGATCCAAACGCTCCACCTCTTCCTGCCCCGTTCCTAAGAATTGTACCAGATACCCTTCATGAAGCCACTCCTTTATCTTCTCTGCGAGAGGCTTGAGCAATCCGTCTCCCTCACGTGGCCTCGGTGATGCGGGAGACGGCCTCCAATCCATGTCCGTACGAATTTCTATAGTTGAAGAAGCCGTGTCATTTTCGTTATGACGCGCATCCGTAATATGCAGGCTCTCAAGCAATACTTTTTGAAAATTATCGGATTGCCTGAGAATAGCTTCTTCCGTGAGATAAAAAGATTCTTTTTGCAAATAGAATTTCTCTCCGCCGCGGGCCTTGAGCAAGAAACGATCTATTTCGTCTTCAATATTCTCCCGGGCCTTTTCGATTGCGGGCGGATCGTCAAGAGTAAGAATGGAGTTCTCAGGTACGAAATCAAATAACGTCCCCAGCGCGCCCGCGGCATCTTGTCTTTCCGCTTCTGCTTGATGCTCGGAGACGTTCCCGACCGCTCCTTTCTCCAATGATTCGTAAAATAGAGGCAGGTACATGGGATTCACGGAAGAGATAAGGCCGTTTTCCAGCATCCCGATAAGGTTGTTCTTCACCATCCGGGAAAGCTCCAGTTCGAGAGACCTGTGCTTGATATTTTCTATGGCATGCTGTCTTCTCTCTTCAGAAAGAATCACCTCTCTCGCAGGGGTCAGCGTAAAATCTGCCAATTCACCCGTGGATCTCTGGGATGCGGGATCATACTCCCTGATTGATTCCAGTTCGTCCCCGATGAACTCCATCCTGACCGGTCGGAGAGTCGTGGGAGGAAAGATATCTATCACGTGGCCGCGCAAACTGAATTGGCCTTTTTCATCCGCCAGTGTAACCCTCT
This sequence comes from Syntrophales bacterium, assembly GCA_052144335.1. GTDB lineage: Bacteria > Desulfobacterota > Syntrophia > Syntrophales > UBA2185 > Fen-1135. The sequence goes on from JBKQQP010000026.1 coordinate 157,733, forward strand.
TGTAACCCCCTTGTGATAATTTTTGAACGAGATTATCCCTGTCTATCATGTCCCCGATGGAGATCAATTCGATGTAGGCTCGGAGGACTTTTCGAGGCATGACCTTTTGCATAAGAGCCTTGAGCGGTACTACGACTACGGCCTGCTTACCCATGATGAATCTGCAGAGGATCTCCATGCGGGACAATTCCACATCCTGATGAAAATCCAGCATGTCCATAGAAGAAAAATCCCACGGCGGATAGAGGAAGGTGTTGTTTTCGCCGTTTATGAAAAAGGAAATATCCTGGCGGATATCATTAGCTTCCTTCTCCGTTGGTGCGATCACGATCAGTGTCCTGTGAGTATGTTTGGAGATTAACGAGAGGAGGAAGGATCTTGCCGAACCTCGAAGGCCGCTGACAGTCAGTTCTTTCTCTCCCCCCCTTATCCGATCAAAGAGGGATGTAAAGGGAGGACTGCCCAAATTTTTTTCTTTGTGAATGAATTTTCTCACGTACACAAAACTCTACAATCCCCCTTCAAGGGAAAAACAGAGGATCAAACTTATTTCTTATACTATGCACTAAGTTGCGAAATGGCAAGCATCATCCCATGGCTTGCTCGCCAGGAAATCTCACCTATATCATACACATGTTTTATTCAAGGGCAAAGATTCTCACCTTAGTTATTGACAAGGAAGAGCATTTGGGATAGCTATTTCCCGGGACCATTATATAGAGAGAGCTTTGAAAATCTCCCCTCTGTCATTACGGCGGAAGGGAGAAATATTATAAACCGATGAAAAATTGTATCATTGCACATGCGTGAACTGTGTGCATTGCTGATGCAACGGTTGGACTTCGCAGGAGATCAGGATTTTTTCGATATTAAACTATGATCAGCCTTGAAGATGCTTTGCATAAGATTCTTGAGGCCTTTGTTCCCTTAGGGCAGGAGAATGTTAACATTCTGGATTCCTTGGGGAGGGTTATCGGCGAGGATATTTACGCAACCAGAAAGATCCCGCCGAGAGATAACTCAGCCATGGATGGATACGCCGTACGCTGGGAAGATACCCGTGGCGCTTCGAAAGAAAAGCCCATCATCCTCAATGTCATCGAGGACATACCCGCAGGAGCCATTCCCAAGGAAGACGTCGGCGAAGGTGAGTCATCGAGAATCATGACCGGTGCTCCTGTCCCCGGTGGCGCCAATGCCGTTGTGAGGGTGGAAGATACGGCGAAGTGCGGGCGGAGAGTCAAAATATTCGCGCAGGCCCAAAAAGGTCAGGATATCAGGCTTGCAGGCGAAGATATCAGAGATGGAGAACTCGTCATTTCTCATGGCGACGTCATCAGGCCGGCGGAAATAGGAATGCTTGCGTCACTGGGCCGCTCTTTTGTAAGCGTATACCAGAAACCCTTGGTTGCCGTAGTCGCAACTGGAGATGAACTGGTTGACATTGACGAAAGTCCGAATCCGTGGCAGATAGTGAGCAGCAATAGCTATTCCCTTGCCGCTCAGATTATTGACTGTGGTGGGATTCCCCTTCAGATAGGCATAGCGAAAGATACCAGAGATGACCTTGTCTCGAAATTCAAAGCCGCCCTGCGGGCCGATATTATTGTCTCATCGGGCGGCGTATCAGTAGGAGATTATGATCTCGTTAAGGATGTCATGAAGGAAGTGGGGAACAAAATGCAATTCTGGAAGGTTGCCATGAGACCTGGAAGACCACTTGCCTTCGGCTCGATGGGTGGCGTACCGATGTTCGGGCTTCCCGGCAATCCCGTATCATCGATGGTGGCCTTTGAACAGTTTGTCAGACCGTCTATGTTGAAGATGATGGGCCATAAGAATCTGTTTAGGAGAACTGTCAAGGCGACGATCCTTAAAGACATCACAAAAAACAGAGGGGCGAAGCATTTCATAAGAGCCAGCGTTGAATATAGAAACGGAAAGTTTACCGTCGTATCTACGGGAAATCAGGGTTCCGGCATACTGAAGTCAATGGTCAAGGCAAATGGTCTGATCATTCTGCCGGAGAATTCGACATCAGCCAAAAAGGGTGATGAGGTAACCGTTCAGTTGCTTGACGGATCTCTCGAACATACACTTAAACCTCAGTATCCATAACAGTGCGGAAGTGCCAAGGTCACTGGTGGGCCTCCTGGACTTCAAATCCAGTGTGGGGCGCTAGAACCGTCCCAGGTGGGTTCGATTCCCATGCACTTCCGCCATTTTATCTTTAAGTTTCAATCACTTAACATTTTAAAAGCGTGCCGATGGCGTGCCGATAGACATGGATAATTCTGGGTGAATATCAGTAGCAGAAATGTGTCTTGGATTGATTATTGCATTTACTACTTAAAGAGATCGAGTAAATGACCGATAGATGATTCAGGTATTTCCCTATTGAATTTTTATCAAAAGCAATGGTATAGAAGCAAGCACCATACGGTGCAAAACATGATTCCCTACCAAAAAGAGAAAATTGAGAACGCGATTCTTTTCTTCGCAAACGAACAGGCTAAGTCTGCCCGCAAGCCTTTATATCAGACCTATCTATTTAAATATCTCGCCTTCCTTGATTTTGAATGCTTAAAGGAAACTGGACGTCCGTCTCTCGGATTGACTTATAAGGCCCTTAAGAAAGGGCCAGTCCCTATAGATTTGTATAATCAGAATATCACATTTGAAAGTTTTGAGTATGTAACTGATGAATTGGGAAAATTCATTAAGCCAAAGAAAAAGCCAGACATGAATTTCTTTTCCAAATTGGAGTTGAAAATAATGAATCGCCTGGTAGAAATCTATGCACAAAATTACATCATGTCAAAGCATATAAGCGATGCCAGCCACGAGGCAATTTTGGCATGGAAAAGAACGTGGCGAAGCGATCCAAACGGAATTATAGATTACAGCTTGAATTTTGACGGGAACGTACTTAAGAAGTCACACGATAAGTTAACCTACCAAGAAGAAAATTATCTCTTACATTGCGCTTTTGATGATCCCCATTGAAACCTGGCTCCGTATTTAGATGGATAGATTTTCCCCCTCGGTTTGGTGAAATCGTAAAGCCGCGATGGTTTGTCTTACTCGGAACCACTGGCTACTTTGCCCAGGTTGCTTTGGTTCATTGTGCTACAACTACAGCCCAAACCGAACATTACCTCCCAGGTGGTAGCCGAGAAAAAAAGGATCATTGGAAAATTCAAGTGAGAGAAATTTCTTTCTTTGAACAGGATTGCATTCTTGATTTTGATGAGCAGCCATTTTCTATTCCATTGTCTCAACTTGAAGGAGCCTTAAGTCAGGGACAAATAGAGGAAAAGGGGGTATTACCCGAAGATAAAATCCGAATGGTTTATAATCGAATCTTGAAATCAGAAGGATATTCGCGACAAATTCTTATGGATATACATGACAGCCTAAACAGGATTGGAATTTCAAATCTGAAAAAACCTTGAATCAAATCCTTACCCCAGCCTAAGCATTCAATTTGTCGCCCTCGCAATAATTTCCCGAATCGTTCAGCGCGGGTCCTCTCCCGCGGCCACTGGAAGAAAACAGGATGAAACAACGGGTTCACTCAAGGGCGGTAGGGTCGCCAGCAAACCAAAAGATGGCAATTTACAGTTATTGAGTACACCTACTCTTATAAGGCCTCCTCCTGTCAATAGATAAATTTATCCACCAACGAAAATTGTTTTCTTCCGCTCTTTCAAAAAACGAACCATCTGACCGTTGTCAGTAATTCTGACTTGGTTTCAAAATGGGTGCCGGGAGAATGATCCTGCACCATACACTTATAGAGGTTCAACTACCTGTTCAATCTGCCCAGGGGAAAGATAGAGTCCCTTGAGCGTTTAGGCAGCTGCAAGGAGAACGCATCTCCTTGCGACCTAGAAAATATACCGTACCCTCGTGCCGTCCTAATCAAATGACGGGGTATAGGGATCATCCCCAGTAAGTAGCAGGTTCGGTTGAGGGGCAGAACCTTTCCAACGAGCCAAAGAGCACGTTATGGAAAATTGCAGGAGCGGAACAGACCTCCAATCAACTCAAGGGAATACCGGGTTTATTCGTCATATCATCGAATATGCGTTCATGGACGCAAGGGCTTTCTCTCTCGATGCGGATATATGCTCGTACCCATAGTTGTTCCATTAGGTGTCCGGGCTGATCCGTTCCCTCCATGATTATAGGTTTAAGAATTTCTTTTGGTCGAAAGCCTCCTTGTTCTTGAGCATGAAGTAAACAGCCCGTCCCAATTTATGGGCAAGGATAGACAGGGCTTTTGATTTGCCGTGTTTCCTGGTAAGCCTGTCCAGATATTTCTTTGCCGGGTCATTGCCTTTGAGAAAAAAGACGGCGGCCTCGGAGAAGGCCCACTTGAGGTGAACGTTTCCTATTTTACTGCCGCCGGAGCCGCATTTTTTCCCATTGGATTCTTTTGCACATTTTACGAGGCGGCTGTATGAGGCAAAGTCCTGCACACTGGCAAAGCGGCGGATATTTTCTATTTCGTACAGTATGATCAGGGCGATGATTTTTCCAACCCCGTGGATGGTCTGGAGTAAGGCATAAGAAACCGGGTCGTGGTTATTGGCCAGTTTAATGATCGATTTCTCGAGTTGCGATAAGATGCCGTCATAAGTCCTGATCATTTCAATATCCACGGCAATGCTTTTCTGCACGGAAGGATGTTCAAATTGCCCGGCAATGCCGTTCCTGTTCTGATGTCTTGAGATGGGGCCAAAGGAATCAGGCAGGTTGTACTGGCTGTTGGTGTTCTGGATGTGAGCGTAGAGTTCGGAGCGTTTTCTCATAAGGTGATTCCGGCGTCTCATGAGATCACGCGTGGCTCTCATCTTCGCTGGATATACATAGGCCATGGGCATCATGCCCCCCCTGAGGAGTACGGCGATCTTTTGGGAGTCGATCTTGTCGTTTTTTGCTTTTCCGCCATGGATTGCCTTCATGTAGAGTGCATGTCCGAGGACAAAGGGAATGCCTTCTTTGTGGCAAAGATCGGCTACCCAGTACCAGGTAAAGATGCATTCTACGGCAACAACGATGTCCTCACGAAAGGGAGCGATGGCTTTGAGAAAGGCATCACTGTCGGTTTTCAGGTTGCGGTGTTCCCTGATTTCTCCTCTTTCATCAAGGATGCAGATATACATTTTTCTTGTGTGCAGGTCGATTCCACAGTAGTACTTGTGCTGATTGGTGTAAAATCTCATGGGCTTCCTCCTTCTTCTGGTATTATTTTGTCTTGCTAAAAACGAAATATACCATGTTTTAGGAGGAGGCCTTAAATAGTATCAAATCCACAGGCTTCAGGTAAGAAATACACTGAAGATTATCATTTGAATTATAGTATCTAACGGTACTTTTAAATTATCCAGCAAGCACGAGCAGAAATCTAAAGTTTACCAGTTGTTCGCAACTAATCGTCAAGTTGCCTGACCATGTAAAACATAGAATGAGTAGGGACGATATGGATACTACTTTAACTTTTCTCTCGTAAGGTCGTCAGCGATCTTGTCATGCACGAGTTGTGATCCAAGCCTGTCACCCATAACGCCTATCCGCACGGAAACAGTGGTAACATCTTTCGCCTTATAATTTGCGGTAATCTGAACCTTTTCATTTTCAACCATCGCGGTTATCTTCCCTGAGCCTATCTCTTTGACGGGTTCAACGTCTAAACCGCGCATATCTGCCAGAGTTTTTTCACAGGCTGACCATACCCTATCAAAAGAATAGTAGTAATCCGTTTTGAGCTCGCCATTGACGTAGAAGTATGTTCCCGAACCTGCTCCAACGGCAGCGCCGCTTACGACTGCTGCTGCGCAGCCGGAGGTGAAGAAAACTACGATGATTAATAATGCTAGCCAGTCTTTTTCGACAGTCATAGAACCTCCTCTCCATGTAAGATCATTTATCGGCTATCTCTGTTTGGTCATTTCTTCTTCACCGGCATGAATAGGAATGGGTTCCGGTTTCATCTCAGTGAAAAATAACGCCGTGGGGATCATATTTATATGTTCTAACATTCTCAAAACAGTCTACCTCTCAATCAGTACAAAGAACTGAGTCCTTTCATGAGAATAAAAGGCACGAGTATAATTATATTATATAATCATACTGAATATGTTTCTGTACCATGGCGGAGAATTTTCCTGAAGAGGACTTTTGTGGCATATTTAATCAATGTCCGTGCGTATTGGGCTCCTGCAAGCCAGGCGCCGGCGAGAAATACCAGGTGGGAAAAACCGTAGGTAATCGGTCCGCAAAGAACGATGATCATTGGTTCCCGTGAGTGGACTGCCAGTATGCCCAGTGCCATGACTGCCGGCCATCCGATGATATAACTGAATCCGACGAGTGCAAGACCGATGATCATCCTTGGTGTGGGCCGTTTCCAGATAACCTTCATATCCGTCTGATCTTCCATTGCTTCACGGATGTATTTCGTTTTGGCAAGACGTTCGGCGATTTTTCGAATCATATGTGCAGGCTTTTCTTAATGGAATATGGAAATCTAACGACTCACGCGAATGTTCTCAAACGCAAGGTCGTGCTCTTGCCATTTCCAGGCAAAAACTGTGCGCCGATAGATGAAAGGATGGATCGTCAGGTTCTTAATTATTTTCAGGGTGGAAGAGACTCTCTTGAAAATGAGTTGTGCCGTCTGCTTCGCTCCCGCGTCCACAGGTACTCCCCTGGTTCCTGCATCGTACATAGAGATTTTTTGTTGTCCTTTCCAGAAAACTACCTGTGAGACTTCATATTCATTGCCCTCGGTGTCTGTCAACTTCGATTTCGACCAGCGGAAGGTTTCGTCGTAGATTGCGATATTCCGGGTGGAGTCCTGCGATATGTTCGTCATGTCTACAAAGACGGAGATGTCATTGCCAGATATCTTAACGCTAGTTATCTCGAACAAGAACTCATTGGCCTCAGCGACCCCAAGCGCTTTAGCGTTCCGTTTTACCGGTTCCCTCACTGGAGCAACCTTTTCTGGGTCAGGCGTCCTTAAAGTTTCTTTCTCTCCCTCATCCGTCGGCTTGGTGATCGACGGAATCAAACGGGAAAACTTTTTCTCGGCATGGGGTATCGAAACCGGCTGCGGTTTTTCCCGTGGGACTTCTCCCCCCGGCTCTTCCAGCAAGGTCCTCACCCGAAAGGCCATTCTCACCCGGACGCTGTCTCCCTCATTGATGAAAGATATCAGGCGAACAGCTGTAATATGTGCCTCCGTGACGGCCCGTGATGATGATTCGGCTGAAACCTGAAAATTTGTCACTTCCGTGGTTGAACGGGAGTGCTGCGTCTTCGCATCGTTCTTTACTTCAGCCAGTTTATCGATGATAGCTTCTGCCGAGACCTCAGCAGGACTTTCGGACCCTCGAGCGGTGGTAAGGGCAGTCTTAATGATGATGGATTCCCGTATGCGCCGGATATCATGGAGCGCTTTCTGGGTCTCCTGAAAAAGCCGGTCAGCCTCATCTTTTTTAGATTGCACAGCGGCCGCGTCCAGTAAAGTCTTCTTGTATGGTTCCTCCTTCTTGCTGATGAGGGATAACTGGGTCTCCTTTTCCAGCCTGGCGGAGGTAATCTTTTCCTGGACGGAATTGATCCTCTCCCGGAATGATCGGACTTGTTCCTGAAGATTTTCTTCGGCAGCGGTGTTCATCTGTGAGGTTTCCTTGATCAAGTTGTTAGCGCGGTCCAAATCATAACTGCCTGGGGAATAACCGTTCGCCTTAAGAAAATCATCCAGTTCCTTCCTGGTGGTGATTAAGGAGGCCTTGATATATTTTGAGGCCGGAGCAGGTTTGACTCGTCCACCTTTTGGATTCTGGAACGGGTATAGCTCGTAACACTTAAGCCGCAGATAGGTAGTGCCCTTATCCCCCTTTTCAAGTTCGATCCGCAGAGGTTCCTCGGTGTTCCACTTGGCGGTACCTTCCTCTATGGCGCGGACGAAATCTACAGAAAGGACAGAATTGATGACTTTTGTGAATGACTGGATATAAGTTCCCATGAGCTGTGCCATCAGAGGAGCGGATGCCTGATCGGCTATGCTTTCCAGAGTGTGGGCCGCATCCTTGAATCCCCTGGTATAGATCACAGCCGCAAGAGCCTCCCCTTGCTTTTCGGTCTGAAGCCATTTCTTGAGTGCATCCTGCTGCGACTTGATATCCTGGCTGTAGCGGGCAATCTGGCTGTCGAGGTTTTCGATGCCAGTTTTTATTGTCTTGATGTTTTTCTGCTGATCTTCCAGTTCTGTCGAAACTGCTTGGAACTGGGTTGTAAGATCGTCTCGTCGCTTTTTGGCTTTGGTGAATTCCTTGTTGGCAGCGGCCAGTGCCTTCTTGTATCCTATATCCTCTCTCTCCTTCTCGTCTTCCACGGCATTCAGGTTTGCCTTCTCTTCCTGCGGGGCGGAGAAACCTTCCCGTCTGTTCACCTCGGAGTGGATGATCTTCTTGACCTGTTCTCCGGAGTCAGAACGGAGTGTTACCCAACTGCTTAGGAAGGATGATGCGGAATGGCCCTGAGGGGTCAGGAGAAGGATGAAGATAATAATTAGAGGTATCCTAAATTTTAACATGAAATGTTCTTCTGGCCAACACGGATTTGATTGCAATTTAATCTGATGAAAAGTCAATATGTTGTCAAATCATTTTTAGAATCATTTTTAGGAAATGAGATATTTAATAACCAGTTTTATCTATAGACTTCCACTATGCTGCCAGAGACGACGCCGGAATTTGCTACGCCAATCAGGATCTGAGCGGATGGACAAAAGCTATACGCTTTTTTGATAGAAATACCCTTTTTTATTGGTCAAGTGTAATTAAAATGCCCTTACGTGTCAAAAGAATTATGATAAGAATACTTCAATACAAGTCACAAGGGTTTCATGTCTGTTATGAAAACCTCGAATAGCAGAAAGATGAGACGGCACTGGTCCGTTTCCTCTTGACACATCATCGGCATCTTCCTATACTCCCTCAGTAAAAAAGGTAAATCATCATGACAGGGAAGTATCATCCCAGCTGCGAAATTGTGCATAGGGTGCCATTTTACGATCTTGACCCCATGCAGATCGTATGGCACGGAAATTATTTTCTTTACTTTGAGGATGCCAGAGTGGCCCTTTTCGCACAGGTGGGTGTAGATCTCTATGAGTTTTATCTGCGGACGCAGTATCTTTTCCCCATCATCAAGACGACCACAAAACACATCTATCCCCTGAGGCACGGCGATGAATTTATCTGCAAGGCCACCGTGGTTGAGGGAAAGACAAAAATCGTCGTGGATTTTGAAATCAGGCTTAAAGCTGACGGCAGAGTTTGTACCCGCGGGAGAACCGAGCAGGTTGCCGTAAAGGCACCAGAGATGGAGATTATGTTCACCATCCCCGATGAAATCAGACAAGCCCTTGGATTCTGATCAATTGGGGAGTTGACTTAAATTGATCGGAATGAAAATAAAATCTATTTTCACACACCCCCTTTTATAAAGGGGGTGTGTAAGAGACTATATATTTTATTGGTAAAGGTTCAAGTTATAGGGTGAGGAAAAATTATTGAAATGCGCAATTCGGTTATTGCATCAACCGGCAGCTACCTACCGGAAAGAGTCGTCCGTAATGAAGACCTGAAACAATTTCCACAGGAGGCGATTCAACTGATCGGCGAGAAGACCGGTGTGTTTTTCCGAAGGATGGCATCCGATAAGGAATGTACATCGGATCTGGCGGTGCAAGCGGCGATTGCGTGTCTTGACAGGATTGCTTATTCACCGGAAGGAGTAGAAGGGATTCTTCTTGCCACCTCCTCCCCGGATCGCATGCAGCCCGCGACAGCGGCGCGGGTGCAGCATATTATAGGTGCGAAAAAAGCCTTTGCCTTCGATATCAATTCAGTCTGTTCGGGAAGCACCTTCGGCATCGCCGTGGCTGATGCCCTCATTAAATCAGGATATTGCGAGAATATCCTTTTGGTTGCTTCGGAAATGTATTCCAAAATCATGAATAGAAAGGATTTTTCATCATACCCCTTTTTCGGAGACGGTGCCGGTGCCGTCTTCTTTCAAGCAGGCGACACCTCTGCCGAAGGAGTTATTCACTCCTGTTTGAGGACAGACGGAGGCGGCAGCGATACCATCAGCGTTCCCGCAGGGGGGACGATGCTGCCTTTTGCAAAAATGACCAATACCAGGTCTGCTTTTTTCAAGATGAGAGGCATCGATGTATTTAACTTTGCGGTGGACAAGGGTTCCGAGATAATCCTCCAACTCCTCAAGGATGCTGACGAGGATATAAAAGATATCAAGTGTTTTGTCTGTCATCAGGCGAATGTGAATATCATCCGCAAGATCGCAGACATTCTCGCTGTATCTGCGGACCGGTTTTTTATGAACATCTCTTCCTACGGCAATACCGCTGCCGCGTCCGTCCTGATAGCCCTCGATGAAGCGATTTCCAAGGGTGTCATTGCGAAAGGAGATCTCGTCGTCACAGTATCTTTTGGTGGCGGGCTGTCCTGGGGGGCGAACTTGATACGTATCTAATGTGAGGAACATGGCGTGAATGATATTTGGCAAACGATGAAACAAGTTCTTTTAGATAATTTTTTTGAAAGTGGCAATGGATCTATCACCCCGGAGACAAAACTGGGTGAAATGCCCGACTGGGATTCAATGGAGGCTGTGAATTTACAGGTTCTTCTACACGATACCTTCCATGTAGACCTCCCGCTGGAACTTCTGCATGAAGAAACAATATTTAATGATCTGGTCATGTTTATGGAACAGCCGGACAGGATCGCCGCAGCGATGAAAAAGTTTAGGGAGAGGACTTAGAATTTGAGGCGACACATTTAGTTCCCTGTGTATTCGATTAGGGAATGATCATTTGGAGTGAGAAAGCGGACTGATGAACAAAGACCGCGTTGCTGTCGTGATTCCCGTTTACAATCATGAGGGGAAGGTTACGCAGGTGGTCAGGGAAGCCCTGAAGCTTCACGTGCCCCTGTTTGTTATCGATGACGGCTCGACAGATTCCACTTACGACCGTATAAAGGACATATCGCCTGTCACCATCATACGTCATGAAACCAACAGAGGAAAGGGTGCTGCAATTCTGACCGGTTTAGCAGCAGCAGCCCCATTGGCGGACTGGGTCATCACCATGGATGCCGATGGACAACATCATCCCGAAGATGTCTGGAATCTGATCATGGCTGTTCCATCCGGCCAAAGGCCTATCGTTGTCGGTCACAGGGAAGGAATGAATCACCGCCATGTACCGTGGACGAGCCGCTTCGGCAGAGCGTTTTCAAACTTCTGGGTCCGGAAATCAGGAGGTCCGGACATCGGTGACACGCAAAGCGGATTCAGGCTGTATCCTCTTCCGGAGACCATGGATCTCGGTGTGAGGGCGCAGCGCTTCCAATTTGAGGTTGAAATTCTGGTCAGGGCTAAATGGCACGGTATACCTGTTCTGGAGACGCCCGTCAGAGTGACGTATGAAGCCGAAGGTGAGAGGGACTCCCACTATCGCGGCTTTGTCGATTTCTACCGGAATGCAGGTACCTTCTGCCGTCTGATTTTTACGAGATTATGTGTATTGCCCTTTATACGAAGAAAATAGCCTTTAATGATCTTTCATGATGAACGCACACAGACACCTCTTGAGATGGTCCCTTGTGATCGTCGTGATCTTAGCTGTCATAGGGCTATTCACAACAGGGATATACCGTCTCCAAATTGATACCGATATCCTGCCCTCTCTGCCCCAGGGCGATCCCGTATTAGCCGATGCCCGCTATGTCATCATGCATCATCCGATTCATGACAGGGTGGTCGTCGATGTGGGAAATCCCGGCGGGGACATTGATGTCCTCATTGAAGGCGCTAACTTGGTTGAAGCTAAAATGCGGGCAAGCGGCCTCTTCAAAGAGGTGGGATTCAGTCACATCAGTCAACTGATGCCGGAGCTGATACGGTATATTATCGATCATCTACCGATCCTTTTCGATAAGAAGGAGCTTGAAGAAAACGTTAAACCAATGCTCTCGCCCGAAAAAGTGCGGCAGACCATGGGGGATTATTTATATTCCCTGCACCTTCTTGAAGGGATCGGCGAGATGAGGCTTATCTCCGATGATCCTCTCGCATTGCGAAATTTGGTTCTTTCACGCTTATCGTTTCTTTCACCCGTAAAGGGCGCCAAAATATATAAAGGTCAGCTCGTCTCATCGGATGGGAAGCATATCTTAATCATGGCCGATCCTTTAATCTCAGGCATGGATACGAGGTTTTCAAGACATGTCACGGCGCTGTTGGATAATATCTCTGAAGAGCTGCACGGGAAATATGGCCGGCAGAACGGATTCACCCTGATGCCAATTGGCGCCTATCGTGCCGCTCTCGATAATGAGTTGAGCGCCAAACGTAATGTTAAAAAAGCAGTTCTGTTTTCCACTGTCGTCATCACCCTCCTGCTATTCGTAGGCTTTCCCAGACCTCTGATCGGTCTCTTGTCCCTTCTGCCGGCCTTCGCCGGAACCATGATGGCGATCTTCGTGTATTCCCTTTTTCACCATTCCATTTCCATGCTGGCCGTCGGTTTTGGCGGGGCGATTATTTCCTTTACCGTTGATTACGGCATCACCTATCTTCTTTTTCTTGACCGTCCATACGAAACACGCGGCTTGGAAACTACCAAGGAGGTCTGGTCTTTGGGTCTTCTTGCCATGCTGACAACTGCCGTCAGCTTTGCATTTCTGTCCGTAAGCGGATTCCCAGCCCTGATGGAAATAGGCCAATTTGCCGCTCTGGGAGTTGTATTTACCTATATATTTGTTCATACTTTCTTCCCGTTGTTATTCCCTGTGATGCCCCCCGCAAAACGCCCGCCCTATCTACCGCTTCAGCGCATCGTCAGCAGAATCGCATCTTCCGGCGGTATGTGGAAGACTTATGCCGCTTTAGCTCTTGCCGTTGTAATGCTGTTTTTCGCCAGGCCGGAATTTCGTGTCGATCTGAATACAATGAACGCGGTCAGTCAGGAGACGCTAAGCGCTGAGAAACTCATCCGGGACGTCTGGGGCGATATCATGAGCCGGCTGTATGTTATGGTGGAGGGATGCGATCAGCACGATCTGCAGCGGAAAAGCGACCGTCTGGCTGATATGCTTGCTCAGGAAGTTGCAGCCGGACGGCTTTCCCAGGCATTTGTCCCTTCCATGCTTTTCCCAGGCAAGGAGATGGCACGAAAAAATCTTGCGGCGTGGCAGAGTTTCTGGAATCCGGATCGGGTTGCCGGGCTTCGAAAGAGTATGGGTGAAGCTTCACAGTCATTGGGGTTTTCACCTTCCGCTTTTAATCATTTTTTCGCAATTTTAAATAGACGGGACTTACAGGGGATCGACATGCCCGAGAAATATTCCGGCCTCCTTGGCATATCGGTAAATAAGGATCGGACTTCGTGGGTAGCGGTTGCGACCCTGAAGCCGGGACCATCATACGAGGGAGAGGACTTTTACAGACGCTTCACGGCAACAGGACTGGCAAGGGTGTTTGACCCGTCCCTTTTCGTAAAACGGTTTGAAGCAACCTTGCTTTCCGCCTTCATCAAGATGGCTGTTATCGTGGGAATAATCACGATATTGACTGCCTTCTTCTATTTTTTCGACTGGCAGCTTACCCTGGTCGGCATGGCGCCGACACTCTTTGCCCTGATATGCACACTCGGCACACTGAATCTCACAGGGCAGCCCCTCACTATACCGACCCTCATGGTATCCGTCGTAGTCATCGGGATGGGAACAGACTATGCTCTTTATCTGGTGCGCTCTTATCAGCGCTATTTCGATGAAGATGATCATTCTTTGGGGCTTATACGCCTCTCCGTTTTTCTTTCCTTCGCCACAACGTTTCTGGGGTTCGGCATTCTGGCACTCGCCGACAATGCCATGCTGAAAAGTGCTGGGTTGGGCCTTGCCTTGGGAATTGGTTATTCCTTCTTGGGTGCTGTGACGATTACACCGCCCATCTTGAAACGGATGTTTGCGCCTATACCTCCGATGGATGAGGAAATAGTGCCCGGTTCGAAAAGGCACCTTCAGCGTGCAGTTGGGCGCTACCGGCATATGGAGGCCTATCCGAGACTCTTTGCCCGTTTTAAAATCATCCTCGATCCCATGTTTCCGCGCCTCGCCGAGTTCATCAGGAAGCCGGAGATCATCATAGATGTGGGGACCGGCTATGGCGTACCCGCTGTCTGGCTTCTCGAGTTGTTTCCCCGGGCGCAAATCTACGGGATCGAACCGGATCGCAAGCGTGTGCGTTTCGCATCGCGGGCGATAGGTAAAAGGGGTACCGTCGAGATCGGCCGCGCTCCCGATATACCCGACGTTCCCGGGATGGCCGACACGGCCCTTCTCTTGGATATGATTCATCTGATAACCGATGATGCGTTAAGGTTGACTTTACAGCGTCTTCACGGGAAACTTTGTCCTGACGGTTCTTTGATAGTCAGAGCGACTGTGCCATCGGGAAAACGCATTCCCTGGACGCGCTGGATCGAAACGACGAGGATCAGGCTGCAAAAAGGAACGCCGTACTTCCGTTCGAAGGAGGATATCTTGACCATGATGGCGGAGACTAGTTTTGAGATCACGCGGACAGAAATCAGTTCACCGGGGAAGGAAGAATGGTGGTTTATCGCCAAGGTGATCATCTAGGATTTGGCCGCATAGGCATGACCAAATGAGGACAGAATGAAGGACATTTTCTATAAGCTTTTAATCGGCCTAACAAAGCGAATGGGACTATGGGTGTTCCGTGTGATGGCTTGGTTCGTTGCAACCGGATATTTTTTCCTTTTTCCGGGAAGGGTGGCGGCAAGTATTCAATTTTACGGGGCGCTTTTTCCGTCAAGGACACTATTGTACCATGTCTGGTGCGCATGGAGGCAATATCACAATTTCACCAATGTCTACTTGGACCGGTTTCTCATCTTCGAGGAACATAATATTACCGTCACCCCTAAGGGGTGGGAATTCCTTGAGGATGCCGTTAAAAGAAAGGTGGGCGGTATAATTCTTATGTCCCATGTAGGGAACTGGGAAATTGCGGCTCATATGCTCAAGGTTCATGGCCGCAACAATCCGCAGATGAATCTGCTTCTCTACCTCGGCCAGAAGCACAAGGACCAGATTGAGCACACGCAGAAGGAAAGCCTCGTCCATAGCGGCGTGAAGATTATAGTTGCGGAAGAGAATGGAGGATCCCCCGCCGATATCATCGAAGGCATGAACTTTCTGAGAGCGGGCGGGTTGGTTTCTCTGACGGGTGACCGAATATGGCGTAAAGACCAGCGTTCCATACCTGTTAGATTCCTTGGGCATGAGGCATTTCTGCCAGAAACTCCCTTCATATTTGCCCTGCTGTCTGGCGCCCCACTGTTTATTTTTTTTGGGTATCGAATGGGAAAACATGCGTATCACTTTCAAATCCTACCTCCGGAATATGTCCACGCGGAAGACCGGAAGGACAGACAGGAAGCCATCAGAAGGGCGGCTCAGTTCTATGCCGACCGTATTGAGGAAATGGTGCGGAAATGTCCCTTTGAATGGTTCCACTTTGAACATTTTATCGGACGAAAACTGGATGAGGATTTGAGTTGAGCATCTGTCATTCACCTTCTATCATCACCTGACAAACAAGAATTTAACTATGAAGAGAAGAATATACCTCATTAATCCCAAAAATCCCGAAAATTTTTGGGCAATGCAAGGAGCCCTTGACATTGTGGGAAAGCATAAAACACTTATGCCCAACATCGCCCTGCTCACCATAATTGCTCTTACCCCCAAAGACATAGATGTCGAATACATCATATGCGATGAAAATGTTGCACCTATCAATTGGAACATATCATGTGATCTTATTGGGCTTACCGGCTACACACTCCAGTTTGAGCGGATGCAAATAATAAGCGCAAAATTTAGAAAGCGTGGCATATCTGTTGCCGTGGGTGGCATTCACGCGACCATTGATCCCGGCAAAGTAACAAACATTGCAGACCATCTCTTTATCGGAGAGGCGGAATATACCTGGCCTCATTTCTTAAGGGACTGGACAGCAGGCAAGCCCAAGCCTGTCTACAGGCAAGATGCATTTATTGACATGAAAGACAGCCCTGCACCCGATCTATCGTACACAACGGCAAAAAACTACCATTACTTTTCGGTGCAGACGAGCCGCGGATGCCCCAACGAATGCGACTTCTGCGATGTTGTGCGGGTTGCGGGAAGAAAGTATCGGAGTAAGTCCATTGATCGAATTATGTGCGAGGTGAAAAATGCCCATGTATACGGCGCAGAAACTATATTTTTCTCCGATGATAATTTTTTTGTTAACAAGAAATTCACCATTGATCTTTTATTGGAACTCATTAAATGGAATAAAACACTTGATCGGCCCCTTTCCTTCAGCACGCAGGCGACAGTAATGATCGGGGCAGACGAAGAGCTCCTGAAGCTTCTTGCTGATGCACGCTTCAGTGTCATTTTCATCGGGCTCGAAACACTCCGTAAAGAATGCCTTGAGGAAGTCAATAAGGGGCAGATGGCCCGCTATAATCCTTACGAAGTCATCCCACGCATCTCGAGTTATGGGATTGTCCCCTTTCTCGGGATGATCGTCGGATTCGATCATGACACCCCTGAAGTATTTGAGGAAATCGAGGAATTTCTTAATAAAACGGCGAGTCCCCTCGCCTCGATCAGTGTTCTCAATGCACCGAAAAACACCGTGTTATACGAAAGAATGAAAAAGGAAGACCGGATAATTGAAGACTTCAAGGGATTTTGGCACCGTACTACTAATATCACTCCAAAGCGAATGTCTCTGCAGGAGCTTTATCTGGGACATAAAAATCTTTTCAAAAAAATATACGAACCCGAGCATTTTGAACGGCGCATGATTCGGTGGCTCGAGAATGTAAAATATTTCTCTGATCTCTATTCTACCAGGAAGAAAAATATTTATAGATTCTTTATAATAATAAGAATCATGCGGCATTTTCTTTTCCAGGTGCCTCCTTCCGTACGGGCCATGTTCTGGAATATTTTACAGGCTGCATGGAAAATCAATCCGCGGCTAATTTCGCGAGTCATGTCGATGTTGGTCCAATACTGGCACTACTACGACTTCGGACACAAGGATTCATGACAGAAAGCGGGGCTTGCGGAAGAGATAACTACCTATTGGGCTCAAGTCTTGCCTTGTGCCTTTACTATATTATGATTGCAAAATGCGAGATTTGAGCCTTTGCCTTCTTAATGCCCACGGGGGTGTCATCAGAAAAACCATTGATGTTGGATGTGATCTTCGTGTATATACTAAGCAGCCGACGGTATTTGTTATAACTGCTTTATATCTC
Organism: Syntrophales bacterium; assembly: GCA_052144335.1. GTDB lineage: Bacteria > Desulfobacterota > Syntrophia > Syntrophales > UBA2185 > Fen-1135. The sequence goes on from JBKQQP010000026.1 coordinate 175,194, forward strand.
ATTCGGATCAGTTACCTCATCGACTGTTCTGCCCTCGGTTCGAGATGACCAATCTATGACGAAATGAAATGAATGAATTAATCCAAGAACTGAAATTTAAAATCATCGAGAGCTTGAATCTTATCGGTGTTTCTCCGGAGGATATCAATGAGAATGCTCAATTCATCGGAGGCGATCTTGGGCTGGATTCCATCGATGTCCTGGAACTGGTCATGATGCTTGAAAAAGATTACGGTGTAAAAATTGAAAGCAGAGAGCTAGGCGTTAAGGTCTTCGCATCCGTTGCGGCTTTAGCGGATTATGTCCATCATTTCCGGTCGGAGAAAAATAATTGAATGGCACACGTGTTTTTATTTCATCAATGGGGATCATAAGCCCTTTCGGACAAGGCATATGCGATACAATCGACTCCATCAGAACAGCCACACGAGGAATTAAACCTATCCACCTTTTCCCAACTGTTGAGACACCGCTTCCTGTTGGTGAGATTAGTTCATTTTCTTCCAAGGAAGATGTCCCCCGGACCCATGCATTGGCGTATACTGCTGCCGAAGAGGCTATGCAAAATGGGGGAGGCCAGCCGGATGCAGTTGTCATTGGCATCACCACGGGAGGAATGCCTGTTACAGAGGAACTTTTAAAACAATGCGTCGTTGATCCTGAAAGATACAGAAATCACTCCACCGGGTCCATTGCCGAAAATATAGCCCACCGCGTGGGATGTAAAGGCCCCGTCCTCACTGTTTCGACAGCGTGCTCATCAGGAGCTGTTGCGCTGAAAATCGCTCTTGAAATGCTGCGGTCGGGCAGGGTGAAAAGGGTTCTTGCAGGAGGCGTTGACGCGCTCTGCAAGTTGACCTACTATGGTTTTCATTCTCTTCAGCTTGTGGACTCTACAGGCGCTCATCCTTTCGACAAAGGGAGACGCGGTATGTCCGTCGGTGAAGGTGCCGCAATGCTGTTTCTTAGCGCCGCGGAAATACCACCGGGCGATGTCCTTGCGGAATTGTTTGGGGCCGGCTTATCCTGCGATGCGTATCATTCCGCTTCGCCTCATCCGGAAGGCATTGGAGCGCTGCATGCAATGAAAGAAGCTCTTTCCGATGCCCGCATTTCACCTGCCGATATCGATTATATTCATCTCCACGGAACGGGTACAATCGATAACGATCTTGCCGAGGCAAGGGCAGTACATGCACTTTTCGGGAACCAACCTTTGCCGCTGCTTTCTTCCATCAAAGGGTCTATCGGGCATTCCCTGGCAGCAGCAGGGGCGATTGGCGCTGTTGTTTCCACATTAAGCATTACCCAGGGCATCATACCTGCGAATACGGGCTTTCATAATCCCGATCCCTGCTTACGTTTGACTCCGGTGAAAGAGCCTTTGGAGGCGAAGATCAATACAGTTCTTGTAAATGCCTTCGGTTTCGGCGGAAATAACGCTGCCCTCGTTATCGGCCGCCCGGGGGGTCAAGAAGATTTAAGTGCTCCGGTTTGCGTGTCAAAACCCAGAGCATTTGCCATATTGGGAAGCTCCTGCTTCACAGGGGCCGGGGATGCTGGACAAACAATGGAACGCATCAGTCGTGGTGAAGGAGCAGGAGGAATAGTCCCATCTGCCGAAATACTGAGGTTCCTCTCCGAGAAAGACGTCCGCCGTATGAAGCGTCTTTGCCGCATGGTCCTATCGCTGGCGGTTTCTGCCTGTGGAGATACAACAATGACGGAACCACCGGCCTCGGTTTTTTTTGGAACGGGTTGGGGCGGGCTTTCTGAAACCCATGATTTCTTGACAAAGCTCTTTGCATCGAGTGAGAGGTTTACCAGCCCGACGGATTTTGTCGGCTCCGTGCACAACGCGGCCGCAGGCCATGTAGCGATGCACTTGAAGGCCACAGGGCCGAATGTGACAATGACAGGCGGCGATTGTTCCTTCGAGCAGGCACTGCTGAGCGCGAGCCTTCTCACCCGAAATAGCGCTGACCCTCTTCTCGTAATCGGCGCGGACGAATATCACGAAAAATTATCTCCGTTGTTTGATGCCTCCGTGGCGCAGGCAAGAGTCCCGGCAGACGGAGGGGGCGCGCTCTGCCTCATGCCGGCGACGTCGCTATCCCCCCTGCAAATATATCCTTCGTTTTTCTCTTATACTGGAAACAACGGGAAATGCATCACGGAACTCATCACTGCGCTTGGTGGAAGAGAAAGAATCAATGACGAATTCGGAGCCGTACTGGCGGGGATTCCTGCCGCACAAAGAGAAAAGGGAGGGGGGCAATTAAACAAATTCCTGTCTCTCACGGAATACCCCCATCCCGTTATCGATTATCGGAGGTTAGTCGGTGAGTTTGCATCGGCGTCGGCCGTCGCAGCGATTCTGGCAGCCTCGTTTGTAAAGGCCGGTGAAATACCCGGGACCCTCTGCCATCAAGGCCCGGTGCCATTGCGGGGGAAGGGTGTTCTTGTAATGGGATTCGGTAATTACATAACGGCGGTGGAGATAAGGCCATGATGCGGGAAAGACGCGTACATGGAGATGTCCTGATCATCGGTTCCGGTGTCGGTGGTCTGACGGCCGGTATAATTCTGTCGAAACTTAACCACCGGGTCACGGTCGTGGAAAGAAATCCTCTGCCGGGGGGATTAATGCGGAGCTATGTCCGGTCCGGCATTGAATGTCCTGTGGGCGTCCATTACATGGGGTCTCTTGATAAGGGGCAGCCTCTCCGGAGGCTGTGGGACTATCTCGGAGTAACCCCGTTGATACCTGTCGAGCGCATGGGCGTAAATGGCGTCATAGACCGCTATATTTTCGATGAGTTTTCCTTCGATCTTCCCGAAGGCATCGATGCCTTCGAAGACAACTTGAGGCGGGCCTTTCCCCTGGAGTACAGCCAGATTATAACGATCATGGGCGATCTAAGGCAAATATCCCGCTCCTTGTCCTCGCTCGACATACCGATGTCTCCCGAGATGAATCTTCTTTCGCCGGAGAACTTTGAATCTATGGGGGAACGCCTCCTGCGCATGTGTTGTTCCACACGGTTGTTCGCTGTTCTAAGTGTTTCTTCCACACTGATCGGAGTTGATCTACGGGAATGTCCCGCTTTATATTATTATATGACCCTTGCCTCCTATCTCCTTTCCTCCTGGCGATTGACCTGCAGCGGTTCACAGATGGCTGATGCTTTTGTATCCTGTCTCAGATCACATGGTGGTGATGTCGTTACCGGTGACGGTGTCGAAAGAATCCTGGTAGATTCGGGACGGGTGAAAGGAGTCGTTTTGCAGTCCGGCCGCGTCCTTGAGGCAGAAGCTGTCATCGCCGCCGTTCATCCCGAGATCCTGATTGCCATGCTGCCCCGTGATGCCCTCCGGCCCGCATATGCAGAGAGAGTCAAACAACTTGAAAATACGAAAGGACTCTTTTCCGTCAATCTTGCCATTGATGCTGAGGCGCATGAGTCATTATCCTATAACATCTACCGGCTCCACTCGGAGGAAGACGGCACCCTGTCACGTGGAACATTCCATCAACTGCGAAACAGCGGGCAGCCTGGAGTAAATATCTTATCCATGATTACAATGAGCGGCATTGATGAATGGCGGAAGTGGGAGGGAACAATGTCAGGATGGCGGGGCAGGGATTATGCGGAGGCAAAGGAAGAGAAAGCCCGTTTCCTCATCGATGAGGCCTCAAAGTTATTCGGACATCTCAGGGGAATGAAGATACTTGATATCTATACCCCGTTGACTATCAGAGACCAGGTGAACTCTCCGGACGGTTCAGCATACGGAATTATTCGTTCGACAAGACAATTGATGAAGACGGCATCTTTGAGGCGTACATCCATCGGGGGCTTGTTCCTTGCCGGTCAGAACAGCCTGGCACCAGGGATTATGGGGACAATTCTGGGATCTTTCCAGGCGGTCAAACAAGTCATAGGTCATGAAAGATTCACCCGGGAAGTCACAGGGGATTTTCTGTGAAGGTATTGCTCATATCGACAAACACTGTTACCAAGCCTTATCCGTCGTACCCAATCGGACTTGATTATGTGGCGAATGCCATATCAACACTGCACCAGGTGAAAACAGTCGACATGAATGAACTTAAGGACGGGAATGCCCTCGCCGGGGTTCTATCTCAATTCGTCCCAGATGTCGTCGGGGTATCCATCAGAAACGTCGATAATGTCGACTATACCAATGTGAAAACCTTTATAGGTGAAATCCGGGAATTGATCAGTATCATACGTCGACATTCGAAGGGAGCGATCGTCCTAGGAGGTAGCGGGTTTACCATACTGCCAGGCGAATTGATTACACTCCTTGATGCTGATTTTGGCGTCGTCGGCGAGGGAGAACGGATCCAGCTACTTCTTAACGCACTAGAACGGAATGATAGTGTTTCAGGTCTTCAGGGGATTATAACAAGAAACAGTCCTATTGAGTTCCCTGATCCTTGGTCACAGCCGTTCCCGCGCGGCATTTTCCCAGGTCATTCCTATACATCTTTTTACCTGAAAAGTGGAGGCATCCTTAATATCCAGACAAAGAGGGGATGTCCCTTCAAGTGTATCTATTGTACCTATCCCCATATAGAGGGAACGCAGTTCCGCTTTGCAGAGCCGGAGGAAGTTGCCGATACGGCCAGAATGCTTCAGCAAGCCGGTGCCAGATACCTATATGTGACAGATTCGACTTGTAACGGAAGCTATGAGCATAGCTTAAAGGTTGCGGCAGCATTTAAAAGAACGGGTATTTCCATTCCCTGGGGCGGCCTTTTTGTACCAACGGTCCCACCGCCTGACTATTACAGAATCCTTGCCGATGCGGGGCTTATGCATGTAGAATTCGGCACGGAGAGCCTTTCTAACCAAGTACTTGAATCATACGGCAAACCTTTTCAAATTGATGATGTCTTTTCTTCACACAGAGCGGCTCTCGCTGCCGGTCTACACGTGGCTCATTATCTCATGCTAGGTGGGCCGGGAGAAAATAAGGATACGTTGAAAGAGACTCTGGCCAATGCCAATAAGCTGGAAAAAGCCGCTTTTTTCGTTTTCAGCGGAATCAGAATTTATCCCAACACTGCCCTGTATGATCTGGCCCTTGAGGAAGGGCAAATAGAACCTAACTGGAATGCACTCGAACCGAAGTTTTACTGGTCGCCGGCCTTGAGTCGGGAGAAGGTTATGGAAATTGTAATGGATCATGCCCGCAGTCGGAGGAACTGGGTTGTTGGGTCCGGGTCTCAACAGATGTTCAGGAGTATTGCGAGGCTGCATGAACGGGGCAATGTCGGACCCCTATGGGAGCGATTGATCCAATGAAGCATGACGTAAAAGGAGCGGGATATATATCTCCGGCTGCTATGACCGGATTTGTCGCTATTGCACTTGCGGCAATGCTGTCCTTCTTCTTTGTTCGCTTAGCCATTATTCCCCTTTCTGTATTTGTTTTATGCTGTTTGGCGGCCCCCTTTTTCCCCTCCAGTGGTTTCTTTTTGCCAGTCAACAGCCGGGGGAAGACAGGAAAACCTGCGGTGTCTCTAACATTTGATGACGGCCCCGATCCCGAGATGACCCGTCCACTTTTGCTACTGCTGGACCGGCACTCCGCAAAGGCCGCTTTTTTCGTTACCGGGGAAAAGGCCGCCAAATACGGCGACCTCATTTCAGAGATACTTGCACATGGTCATGACATCGGCAATCATTCATATAGCCACGACCCGCTCTTGATGTTGCGCTGTTCAGAAAGGCTGTATCGGGAAATCGAATCAACGCAAGTCTTGTTGAGACGTTTCGGTATTTCCCCTGCCGCTTTTCGGCCGCCCGTAGGTATCACCAACCCAAGGCTGGCCAAAGTTCTGCTTCAACATGGGCTTTACTGCGTTACTTTCAGCTGTCGGGCTTTTGACGGCGGGAACAGATATATCAAAGGATTGTCTAGAAAAATACTGAGTAAGGTGAATTCAGATGACATCGTCCTTCTTCACGATATCAAACCAAGAGTGGTGACGGATACGGAATACTTTTTACGGGAGATTGATACGATCCTTTCCGGTTTGAAAAAGAAAGGATTGGAAATAGTTCCTCTTTCCGAGCTTATGGGAAGACCGGTTATGGTGCGGATTAAAAGTAATTGATGATGGCTTTGATCACATTACGAGATTATGCTGTATTGTCATTTCTATCGAGGGGAGACATCTTATAGACCATCGATACGTGACAAGATTGCGACATCGCTTCGCTCCAATAAGTTTAGATTCAAAATTTCAAAGCAATCCTGAACTTGTGGAGATCAAAAATATTTTTGACATAATTACGGATAAATGATAGGTGAAATCGCTTATATATACGGCAAATCATCATGGATGGGGCATGGCACAGCATATCGTATAAGGGGGAGACGTCAGGCAGTGAGATTCTTGCAGAAGCTCGCGCGGAAACCGGATCACCGTGGTTTTCAGGGCATTTTCCGGATGTCCCGATTCTGCCCGGCATTGCCATCTTGTCCATGGTGACAGATGCCATCACGCATCATGAATCCGAAAATGGGCATAAAATACGGATAGTCGGTATCAGGAGGGTCAGATTCAGGCTACCGGTGAGACCGGACGAGTTGTTGAAAATCTCCCTGTCTTCGTCCTATGAGGACGGCAGACTTTCCTATCATTTTAATGTCGCGGTAGAGGGCAAAACGGCATGCACAGGCATCATTATGGCTGAGTTGCTACAAAAGGAAAATACAAACCATGGTTGAATCTCCATGGATTTCATTCCCCACCGCTTGAGGCGGGGTAATTCATTTACGCAGTGAGGATTGTGAATGCTCATGAGCATGAATAAAAAAGCACTGATATTTCGCGTTGCCAAAATTATCATTGACGAACTGAAGCTGAAAGAGATTACGCCGGAAACATTCGATCCCGATCTTGATCTCGTGAATGAACTTGGCGTTGACAGCATGGATCTTGCCACCATAGCCCTTGTGCTTCAGGACGAATACTGTATCATCATCGATGAAGACGATTATCCTAAACTCAGAAACATTCGCATGATAGCGGATTATATAGAGAAGAAACAGGCAACATGAACCAGATAACCCTCTTCTTGAAAGATTCATGAATACTACGGACAACATAACAATTCTTCAATGCGATAAAGAGACAAAAAAGTGGAAATTTTCCGAGCTGCTAGCCGAGCCTGTGGTACGCCGGCGCTGGGAAAGGGTGAGGAAGTTTTTTTTCCTGCGCGAATCTACTTACGATATGACGAACCGCTGCAACATACGATGCGACGGTTGTTATTATTACGAAGGGGAAAAGCAGTTCGCACAAGGAAACGAGGACCCAGCGGCATGGCGGAAACTGATGAAAGAGGAAAAGGCGAGGGGAATCAACTATGTAGTTCTGGCCGGTGCAGAGCCGTCTATGGTCCCGCAGCTTCTGGGGGTCTGCTACGAAGAAATGCCGCTGGGGTGTATTGCCACGAATGGCTTTAAACTCATCCCCACATCAGTCGGCTACAAGATTCATGTCTCCGTCTGGGGAAACGATGAAACGAGCCTGCGTGTAAGAGGGGCAAAGAATCTGTTGTCGAAACAAATCGACAATTACAGGGGGGACCCCAGGGCTATCTTTGTATATACCTTTACGCGAGATAATATAAATGAAGTCTATGAAGTGATGGATATAATTGCCGCACATGATTGCAGGATTACCTTTAATGTTTTTTCATCTCCTGTTGGCTATGCTGGGCCGTTACGACATAACAATGATTCCCTTGAACGAATACGGAATGTCATGGTGGACATTCTTTCCCGATATACGGGATATGTACTTTTTTCCCCCTACAGTGTGGTAGCGCATACCCATAAATATGGTCTGCACGAGCTCTATGGATGCTCTTATCCGAGAAGGAATCCATCGACAGATATCGGTCTGGGACGATCCTTCAGGCAATATCGGGCGGATCTATCTTGGGACCGGAACGTGGCCTGCTGTGTTCCCGACACAGATTGTGAAGAATGCAGGCATTATGCAGCCGGCAGTGCCGTTGTTACGGCACGTCTGTATCGTCATGTTACTGACCCGGACACGTTCAAATCATGGCTTGACTATGTGGATACATACCTTGCCGTTTGGGTTGTGGGTTATGAAAAGGGCGACAACCTCTGCCGCCAGATGATTGCGCCACCATGAAAGAAGAGATGATGGACGTCCCAATTTTCCATTTCTTTAGTCGATTAACATGTACCTAAATGGGTGTCTATGAAAACAGTCAGCTCCTTACTGGATGAAGCATGGCATGAGCGTTACAGAAAGATATCCAGTCTAAATATTCGCAGTTCCATCTATGATGTGACTAATCAGTGCAATTTGCGCTGCATGGGCTGTTTCTTTTTTTCTTCTAACGAACATCAAGCCGCCCATGAGGAAACGGATGTGGGAAAATGGTCGCTGTTTGTTCAAAAGGAAAAGGAGCGGGGTGTCAATCTCGCCATATTGATCGGCGGAGAACCGACTCTTTACCTTGACCGGGTCGAGGCCTTTTGCAATCTACTGCCAACCTATTGCGCGACAAATGGTCTGATAAAGATTCCCAGAGAACGTTTTCCCGATATGATGGTGGGCATCTCGCTATGGGGTAATGAGGAAGACGAAAAATTACTCAGGGGGAAAGACACGTTTGCCGTATCCAGCAAAAACTATAAGGGAGATCCTAATACCTATTATCTCTATACGATTACGCCAAAGCAAGTTGGACGGATAGAGCACGTAATCGGCAAGATTGCCGACGTTGGTCTGAAGGTCCATTTGCAGTTGCTGTCAAATGATGAAAATGTCGATGGCTTTTTCTGGACGGAAGGGAAGCTGAAAGACGTTCGGGCCGAGATGGACGATATGCTTGAACAATACCCGAGCACCGTTATTTCCTGCAAGTATTATCATGAGATCATCACCACGGGGAGGATGATGAACCGGACATTTGGATGGACAGAATGCCCATCTGTTACTGAACCGCTGGATAACAGAAATCCCAAGCCAAGAAGGCTCATCCGGTTTATCCGATGGGCTTCCGATCTTCAAACTATGCACCGATGCTGCACTTCTGCCACAAGGGATTGTTCGACGTGCAAGGATGGCGCTGCGCATATGAGCTGGGTTATGGTCAATAAGAGAGAACATCTAAATTCAACGAAGGATCTCCAGAACTGGATTGAAGTGTATGAAATGTTCGCCAAACTTTACCGGTTCATACCATGGTAGCGTCACGTACTCCCCCTCTACCCGAAACCAAGCAGACAAGGATGGAAAGAATTCGACCTGTTATACTGGGTTATGACGCAGTATCACCTCTAGGTATCGATATGAAAGCCCAGTGGGATCGTGCGTTGAGCGGCGCAAGCGGTATTGGTGCGTTGACGCGCTTCCCGATCCGCCACGGGTTCCCCGTGAGAATCGCCGGTCAGGTTGAGGATATCGACACTAACGCCTATCCTTTCTTAAAATCCCGCGATATGGCACTGTGGACATCACCCGTTTTCAGCCATGCGATGCTGGTAGTCCACCGAGCGCTCGCAAAAAGCAGTATCGAAATAAAGGATGACATCGCTCCCAGAGTAGCCATAACCTTCAGTACCGCCGTCGGCGGTCTCGATGCCGTGATCCGAGCGGACAGGATGTGGGTTTCCGGAGGTAAACTCCCCCATCCGTTTACCAATGCGAACTCCTGCATCAATATGGTAGGAGGAAAAATTTCCATCATGACCGGGGCGACAGGACCAATAACCTCGACCATTACCGCATGTGCTACGGGTTCTACCTCCATGATCATCGGGGCTATGTTAATAGAACAAGGTATGGCAGATGTTGTCATCTGCGGCGCCGTTGATTTCCCTCTTGTTGAGACTATAGTGGGCGGTTTTTTCACGATGAACGGTGCATACAGGCCGAAAGACGGGCAACCAGAAGAACCTCCGGAGAAGGCAAGCCGTCCCTTCTCCATCAACAGAAGAGGCTTCGTCGTGTCCGAGGGTGCCGGCTGTATTATCCTCGCAAGTAAGGATTACGCGAAGGCCCACGGGTTAATACCCCAAATTGAAATGGCGGGATGGGGTATGACATCAGACGCCCATCATTTTGTTGCCCCGAACCTGGAGACGGTAAGGAGGTGCATCGCGGGGAGCATTGCTCATTCCGGCTTAAAGCCGGCAGATATTGATGCAGTCAATGCCCACGGGACATCGACGAAGATCGGAGATAAGGTAGAAGGGGATGCATTGAGGGACATTTTCGGCGAGGACATGCCGCCGGTATCGGCAAACAAGTCCCAGACAGGTCATGCAATGGGGGCGTCCTCCGCCATTGAGATAATCCTTGCAATGGAAGGGATGATTCATGATACGGTCCTCCCTACGATTAATTATATACCTGATCCTGATTTAGCTATCGATTGCGTACCGGAAGGGGCAAGACGAGTGGCTCAGGAGCATGTGTTAAAAAATGCATTTGGATTCGGTGGCTCTAATTCATGCATTGTCCTTCGCAGAATTGGATGAGCACTGCAAACATCAGAATGTAAAAATATGAAAGCACCAAAGAACAGAAGAGTTTTTGTCATTGGTTATGGTGCTGCGACGCCGCTGGGAAAAACTTTTAAGAAGACCTGGGAACGGGCGGTTAGGGGCGAGGCTGGTTTCCGCAAGGTTACCCGATGTCACGTGGAATCCATCAGCAATGTTGTGGGAGAGATACCGGATTGGGATCCCACGACTTACGATTTTTCGAGTGAAAAGGAAGTTTACAACTGGAACGCAGCCTTTGTCATTCTTACCATGGCAGTCTGTAAAGAAGCCCTGGAAAATTCGGGGCTAGAAATGAACAAAGAAACAGGGCCGAGAACAGCCTGCCTTATCGGCTCTGCCATAAACGGAATGGACTCATTCCGCGTCGCCATGGAAAATTTGAGGGAAAAAGGACCGTTGAAAGTGAGTCCTTACCTCCTTCCCAATCTCTGTGCTAATATGCCGTCGGGCAAGGCTGGGATGCTTTTGGGCTTTACCGGTCCGATATTCTCTCCCCAGGGGGCATGTGCCACGGGGAATCATGCCATTGCCATCGGGTCAAGGATGATAAGGGACGGGGACTGTGACTTTGTTCTCGCCGGCGGCGTAGAGATGCCTATTATACCGGAGATTATCCATGGCTTTGCCAATATGAATGCCACAGTAAAGATGCATCGCAGTGATCGAGCTTATGACGATGCAGGACAGGCGTCGCGGCCTTTCAGCATCGATCGAAGAGGTTTTGTAGTTTCTGAAGGGGGAGGCGTTGTTGTTCTGGCTGCGGATGAGACCCTCTCGAGTTACGGACTCAAGGCAAAGGCTGAGGTCATGGGTATAGGTTGGACGTCAGATGCCTATCATTTTACGAGGCCGAACAAGTCTACTGCCATACGGGCGATCTCGGAAACCATTGAAGATGCGGGACTCATGCCGAATGATGTGGGGTATATAAATGCCCACGGAACATCAACGACAACCGGAGACAGCATGGAAGTAGAATGTCTGCAGACCGTTTTCGGAGACAGATTGAAACATATTCCCATATCATCCAACAAATCCCAGATAGGCCATTCCCTGGGTGCCACCGCCGCCATAGAAAATGCGCTCACCATCGAAGGAATGCAAAGGGGCGTGCTCCTCCCTACAATAAATTATGTCCCGGATCCGCAGTTTGGCGGCTTGGACTTTGTTCCGAACAAGGCACGGAGGCAGCGGCATGAGATTGCCCTGTCAAATGCCTTCGGTTTTGGAGGTACAAACTGCTGCGTTATATTCAGAGGAGTGTAGGATGAAACCGAAACCATTCAGACCGGAAGCAGCCGGGCTTGATGACTGCTATGTCCGTGATCAAGAAACTTGCCTTGTCTGGCACCGCTGCGAGATGCGGACGCTTTACGCCGATACGGACCGTTCGTCGGTGGTATATCACGCAAACTATCTCCGTTACTTTGAGTTCGGCCGCACCTCGCTGATGCGGCATGCGGCATATCCTTACCGGGAAATAGAAGAGAGCGGCTACTTATACCCCATTATAGAACTGGGTATATGTTTCCATGAACCGCTCTTTTATGACGATCTCATGTTGGTGTATACCCGTCCGGTGGAGCTTGCACGGGTGAAGCTTCGTTTTGATTACGTGATCACCCATCCTGAAACCGGGGGAATCATCTGCAAAGGATTTACCAGGCATTGTGCGCTTAATTCATCGGGGAAGCCTGTAGCCGTTGATCCGAAGACGGTTCATCTGTGGGAAACATTCCCGCAGTGACCGGTCAGGAAACAGCAGAAAAGACTTTTAGGAATATTCAAGAACACATATGATACGCGATGAAATCATAACGCAAGTACTCATCTTCTTCCGAGAGGAATTTGAGATTGAAAATCCGGGACTGGATGATAACCTGAGAGAAAAGCACGCGTTTGACAGTATAGATGCCATCGAGTTGCTCCTCAAGATCGAAAAAATACTCGGTTACGAATTGACCCAGGAGGAAAAGAAACAGGCCATGGATATCCGGACTATCAATCAGATCTGTGATTATATAGAGTCGCTGGCCAGGACAAGACCGTTACTACCAAGTGGTGAGGCTAGCTGAACATAAACGGGAGCCTTATGGAAAGAAGGGTCGTCATTACAGCGTGTTCATCAATCACCCCCATTGGCCGCACCAAAGAGGAGATTCTTCACAATCTCGTTCACGGAATTTCCGGGGTAAAGGCATTGCGGGAGGACGGCCTTCTCTCTCAGTACATCCACTCCAAGGTGTTTGGAACCGTTGACTACCCCATCGTCTATGATTTCAAGCGTCAACACCGGAAAACCATGGGTCCTGTTGCCTATTACGCCTGCCAGGTGGCAAAGGAAGTGCTTGAAAACGCCGGACTGGATCAGGCCTTTGTCACATCCGGTAGATTGGGGGTTGCCTTTGGTTCGACCCACGGAAGCCCTACTGTTCAGCGGGATATCTACAGGACTTTTTTCGGCGCATCACGAACCGAATTTTCCACCATAGGCGCCGTCGATTATCTGAAATCCATGGTCCACACCACGGCCGTTAATATTACCAAAATGTTCGGTATTACAGGCCGCGTCATTTCATCATCCACGGCGTGCACGACGAGCAGCCAATCCATAGGTTACGGTTATGAAGCGATCAAGTACGGGATGCAGGACGCCATGCTCTGCGGCGGTGCTGACGAATACGATACGACCACCGTCGCCGTGTTCGATAATCTGCTCGCCTGTTCGACGGCTTTCAATGATACACCCCATCTTACACCCCGTCCCTTTGATGTGAAGAGGGACGGACTGGTCGTGGGAGAGGGAGCAGGGGCCGTCATGCTGGAGGAATATGGGTATGCACGGAAAAGGGGCGCCCCGATACTCGCCGAGGTCATAGGATTCGCCTGCAACAACAACGGCGGAGACCTGATCCTGCCGAATCTGAGCGGCATCAGAGAAACCATCCGGATAGGCCTGAAGGATGCAAAAATCAATGCAGATGAGGTGGATCTCATCAGTGCCCACGCTACGGGAACCAAAATGGGCGATGTGATTGAATCGCAGGCTATTTACGACGTCTACGGGAATCTGCCCCGCGTTGTCGGGTTGAAAGGTTATATGGGGCACACAATGGGTTCGTGCGGCGCTATTGAAACCGTCATTGCGGTATATCTGATGGAGGAAGGATTTATAGCACCGACTCTGAACCTGAATGAGATCGATGAAAGGTGCGCCATGATCAATCACATCGTGAAGCTCCGGGAATATCCTGTCCGGATCGCAACCATCCAGAATTTTGCATTCGGCGGTGTGAACACCAGTCTAGTTATAAAAAAAATGCCTTGAGAGCTTTATCTTAATAAATTCATCTCGGCAAAAACCCCTTTCGGGTCTCGCCATGACAATTGATAAAATGTGAGCCATGTTTTCTGCATTGTTAAAACCGGTTAAGGATTTCACCGTTACAGTCACCCTCTGGACATACTACATTATTGGATACCTCGTGTTCTTTTCTCCATTCTATCTTTCTGCCTTCTTTTTTTCGGCCAGACGTGAAGAGGCCTTTCAAAAATTTAATTACCAGCTCCACCGTCTCTTTTTCTCTCTTTTGCGAACCATCGTTCCCAGAGTGAAATGGCACATATCGGAAGAGGTCTCTAGTATTCGCTCCTCTATTATCATTGCCAACCATCTTTCTTTCCTTGACCCCATTCTCTTCGTGTCTCTGTTTGAAAAACAAAAGACCATCGTCAAAAGCGACTACTTCAGACTTCCCGTTTTTGGCTGGATTTTGAAAACATCCGGCTATATTCCTTCCACGACGGAAGGCCTGTTTACGGAAAACATGATTGACCAGATAAAAAACATGAAAGATTATCTGTCATCAGGGGGGAATCTGTTTATATTTCCCGAGGGGACGAGAAGCCGCAACGGCCGGATAGGCCAATTTGATAAAGGCGCATTCAAGATTGCGAGGCTTTGTCATGCGCCGATTCAGGTGGTATTAATCAAGAATACCCATAAACTCTTTTCTCCTGGTAAGTTTTTATTTGATACCTGTACCGAAAATGTAATCGCGATAGAACTGGCCGGAAACCTTAAACCGGATTATGAAAGCGATGACTTTTCCATATCCGCTCTTATGGCGGAGGTGCGGAGGCTCATGGAAAGAAAAACGGATTTATGAAAATTGTCCTTATATCAATGCCGGATGTTATCCCTATTGTTATCCATGAAATGGCGCTCTATATGCCCAATCACGGCATCGCCTGTATCGGTGGAAATATCGATGAGGGGCATGAGGTCTATCTCATTGACCTGGTGCGAAAACGCGGCGGCATCTCAACCTATCTGACGAAAAGCTTGAAAAAAATCAATCCAGACCTAATTGGCCTTTCTGCCATGACGTGGCAGTATCCAACCAGTGTGGCGGTGATGGGTCTCATTAAAAGCATTCTTCCCCATGTTAAGATCGCTATCGGTGGCCATCATGCCACATTGATGAGCAGAGAAATGGCTGCATCTCCCGAATCGAATGGGATGGACTTCATCATTACGGGGGAAGGGGAAGAGGTGTTCCTCGGGTTGGTAAATGCCCTGGGGGTGGAGACAAACTGAGAGACATACCATCTGCCAGATGTTGACGCCTTATCCAAAAACCAAGCTCAGAGAATATTTGATCAGTGAAAACCTGGTCACAAATCACGATCGCTATGAAAGGTATAGCGGCTTCTGGGCAAATGTGAAAACCCGGCATCTGGAATCTGATCAGTTACAGTATGCCTTCTGGCGTTACCAGCAAACCGCATTGAGGTGGTGGAAACCATAGGTCTTTCCATGTAAACAAGGCAAGGTATGGACGCCCTTCTGGATGTATATGGTGAAGCCTGTCATGAAATTTTTCATAGAAAGGCAGCCCCGCAAGATCGGCTGGGAAGAAAAGTATCGAAGATATGTCCGTCGATTGGAAATGATGAATCGCTCCTACGATCTGGAGAGGTTCAGAGGAGATTAAACCATGGAAGACCATTTCCTGGTAAGGCAACATATCCGTCTACCCCTTATAATCCCCGTTGATCCTTATCTCAAAGATCGTCATTTTGAAGGAAGAGTCATTCTTCCCGCTGCTAAGATTCTTCACCGCTGGCCGGTTCCGTACAGGCTTACTGCTCTGATGCCCATGTTAGTTGTATTCGTTCAGCTTCATTCGATAAGTTTTTGCAGATCGAAGAGCATTCCCAAGTCCCCCTTTGAAAAGGGTGAGGGGATTTCAGTTTAAAGCTCACAGGAAATACTTTTCGTCCCTACCACTATTTCATATCGACCACAGGGAGAAATTTTACAATGATAGTGGCGCTTCTGCTCACATTAGCCTATTTCGCAGGTTCAGTTAATTTTTCCATCCTGCTCTTCAGGATATTGGGAAAGGATGATCCAAGATATCACTTTAGCAGGAATGCCGGAGTTACGAATGTCTATCGACAGGCCGGTATATTCTGGGCCGGCGTCGTACTTTCACTTGACTTAGGCAGGGCGCTGGCAATCGGCACCGCCGCTCTCTATTTACTTGATAAACCACTCGTGCCGTGGGTCGGATTAGCCCTGGTTGTTGGCAACACCTATCCCTGCTTTCATGGGTTCCAAGGAGGGAAAGGTGTGGCGAGTTATATCGGCTTTACCGCGGCTATGTCTCCCGTCTCTTCCATACTCTCTTGCATTATTTGGGTAATTGTGTTCCGCATTTGCCGGATTCCCTTCATAGCTTCCTTTTTCATGATCATCGCAATTGCCACAGGAATCATTTACACATACAGTCATGAGGTTATTGCTGTTTCCGGTGTTTTGGCAACATCCCTGTTGATATTCTATAATCATAAAAGGAATATCATATCCATGATTGAGAAAAGTAAGTGAGAAAAGAAAGACATTCAGGCGCAGGATACGGGAAAGCTTATAGTACCACCCCGAACGCATTCAAGGATATTATATCCACAATTCTTAACAAACATGAAATGAAGTCTTCTATCACAACCTAGGAGATATGCCTTCCCCTTTTTAAAGTGGCTGTATGATAATGACGATCATCTTTATCGAGACCACGAATACTCCTGGGACACTTATATCCAGATTTAATCCTGAAATGAGAACAGGATGATGTTGAAAGGTGCGCCCGGATTATGCCTGAAAATGTCCACTGCATCTGGTAACACCAGCAAAATATTTCAACGCACGCCTTTATTGACCATTAAGAAACTCGTACAGTCATACTTTTTGAAATCGACAGCGGTACCTTCCATATTTTGTGAGAAAATTGACTTGACGTGGAAGAAAAAATTCTGTTATAATTATAAAGTAAAAAGGGAGTTCTTATCAATTAACTGATTTGAAAACTGACGCTCTCTCGTACCCTGTGGTCGGAAAGTTGCGTAGAATCATTTTATGATGAGCGCTACACAGCATGAATTGGGCGAGGTTTCTATCCAAGGCTTCAAGTTCTGACTAACCTCATAGCATAAACTATATCATCTGGAGTGCCATATGAGAACGTATTACCGGAACGTGCCAATACGATGCCTCCAAGCGGGTATTGACGCCCCTTGGAGGGTCTTGATTTCTTGCCGATGTTGAAACATTACATGTCGCTCAACAGGTCTTTACAGTTCATATACGTGATTAGCAAAAAAGGACATTCTTATCAAATTGGAGGTGTTGTATGAATTTGAGAAATGATTATTTTAGAATGATACTAGTCATATGTTTTGGTCTCTTCCTTGCGTCTTGCGCAGTGCCCATGATTGAAGGCCAAAAATGGCTGGATTCGAGGAACGATAGACCTGAAATAAATATTTCAGGTGTGTGGAGTTCTCCCGAATGGGGTATAGCAATATTCAAACAAGACGGGAAGAATATCACTGGAATGCTTGGCGATTATCCTGTAAAAGGCGTTGTCAGTGGGAACAGCGTATCTCTACTACTGTATCACACTGACGGTGTACATTATTTTGCAGAACTAAAAGCATTAGATGATAATACGTTGAACGGATTTTACTCCCTTAAATATGCGACTCTTGAGCAAAATAAAAAGCCAATGAGTCTTAGATTCATTTCTGCCCTGCGATGATCGCATTGGTGATAATTGTAGGCTTTCCATGATGCCTCCCTAGAAATGAAATTCATGGTCATCAGGGCGTATAATGGAGTCACGCTCATGGCTGAGGTCTACCCCATAGGGATCAAAAATAGATTGGTTGGCATTCACGACCCTCAGATCTCTGAGAAAAAAGGGATCAGCTTCCGATGAATGAAGATCACATCTATGGAGCTTCCGAATACGCCTGGGACGCTTGTATCCAGACCTAATCCTGAAAGGAAAAACGGAGCAACTGTCTGGAAAGAATTTGTAATACAGGGATATGCTGCACGACTGAGGCTCGCAAGCGAAGGTGAGGCGAGAAACAAAATCGCCTAGGGACTCGCCAAGGTCTCAATGGCTTGTTGCCGAAAGCCATTTTTTACGATCTGCATAGAGCAAGATAAAGATATCTTTGCACAGAGGGAAAAGGTGCTGTGCATAATTTATAAAAGGCTTCGCGAATATTCAAAAACAATGCATGGCGGCTGAAAGAAAGCTTCTTTGTTAAGGGTAATGCGAATGTCTTTGCAATACGCCGCTCTTTCCCGTAGGACAGAAGTGTCAAGATATTTTGTATGGCAGATATGAGGTATTCTTGGATACGGACGCTCCAGAGTCTTCGCCAACGCGCTCGCTTGAAGCTGTATCGTGTTGCGCGGGCAAACGAACGTTCCATGAGATGCTGCCGGGTGTGTATATCATTTTTGGCTATGGATGATTGCGCAGCGTTTCGCATCCTGTCCAACTCTTCCTGAGGGCGATGTCTCTTGAGTGACCTGCCGTATTTTGAAGTCGTGCACTGGCTGACAAGATGGCGGGCAAGGCAAACCTTGGCCGCGCATTTATACTCAAACGCATCTCTTTGGGGGTTGTAATTTCTTTTCTTTAAATAATGACCGGCAGGACACAGGTAACTATCGGTTTTCGGATAATACCGGAAAGCCTCCTCGGTGAAGATGCCGCTGCGGTTATCTTTTTCTTGCTGGCTGCCGTTAAGGTCGGGGATGTGGGCATTTATACCCAGATCGCAGCAAGTGAGATAATTCTCAACGGTCCCGTATTTCGTATCCGCCGCAACCGTGTTGGCCGGCTTCTTCGTATTCTTCCGGTGCATTTCCAGGAGAGGCAATAAAAGATGGGCTTCATTGATCTCGCCCGGTGTCACTTCTGTTGCGGTGATGATTTCTGATTGTCTATCTACGCTTCTGTGCGCTTTGTATTGGAGCTTCGATCCTCCCGAACCCTGGCGTGTTACGGATGCGTCAGGATCGGTGGTGGAGACATGGCAGAGATTGGCGCTGCCTGATTTTGGCTCATGGTCATCTTCAGATGAGGGATCCTTTTCTTCCAATCGCCTTTCAAGCTCATGAAAGCCTTGGACGAGATAGGGCTTTAAGGTCTCCCTTTTTATGACGGAATTATTGGATGCATAGGCCTGAATAAGACTCGAATCCATGAAAAGCTTTGTGCCATCTGCCAAACCGGCTTCGACACACTGCCAAACGATGCGCTCGAAGAAATTCTTAAACACGGAAAAACCCTAGCGGGCTCTCGCTTTGCTTAATACGCTGTGATTGGAGATAATGCTGTCGAGATCATAGCCGAGGAACCATAGCCAGTCTAAACGAAGGGGAATGGTATTCATCAATTCCCGCTCGGATCGCACGTTATAGAGTATGAGAAGCAGTATCATCTTGAGAAGAACGGGAGGAGGAACTGAGACATTGCCGTTTTCTCCATAGCTGTCTCTAACTTCGTGATAGATAAAATCGAAGTCTATCCTGCTTCTGATCCGTCGCAGAATATGATGCTCAGGGATTCGTTCTTCAAGATTGATATCGGGATAGAAAAGCTTCGGCTGATAGCCGGATTGGTAACCCATCATGTGCGATACTCCAAAAACATGTCGTTGCCAATCTTATAGATGGTACTTGTGATCTTTTCAAAGGTTATTTGGGTAACAGGCCGTCAAGACCTAACTTATAGGTTAGCAGTTGAAGCGCTGATAAATCATAAACAAGCCTTTCTATCTTCGGGGAAAACAGATCGCGGTGGCAAGACGCCTCACTTCGTTGAAAAGGAGATTATCAGTCAGAGACCATTCATTAAGGTAAGTCAACTGGGATGATCAACGCCATGTGTACCCATGTCCCGGACAAAGGAGTACATACGATCCGCTATCATTAGTTACTATAAGAACTAATAATTCGGATTTTTACCGGTTAACAGATTTATGCCGTGCCTGTAACCATCGTTGAATGGACTTTTAATTTTGCTGATTGAGAAAATAATAGTGGATTTGTCATCGGGTTTCAATGCTGCTTCCTTAATGGCTGCAGTCTTGCCAATAAGTTTCACACCGGCAAGATCGACACTGCTTTTTGATGTAAGTATGGCGATATCTGACTCAACGCTGCATCCGCTCAAATTCACGACGGAATCAATCGTCTTCACTCCAATGTCTTTTGATTTTATATAACTGCTTTCAATTGATACTATAGACTTCTCTATGTATATGTGCTTTGCACTTACATTTACAATCTGTGTAGAGTTGCTGTTTTTTACTTCTATACGATCATAACCACCGGATATCACACAGTCTCTTCCTTCGCATATATATACTTTTTCACTTGTGAATGAAGGTTCTTTGATTTCCTTTCTCTTTACCGGAACCAAAAGCCAGTCCATAACTATCTTATTGAAGTCATCTGGACGTTCTTCCATAGGGCAATGTCCAAGCTCCGGCATGATTCTCAAATCTGATTCGGCGACCATCCATTCCAGCAATCTCCCGGTGCGTAACGGTGTTACAGGGTCTTTCTCGCCCCATACCACGAGTACAGGCACTTTTATTTTATTGATGATTTCGCTGAAATCGGTGTGGAGCAGGGTCATGTTGGCAATTTTCGTGGGATTTCCTCCATACAGTATTTTAATGAGAAGTTTAGATCGCAGCGTTTCGTCTATTTTTTCCGGCGTCAGGTCTTTGTCCATCTTATCGAGGCCTGAGATTATGAAGTTATTAATGACTGACGTCGGAGTATCGATTATATCAAAAAATTTATTTGGTTTTACATTGATGAAGCTTTTAATGAATGCAGCGCGGTACAGTATCCCGGCTGCATCCACGACAATAAGACGTTCCAGATTTTCCGGATATGTGCCAGCATAATAAAGTGAAATTGCTCCGCCTAGTGAATGTCCTATGATAATTACTGGTCCAGTCGTGTATTTCTTAACGATCCAGTTAACGAAGGCAGAGAAGTTTGCGGGAGAATAGAGTTGGTTCCCCTCGCTTGAACGGGCCAGTCCCGGGAGGTCGAAGGCAACCACATGAAATTGCTTCTCAAGCTGCGGTATAAGGTTCATCCATATTCTGGCGCCTTCATCCCCGACTCCGTGTATCAGCACGACGCTCTTAGTATGTTGTTTGCCTGCTTCGTAAAGATAGATCTTCGAGCCAAATATGGGTTCATGCACAAATTCTTCCCTACTACCGGTATTCCCGTTTGCATCTGTTGAGAATAAAATGGAACAAGCCATTAATATTATTATTAGATTTTTCATGATAATATGAACCTCAAGCTTTCTATAAGTATAAAGATAAAGTGAGCAATTTGTCAAGGGAAGGGAGGGAAGGGAAGGGAACCCTCCGAATGAAGGTATTCGATATTTCCTCGATCAAGATCAAGGACATGCCTGTGATTCCATGCCGCATAATACCGGAAGCGATCACGAAGAGGAACACAAATACAGCGGTGTCAAAGTTAAAAACCGGAAGTAGCGTGGAAGGGGAAAGGTGGTCATGGCATTTGGATGTCAGGAAGAAAAGCTATCGCCCATGTACCGGGTCCCATGTGAGAGCCTGAAGTCAGAGACAGGGGATGTACAATAATCTGTGCTCTCGGATAGCGCATTGTCACCTCACTTCTGACCTCTTCCACCCAGGAAAGGTTATCCGAATATTCCAGCATGATAAGAGCCTTATCCTGCGGCTGCAGGGCTCGTCCCAGGGCTTCCAGGGCGAAGTGCAACTGATCTTTCCGATTACGCACAAAGCCAA
This sequence comes from Syntrophales bacterium, assembly GCA_052144335.1. Taxonomy (GTDB): domain Bacteria; phylum Desulfobacterota; class Syntrophia; order Syntrophales; family UBA2185; genus Fen-1135. Next base: position 196,968 of record JBKQQP010000026.1, read on the forward strand.
CCCTGCGAGCACCTTCGGCCATGGGGGTCACAATAGGTTTCATTCGGATCATATCACCGAATAAAGCGCCTGTTGTCGAGAGCCGACCTCCGGCAGCCAAATATTTAAGGCAGTCAAGAAAGATATATTCCTCTGCCCGCGTTATGGCTTGTTTGGAGAATTCTATAACTTTTCCTGAATCATTGGCCTTGAGGGCATAATCGGCCACAGAGAGGGCGATGAGCCCGAGACGTCCCGATGCCGTGCCGGTGTCTATGACCTTGAGGTGGTCTTCCGGATCATGTTCCCGCTTCCAATCCATGACCACGCGGTAGTTCCCGGTGAATGCTGAACCGACGCACAAATAAAGCACACTCTTGTGACGACTCATAACACTTGCGTAGATTTGATGTCGCTCAAAGACGGAAGACTGGGCGGTCGATACCCGTGTGCCCGACCGCATGGCACCGTAGAGTTCCTCCGGCCTGAAATATGTCTCGGGCAGAGATCGTTCCCCGATGATAATGTAGCTGTCCAGGAGGCTCATCCCCAATATCTTCGCCTCCCGCCTCGTTAGTGAACCGGCTGCATCGGTCATGATATGGATGACGGGTTCTCTGACGGATTCGGCGAATGCAGAAGTTTGTTGATGCAGATCATCCTCAGCCCACTCGATTACCCGGCCAAGATGGATAAGCTTCCGGCGGGCATCCTTCCGGTCATGTGTATGAAAGTGGACTTTCAGATAGGCATCCTTCTGGGTTACGATAAGGGATTCACAAAGAGAGGCAAGAGCCTGTGTAGCTTTTCTCACATCCGCCCCGCTGTGGAGAACTGTATCCACGCAATAACCAGCCTCCAGTTCTTCACTGTAGGCAGGCGAGACTTGAATTCCATCCCGAAATGTCTCTGTCACGTCACGGAGGTGTATCCGGCCGCCTGTGAGGACATGGAAGAATCCCTCAAAATACAGGAACATGCCCAGAGCGCCCGCATCCACAACCCCGGCTTTTTGCAGCTTCGGCTGCTGGCTAATTGTATCCCGGACAGTATGCTCCAAGTGCATCAGGATTACTGCGATCTCCTCGTAATTGGATGAGGCGTCAAAGTCGGCAAGAGCCGCCGCGAGGGCATCGAAGAAGCTCAGCATCGTTCCCGGGCGGGGATCGTGCACAGCCTGCCAGGCGCGGTCACGGCCCAGCCGGACGGCATCGAAGAGGTCATCCATTGAGCTTGCATGGATGAAATATTGGAAGAACCAGGAGGCGATGTTTCCTGAATTCCCCCGTGCCGAGAGAAGGAGATCACGGGAGAGGGACTGCTTATCCCGGTCAGGCCGGCGGAGTGGCGCTAAACTTATGACAAGGTTACGTCCTGTATCCCCATCGGCAATGGGAAAGACATTGATCTGGTCAAGAATATCCGACCAGGCCGAGAGGCGCTCAACGCCCGTGACAAGAGCCTGCCGGAAATCCTTCATCATGGCGCGAAACCAAGAGTCTGTTTCATCTCATGCCACTTAGGGGTTCTCATATTTTCCCTCGAAAGGGTCTGATTCGGCGATAGTAGTGGCAATGCGTTCGATGTCAGCATCCATCTCGCGGTCTTCCAGGACAGCCGCTGAAAGTGACCGAATTTGCCCGATAAGGGTAGCCAGCATGGGACGGGCATCGAGGTTCCCCCGGCTCTTGCAGCCCTGACTGGCAGCAAGAAGATGGGAGGAAGTATAACCGGTCCCTCGCCAATAATCACTTCTTCTGTTGTCCCTCGTTTCATGACTGATCTCCGGTGCTCCCTTCCATTTTTCCGAACCGGCTATGCATCAGTTCGCGTCGGCGGCCTCGGAACGTCCCGTCGGCCTTCTCCTTTTCCACCACCTTCTGCAAGAGCTTAAACATCTTGTAGCTCTGCGGTTCACTCTTATAAAATGCATCCCAGGCGTGTGTGTAAAGATCCTGGAGCTTCTCCGGTGTCATATTCTTTGGCTGGAACACTACCTTGTCCCCTGTATAATTGTTCCAGTCGTAGGAGATGATACGCCCTGCTTGGTACAGGTCGTCAAAGGCCTGAGTTTGAGGAAACGGTGTGAGGACGGTAAACTCTGCGAGGTCCAGATTAATTTTCGTGAGAAAATCAATGAGACGCCGGATGTCGTCCTCTGTATGGTTATCAAGTCCTAATAAGATCGTCCCCTCGACGGCGATGCCATGGTCATGGTAGCGCCTGATGCGGTCCCGGATATAGTCGGACGTATCGAAAATGGCTTGATAGACGTACCAGGCCCCTGCTTGGGCAGCCAGATCGAGGATCTCATCATCATCTTCGATAGGATGGCAGCACCATTTTTTCTTCATGGGAATCATTGCGGTAAACAACTCTCGCTCCCAGTCCTTGTCCTGGGCGAGGGAATTGTCCACGATGAATAGGCGGTTGTTATCTATTGTCTCCAGTTCCTCCGTCACCCGATCGATGGGGCGGGGGCGGAACTTCTTCCCTCCCAGAAAGGCTACGCAACATGGGTAGCAGTCGAAGCGGCATCCCCGCGATGCATGAACGAGATCCACCATCTCTACACCCCTGTAATAGTAATATTTCCTTTTTAATATGCTTCGTCTGGCAGTTCCGATAGATTCAGCGGAGGGAAAATCGGTCATGTAATCATATCGCTTATGGAGTCGGCCGTCTCTGAAATCACGAAATACGCCCTCCATTCTCCCTTCCGCTTCGCCGAGAAAGACGGCATCAGCATGTTGCATAGTTTCTTCGGAATGAAGCATCGTCGCGATGCCGCCGAAAATGACTTTGATACCCTTCTGCCTATACCTGTCGGCTATTTCCCAGCCGCGTTTTACCTGACACGTAAGCATCATTGATATACCGACGAAATCAGGGGAATCGTCGAGGTTGATGGATTCAACATTTTCATCTATAAAATCTACTTCAACATCATCGGGCAATGTTGCAGCGAAGACGATGGGACCGTGGGGTGGAAGGTGGAATTCCGTTTGCCTTTCCAGCTTTCTCCATCTTGGATAGATAAGTTTGAACTTCATATCTGTAACCTGTTTTTTAAATAAATTACTCAGCTCTTTGAAAATCTACACCCAATACTATTCTTTTACAAAGTATACCTTGTTCCTTGATCCTCTCACCTCGAAGCCTATTCATCATCCTCCGCGGTACCATCGGGACGTAACCGCAGCGTCTCAGGGGAAAAAGGTTCTGCGTTGATCAAATTCAAGCGTAGAGTGTATTCCCGAAATCCGAAGGCGTTCAGTTCCACGATGCCGGGAATCCTGTCCTGAAGGGAAAAGGTCATGACCTTCCGCAGGAGTTCATTACTGTCGCTATATCTTTTTATCTCCCATGTGTTATCCGTATGAACGATCACATCGGTAACCCAATTCTGTTTCACATAATATCGGCAGACGGTTGATCCATCCTCAAATACACCGATATCCGAGAGTCGTCCATCGGGGGTAAGAAAAATGAGACGGACATCATCCATCATGTAACCGGCAAAATATTCCGCATTAAATGGTGGCACCGCTCGATTCACGCGCACTTCTTTCTCATCAATGGCGTCAAATAGAACAAATCCCTCAATAGTCATGATCACACTTTGGATTGTTTTAGTCGCCGGATCAAAGGCGGTGACGCCCACAACCGTTCCAGTCCTGCCGTCGGGCAAGACTACCTCTATGGTATGAATGAACTGATAGGGAATATCGAGGAACGGCAGGTGACATCGCCGCATAGTGTCCGGCGCCATCGACGTATCCACAGGTTTGATAACGGGGAGCCGGCTGCATGAAATGATGAAAAACGCTGTCATCAATATGAGAAAACAGCGTTTATACAACGCCAAAGCCTTCATTCCACTTCCCTGAATATCGTTTCAGAGATTTCCCCATTAATCTGCACATCCGTAAATTCAAAAAGTGTATAGTTACCTTTATCTTCTATTATTTTAACGGAGCTTATAATACCCCGTCTGTCCGGCGAGAGCGTTAACACGATACGCGATATCATGGCTGAAAGCCCTTTTTCCTTTGGCGTAAGAATAATCTTTGGTACTTTTCCCCCTTTCAAAGTCGCCGAAAAATGTTCATTCTCGGTGAATTGACCCCTGCTCCACTTACTGATCTCTTGAAGTACGGTTTGCATTGACTCAAGGGAATCTCCCGAATCCTCAACAAAACCTCTTCTTCCCAACGTGTATTTTTTTATATCACCCTTGCGCATAAGCAGAACGCTCTTCACGGGAGATATATATTCCCATCTGACGGAATCTGGTGCCCGAAAATAAAAGCGTCCCTTTGAAATAAGGGCTTTTGTAAGGATATGCATGTGTTTTTCCTGAGAGAAATGAGCGCTTACCGATTTTATATTTGATGATTCCCTTTGAATATCCTCCCAGTTATCCGCCCATCCAAGGATAAAAGCACAGCAAAAAAGTACACCGACGAGGAGGACACCTCTTTTTGCACTGTCTTCCGTCATCATGAATCTCATTAAAACATACCGCCATTGACAGAAATGACCTGGCCCGTGATATAAGAGGCGTCATTGGAACACAGGAAACGTACGACCCTCGCTACTTCTTCCGGCTTTCCAATTCTTGCCATGGGAATGATCTTCTTAATATCATCTACCGGCGCCCCCTTAATCATTTCTGTATCGATTAGGCCTGGAGCAACAACATTGACCCGGACACCAAACCTTGCCACTTCGGATGCCAGGGAACGGTTGGCGGCAATCAATCCTGATTTTGCAGCAGCATAATTTGCCTGCCCCCTCGTCCCGATAAGGGCTGCCACAGATGAGATAGATACCACAGAACCACTGTGGTTTTGAATCATTCTCTTTATGACCGGTTTGGTCACATTGTAAAAGCCCTTCAGACTCGTTTGAATCACTTTATCCCAATCCTCCTCGGACATCATAATAAAGAGACCATCAGCGGTGACGCCGGCATTATTGACCAGGACTCGAATGTTTTTATACTGCAAGATGATTTCATCCATGTGCCTCATCGCTTCTTTCGAGTCGGCCACATCAAACCGGATTTTTTCTCCACCTCCGCCCCTAGATCGGATAATTTCCACGGTTTCATCAGCTGCCCGATCGTTCGATTTGTAAGTGATGATGACTCTATATCCTGCTTCAGAAAGTTCAACTGCGATGGCACGGCCAATGCCTCGACTGCCCCCCGTCACGATGGCAACATGCTCTTCTTCCATGCCGATTACTCCTAAAGGCTCATCAAGAAATTAAAATAGACATTTCTTGGGTATTTTACCAAAATACCTTAACAACGCTTAAAGTACGCCTAAGGTGGGAAATATACTCAACCAGATTCTGAACGGAACACCTGTATCTGAATCCTGCCTAGAATGTCCTTTCCCGACGTGACGTTTCCTTCCAGAACATTGTAATTTTCAGCGCAGTACAAACTATTCACAGTAGTTATCAGCGGCGTGTAAAGTGGGATCCGATACAGAAAAAAATCGGCGCTCTTAATACCAACAATCCATCCTGTGCCGCCGACGCCCTTGTCATCTCCCTCTTTCCAGCTTATATGGACCCCTGCGGTCTGAGCTACGAGTTCGATGAGGATTAAGGGATCTACAGAAGAACCATTAAAGAGGGGCCATTGATCAGAGACGAGCGATGACGTTACGGCCGTATCGGTGTTTATATCCAGAACATTGTCGATCAGCTTCATCCTGCCACGGTGTGGGATCAGCTTCTCAATATCCAGGTGAAGGTTATTCAAAGCTCTTAGATTTTTTCCAGATGTTCAAACTAATCAAAGTATGATAATGATTGTTTCTATAATGGGAAAATGCAAAAGAAGTCAAGGGGAATTATTAATGACAAAGCATCCCATCATCACAAAAAGCAACACCGCGCCTGAGTTGTATCGGGACATCTTCTCCCCTCAGCCTGACCCGACAAGGGAATTTATCCTGGAGCGCTGCACCTATAAAGAAGTATATCGCCTTGCAGCAGGGATTCGGCAGCTTCAATCGCAGAGGAAAGGGAGCCGCACCTTGATCTGCCTTTGCACAGATAATAAAGCGCTTATTGCTGCTGCCATCATTGCGTCACTTGCCGAAGGTCCCCATATCGTTTTTCCCTATGCCTTCTCGCGGCAGGCTGTCAAAGAAGTCTTCGAGATCATGGCTCCTTCATTAATACTCACGGATCAACCGGTTGATTTTCCTCCAGGAATTAAAGTCATAACCCCCCCGATGCTGCACTATGACCACATTATCCCTGATATTTTACATGATCCTGATGAGCCTTTTCTCTCGCTGTTTACTGGCGGATCAACGGGGAAACCTAAAGTGTGGCCGAAGACACCCAAGAACATACTTGCGGAGGCACGGTATCTCGCGGGAAGATTCAGTATAACTCCCGACGATCTCTTTCTATCAACGGTCCCCCCTCAACATATTTATGGTCTTCTCTTTTCTGTAATGATTCCCTTCATCAGCTCATCGCGTGTTCTTGATGGCGTATATTCTTTTCCGAGAGAGATTCTCCGGGCCATACAGGATTACAGGGCATCCATTCTCGTCAGCGTCCCTGTGCATTACAGAGTTTTAAAGATGGATGATTTACAGCGCCACAATCTTAGGGTGGCTTTTTCATCGGCGGGAGCGCTGGATAAAGAGGACGCCGAATATTTTCATAGTAAAACAGGACTCAACATTATAGAAATTTACGGTTCAACGGAAACGGGTGGGGTTGCGTCAAGATCCCGTTCAACGAACGGCGAATCCTGGCGATCCCTTGATCCTGTTGAATGGAAGATACAGAAGGGGAGATTGCATGTGAGATCTTCATTTATCTCTCCGACGCTGCCTCGCAACACTGCTGGATTCTTTGCAACAGCCGACCTTGCCGATTATGAGGGCGATGGACGATTCATCCTCCGAGGCAGGGCAGACAATATCGTAAAGATAGGAGGAAAGAGGGTAGATCTATCCGCTGTGCAGGCTAAACTGAAACAGATACCGGGGGTCCGTGATGCATTGGTAGTCGCTATTCCCAGCGGAAAGGGTACTCAAAACAAACTGGCTGCACTCGTGGCCACCGATCTCGATGAGCTTCGATTGAGGCGGGATATCGCCTTGGTCAGTGAATCTTATGCTGTTCCCAAGCGCATAGTCGTCGTTTCAGAAATCCCTGTGACATCTTCAGGTAAATCTGACCGGACAGTTATCGAACGGATCCTCTTATCAGGAAGACAAAATGCCGATTCCTCGGAGCCGGAGAAGACTTGCTGACCAGACTCGTCACCGAGATAAACGCTGTGAAGAGTGTAAAGAATCGAACGCTCATAGATGGTCCGAGTTCCAGACCAACTCGACTGCTCGTCGACTGTTGTCGTAGGAAGGTGCCAGCCGTCAATGAGCCTCAACAATATGGGAGGGAGATCATATGCTATGGACGATTGCTGTAATACTGATAGTTCTGTGGCTGCTGGGTCTCATGAGTGGCTATACAATGGGTAATTTTATTCATATCCTGCTGGTTATTGCCATTATCATTGTGTTGGTAAGAGTCATTCAGGGGCGGAGAATCATCTGAAAGGAAGGATAATGACAAAAAGAGAAATTGTTGTTTTTCTGCTTCTTGCTACAAGCCTATTATCGGGATGCGGTACCTGTGTGTTGATTCCATTCATAGGAAGCGCTGAGGTAATTCCAGTAGCAGGCGGATCCTATCAGGGTTATACTGTCTGGAAGGGTCGTGAGTCGTCAAAATATTACACATATGATATCAAAACTATCTGTCAGGCAGTAAAGCAATCCTGTGAACAGCTGAAACTTGAAACTGTAATTCGAAACCCTGTTTCAGAGAATGGATGTTCTCTGGAGACAAAGGGAAATTATCCTATGGAGATTAACGTTTCAAATGTTGATAAGAATCTCACCAAGGTCGTCATCACCGTAGCCCTGTTCGGTGATAAGCAATACGCTGAATTGTTATACAGGACTATCGACGATAATATCCCTAAAAAGATGGATAATATCCCAACAACGACAGATAATATTCATAATACCACAACGAGTGATAGATAACACGCTGTATTGCGATACGAAAAGAAGATTAGTACCAGCCGTAATTTGGCAATAATCATGAGGCTATTATTACGCAACCTTGATTGTTGCATCTGTGTGTATGAATCCAATGATTATAGATTGAAAGTTTGGATAAGTAGCAAATAAAGAAAAAACAAGCTTACAGGAAGGGGTTAAAGGGTCTACTATTTCTCAACCGGGAGCCCTTTATTTGTCCAATCAACAGTGAAATTATCGGGCAGATAAAGAACTTTTACATTTCTAAAGCCCATCTTATTAACAGTTTCAAATGCGGGGCGGATGTTGGGGCAGTCAACCCAGTTGCAGCAGCCGCAATAAAGAATAATTTCCTTATCGCGGGGCAAGTCTATAATGGAAGATTACAGTTTCCGCAAACCTTCTTCTTTTGATGCAGGGCCGGCATAGAACGCGCCTTTAATGTGTCCCCGTGAATAAAGATTATTAAAACCTACCTGGTAGATATAGGCTTCCTTTGCGCCTTGCTTCTTTAACAACGATTCTAGCTCATCAACCATAATAACATTTCTTATCGTCCACAGGTCACCGGTGTTTATGCTCTTATTCTTCTCGTTAACCTCCTTAATGTTTTTCTTCGGCTGCTCGACCGCATCGGGCTGTGCAAAAGAACTAACGGAAAAGAGAAGACAAAATACAGTGGTTAAATAAATGAATATATTCTTGTTATGTCCTTGCATAGGATGATTCCTTCGCATTCTATCTTTAAAATTCAATTTTAACTTACATCATCCTGTCTCGGGATTCAAACCGGATTCTCTACTTCACAATATTGCCAAGTGTACTAGAAATATATCGTACGGTGATTATGCAATAAAGGAGAATCTTAAGAATGAATTATTCCGACTTCTCAAATTCAATGACTGATGATAAATTTAGACAAGAGCTGTGGGGTCTTTATCAAGAAGCATAATTAAAGGCCGAAACTTTTTGTGTGATATTCATAATCGCTTTATCGATATCAGATCCGTTGAGGAGCAGACTGATGGAGCAAGCCTTCTGGTCAATGGATCTGGTGTAGCTACGATAAGGAAGGTAGTGAATTACTCCTTACTGGTGAAGAACTTCCTGATCTTTCGACCCAATTCTCTGAAGGCATCTCCTGTCTTTTTTCCCGTGTCCCTGAACCACTCTCCTATGGACCGGCCTGTCTTCTTCGCCTCCTGTCCCACCCCCTGTCCCGTTTTCTTGAAACCCTGACCGATTTCCTTGCCGCCTTCCTTGAACTCCTTGCCTAGCTTCTTGAAGCCCTGGCCGACCTCTTTGACTCCTTCTTTGAAGTCATTATCGGCCCAACCCGGAGTAGCCAGCCAAAGCGTCAGCATTACAGCCATCATGACGATTCGCATATCGACCTCCTTTTTCACCGATAGGTGTAGTTTACCATGGAATCTCTAACACGGGTAAGATATTCTTGATTGAAGCAAATGCTGCATCCACCAGCGAAGCATTAGAATAAAAATCCATAAATTATAACGCTTACCATTCGAAATTAGGTCACCTGATCTATTAGGTCAAGAGAGCTACAGGTTAAAATGGTGGATCATTAAGCGTTTCATTATACTCTTTTTCTTGCTCCTCCTTTTTAATCTTATGCAAATCCTGCAGTAGACCAACATATTCTAAAACCAATTTCTTATTCAGAGAAGTGACAAAGGATGTTCCGTCGACGGTTAAGCCCTTCTTTAGACAAACGTTGATCCTTTCAAAATCCAGCGCATATCGATCTACAGAGCTCAAACTGTGATTAGTTTCCCTCGCCACAACAGAAGAAGATTTGCCATCTATCTTGACCTTTTTGACGATCGCCTTTTTATGGCTTACGGTCGGACCCAGATCATGAACATTTCCTCTTCTCGTCAAGATAGTATCATATTCTTGCTCATATTGTAAGATGAGCTGTGAGATACGGCCTCGCTGTAATGCCATTGAATCCCTGGATAATACCCTGAAAAAGACGATAAAAAACCGGGCCTCATTTCCGAACGACGAGGCCGCCATCAAGCTGTTGTATTTGTCATTGAAAAACATTCAGAAAAAATGGACAATGCCGGTAAGAAACTGGGGCAAGGCACTAAACCAGTTCGCAATCCTCTACGGCGATCGGATGCCCATGAGGTGCTTTTTGGCGAAGGATGCGTAGAGTTATGACCTCTACAGAAAGGACTTTCAATGAAAACGAAAATGCAAATAGATTTACAGGCGTCCACCCCTTCGGAAGGCCAACGTATCCTTCTAAATATCCTCGAGAAGTTAAAATCAGAAGGGCTTATCGCGGAGTATCATTTTGAAATCGATACTCCTGATGGGGCTATTACTGAAATCTGCGTTCTTGAAAATGAAAAGGTTATCGCTTGAAAAGCCTGAGGGCTGCCTGTACGGCAGTCAACAAGTAATTGGCATAATCGGCAGGTCCTTATTTGATCAAATAAGGAAAGTTCGTTTACACAGATTATCTGACACCCTCGCGGTGACCGATGACCCGATGATAAGTTCCTGAAATGTTGTTTTCCTAATATTGCTATTTTATGTTACATTACAGCCGGTAATAGTTGAAAAATTGAAAAGTAAATACATCCGATCGCTACGCTCCGGCTGATTTCTACGTTGAGCCTGTAGAAAAAGTCAGCAAGCAGCACTCGAGGGAGTGCACACATGAAACAATTGAAAATTAGCAAAGCCTTCACGTTGATGGAATCGGGGCCCGTTGTCCTTGTTACAACGAATGACGGAAAGAAGGACAACATCATGACGATTTCATGGACAATGGTTTTGGATTTCACACCGGTCTTTGCCATAACCACTGGAGAATGGAATTATTCTTTTACGGCTCTTCAGAAAACAAAGGAGTGTGTTATCTCAATCCCTACGTTTGATATGATTGATAAAGTCGTTGGAATAGGAACATGCTCCGGTGCCGATACAGACAAATTTACCAAATTTAAACTCACTCCCGCAAAAGGTAGAATAGTAAAAGCGCCATTGATAAAAGAATGCCTCGCAAATATCGAGTGTAAAGTCGTCGACATCGTCAAAAAACATAACATTATCGTTCTCGAAGCCGTTGCGGCATACTTTGACATCTCGCGCAAAGAGAAACGAACTGTTCACGCCGTCGGTGACGGTACATTTATCGTAGATGGGCGCAGACTATCCCGGAAAAAAATGATGGCATCCAAAATTCCAAATGGTATCTAACCCTCTATATTGAACGACCTACCCTCCCCGGATTGCCGTAGTGCGAATACCTTCTGGAGATTGGCAGGTGGTCCACTAATCAGCAGGAAAAAGGCGATATGGGAATTAGTCTGTACCCATAGGGAAAATATAGATCAACGCATGCGGAGCAAGGGACGCCCATAAATTATTAAATTCCTGAAAAGACATAAGATTAAGGACTCAAAACAAGAAAAAGACTACCCGACGACAGGATGCACCTGATCGCCGATAAAGCCGACTCCAGTTGAACCAGATGTTACGCTCTTTCGAATAGTAATTCACAATGTTAAAATTTTTCAAAGTTATTTGTCTGGTAGGTGAAGTCAACGTTGTCCTATTCGCCGTATAGCTCCCTCTTCCAAGGAAGAGAGATTTCTAAAGTCTCCCGGTAGACGCAACATTTCTTCTGAAAATCAACAGATGTCATCAGTTTATAAATCAGGGAATTTGTAATTCATTTCGGTTGACATGGCTATAGTTTCTTAATAAATTATTTCTATGGGTAGAGATATTTGTATGAATTGACGTTTATTCCCGATAATTGGACGACGACGTCCTAGTAAAGAGCACAACGTGGAGACCACAATGCACCCGCAACACAGCTCAAACCTGATTCACTTAATAACACCAAATCAAATCAGTCCGCAAAAGGCGAAGCCAGATCGAGCCAGACATTTTCTTAGGCAAGGGTTGCTAGCCGTACTTCTCGGCGTTGCGTGTGCTGTGCCGGTCATGGCCGCACCGATCCAGCTGCCAGCGATCGTTGAGCCAGCCAGCCAAGAGCATCACGTTGGTAAAGTTATATTTGTTGAATTGGTGACGCCGGACCTCGCCGCCGCCAAAAAGTTCTATGCGGGACTGTTTGGATGGACATTTCGCGACATTCGGGCGGGTGGGACAGATTACGCTGAAGCATTTCTTGACGGTCGTCCGGTCGCAGGACTGATTCACAAGACTGTACCGGCGGGAGAGCATCGACAGCCATCGTGGTTGAGCTTCTTCGCCGTGAGCGATGTCGACGCAGCAAAAAAGGTTGCTTTGCAAAATGGCGCGAGGGTGCTGTTCGAGCCGCATAGCATCCCTGACCGAGGGCGGGAAGCAATCTTCGCGGATCCGCAGGGAGCCGTTTTTGCGGTCCTCGCTTCCAGTAGCGGTGATCCACCCGATGCTCTGGTCGCACCCGGAGAATGGATTTGGAGTTCGTTAATCACGGGAGATCCGGAAACCAATGCTGCTTTCTACCAGACGCTATTCGACTACGAAGTCTTCGAGTTGCCCGCTAGTAGGGGCCACCAACATCTCTTGCTCGCGTCTGACAACTATGCTCGTGCGAGCGTGAACACGTTGCCTGTGAATAGTCCCAATGCTCATCCCCACTGGCTCAATTACGTACGCGTCGAAGATGCGGTCAAGATGGCTGCAAAGGTCGTGGCTCTCGGTGGTCGCGTGCTGGTCGAGCCGCGGATTGATCGCCACGGCGGCAAGGTCGCGGTGGTAGCGGACCCTTTGGGGACACCCTTCGGATTGCTTGAATGGCCGGACACTGAAAGTAAGGAGGTGCCTAAGTGAATAAGTTACTCTTACGCTGCTTAGGGACGCTCGTCTTCGTGATCTTGATGTTGACGATTCTGTTGTCCGGTTGCTTCTGGCCTGCTGGGGGATACTACGACGGCGAAGATATTGGACCGGGTTACTATGAACCCTCCGGTGTCGTCTACGGTGGCTGGGGACCTGGCTACCAAGTGGCGCCGTTTCGTGGGGGTGACCATCGTCCAATCGGTGGCGGTGGCCACGCATCTGCGCATGCTTACAGATCCGCTCCTACTTCGCACTCGATACCGTCTATTCCGTCGCGGTCGCGTTCTGGTGGTGGCGGAGGTGGATCCCATAGTGGCGGAGATGGCCATAGATAAGAGTCTTGAGTGTCTGTCCGGGAATCTCTTGGATCGTTTGAATCACTTATTTCCGAAGAAAAATAACTTTTCAATGTTATCACAAGATATCCTTGGCGGGACTCCAAACGTTACTCCAATGGGTATGACGTGCCTCTCAATCAGATAGATAATAAATTAGAAAAGTGAAATACCGATTACGCGCGGGTCTTCGGATATTCAGCCATATACTCCAAGGGTTTTTTTCGAACTCCTCCTTACATTCTACATCTCTTTTAACTTGAATTGAGAAACAAGAGAGATGACAAAATCACCATGCAGATCCACGAGCACAGGGGATTCAGCATAGATGTTCATAAAGTGGGGGAGGGATATGTCTCGGAGATTTACCGGAAGGGTAATCTGATTCACACGGTTCGCCACGATGATAGTCAATTCCAGAGCCATGCACTAGCTATTGAAGCGGCAAGAGAGTGGATAGACAGGAAATATCCACCGGGAAGAATAAAGTACTTTGGGGAAGTATAATTAGAGATTATCGTCTCCACGACACCAATAAATATAACCCTGTCCTATTTCTCCTAATAATCATTCAACGTTCTATAGACCAACCGCCAGTGTTGGTCTACAAGACATCATCTATAGCACTGTTATTTTTAGTGGGTATCCTCTCGGAAAAATCAAAACACGCTTGTTAAAATGATTATTAATTGTTATAAAAAGACAAATATTATATAAGGATGAACGACCATGGGAGAGGGTATTTCGGACTACACACAATTTGCCATCGACCTGCGCAGACATATGTGGAAATCAGGTGTGGAAATGGAATTGCGCAGATTGATATGGCAGATAGCCATTATCGGGAAGTATATATCTGCTAAAATTCAAGAATCGACTCGGAAAATAGCTGGTTTGGGGGACACCCGCATTTTCCGTTACGGTGAAGAGCAATTGGCTATGGATAGAAGTGCCGATGAGATTCTCAAGAATCAACTTCAGGATTCAGGGTTTGTCAGAGAATATGCTTCAGAAGAACAGGATTCAGTGATTCAGATCGGCAAGGGAGAAGAGAAATATTTCGTCACTGCAGACCCTTTGGCCGGTTCTTCTTTAGTGGATGCCAATCTGGCCATAGGAACGATAATAGGCATTCATAGAGAGTCGATGTTAGCCGAGGGGAGAAAAACATTGGCGGCAGCCATGTACATTATGTACGGACCGTTGATTACGATGGTCTATTCTGCAGGAAAGGGAACCCATGAATTTGTATTGAACAGAGAAGGGGAATACGTTCTTTCTGAGGAAAACATAACCTTAAAGGAAAGGGGAGACATATATAGCCTGGGAGGATTGAGAAAGGACTGGAACACGAAACACCTCAAGTACATAGAGTTTCTGGAGAAGGAAGGTTACAAACTCCGTTACAGCGGCGGGTTTGTGCCGGATATCAATCAGGTGCTGATAAAAAGAGGAGGCATCTTTGCATACCCTGCACTAAAAAAGAAGAATCCCCAAGGGAAATTGCGGCTTCTGTTTGAGCTTCAACCCATGGCATTCATCATTGAACAGGCCGGTGGTATGGCGACGGACGGTAAACAGGATCTCATGTCCATCAAGGTAGAGGGACTTCATCAGCGTTGTCCGATCTATATCGGGAGCCGTTTTGAGGTGGAGAAGGCGAGAGAGTTCCAGTCTTGATGGAATGTAAACCGTTTAATTTCCCGTGACCTAATAATCAGTCAACGTTCTGTAGACCAACCGCCAGTGTTGATCTATTTTTTTATGACGATAATATAACCTACACCCCATCTTGATTACCGGTACTTAATGATTTTTTGGACACCCTCAAAAACACGAGAAACAGGAGTGTGTGTGTTTTCAACAATCATATGAATTATATCTGATCAAGAGAGAGTTATGAACAGGAGATGGAATATAATTATCGGATGGAGAGAGTGGGGTAGGGTAATAGTGACTATCTTTTTACTACAAAAAAAGTTTTACAAATGTTGTACATTAGAAAATAAAGGGTTTTGTCTGGATTAACCAAAACCCTTATGAGAGTAGCGGGCGATCCGAGATTTGAACTCGGGGCCTCTGGTTCCGGAGACCAGCGCTCTATCCTACTGAGCTAATCGCCCGGTTTTGTCATCGGGGTTTTAATTATCATTACAGAATCGATGCATGCGAGACTGGGTTATAAACTCTATGGTTCCTATACCCCACTTGTCTGTCAGCATCTACATTTTTTCTTCCTTACCGTGAAAAAGAAAGCTCCGCTAATATCTTCTTGACCGGATGGCTTTTATTCATACAGTAAAGGTGGAGACCGGCTATTTCGTTCTTAATCAGATTATCGATCTGCATGATCGCGTACTCTATTCCGTACTTCTCCACTTCTTGTGGCTTGTCCTTGTTGTTCTCCACCTTCTCGCGAAGCTTGGGAGGTATCTTGACCCCAGCAAGAGATGCAATCCTTATGATCTGATTATAGTTCAGGATGGGAAAGATTCCTGGTAATATGGGGACATGAATTCCCAGTGCCATTGCCTGATCGCGGAAATTGTGAAAATCATCGTTATTAAAGAATAGCTGGGTAATGATAAAGTCTGCTCCGGCGTCTACCTTCCTTTTCAGATTAATCATATCCACCTTAAGGCTGGGCGCCTCTATGTGCCCTTCGGGATAACCGGCCACTGCCACTGAGAAGTCACCACGGGTCTTAATAAATTGGACAAGCTCGTTTGCGTATTCAAATCCACCTTCTGTTCTTATGAATTTCTCCATACCTTCGGGTGGGTCACCCCGCAAGGCAAGGATATTTTCAACATTCTGGCCATTCAGCAGATCGAGAATGCCTGCTATATCATCTCTTGTGGACTGTACGCAGGTTAAGTGAGCCAGCACCTCCAGATTAAATCCATTCTTGACCTTAGAGGAGATTTCTATGGTTTTCTCCCTTGTGCTTCCTCCTGCTCCATAGGTTACGGAGATGAAATCGGGCTTCAATTCCCCAAGCTCCGCAATCGTTACATACAGGCTTTCCAGATTACCCTCCCTCTTGGGCGGGAAAACCTCAAAGGAAAGAATAAATCTCTTTTGAGAAAAGAGGTTGTTAATTTTCATGGTTTGGCTCCCGCATATGCGCTTGAGAAAATGTCATTATGAGAAGAGATTGTCAATATATTTTATATTTCTGGAGAGGCTGTCTCTTTGCGGCATCTTTGTCTTGATGGACATACCTAGGGCCTGTTGGAATGAGTGATTTCGGTCCTTGTTTCATTTCAGTTGTTCATGACAAGACCTCCGATCGGGCCGAGTCGCTGTTATAAGAGTATTGAAGTCATATGACAAATCTGATAGATTAACGCAGAATTTAAGAGATTTGGCAATATGAAACGTGTGCAGAAAATTACATATTTATTTATCCTGGCGGGCGTGATGTTGTATGGCTGTCCGGCATTTGCCCAATGCAATATCCTCAATATTCGGCATTGGGCTGCACCTGATCATACGCGGGTTGTCATCGATGTGAGCGACGATGTCTCTTATACTGTCGACGAGGCCGACAAAAAATTGTTTATCGATCTTAAAGAGACACGTGTAAGAGAAGATTTTCCGCATGAGCTCATTTTAAACAAGCCAGGTATCGACAAAATAATGATTACGTCTCTCCCTCAAGGCATAATGAGAGTAGAATTGTCGCTTGGTGAAAATGTTGAAACGACGGTATTCAAGCAAAAGAAATTTCAGGACAAACCCGACCGCATAGTCATTGACATTGAATTCCCCGACGTGGAGAAACAAGAAAGCCAGAAGAGAGAAGCGGAAAAGGCTCTCACAAAGAACAGGATCGTTGTCATCGATCCGGGGCACGGGGGAGACGATCCAGGTGCAGTCGGGAAGATGAAGACACAGGAGAAGAATGTCGTTCTGGATATCAGCAGGAAATTAAGGGATATCCTGAACAGCAAGGAAGGCTACCGCGCCTTTCTTACCAGGGACGGAGATTACTACGTACCGTTCAAAAAGAGGCTGAAAATTGCACGGGAATACGGTGCCGATTTATTTGTTAGTGTCCACGCGGATTCCTTTAGGCAGAGAGGCGCCAGGGGCAGTTCGGTTTATTGCCTATCGCTGAGAGGGGCTAGCAGTGAAGCCGCCAAGCTGCTGGCAAGGAATGAAAATATGGCCGATATAATCGGAGGTTCACCGAATGGGGAAAATAGCGATGAGTCAGACCCCATCATCTTGAACATGTTTCAGACAAATACTATCAACTCGTCAAAAACCTTTGGCAATTGTGTTCTTAGACATCTGGACAGAGTAACCCAGGTGAAATTTAGAAATGTCCAGGAAGCGCCCTTCATAGTGCTAAAACTGCCGGAGGTTCCATCGTTACTGGTGGAAACGGCATATATCTCAAATCCGAACGAAGAAAAGCTGCTGCGGAGCAGTCGATTTCAAACGGACATTGCAAAGGCTATTGCAGCCTCTGTGGTGGAATTCTTACCTGTAACTTCTGGGCGTCCGCCTAAAACCCCTAAAACTGTCTTAACGAAGAAAGACGACGACCAGCAATCAGTCCACGCAGCGGATGATACAGACAAAGTCAAGGCACCGCAAACAACAAACTATACAATCAAGAGGGGTGATACCCTTGACATCATTGCACGGAAGCATAATATAGAACGAAGCGCACTTTTGAAACTGAACCATATGAAGCTCGATGACCCCTTGTACTTCGGTCGCACCTTGAAGGTTCCAGCGCGAGAGAAAGAAATATCTGATGAGAAGAAGGACGAGGAAGTCAAAGTATCAGTCGCACGTGAAAAATCTCCACCTCCCGCGCCTGCGTCGGAGACAAGGCTGTACACGGTGAAGAAAGGTGATACGCTCGAGAAGATAGCGAAGAGGAATGACACAACAATCGCTGCCCTTTTGAAACTGAACAATATGAAAATTGATGCCCCCTTGTACTTCGGTCGAAAGCTGAAGGTTACCACCCCAGAAAAAGAGTTCTCTGATGAGAACGGGGATAAGGAAGTCAAAGTATCGGCTGCACGTGAAAAATCTCCACCTCCCGCGCCCTCGTTAGAGAAGAGAGTTTACATGGTGAAGAAAGGTGACACGCTAGATGAAATAGCGAAAAAGAATAACACGGCGATCGGTGTCCTTTTGAAACTTAATCATATGAAACTCGATGACCCTTTATACTTCGGTCGTACGTTGAAGATTCCAGCGCGCGAGAGAGAAATATCCGGTGAGAAAAAAGACGAGGAAGTTAAAGTATCAACGACACGTGAAGAATCTCCACCTCCCGCGCCTTCGACAGTGACAGGAGTTTACGTGGTGGAAAAGGGTGACACACTCGAAAAAATAGCGAAAAAGAATAACACTACGATTAGTGTTCTATTGAAACTGAACAAAATGAAACTGCAGGAGTCCCTGCATGCCGGCAGAAAATTGAGACTGCCGCATGAAGAAGCAAGTGTAGGGAAGACAGAGAAGGCTGCCGGCAAGAAAGCTAAGGCATCAGTATACAGAGTAAAAAAAGGTGATACGCTCGATAAAATCGCCAAGCAGTGTAATACGAGCGTCAGTGAATTGCGAAGACTGAACAAGGTGAGACGAGCCGATCTGCTGTATGTTGACCAGAAACTAAGACTTCCCCCGTCGTAATCTGAATCAGTGGTGTTAGATGTGAAAAAAATATGTAGTTCGAGCTATCCATGGTTAATATGCCTATTTCTTTTGATAGCTGTAAGCGCCGTTGACGGCAACGCTTCGGGAATGATTGCCGCTTGGGAACCATTTAAGACAAACACTGAACTCGGGTCGTACTTGGTCGGCGTTGATACTGATAGAATACCATCAGTGCGGCGAGATGAGTTAATCCAACCTAATGAGAATATTCCAATACAGCGTGATACAGCGGCGAGGAAAACTGATAGTTCTCTGAATGTTCTTAGGTTTCATAACGTCAGCGTATCTTTATCACGGGCCTTGCTCGATCAGATGCAAGTGGATATACGCCAATCGTCGGGAAGCGATGTTGACAAGCTCACTGCGATCAAATCTCTTCCTTCCATGTTCTTAAACTCATCGTACAGGGACAATTTTGAATCGCTCGGCAAGATTTTTGAACCGCAGGTCAATCTGAGCATTGAATTCTAAGGCTACATAAGTTTGAGTTAATACTGGCGACCTTGATAGAAGAATTACCTCATGAAGATACTTGATGGTCTCCATGCCTTTATATGGACGGTCAATACTCAGAATAACTGCAACACCTACCTTATTGACAGCGAACTGAAAATACTCATAGATCCTGGTCATAAACATCTCTTTGAATATGTGCGCAGGAATCTTGCTGCTCTTAACATCTCCGCAGACCAGATCGATTTGGCTATTGTCACACACGGTCATCCCGATCATCTGGAAGCAGTAGAAGGACTTGGCAAAGCGACTATGTTCGCCATGAATGAGGAAGAGCATCGTTTTATCAGCGAGCTTGCCGGGAAATACTTCAAGATTCCGGAACCGCTTTTTTTCCTTAGAGAAGGCGATTTGACCATAGGCGAGCAGAAATTTGAGGTCATCGCAACCCCAGGACATTCCCCGGGGTCCATTTGCCTCTATTGGCCTGAGAAGAAGGCACTGTTCACGGGCGACTTAGTCTTCAGGGAGAGTATCGGCCGAACGGATCTGCCCGGAGGAAACGGCAGCATGCTCAAGGAAAGTGTGAAGAGGATATCGCAAATGGATATAGACTATCTTCTCTGCGGACATGGAGAAATTGTAGTGGGAAGGAAAGAAGTACAGGCCAATTTCCAAAAAATAAAGGACTACTGGTTCGATTATTTGTGAAAGTCAGAACTTGACTTTACTAATAGTGTCAAGATTAGTAAGTAGCTTCCTTATCTTTAAATTTTCAATTTCGATTAACGTGCAAGGCCAGCCCGTACTCATCACATTTCTAAGATAGGGTAATGTAAAGACTCAGAGGGGGCATTAGCAAACACTCCTTTCTGTAACAGTGATTTTTCAATTTCGTCCCGCCATACAACCTTTCAAACAGTAACGATTATTGTTGTTGAAATCTTCAGTCTAAATTAGTAGACTTTTGCCAAACCATAAGGCTTTAACCCAACCTCCCAACTAACCTTTGGAAGATTTCATGACCACACAAGAAGTAAAACGTAAACTCACTGTTATTCTCAGTGCAGATGTAAAGGGGTACAGCCGTCTAATGGGGGAGGATGAGAAGGGGACCGTTCGCACGCTGAATGCTTACAAAGAGGTGATGGCTGTCCTGATTGAGAATCACCATGGCAGGGTGGTGGATGCCATAGGGGATAATCTAATGGCTGAGTTTGCCAGTGTGGTGGATGCGGTTGAGTGCGCGGTCGAGATTCAGAAGGAACTGAAAACTCGGAACGCTGAGTTGCCTGAAAACCGCAGGATGGAATTTCGCATCGGTGTCAACCTTGGGGATGTGATCGAGAACGGAGACCGAATTTTTGGGGACGGGCTCAACATTGCAGCCCGTCTAGAGAGCCTGTCTGAAGCAGGAGGCATCTGTATCTCTGGAACTGCTTTTGACCAGGTTAAAAACAAGTTGAACCTTGGATACAAGTATCTTGGGGAGCAAGCTGTTAAGAACATTTTGGAGCCAGTGCGTGTATACCGAGTTCTGATGGAGCCTGAGGCAGTTGGGAAGGTTTTAGGCGAGAAAAAAACTAAACCGGGGCAGTGGGAGAAGACGGCTTATCCCTTGCCGGATAGGCCTTCCATTGCGGTGCTTCCATTCGTGAACATGAGTGGAGACCCTGCGCAGGAGTATTTCTGTGACGGGATGACTGACCAAATCATCACCAGCCTCTCGATGATCCCGAGGCTTTTTGTAATTGCCAGAAACTCTACGTTCGTTTACAAGGGCAAAGCCGTTGATGTTCAAAAGGTTTCTAAGGAACAGGGGGTGCGATATGTGCTGGAGGGTAGTATTCAGAAATCGGAAGACAGGGTGCGGATCTTGGTCCAGCTTATCGATACGATTAAAGGAGATCATCTATGGTCGGAGAGATACGATAGAAATCTAAGAGACATATTTGCATTGCAGGATGACATCGCAATGAAGGTTATGACGGCTATCCAAGTACAGCTAACAGAAGGGGAATATTTGCGTGCGATTGCCGGAGGCACTTCCAACCTCAAGGCGCTTGAAAGCTTTTGGCGCGGTATTCAACATTTTTTCCGGTCTACTAAAGAAGACAATACTTTAGCCCGCCAATGGTTGCAAGAAGCCCTTGACCTGGATCCGAACTTTGCCAATGCATGGTCGCTCATGGGTTGGACTTATGGCATGGATGTTACTTTAGGTGGGACTGAATCTCCTGTCCAATCCATGAAAACAGCATTGGAATGCGGGCAAAAGGCCATACGTTTAGATGATTCCTGTGCTCAAGCCTATGCTTTAGTGGGCTGGATCAATATCCTTCAGAGGCGGTTTGATGAGGCCATCGAAAATGGAGAGAAGGCTGTCAGGCTCAATCCCAACGATCCTCATGTACTTTTCATCTTGGCTGGAATTATGCAGGTGGATGGAAGATTCGACGAGTCGATCGCGCTGGTCAAGAACGCAATGCGCTTATGCCCTTATTATCCTGCCATGTACTTGCAGCGCCTATTTGGTTCTTACTTTTTGGCTGGAAGCCACGATGAAGCTTTAGCAGCAGGTGAGCTATTGCTTGCTCGCGCTGATAAAGGTGAGTTCAACCCTTTATTGGCGCATGTGGATTTGGCTGAAGCATACATAGCGCTTGGCCAAGATGACAAAGCACGGGCGCACGCTGAAGAAGTGCTAAAGATAGATCCAAATTTTTCTTTGGCCGCTGAACGAAAGAAGTTTTACTACTTTAAAGATCCAGCCCACCCGGAACGTTTTATCGATGCCCTGCGCAAAGCAGGGCTTAAGTGAAAGATCAAAACAAAATCCATTATTTTATCTTGCGCATTTCTACCAGTAATCATTATTCTTTAAAGATAACTTAGAGTAAGCATTAGTAGGTGAAAGAGACAATCAAGAACCTTTAACAGTCAGTCAACTTTCTATAGACCAACCACCTGTGTTGGTCTATTTTTTTATGAGGATAATATGTGAAAGTCAGAACTTGACTTTACTAATATTGTCAAGATTAAGAAGTCCTTCCTGTGATGTTGTTTTCCAATTCTGTTCGCCCATTCAACCGAAAATGGATTTCGTTACATTATTTGAGATTATCGCTTATCTTGTCATTGAGGAGTTGGGATGAAAGCTTATTGCCAACAACGCCGACACGTATGGCAACTGTGGTCACATTTTTGTCTTTATAGGTAACGGTAAACTTAACTTCTTCATCGTTAATGATCGCAGTGATCGTTCCTGTACCGATTTCCTTGGTCGATTGAACATTT